>JBBIPV010000007.1:0-247181 GCA_037442635.1 Terriglobales bacterium | reverse complement strand
CGGAGGCCCCAAGCCTAACTAACTTCCGTGTCCAGTTCTACAGGGGTGCACTACAAGTCGCGACAGGCGATAACGACTTTTTCTTTATGACTGGCGAGCAAATAAGCTCGCGCGGGCTCCCGAAACAGTTCTTTGTACGTGCCGTTGGCCGAACGAGAGACATAGAAAAAGACGAGATTACCGTAGGAGACCTAGCAACTTTAGACGAGAGTGGTAGGCCAACATACCTCTTGTCTTTAGACGGTCGTGAGATTGGTATTTTCCCCGATGCCCTTCAGGAGTACATACTTTCGGGCGAAAAGGGGGATACTGACAAACGCGCGCTAATTAAACAGAGGCACCCTTGGTACAAAATGGAGACAAGGCGTGTGCCACCTTTCTTATTTGCATATCTTGGCCGACGCAATGCGAGGTTTATTCGAAATAAGGCAGGCGTTGTGCCCTTGACGGGCTTCTTGTGCGTTTACCCCATTGCAACGGAGGAAGAGTTTGTTGAGCAAGTGTGGAGGCTGCTGACCCACCCTGACACGATTGCAAACCTTCACCGGGTCGCAAAATCTTATGGTTCAGGAGCAATCAAGGTTGAACCGCGAGCTCTAGAGAGAGTACCAATCACTGAAGAGGCCCTCCGCGAATCCGACATTACGCGCAAAAGCGCTCAACAGTTTGAGATGACCTTCGGAGGAGTGGCGTTAATGAAAACGTAAGACTACGCCAGCTGAGCGATTTCAATATACCGACAAAACGCATTGGTAAGTTCGATCTGCCATGGCGTCTTGCATTATCCAAGTTGAACAGCGAAAGGCTAACACGACCATCGTGAACAGGCACGGCCAATGAGCCCGCTAGCGAAAGCTCTATTTGCTGACGGCGACTAGCTTATCGAGACTGCCCGCTAGGGGCAATGCAATCCATCCTTCTGTGCTTGCTAGCGCGCTGAAAGCGGACGGTATAGGTTCGGTTAGCAGAAGGGCGTTCGCACGAGCGATCAGGGCACAAACCAGAGCATCGAAAGCATTGTCGCTATCAAGGCAGCTTCCGGAATCTAACTCGGAGATACGCATCCAGCCTCGGGTTCTTTGTAAGAAAAGCGCCACTAGCTTTTGCCTAATTTCGCGACCTTTCTTTCCCTTGTAACCTCGCGGATCGAAGCCCCACCGAGTCAGAGCAACAGCTGGATATACCTCGACCAGCTTCCCGGTTCCGGAGCGCTCCGGGGGCTCCACCATTCTGCTCATCAGTGAAGCTACCCGCATGGTCGCCACTCCAATTCGGTCGGTAGACACGCTTAAGGGGTTATAACCAGTTTGCTCGATCACGAAAAGATCCGTCTTCCTGTACCGGAGTTCACGCGTGTTGGGTTCGCCCGGCCAAGGGAGAAACAGTTGATGGCTAACTACAGCCCGGACGAAAGCAGACGGCCAACCGAGCGGAATATCGACTCCGACTTTGTGTCCTGTCGCAGCAAGTCCAAGAAGATCGGCATCGCTGAGATTGCACGAAATCTGCTGAACTTCGGCAGCGTCAGCTTTCCAGAGAATGGAGCAAGCTGCTGTATTCGCCGGCTGAGCAGCAAGGTCAATTCCGACTGTAATCATCGGACCGTAAGGTATCACAGGAAGGCTACGGGGCGATGGGGTGCATATTCCATCCCTTCCTGTTCTCACCCCCAGGATGGATTGAGACCGACATGACCGCCCCTGTAAAAACAATGCCGCTAAACAACGAAATTCTTTCGCGCACTCCAGCCGGTCGATGGGGACGGTCCGAGGAAATTGCTGGGACTGCTGTATATCTAGCTTCACGAGCCTCGGATTTTGTGACGGGCACCACGATTCGTGTCGATGGTGGTTATTCGATTCGATGACCTCCAACCAAATTTGCGCCTGGCGATGATGGCTCGGCGGCAATCTCCAGCCCCGCCTTGCGCAGGCCGTCGATGATGTGCCCAACGAATTCGGAGTCGAGCCATTTTCCGTATTCCTGGCGTGCTGCGGCGGCGAAGTCCGGACGAAGGGTCAGTAGCTCTTGCAGGGCTTTCCGTGCCTCGTCCGCGCGGCCCAGTTGGCCGAGTGCGGCAGCACGCATCGCGTGGGTATGGAAGTAGCCGGGCAAGTTGGCACGTGCGAAGGCCTCTACCACCTCCTCGTACTTTCCTAGCCGGTAAGCGTTAAAACATTTGGTGAAATAGACGAAACCCGGAAAGTTGGGATTCAGCTGCATGGCGGAGTCAACCATCTCGCAGCCGCGGTCCCAATCGCCCGCTTGGGCAATGAACTGGCCGAGGTGGGCCCTTGCTCCGGCGTCCAGCGGATTGAGCGTTAGCGCGCGTTCCGCCTCGGCGCGGAACGGGACCATCTCTTTGCGGAAGAAATAGACCGTTGCCAGCGCGTAGTGGCCCAGGGCGTGGGTCGGCGCCAAATCCACCGCGCGTTGAGCCGCAGCCAGAGCGCGATCCAAAGGGTTCGGGCCGGCATTATATCCCTGCGCGAATTCGCCGCGATAAATCATGGACAACATGGCCCAGCAATCGGCATGGTCCGGCGCCTCGCGGACGGCGCGTTCCAGAATTGCGCGCACAGCCGCATGTTCCTCGGAAGTGATGCGCGTGAAGTAGCTGAAGGCACGCAACAACGCCTCATGCGGCGTGAGGGAATCTTCACTCTTGCTGCGCAGCGCTTCGCTCATTGTACGTGGCAGTACTCCATATTGATCAGCGACCGTGGCGACGATCCGTGGAACCAAATCATCCTGCAACTCGAAAACCGCTTGCGGGCCGAAGGCGCGCTCATAGTTCTCCGCCCAGAGATGGGCGCCGGAGACAGCATCCACCAGCTGGACCGCGAGACGCAGTTTGTTTCCCGCCTGACGGAGAGTGCCTTCCATCACATAGCGAGCGCCGAGTTCTTTGCCGATGGCTCGCACGTCGCCCGATTCACTCGAATATTTTGCAGTCGAGCCGCGCGCGATCACGCGCAGATACGAGAAGCGCGACAGGCCGGTGATAACTTCCTCGGACAAGCCATCCGCGAGAGCTTTCAGCTCCGCATTTGCGCCCGCGTACTTGAACGGCAGCACGGCAACCCAGAAACCTTCGTCGGCGTGAAGTGCGCCGGAGTTGGGAGCCTTCCCTGCAATAGCCGTTGCCGACTCGTCACCAATCTCCAGCCCCGCCTTGCGGAGTCCGTCAATCACGCTCTCGACGTACTCGGGATCCCACCATTTCTTGAATTCCTGGCGCACGGTCTGCCCAAGGTTGGGCCACAGATGCAGGAGATCACGTATTGCCTTCGCGGCAGCCGCCCGTTCCCCGAGCTGGCCGCACGCGGCGGCTAGCATTGCGTGGGAAGCCCATTGTCCGGGCAGATTGATCTTCAGGGCGAAATCGCGAGCCCCGCCATAGTCGCCCTGGCGGTACGCGTTGTAGAAGTCAGCGTACCAGTACCATCCGGGATGATTGGGATTGAGCTGCTTGGCGCTCCCCGCCAGCGCGAGTCCGCGGTCCCGGTCGCCGGCATAAGTCAGCAACTCGCCCAGAAAGGCGATGGAGTTCCCGTCCATGGGGTTGAGTACAACAGCCCGCTCGGCTGCATTCCGGAAACTCTGAAATTCCTTGTGGAAGAAGAGCACCTGGGCAAGACTGACGTACGCCAGAGGATTGGACGGCGACGCCTCAACGGCCCGCCGCGCGGCGATTAGCCCGCTGGTCAAGGCATCCGCCTGAAGGTTGACTCCTTGCGCGTAGTCTTGGACGCACAAGTACGCCAGCATAGCCCACGCATCGGCATAGTTTGGCGCCTTCTCCACCGCCTGCTCCAGACCAGCCAGCGAAGTGGCCAGCTCTTCGGGTGTAACCCGCTGCAAGTAGCCGAAGCTACGCAACACTGCCTCGTAGGGGCTCATCTGTTCGGGAGCACGACCGCGCACCGCTTCGCTCATGTCGCGGGTCAGGACTCCGTTCATATCAGCGGCCGTCGAAACGATCCGCGGAACCAAGTCGTCCTGTAACTCAAATACCGCCTCGGGGCTGAAGGCGCGCTCATAGTTCTCGGCCCAGAGGTGAGCGCCAGAGACAGCGTCTACAAGTTGGACCGCAAGCCGTAACTTATTTCCTGCTTGCCGGATGCTGCCTTCCATCACGTAGCGCGCGCCGAGTTCTTTGCCGATGGCTCGCACGTCTCCGGATTCGCTGGAATATTTTGCCGTCGAGCCACGCGCAATCACGCGCAGATAGGAGAAGCGTGACAGTCCAGTGACGATTTCTTCGGATAATCCATCAGCCAGCGCTTTCAGCTCGGCGCTTGCGCCCGCGTACTTGAACGGCAGCACCGCGACCCAGAAGCCTTCGTCGGTTCGGCTTTCTCCCGACGCCGTGTGCGCTGGAACTGTGACGGATGACGTCCGCGGAGACGCCGCAGCTCCCGATGGAGTCAACCCGGCCTTGCCCAGATCGCCGAGCATCTGTTCCACCATCTCCGGCTGCCACCAGATGCTGAGGTCTTCCCGCGCACGCGCCGCAAAATCAGGACGGGCGGCCAACAACGCACGCAGCGCATTGCGTGCCTGATCCATCTTTCCAAGCTGGCTGTTCACGACCGTGAGCGCGACTTGCGCGGTCCACAGGCCGGGCATGTTGATTTTGACCGCATGCTGCAGCGCCCGCTCTCCGTCATGCTGGCGATACGCATTGATGACCAGCGGCAACCAGTACCATCCGGGATGATTGGGATTGAGTTCCGTCGCACCTTCCGCCAGCGCGCAACCGCGTTCCCAGTCCCCGGAATAGGCGAAGTGCAGCCCAAGAAAAGCCGTGGTGTATCCCTGCATCCGGTTGAGAGCCAGGGCACGCTCGGCCGCAGCGCGAAATTCGCCCAGTTCTCCACGGAAGAAATGGGCTGATGCCAACGCGGCGTGCGCCAACTGACTGGCAGGCGCAAGGTGCACGGCACGTCGCGCCGCCGTCAGCGAGCGATCCATCGAATCGGGCCGTGAGTGATATCCATGCGTGTATTCGGCGCGATAGAGCCACGACAGCATCGCCCAGCAATCGGCGTGTTCTGGAGCTTTCTTCACGGCGCTCTCCAGTGCCGCAATTCCCGCCAGGTGTTCGTCCTCGCTCACGTGCTGATGAAATCCGAAGCTGCGCAGCAGCGCCTCGTAGGGTGTGAGCGATTCCGGATCGCGATTGCGAAGCGCCTCGGTCATGCTGTGGGCCAGAATGCCCTGTGCGTCTCCGACCGTGGCCACGATGCGCGGCACGACATCGTCGAGCACATCGAGCGTCTCTTCTGGCGTGAACGGACGGTCGTAGGTTTCTGCCCAAAGACTGGAGCCGGCGTTGGCGTCGACCAGTTGCACCGCCATGCGAACTTTAGCTCCCGCCTGCCGGATGCTGCCTTCCATCACATAGCGCGCGCCTAGCTCCTTGGCGGCGGTGCGCACATCGAGCGTGCGCTGCGCGTATTGCGCGGTCGATCCGCGCGCCACAACGCGCAAGTAGGAGAACTTCGACATGTTCGTGACAATGTCATCCGTCAAACCGTCAGCCAGCGCGGCAAGGTCGGCGTTTCCTCCGCTGTATTTGAAGGGCAGCACCGCGACCCAGAAGCCTTCATCGGCGCGGACGGAGTCGGGCGCGGCTACAGTGCGCGGGGTGGAAGTCTTTGCCGGCGTTACTTTCTGAGAGGTCTGTCGCGCCAGATCGCGGAATTCGTTGCTCACGTCGCGCGCAGTCTGCAGACGATGCCGAGGATCCTTCTCCAGACAGCGCCGAACGACGCGGGCCAAATCGCTGGGCAGATCAGGACGCATATCCGTGACGGACGGTGGAGTATCGCGCAAAATCGAAGAGACCAGCTCGGCCGACGATGTTCCTTCAAACGGCCTGCGCCCGGTCGCCATCTCGTGAAGCATGACTCCGAGAGAAAAAATATCGGTGCGGTGGTCGAGCGGGCGGGCCGATGTTTGTTCAGGAGACATGTAGGCTGGCGTCCCCATTACCACCCCAACTTGCGTCCGGCTGTCTGAGGTCAGGGTGGCATCGCTCAAACTCGCTGCTCGAATATCCTTCGCAAGTCCGAAGTCGAGCACCTTGACCCGGCCTTCATTCGAAACCATGACATTCGCAGGCTTCAGGTCGCGATGCACGATGCCTTTCTCATGCGCCGCCGCCAGCGCATCCCCCAGAGCACTGGCAATCTCGATGATCTGCTCGACTGGGAGTCCACCTTGAGGAATCAGGCGGTCCAGTGGGAGTCCATCAACGAGCTGCATCGTCAGAAAGTGGATGCCGCCGCATTCCTCGACAGAGTGGATGGTGACGATGTTCGGATGGTCGAGTTGGGCGAGGGCCTTGGCTTCCCGACGAAAGCGCCCGAGCCGCTCCGGATCTTGAGCCATCTCGGCGGGGAGCACTTTAAGCGCAATGTCGCGACCGAGCTTCGTGTCGGTGGCGCGATACACTTCTCCCATCCCGCCCGCGCCTAACGGAGACTGGATTTCATATGGGCCGAGTTTCGTGCCAGGAGTAAGAGCCATCCGTGCGCGTAATTATAGTCTGCGCAGCACGTTGCACGCGGATGCGACGATTCTGGACGTATGGTCGGCTAACCGGAAGGTATCCAGAAACCGTCTTCTGGGAAGTCGGCGCTGAGAATCCAGCAAAGATGCCATGCAAGTACGATGATGAGATGCGACTGGCCAACCTGCGTGACGAGCCCGCGGACAGCTCATTCCGGGTGGCCTTGCGCGAGACGACTATGCTCGCGACTCGCATCAAGCAGGACGCCCACAGACGAGGGCTGGATACCCCGCGCGCGGTTGAGGTCTCCAATCTCAAAGGCGGTCCTCCATTGTTGGAAGAGCACACGGTAGGCGTCGAACAGACTGAGCTTGGGATCGTAAATGTGCGTTGCCTCGGAAGTGACTCCGTTGAGCTCTATAATCTTCAAGTTCCGGCCCGCCATGAAGTTCTGCCGCGAAGGAACACGAATGTCAAAACGCCCGAAGAAGAAACCGTCGAAGGTTCTGGCAATCCGGTCGATGACTTCTTCCAGGGCCGGTGTAATGGTGTCGCCTCCATCAAGAAAGATCGCCCCTCGGCAATGGGTCCCAATCTCGACCAGCTGAACTATTTCTCCGGCGGCGGGGACGTCTTGAATCCGCTCTGCATTCTTGCGCAGATAAAAGTCTGACATACAGACGGCGCGGTCATCGGCGAGGATTAATTCTTCCACTGTTCGTTTTCCATCACCGACAAGGGTGGGCATCCGTTTTTGCGTCACCGAGAGAATTCGGCCCCGCTCATCGCCGGGGTAGCGATAATAGAAAACTCCATACTCTTCGCCGGGGACATATTCCTGCAGGATGACCGGGTAAGCTGCACGCATCAGATATTCACGCAGGTCCCCCTGCGATCGAGCAATCGACACTCCTGACCCACGCTGCCCAGCATCAGGTTTCAACACGACCGGACAATGCAGTCCATGCCGCTGCATGAACTCCTCGGCCTCAGCAACGCGTTGGTAAAGGTCTTGGCATGCCAGAAGAGTGGAACACGGCAACCACACTGCGGCATCTTTCAAGTTGTCCAGGATCTGGTGCTTGGACTCGCCCACGAATCCACCGGATGGAATCGCTGGATTGGCGGCGGTAAACAACGTCCAACTTCGGAACTTGATTCCGAGATAAACGATGTAGGCAATCACGGGCGGATAGAACAAATAAGGAGGCCAAAACTCCCAGCGAGACCAACGCCTCACACGCCCGACCAGGTTGCGGCGCCATCGAATCCAGGCGCTGGCGAATGGCTGGCTTGGGGGGACAGAGTCGAGTTCTAATGCGATAGGCATGATTCAAATGACGGAACAGCCGAGCTCCCGCACAATGAGATTCGGGCGGACAGGTCTTTTTCTTTCAATTTCTATTTCGGTTGAATTAGCCGGATTCATGGTGCAAGGGCTGCCACGGAAATGGCACATCCTTACGCTTCCGGACTGAACCATGACTTCGGTATAACTCAGCGTCTTCACATCTTCCCGGTGGACGCACAGACTGAACGGCCCCGGTCCACCTGCGTGCGAAGCTTGAAGTCTTCGCAGCCAGCGCACGGAACCGGCGTCCGATTCATTGCGTGCCGTGCGGCATGCTGCCCCACGCAGGCTTGCGGCTCGCTCGTCCGAAAGGCTTGAGGAAAACCAGTGCCGTGATTCCCACTCGTGGACCTGGCACTCAAGCTGAGCCGAATCCCATCGCCACTCCCAAATCTCCTCTTCCAACGGAAATACTCCGACGAGCCGAAAGGGCATCATTCCTGCGAAGTTCGAAACGCTGAAGACTTCATGCAAGCCCGATAGCGATCGCGAATCAATCAGAGCCGGGATCACTCGCCCTCTACTCCGCGTCTTTGGGAAGGCTCTGCGGTGTAGTGCGATGTCATTCCAATTCAGTAATGCAAACGTGATCCCATATTCGTTGGTGGCAAGCCATGTGCCGCGGTTGCCGTCGCCGGGATAGATGGCCCTGGTGCCGTCGAATTCATGCATCTCAGGAGAAAGCCCAGCACCCCGTGCGATTTTCTCGTCACGATTCATCGCCATGAGGTATTTGTCGTTGCCGATGACGACAGTCAGAGTGCACATAAGCCCACCGCCCCTGGGTCTCGAACAGAGCCTCTATCACTCTCGCGCTTCCGAATCCACCCGCCGAGTGATCTGGCGCTCTTGCTCAGCAGCCACGGAGCGAACACTACTGAGGCGCTCAGCAGCCAGGGGAGGAATTTCTGATGGCCGGAGGATGTTTTGGGAATGAATCGCCAGATGGCAAAGATCGCGGAGACCCAGACCGCCGAACAGGCCGCCGTAGTCTTGGCAAACAGTCGAACCGGAAGCCGTAACGCGCCGGCGGCCACATAAAGAGGTAGGCGGCTTCCGGGAATCGCGCGGCTCATTACCAAGGCCAGCGATCCATGCCTGGCAAACCAGTCCTCAGCGTTGGCGAGTGACTCGGGCCTTAAGTATTTCCGCAACCAACGTGACTGCGCCGTGCGCCGCCCGAAACTAGAGCCCAAGCCGTACAACCCCATGTCTCCCAGCCAGATACCCAAGAAGGTAGTCAGAAGCCCGATCCGCGGGTCCAAGCTTCCACTTGCAGACAGGGTCGCCGCCAGCACGGTCGCGCCATCTTCGTAAATGAAAGTCGCGAGAAAAATGGAGAGCGCCAGGGCTGCCTGCGTCTCCGGAAGTGAATGAGAGGAGATCATGGTCGGCTACGCTCGTTCCGCCGTTTCTGTTTCCAGATGCCTCAATGTGGAGGGAGCAACGCCAAATTCATGCGGGAGCTTCAGTCCGACTCCGGCACAGAGAATTCTGAGAATGGCATAGTGGTGGATGGCGTGTCCGACGCAGAACATCACTTCCCGAGCCAGGTTCGACCTCACCGCTTCCGCCTGGGTTTCGCCATAACCTACGCTGTACGTCACAACGCACTCACGTTGAAGAATTTCGCTAGAAAGGCCTCCGAATTCTTCGATCAGACCTTCGGTTACGAGATGTGCACACGTTACCGAGCTCTCCAGTTGCGGGTTCCGACGCCGCTGATCGTAGTTGACCTGGCCAGTCCGAATTCCTTCCGCCAAACAGAGAAAGTGATCGAGTACGTGCCGATAGTGGGCCCCCAAAGACGCCGAGAATTCTCCTTCCATCGGGCGAGCATAATTTTCGTCGCCAATGCGCTCCAGAAAGAGGCGGCCCTGTTCCAAGACATCCTTAACCGCAGTATTTAACGACTGTGTGATCATGTCAGAAGCTTTTCCCCCACACCGGAATTTGCTGACGGTGCAAGAACAGAGCAATGCCGCTCGTCACAAACACGGCGATGGCGAGGAAGAACAGAAGTCCCTTATCCCCCTGTACCTCGATGCCCAGGAACGTCAGGTGGCTGACGATAGCTCCGCCCGTAGCCGCCATAGCCAAGACAGCTCCGGCCCACACGAAGCGCGGTGTCAGCAACAGCACGGCGGCGATCAACTCCATAATTCCCGATCCAATGCGCGCCGAGACCTCCACCATGCCGATCGACGCGATCGGGACGTAGCTGTGGATGAATGTCCCCAATTTGGTGAAGATATAGATCGATTCCGGCGCCGCCGTGAACTTGAAGAAGAGCGTTTGCAGCAAGATGACTGCTGCGACAATTCTGCAAGCCCAACTGAGGACCAAGATCGGAGTGGTCATTGGCCTACTCATGGTTGAGATGACTTGGGTGCTCATGATGCGCTCCTCTACTTGCCGTATTTTTCGACGAGGCCCGGCCAATTCTCGTCAGCCTTCTTCAGCATGCCTTGCTGGTCCTGGTTGAATTTGTTCTTGATATCAACGTCGTATTGCATCAGCAGCCGTCCATTTACGATCTGCCATGCCTCGATCTTGATCGGGGCCCGTGTGCTATGACTTACGCCGTATGCGCAGTAGCCGCCGAACTGCGGCTCGTACTTCGCCGGCTCTTTGTCAAAGGTGGCTTTGTGTTCCGAGGAAGCGAAGTAGTACTTCGCCCCACGGTATTCAGACTGGAATTGCGCGCTGCCCTTGACCGGCCGATTGTCGGTAAAAAAGGCCACAGGATCGTAGCCCTGGATGGCAACACCGTTGCGATCCACGTTGAGAAGGTCCTTCGCCACGGCGATCGTCGACAATGCCGCAAGCACTACTAAAGCACCCCAGAATTTCTTCATCTGCACTTTCCTCATTTCGGGCTTGAAACTCTATCTGGGAGTGAGACTCACGAAGAGTCTGGAAGTGACAAGGGATGTGCTAGACGAATGAGGCCGATTCCGGGAGATCTCGCGATTCTGGAAAAGTGGAAACAGCCGTCACTTTTTCACTCGTTGCGCATCGTGCAGTGGCCGGCTTAGTTTTGGGATGGTGATCTTAGCGCGGTTTCGGTCCTGTCACGCGAATGGTGGAGTGCTGTGGTATAGATCTCGAGCAGCCGACTTCCTCCGCGCTGCAACAACTCTCCGCGAATGGTGATCGGTTCCGCAACAAACTCGCGTAAAGCGTCGGGGCCTAGCGCGTTACCATCGGGACCGACTAACAGAAGCTGGGTCCCTCCATCACTTGTAACAAAGATGGGCGGAATCCCTCCGCTCAGACAGCGCGCCGCGCAGTCACGGTGAACCTTCCCTTGACCGGGATTCATCACTCCCAGGTAGCACTTGCTGTCCACGATTTCGCCGGTGACCGTCACGGTTCCCAGGTCGCGAGTTGTCTCTTGAATTGGGGGCGCGGTATCGGTCACAGCGATGGAGCCGGGTGTGATTTCGACCATGGTTCCGCGATCACGATAAATCAGCTGGCCCTGCAGCCGAACGTGTTTCCCATCGAAGCTGGCCACGAGGTCGTCGGCCCCATGCTTTCCTGGCGCGACCAACAGATAACGCGAATATTTGTCTTCTTGTCCCGTTTGTCCCGGACGCGCGACTAACAACGTTGGGAAAGGCTGTGTCACGATAACTCCCTCAAAAGTGCTCAGCTTCCCGTATTCGAACGCGGAATTAGCAAACGGCATTTGTCCAGCAACCAACACCAGAGCCGCGGTCACCGCAAGCAGGCCAAGCGCAAGAATGACCCTTCGCACAAAACGAGCCAGCGTTGTGGGTGCCTTCGGGAGATAACCCACGTAGAAGTCGTTCATCGCGGTTGCGCCTCCGTGGAGTCAATTTGGGCAGGCTCGACGCGAGTTCCAGGTGGGTTAGGCTGCGGGTGCACGAAAACAGATCCTTTAACAATCTTGACGCGGAAGGTCGGGACCTTTTCCTTGAATGGCGGCGGGGCCGCGCCAGACTCTGGCTGATACTGGTAGCCATGCCACGGGCAGGTAACGCAGCCATCGATGATGCGCCCTTCCCCTAGCGGTCCGTTCTGATGTTGGCAAGCATTTGAGATCGCAGAGACCTTGCCGTCGTACCGAAAAACCGCAACGCGCTCTCCGGAGAGAGATATGATGGTCGCGCACTTCTCGGTTATGCGATCCACTTTGCAGACCTCGACGAAACCTTCCTCGACCGCTTCGTGCCTTGCCCAGTCCACCCGCTTCTCACGAAACCCCGCCGCGAGATGAAGCGAAAGTACGGCAGCGACTCCTACGATGAGGGCAGCGGCCAGCACGGGATTCGTCTCTGTCTGCAACGCCCCCAGAGCCACGTGCGCAACCAACAGCGCGTAGGCCACATACACCAGCATGTGAAGCCGCTTCCACATGGGTGCGGATAGATTCCGCAACCAGAAGTCGTGGCTCGTGGCAGCCATCAAGAACAGAATGATCAATGCAAAGAAACCAAGGGCCTGAAAGGGGAAATCGGCGACACTCCTGTATCGCGGATTGCTGATGAACAGACTGACAAGAGGATTCGCATTCCCTAGCGCATGAAACTGAAACAGTGCGAAGCCTCCATGCGCTAAGCCCAGTAGAAACGTCGTGACACCCAGGTGCCGGCGGTTATAAAGGAGCGGCAGGAATCGCCGGTCCAGTCTCGCCAACGGTCCAATACAGAGCACAACGTTCAGCAGCAAGAATGCAGCGGTTCCAAGGGCGCGAATCAGCAGCGTTTCTGCAGTCGCGCTTGGGTTTCGCCAAGCACCGACACCGACAAAGACGGCGAAGTAGAGTGCGAGCAACGATACGAGCGTCAGGTCGTACACCTTTTTCTGGCGGTTCCAACTGATTGCGCCGTATTGAACACTCATGGCAACCTCTCCACTCTGGCAGAATCAAACACAGTCTGATGAGCCAGGCTGAAAAGGATGAGGTTGCCCGCCCGCCCCTGCCCCAGAGGAAGCGTGAAGGCTTCGTCCGCGGTGTATGGGGCTACGAGAAGGGACTCGCTCGGCAAGGATTTTCCCTGCGGCGTGTTGGTGCTCCAATAGAGCAACAAATCGGGTTCGTTCAGCGGTTGCATCGGTCGCAGAACAACGTAGATGTCTTTCGGACTGTCTGATCTGCCGTAGAACTTCGTAGCAATCGAATGCTGCGTCCAGAGTCCGTTCGACTCCCGCACGAGGTATGCGGTCGGCGGCAGTTCAGGAGAGCGTCCCGTCAGGCTCGTGCCGGGATGCCGTGCTTCTATTCCTGCCAGAAGAATCGCAGGCAGTACCAAAGCGAGCGTGACAAATGCTCGGCGGTGCACGGTTCTGAGTGGCTGAATCATTGATGACTCAATCTGCGGTGTGGATTCCTTTCCACGGGAGGCTCGGCAGTTCCGCTCGTCCACCGCAGCAGGAACATAGGCCAGAAGGCGGTGACTCCCGGCAGAATCAGCAACCGGAAACCAATTCCCGAGCCCTGTGCTTCGGCGTCCAGACGTTGAACTCCAATCCACACGAACAGCACAGCAAATATCAATCCGAGACCCGCGTAGGTCTCCAGAGCGTAGACGAATAATTTTGCAAGAGTTTCAAACATCGCTGCCGTAAACCGGGATCACTGCCCCATTGAGGTCTTTGCCGGCATCGCTGGCCAGCCACGTGATCAAGCTGGCAACTGTCGAAGGCTGAACCCACTTCGAGAAGTCTGCGTTTGGAATGGACTTGCGGTTCGCCGGCGTGTCCATTGTGCCCGGCAAGATCACGTTGGCCGTCAGTCCCGCATCTTTGTTTTCCAGCGCCACAGTTCTGATCAGAGAAACCATGGCCGCTTTGGAAGCGCTATACGCACCGACCCCAGCTCCGGGCTCCAGCGCCGCGCGACTCCCGATCGCAATAATGCGACCGTTGCCCGTCTGCCGCAGAACCGGGATCGTCGCCCGTAGGATGTGAAATACAGAATTCAGATTCAGGTCGAACATCCGCTGAAAAGTGTCATCGTCGGTGTCCGCGATCGACTGACCACCGGCAAACCCGCCGACTGTGTGTGCCAGAACATCGAGCCTTCCAAAACGAGCGACAACTTGATCCACCAAGCCTTGAGCGTCTTGGTGGCTCGAAATTTCCGCAGGCACCGCGATAAAACTCGGGCTGCTGAAATCGGATTGCTGTATTTTGCGCGACGTACCGATAACGGTCGCGCCTGCATCGAGGAACGCCTGGCTTACATACGCCCCAAGGCCCCCGTTCGCCCCGGTCACAAGTACGACTTTGCCCTGCATGGAGAGACTCCGATCTCACTGACCATCAGATTCCGACAATCCCAAAAGGTTACTACCCTCTGTTGAAAGGAAGTGGAACTATCTGCATTGTGGATTTTATTTTGCGCTTGCCGCCGAACGACTGAACGACTCTGCAAGGAGGGCCTCAATGTGCTTTGAGTCGAACTTCACCCGCAGAGTTGTAGAGTGGCTTCCCGTTTGCGTCCAAGACCAGCACGTGTGGGATGGAGCCTTCATAGTACTGTTTCACCAGTTGCTGTTGCTCGCGCGAGCGCTTGACGTCCAGGTCAATCACCACAAAGTGCACCTGATTACGGTACTTGTTATAGAGTTCGACGGTCCGGCGCGCCTGTCTCTTTGAGTTGAAGCACCCTTCGCCGTAGATAATGACGTAGTTGGTCTTGCCTGGGACAAAACCCGACTGACACGCTCAGATCGCGGTGCACAGCAGCTCGCAAGATCAGCCCTCGATCGCGTCCAGCGGTGGAATGTTGCGTCATATGGGTCTTAAGTTTAATCGTTTTGTCAGAGAGCATGCCCGCGTTGGCGAGCAGCATAGGCTGCGACCTTGAGGCGGTTGCCGCACAGTTGCATGCTGCACCAGCGTCGAGTGCCCTTTTTGCTGATGTCCTGGAAATGCAGAACGCACTGATCACACTTGCGAACGCGGTTGCGATCCACCTTGGCGAATAACATCGCCGCACTGAGCGCCAGGGGGGCAAACAAGTCTTCGGGCTGGCGTGGTTCGAACCACAATTCCGTCGAGGTTGAGTGTCCCTTCTCTTTCAGCCTGGCGCGCATGGGGTGCTCTGCCATCAGTCGATTCAGTTCATCCACAGTGGAGTGATGAACAGCACCTCCACCTTCCCAAGAGAGGATCTCCTTCCTCAGTCTTTCCCGCAACGCGCGCATGGCTTCCAGCAAGTGCCGGGCCCGGATCGATTGGCCCCACTGCTGCTGGAGATTCGCCACTTCACGAGAGGTCAGCAGGCTGGCTGCCTGAAACCAGCGTAAGAGCGTGGGGAAGTTCGGAAGCAACTCCATCGGTTCACCGTTCTGGACTGGCCGTGTGTTCACGAAGTCCAGAGCCAGTTGGTTGCCGACGAAGAGAAACCCGTCTTTCCAGTCAGACGTGCGAATTGTCCCAGCCTGGTCCATTCTGCGATCTCAATAAAATGATAACACCGATAATGAATCTTTTTAGCGGTTAGCAACTCTGATGGTGTGAGCGGCCAAAGCGTTGCTAGACCGGCGCTCTGGTCGGGTGCCACTCGGCCAAATCTTCTAAGGAGACACATTGTGACTAGCTACCAACATGCCATCGTCGACGGCTCCAAGATCTTTTATCGTGAAGCCGGCTCGAAAACCGCCCCAACGATACTCCTGTTACACGGCTTCCCGACGTCGTCACACATGTTCCGTAACCTCATTCCTGCCCTGGCGGACCGCTACCATGTGGTCGCGCCCGACCTGCCGGGATTCGGCTTCTCGGATGCACCTGACCGCAAACGGTTCCGCTACACATTTGACCACCTGGCCAAGGTCATCGACTCCTTCACACAGACTATCGGCCTCGAACGCTACGCGATTTACATCTTCGACTACGGCGCGCCCGTGGGGCTCCGCTTGGCACTCGCGCATCCAGAGCGGGTCACGGCGATCATCTCCCAAAACGGAAATGCTTACGAGGAAGGCCTGAGCCAGGGCTGGAACCCGATCCAGAAGTACTGGAAGGAACCAACTCCCGACAATCGAACCGCGTTACGCGACTTCCTCACCCCGGAGGCGACCAAATCCCAGTACCTTTATGGTGTCCAAGACGAGACGCTGGTGGCGCCGGAAGCGTATCAGCTTGACTCGGCGCTGCTCGCCCGGCTCGGCAATGATGAGATCCAGCTCGATCTGTTTCTGGACTATGCCAGCAACGTCGCGCTCTACCCGAAGTTCCAGGAGTACTTCCGTGCAAAACGGCCGCCACTGCTTGCGGTCTGGGGTAAGAACGACCCGTTTTTTCTGCCGCCCGGGGCTGAGGGGTTCAAGCGTGATGACCCGAACGCCGAAGTACACTTCTACGACACCGGTCACTTCGCGCTGGAAACACATCATCGCGAAATTGCCGACGCCATTCGGGAGTTCCTCAATCGCAAGCTAACAACGCAGGTCAGCGCTGCGTGAGGATGATTCACGAACTCAGAGCCCAATTAAAGGAACGTGGGCTCGCCAACTACGCTCAACGCAGGGCCGCGCTCTGACGCGGCCCGCGTCTTATTGGCATTACTTGAGGGGGAACACTTGTGCAAGCCATTTCTGTCAATGTGGGACTGCCACGTTGCCGACAATCGCCTAAGCGAAAACGCGGAATGGGACGAAGGGCTATTGGAAGACCGGGATTTCTCTGCAGCGACTCACCTGAGTCCATAGCCTGTTTAAGTTCTACGGGCGTGATTCTGGCTAACCGAAGCTCTTGGAACAGACGGTACCAGACCAGTACCCGGCGAGCGATTATGACAACAAGCAGAAACAGGACCAGGCTGCTTAGCAGCCCGCCCATGTGCTCGACGTGGGTCGTGACCGTGCTGAGTTGTTTCCAGAAAATGAAACCTACGCCGCAATACGCGGCAGCCCAGCATGTGGCGCCGACCGCATCGAATGACAAAAAGCGAAGGAGGTTCATTCCGAAAATCCCTGCAAGAGGAGGAGCCAGCGCGTCCAGTCCGATGACAAACTTCGAGACGAGCAGGGTTTTGGTGTCGTATCGACTGAAAGTATTGCCGATCCGGGCAGTGCTTGACTCCGATCCAAACGAGAAACGGCCCGCAAAGTGCAACACTGCGTCTCCTCGCAGCCGTCCGGCTTGGTACCAGATCAGGTCGGCGATGATGCAAGCGATCGCACCCAGAAGAATCACAACTCCGACATTCAACTTGCCCTCGGCTGCCATGGCACCAGCCGCAAGGAGGAATAGGATTGCAGGCACAGGAAGACAGAGTTGTCGCGCAAGGACAGAGAGGAAAACCACGATGTATCCATGCTGGTTAATTTCGCGAACAATTTCGTGCATTTGCGGATTCAGGTCGGGCCTATTCGAAGCCGGACCAGCGTCGATCGGATCAAACCCATCATACTAATTTCTCTTCGCTTCAGTTTCAGGTAAAAGGGTCCTGCGGAACTACCCTTTCGTACGAGGTTGTTCTGCCCTCCATACAGTGCACAGCACTTCCTCAGGGGGACTGGCATAGTGTCTCCCAATGCAAGCAGCGCTGTATGAAGCCGATGGATGCTCGATCCTGTGGATATGCCGCACGATCAAGACCATCGCGAGTATTGCCATTGCTCTCTGGTAATTGCACGTATTTGGGCATTTTGCTGAGATTCGTGCTGACGATGAGACCGAGGGGCAATTGCCTCGTCGCTCTATAGCGGGGGTAATCTTGGTTGGAGTCGAGAGGGGTTCGAAGGCGAGCAGATGAAACGAAGAAGCAGTCTGCAAATCGATGTAGCTGGCGCGCGAATACTGTCAGGCGGAATAATCAGCGCGAGTGATACTTAGCCGGCGCATCTTGTTCTGCAGAGTAGTTCTCTTAAGCCCGAGGCGCTCTGCCGCTCCACCTTTGCCGGCTATCCTTCCGGACGCAGTTTTCATAGCGTCGATGATTGCTTGCCGCTCCGCCTGCTCGAAGGTCGCTACTGTTGGAACCACGGTACGGCCAGCCGACCTCCTCAGCTCCGCGCGCGGCACACTCAGTTCGTCGCCTTGCGTGAGAATTACACACCGCTCAATGAAGTTCTCGAGCTCGCGGATATTTCCAGGCCAATCGGCATTCACGAGTGCCTCCATCGCCGGTTTTGGAACGGACCGGATACGCTTTTGCATTCGGCGGGAAAGACGCGCCACAAAAAAGTGCAGCAGCAGTTGAATGTCTTCACGCCTTTCGCGAAGAGGTGGAATTTCTATCGGGAACACATTGAGCCTGTAAAAAAGGTCCTCGCGAAACTGATTCTTCCGGATCATGCCTTCCAAATCACGATGGGTAGCCGCAATCAAACGAACATCGACACGAACGGTCCTTGTACTTCCCAACCGCTCGAACTCCTGCTCCTGCAGAGCGCGCAGGAGCTTCGGCTGCAACTCAAGGCTGATGTCGCCGATTTCGTCGAGAAATAGAGTTCCGTGATCGGCCAGCTCGAACCGGCCTTTTTTTTGCATCAGGGCTCCGGTGAAAGCGCCCTTTTCGTGGCCGAATAGCTCGCTTTCCACCAGCCCGGAAGGGATCGCCGCGCAGTTCAGCCGAACAAACGTGCGCTCACGCCGCGGGCTGAGATTATGAATCGCTCGGGCCACCAGTTCCTTGCCCGTACCGGTCTCGCCGTGTAGTAACGCGGTGGAGCCGGTCGGCGCAACGATCGCGACTTGGTCCAGCACCTTGCGTAGAGCGGCACTCTTGCCGACTATGTTTTCGAAGTTGTATTCCGAGCTAATCTCGGATTCCAAATACAGCCGCTGCTCTTCCAGATCGTCGCGCGATGCGCGGAGATGTCCGTAGGCCAGAGCATTATCAAGCACTAGAGATACCTGGGTGCCGATTTCAAGCAGCAGATCGCTATCCGCACCGCTGAAGAGGTTCGCTTTTCGACCGCACATAACCAAAGCGCCCAAAGGGCCGTTTACGCCCGCCAACGGCACAGTAACGCGCGAAAGGAGCCCTTCCGTTCTAACCGCCTCGCGGAGTGCCGGAGGTGATTCTGGGTCTGACCATGCGGAAAACTGCGGCGTCCGAAAGGTCAACCACTCGTGATGTGTTTTCGTAGGCATGAAGGCGTCGAGCTTCTCCAGAATGCCCTTCCCCGTCGGGAAATCGAGGAACCTACGTTCCAGACAGCCTGTCTGATTGTTAAGGAGCCACAATGAGGTGAGATCACAGCCGAAGTGCTTGCGCATTGACGCGGCCACGGCTTGAAAAAGTTCTTGCGCCTCAAGCTTGCTAATAATGTGATTGTTGATTTCCAGCAGCAGCCTGAGCTCATCTCGCTGCTTCACGACTTCCCGCTGGTAAAGCTCTGCAGCATCCCTGGCCAGCGCGCACTCGAGTGCGACGGCGACATGCGATGCCAGAGAACGGATCATCTCGACGTCTTCGGGCAGAAATTCCTGACCCGCCAACTTTGTCACCCCAAGAACCCCGTATCGTTTCTGGGCGGTGGAGACCGGAAACAAATAGGTGGGTCGTCCAACGGAATCGGGTGCAAGTGGAGCCAGCTCAGGATGCTTCAACATTTCCTGGGATACATCCGGTAGGAAAACTGGTTGTTGGTCCTCAAGCACTCGCGCGACCGCGCCGACACGAAGGAGTCTGGTTCCAGACTTGAGCGCAGGCCCTCCCGCATCTTGATCGAACTCCAACAGATGCAGACTTTCTTGGTCATCATTCAGGATGTAGAGGTGAGTTCCATGAAGCCGACAACTGCTGGATAGAACGTCACGCAGGCTGCGCAGGACGGCCTTGACCGTCGGTTGATCACCCAGGATGCCGGATGCATCCAGCAAAGTTCGATATCGATCTTCGACGCTCGTCATATGCACTCCTGCGATGCCCCTCCAGACGCATGCCAACAGCTTGGTGCTCGCGCAGTGACACAGAATGCTTTCAAGAGTAATGCACTTGTGCGTCCACTATTTCCCAATTCAGTGCGCAGCGATCGTTGCATGATCGCCCTGATCCATTTTTCGACATTCGTGGACCGACAAGAAGTGATTTAAATCACAACCAGTTCCGACTTCCAGTCGTGTTCTCTGTTTCACCAGAGAACAGTTGAGCTTGTTACAGAGCGCGCCCCGCTCGTGCGAGTGAATCTCCCTGGCTCCGTTGTCGAGGCAGTGCCCAAATGTGGGCAACCACCCGAATGTGGGCGCGACCAAGAAATGGTCCCTCCATGCATATTCCAGTAAACCAAGAACTTGCGCGCGGTCCGCGGATGGACATCCGAATGCAAATTCACGGAACTGTGATCGGCCGGAAGATGCGGGAAGTTCCGGGGACAAAGATGATTTCTGATTTTCGGCCTAACTATGTCCCTCTGAACGAGACCCGCTATACGCCGTAGCCGCGGCTGGTCAACAAACGGAAAAACAACATGAGATTCGTCCATTCTTCTCGGGATTTCGTCCGACCCGCGCATGCAGGGCCTGTGGCTTCATCGGCACACGAGCAAACATCGATCCAGGCGCCATTCTGTCAGCTGCCTAAGTACCTGGTCCAAATGGCACTTGTTCTTTTGGTCGTCGCTGCGGGGACCGTGGGCATGGTTGGATGCGGGCGCGGCCAAGCGGCAATCAGGCTGCCGGATACTCAGGTGCTCGTTGCGCCTCCTGTTCAGCAAGACGTGCCTGTGCATAGCGAGTGGGTGGCAACTCTCGACGGTTATGTCAATGCCGAAATTCGGCCGCAGGTCTCCGGGTACATCATCAGCCAAAACTACAAAGAAGGTTCGGTCGTCCGCAAAGGCCAGGTTCTGTTCGAGATCGATCCGCGGCCATTCCAAGCGGCACTCGATCGCGCTAAGGGAGAACTTGCCCAGGCGGATGCGCAACTGAGCAAAAGCATGATCGACGTGGAACGCGATACGCTCGCACAGAAGGCTGTCCCGAAGGAGAAGTTGGATAACGAGATCCAGGCCAAACGTGCTGCCCAAGCCGCAGTTGAATCGGGCAAGGCGGCAGTGGAACGGGCAGAGCTCGATCTCGGTTGGACTAAGGTCACTTCTCTTGTCGACGGCGTTGCGGGAATCTGCGAAGTCCAGATGGGAAATCTTGTGGGACCCAATTCTCACCTGACTTCCGTCTCCCAGGTCGATCCTATCAAAGTGTATTTTCCTGTGAGCGAACAGGAGTATCTGCGGGCGAAGCACCTTTCTAACGGAACGCCAATCGAGTTATTTGACAGCTCGCCGGAACTGATCCTGGCCGACGGCACGGTGTATCCACACCGGGGAAAGGTCCTGCTAACGGACCGGCAAGTAGACAGCAGCACCGGTACGATCCGCCTGATCGCGGCATTCCCTAATCCTGGCAACATCCTGCGTCCGGGCCACTACGGGCCTGTTCGGATCCAGACCAGTTTCAAGAAAAGCGCGCTGCTGGTGCCGCAGAGCGCGGTCAAAGAACTTCAGGGCGGTTACGAGGTCGCACTTGTGGGTACAGACAGCAAGGCGATCATTCGTCCTGTCAAGGCGGGCGAGAAGGTCGGGACAATGTGGGTGATTGACGACGGATTGAAGCCGGGCGACCAAGTTGTCGTCGAAGGAGTGGGAAAGGTGAAGGACGGAACTCCCGTAGTTCCCAAAACCGCACAACTTCAGGCGGAGGCACACTGAGCATGTCTGGGAATGTCTGCACGAGACATTGTTCTGTAAAGGCCGATGTTCTTTGGGCTGTCATTGGATTGCTCTTGGTATGTGCGGCCTCACGAGCGAACGCTCAGTGCGAGGGCCGGATCACTTCGGTGGAGGTTACGGCTCGCTGCACGGCGCGCAACAACTCGCCCCTGTCTAAGGCTGACATTGATCCGCAGAAGTCCTACAGTCTGGAAGAACTGATTGACATTGCAGAGAGCAATAATCCCCGGACCCGAATTGCATGGGAGACAGCCAAGCAAGCAGCGGAGCGTCTGGGAATCGCGCGCAGCGATTACTTTCCACAGTTGGCAGCCCTAGCGCTCACTGGAGACCAGCGCGTGATCGAGCCATGGCCGAAGCCGCTCGGAGCATCGAACGGATACTTTCTCATCGAGGCTCCCGTCGTCGAGTCGGGCGTCGAGTTGAAGTACAACGTCTATGATTTTGGAAGGCGCGGCGCGAGAGTAGAAGCTAGCAAGGCAATACGTCTAGCGGCTGCGGCCGTATTCCAGCGCACCAATCAGGATGTCGCATTTCGTGTCGTTACGGGCTACTTCAATCTCATCACGGCACAAGAGCGGCTGGAAGCCTCACGTCAGATCGTAAAAACCGCGGAGACCACGCAGGATGCAGCCGAGGCCGCGCTTGCCAACGGCAGGTCCACCCTTCCGGACGTCCTGAACGCCAGAGCTGCTACCGCACAGGCCAACTACGATCTTCAAGCCAGTATTGGCGGGGTGGACACAGCTCGCGTCCTGCTACGGGAGACGATCGGCGTCGAGCCTTCCGATGCCATCCTGGTTGCACCGTCTGCGGGATTGCCGTTGCCGACCGAAGTTGCCCAGTCGACGTCAGATCTAGTAAACACGGCGATGCAACAGCGACCCGATTTACGCGCAATTTCTGAAAGGATCCAAGCGGCAAATGCGGAACTGAAAGCTGCGAAATCGGAATATCTGCCTACGATTCATCTGGGGGCGTCAGCGGCTCAACAATCCGTTTGGCCCACGGTGAATGTTCCCGGGTCGAATCCACTAGGCCATGCGAACCAAACCGTGTGGAACGTCGGTCTGAGCGCCCGCTGGACAATTTTCGACGGTGGAGCGCGCCGAAGTGAAGTTCTTCTTGCTGATTCGAAGCGCCGCGAAGCGCAGCATGAAAAGCGCGAAAGGGAAGATGCAATCGGCCGTGAAGTCTGGACTGCTTTTGTTCAGTTCCGAACCGCGGTACGCCAGCACGACGCAGCCGAAACGTTGTTGACCTCAGCAACCACTTCCTACGACGCGTCGCTGGATGCATACAAGTATGGAGTCAAGAACCTGGTTGACTTGGTCACGGCAGAGAATCAGCTTGCCCAGGCGCGGCTGGCAGTGGTGCAGTCGCGTTCCGCAGTTCGGATCGATGCCGCGAATCTCGATTACGCCACCGGAATTTTGCTGCGGCAACAGCCGCCGGTGGCCCAACCGACTGTAAGCAAGCCTTAAAGACATGAAGAGGTATGTCTCGTGCGCGAACTCAGAAAGACGTGGCTGTTGTTGCTGGCAATGATGGGCTGCACTGGATGCTCGAGGGCCCCCTCTATCGAGGTGATCGGGTCATTCTTTCCGGCGTGGATGTTCTGCATCATCGCCAGCCTGATTCTTAGCGGACTAATACGGCTGGAACTGGCTCGCCGGGGACTGGAGCAGAAGCTAACTCCACTCGTCGTGTTCTATCCAAGTCTTGCGGTTGCTATCAGCTGTTTGTTATGGATCATTTTGTTTTCCTAAGCATGAGGTTACGCCTTGAATAACGACAATCTGAAGCTCGGGTCGAGAGGTCTTCGAATCTGCCTGGGAGTCTTAGCATTCTCTATCGTGACGGTGGCGATCGTGCTTTGGCAGCTGGACAGACATCCTCGCACTGACGACGCGAGCGTGCGCGCGAATTACGTTCAGTTTGCTCCGGAAGTCAGTGGCCGCCTGGTGACGCTGTCGGTAAAGGACAATGCTTTCGTCCATCAGGGAGACCTGCTGTTCGCGATTGATCCCCGGCAGTATCAATTTGCACTACAACAGGCGCTCGCCGACCAGAAACTGCTGGAAGCCCAGATTGTTGACGCTCAGCGACGGATCGCGGCCGAGAGCAGTGCAGTCAGTGCGGCGCGCGCGGGAGTAAGCAGCTCGCAGACGCAGACTAAGGTCCGCGAGAGCAGCGTGGAAGCAGCGGCTGCGGCAGTGCAGCGGGCACGGGCAGCGCTCGAGTCCGCCGAAGCCCAGAAGACTCTTGCCGCCAGTAATCTAAGGCGTATTGAACCGTTGCTCGAGAAGCAGTACGTAACGCCGGAGCAGGTGGACGAAAGCCGGACCAAGTCGCGGATCGCAGATCGCAACTATGAGGAGGCGCAGTCAGCACTCCAGCAGGCCCTGGCCAACGAAAGCCAGGCGCGATTCGCCCACGAGGAATCCAAAATCTCGGTTGCGGCCTCGCGGGCTCGCTTAGAGCAAAGCGAGCACGCCGTGGAACTTCTCGACAGCTTGCTGGCGCAGCGGCCGGCCAAGGCGGCAAAGGTCAGTGATGCACAACTGAATCTCGAGCGCTGCACGGTAAAGGCGCCCTTTGACGGATATGTGACTAACCTGAACATCTCTGAAGGCGAATATGCGAAGCCGGGTGCACCCATCTTCACTCTGATCGACAATCGCAAGTGGTATGTCGTTTCCAACTATCGGGAGTCAGACCTGAAGTCTATTCGACCCGGCAAGCATGTCGATGTGTACGTGATGAGCCAGCCTTCCAAGCGTTTTGACGGAATCGTGGAAAGTCTGGGCTTTGGCGTGGCCCCCGACGATACGCGACTAAGCAATGGCCTGCCCGACATCGAACACACTTTGAACTGGGTGCATATTGCGGCGCGTTTTCCTGTGCGCATTCGCGTTCAGAACCCGGACCCGGTGCTGTTTCGAATCGGCGAAACCGCTACCACAATCGTGAGATAAGAGACGTGTCACTATTCAGCGCGGAAACAGTCTCAGAACTGGATCGCTTCTGGCGGGATATGGCGCCCGTTCCTGGCCGGACGGCGGGAACTTTGCGCTTCGCGCTAGCTTCGGCGCTGGCAACGCTTCTGCTGCTGATCATACAGCCTGCCGTCGGCTTCATTGCGCCATCGCTCTTCCTGCTGTTTCTGGTCTCGCATGATACGCCGTTTCATTGCTTCAAGGACCTATTCACGTGCGTTTCTTTCGCGGCTCTCGGGACAGGGTCGGCGCTGATGCTGATCATTGCCACCGGCAATCATCCTGTGGCGAGGGTGGTGGGTGTTGCAGTGTTTACATTTCTAGCTACATTCTTCTTTCGCGCGTCCTCGGTTCCGCTCGCCCCGCTATCCTTTGGGTGTCTGGCGTTCATGACGCTTAACCTCTGGGAGTACCAAATCCGGCCGGAAAGAATACTACGTCTTTCTTTGTGGCCGATTGGAACCCTGGCGATCGTCGCCCTTAGCGGGACTGTAGTGGACTACCTGTTCAACCGTAGCGATCCTTTGACCGCTCTGCAGCGCGAGATCAAGGCTCGATGTGCCGCACTGGAACAGCTGTTTCATTTGTGCGCGACGCATGCCGACGCTGAGCGGATCGAGAAACAATCTGCGGCGGTGCGACGCTACGCTGTTACCGGCACTGGGCAGATGCACGTCCTGCTGGAGCGCGTATCGAAGCGCCATAGTTGCAGCAGTGCGGAATTGAGAGAGCTCACTGCTTTAACTCTGATGTTGGACCGGCTCGTTGTCCTCGGTGCTGGTTTTGCCATTCATGGCGACCTTCAGGCTGTGGACCCGGCGCGCCTCCAGCGCCTTCGCGAAGCCATGGTGGCCGCCGGGGAAGGCCACCCGCAGAAAATCAAGGACATCCTCGGTGATCTACAGACTCCGTTGCCGGGGGAACTCGATCGCATCGAGCGCACCTTGCGGCACTTCGGGGATTCCACACAGTCGAGTGCGGCGGAACCGACGGCAGAAGGTCTGCAAGGCCAGCCTTCCGGCCAATCCTGGAAAAACTCTTTCAAGCACCTGCTTGTCCCTGACGCCTTCACGAATTACGACTATTTCATGTACGCGCTGAAACTCAGCGTGTGCGCCGCGATTTGCTACGTGTTTTACAACGGCGTCAAATGGCCAGGGATCGCAACCGCAATATATTTCACCGTGTATTTCACCGGCCTGAGCACCACAGGAGCCAGCAATCGCAAGCTGCTCTTCCGTTTGATCGGTTCGGCCATCGGAGGGCTGATCTTGGGCATCGGCTGTCTGGTATTCGTGTTCCCGAATATTGAAGGGGTGCAGGGTTTCCTGCTGGTCATCGCGGTGCTGGCGTTCCTCGGCGCTTGGATCGGTGGCAGCTCCTACTTCGGCTATATCGGTTTGCAGATTACGTATGCCTTCAACCTGATTGCCTTTGAACGGCTTCGTGCGCCGGACCAGATGACCCCCGCGAGAGACCGGTGCCTCGGCATTGCAATCGGCTTTCTTGTGATGTTCGTCATCTTTCATCAAGTCCGGCCTGAGCGTACCGTGGACACGATGCGGCGCCTCCTTGCGCGCCTGCTTCGCGCCGGGGCTGACCTCGCGCACCTGCTGGAAATGGAATCCGACATCAATCGAGACGCAAAAATTGCTGCCTTGAGAAAACAACTCTCTGCTGGGGTAGTGAATCTCCGGAGCTTTGGGGACGTGGTCAAGTTTGAGTTTCCGCCTGATCGCGCCGCCGACATGAAACTGAGTGACCAGATCTTGAACGCTATGAGTAGCGCGGGCGACCTCCTTATTGGTCTGCCGGCCTGGCCCCTGAAAACCGAGTCCGAGCGGCAGAGTCTCCAGCTGAAAGAGATCCGCGACGCGCTGGGAAACGGACTGCGGGAAATGGCGTCTTGGCTCGAGCAACTCCCGCGAGAGCAGCAGCCGAGTGCGCAGGACACTGTCCTTGAGAAGCTCCGGAACACGCTGCCGGGCTCAGTCCTGAAGACCATCGATGGCTATAGAGAGTTGAAGATGGCCTGTGCCGACATTGTGCGCGCTGCGGCCTAACCACTGGCTCGCGTGACTACCCGCATTGGGCATTTGACCTACGCAGGGCGGCTCGGGGGCAAATAAATATGGCCTATCAGCGCTTTAGATGAAGGCAGAGTGGCAGCAAATCTGCACAAATCCCAGGCTCAACCTGTTTAAGAACTGGCAGAGCCTATGCTCGCAATAGCACCGCGCGCTGTTCGCTGGAGAAGCACATGTCGAAATTCTTCATCAGGCGTCCGATCGTCGCCATTGTCATCTCGATTCTGATGGTTCTCTCCAGTCCTGTCTTGCGGGAATGATCGCCGAAATACGGGTAATTCTCGCGCATTTCGGAGTTAGAAGACTGGGATTTCTCTGCAGTCCAGACTACATGGCGGAGGGAGAGGGATTCGAACCCCCGGTACGGTTTCCCGTACATCGGTTTTCAAGACCGACTGTTTCAACCACTCACACATCCCTCCGCGGGTATATCCAGTTTACACTCCTCCACCAAACGTCAGGCCACTACCTAGAAGACACGAACAGATGGTTGTTGTGGGCAAAAGCCTTGTGGATAAAGGGATTCGCGCTGAGCGGATGGGCCCTGGCTTCCGCCTCAGTGGGTCAGCCCAAAGGCGCGGGAGTGAAACTCCATCGCTTCCTCAAAGTGCGACAGAAAATATGGCAGGCTGTGATCGCCGGGATAGGCGCGATAGTCATGCTTCACCCCTTCCTGCTGTAATTGGTGATCCAGACGGGCCGCGCCTTTCTCGAAGCCGTAATTGTCGTCCTGACCGCAATTGAAATAGATCGCCAGCTTTCTTAGCGCTTCGGCATTCTTCCTGGCCAGCACGAACGGGCTGTTCTCCTCCCAGTGGCGCGGTTGAATCGGCCGGCCGAACACCGGGCCGAGGACTCCAGTGAGAGACGTTCCAGATCTGGACGCGGCGTCCAATTGCTGCGGGGCCTCCGTGATCAGCGCAGCACTCTGGGCGCTCACCGCGGAAAACAGGTCGGGCCGCGCAAAAGCGAAGCGCAAGGCGCCATAGCCTCCCATGGAAACGCCGCTGATGGCGCGGCCGGCGCGGCCCGGGCGGATGCGATACTTGCTTTCGATCTGCGGTATGAATTCCTGCAGGAAAAAATCGCTGTAGCGCACCGAACCATCGGCGGAATTGATGTAGAAGCTTCGCCTGCCCTCCGGCGCCACGATCAGGAAGTCTCCCATCTTGTGCTGCTTGCGCAGATCGTCGAGCAGGGTCCAGCCGCCGGTGTTGAAAAGGGTCTGCTCGTTGTCGCCGAGTCCGTGCAGAAAATAGAGCACGGGGTAGCGCTGAGGTGGGCGCGCCGCTGCGCCCGCGTCGTAGCCCGCGGGCAAATACACGCAGTAGTGGACCACCTGCTTCAGAATGCGACTGGTAAGTGCGGTGCAGTCAATCCGGCTCTGGCCTGAGGCCAGGCCAGAAGCGAAGAACAGGAGAACCAGGAAACAGAAGCTGCGCCGGAAGTCGCGCATCATAAGTCAGTTTATTCAGTTTATAAAGTCAGCTCATTCATAGCGCAGCGCCTGCACAGGATCGAGCCGCGCCGCGCGTCCCGCCGGATACAGGCCCGAAACCAGGCTCACCAGGAAGGCAAACCCGATGGCAAACAGCACCAGCCACCACGGCACCGCCCAGAAATGCTCGGGGGGAAGCGACTGGCGCTTGAGATAGATGTTGGTTCCCAGGTTGGTGACCTGCCCGATGGCCCATCCCAGCGCAACCCCGACCATACCGCCAAGAATTCCCATCGCGCCCGCTTCGGCGAAAAAGAGTTTTTTCACATCGCCGTCGCTGGCGCCAACCGCCTTCATGATGCCGATTTCGCGGCGGCGCTCGAGAATGGCCATGACCAGCGTATTGACAATTCCGATGGACGCAACCGCCAGCGCAAGACTGCCGAAGATTCCCAGGAACAGGTCCAGCACGGCGAAGAACTGGCGCAGGCTGCGGGTCGCGTCCAGAATGGAGAACGTACTGAACCCCATTTTCTTGATTGCGTCCTCCACCGTCTGCACCTGCGTCGGATTCTTCACCCTGACACTGATCGAGGAGTAGACCGGCTGATCGCTAGTCGCTCGCGAAATCTCGCGCAAGTCCGTGGGCTGCATCACACGGAGATCTTCGGCCAGCTTCAGCGGGAGAAATACTTTTGCGCGGACGGGGCCGCGCATGGTTTCCGGATCCAGATCGGCGACCCCGACGATGGTCAGTTTCCGCTCGCGCGACACCACCGAATAGGCCGCTCCGGCCAAGGCGTTTTCGTCAGGCTTGACCCCGCCGGATCGTAAAGGAACCGGCGTCGAAGCAGCGGATTCCCGTTGCGCATAGCGCATAGTCAGTTCTTTGCCCAGCAACGGCTTCGCCAGATCAGCGATGTTGATCTCTGCGCCGCCGGGCGCTGGAGTCTTTCCCAGCAGTTCTTCGGCAAACGATTTCTGGAGGATCACTTCCTCAGCCGTGCCGGACGAAAAAAACCGCCCCTGCATTCCCTCGAAGGCGTCGTTGGATTGTGCCGAAGATGGCAGCGCAGAAATCATGGTCAGGTGCGGCTTGTCCTCGAACCGCAACTCGGTGATGAAGCGAATGTCGGGATAGGCTTCGAGTACATTGGGAAAGCGCTCGATTTCCTGCCGCGCAGGCTCATCCAGGACGCGGCTCTCCCCCGGCGTTGGCGCGTTGCGCTCGTCCTCGCGCCCCATGCCGCGCAGGTCGCGCCGCGAGGTAACCACCACGGTGTCGAAAAGGCCAGACTTCCCCAATCGGCGCGAAGCCAATTGCTGCAGCCCGATTCCGAGTGACAACATCGCCACCAGCGACGCCACTCCGACCGAAATGCCAATCGTCGTAAGCGAATTTCGCAGTAACGACTCCCGCAGATTGCGAAGCGCCAGTTCCGTCAGATCGGGAAGCTTCAAGGCTGACCTCCTTGCGTGGCAGCCGGAGCCGCATTCGGGCGGTCATCCACCAGTTTCCCGTCCGCGAGAAAAATCATCCGCTGCGCGTAACGCTCGGCCAGGGCGCGTTCGTGGGTCACCATGACGACGGTCATTCCCAACTGCTGATTGAATTCCCGGACCAGATCCATGATCTCCGTGCCGGTATGGCTGTCGAGATTTCCCGTGGGCTCATCGGCCAGCAAAAGCTGCGGCCGGTTGATCAGCGCGCGCGCCAGCGCCGCCCGCTGCTGTTCGCCGCCCGACAACTCGCTGGGACGATGATTCATTCGCGCCCGCAACCCCACTCGTTCCAGCGCCTCTCGCGCGCGGGACTCGCGCTGGCTGCGGTCTACCTCGGCAAATCGCAGGGGAAGCTCGACGTTTTCCGCGAGCGTCATGCTGGCAATCAGGTTGAACGACTGGAAGACCATCCCGACGACATGCAGCCGGTACTTGGCCAACTCTTCTCGCGAGAGCTTCGCAAGATCACGATCCTGCACGATCACGCTGCCCGACGTAGGCCGATCGAGCCCCGCGATCAGGTTCAGCACAGAGGATTTTCCAGAACCGGAACTGCCCAGCAACGCTACGAACTCCCCGGCGCGAACCGCGAGCGTCACTCCATCCACTGCGCGAATGAGCGTTTCGCCCATGCGGTAGTGACGGCAGAGATTCTCGCTTCGAATCGCGGCTGTTTCGCGCGCGCTAGGAACAACCTGGGCAGTAGTCATAGCCTAGCGCATCTCTCCTCGCAGAACGCGCAGTGCGTCGGCCGCCTTCATGTCGCCATTCTTGCCGCTGCCGCTGTTGTTCTCCGCCACAACGGCGTCGCCCTCACCCGGAGCGAGAAACAGGTTCTCCTCTACCCCGTGCTGGCGAGTGTAAAGATCGTAGTAGCGCCCGCGCGCGGCATAAAGCTGGGCGTGCGTGCCCCGCTCCAGAATCTGGCCTTGTTCCATCACCATGATCTGATCCGCTCGGCGGATGGTCGAGAGCCGGTGCGCGATGACAAACGTAGTGCGCCCTTGCATGAGGTACGAAAGCCCCTGCTGGATCATCTGCTCCGATTCCGAGTCGAGGCTGGAGGTGGCTTCATCCAGAATCAGGATGCGCGGCTCGGCCAGAATTGCGCGGGCAATCGAAATGCGCTGCCGCTGGCCGCCGGAGAGCTTCACACCTCGTTCGCCGACCACCGTGTCGTATTTGTCGGCAAAGGACTCGGCGAACTCATCCACCCGCGCGATGCGGCAGGCGCGCATGATTTCCTCTTCGCTCGCCTCGGGCCGCGAGAAAGCAACGTTGTCCCGGATCGTTCCGTCGAACAAAAACGATTCCTGCAGCACCACTCCCAGCCGCGTGCGATAGGAATCCAGCCGCACCGTGCTCAAGTCCAGGCCGTCCACGCGGATCATACCCTTCGTAGGCACGTAAAAGGCGGAAATCAGGCCGATCGTGGTGGACTTTCCTGATCCGGAGGATCCGACCAGCGCGGTCACCGTTCCCGGTTCAGACCGGAAGGCAATATTGTGCAGAACTTCATGCGCGCCATCGTAAGTAAAACTCACGTCGTCAAACTCGACTCGTCCGATGATGTCGGGCAAGGCTACCGAACGCCTCGGATCCTGATCTTCCGGGCGCTCGCGCATGATTTCCTGCGTGCGCTCCAGTCCGGCCAGCGCCTCCGTCACCTGAGTGCCGATCGAGACAATCTGCATGATCGGCGCCACCAGAAACACCAGCAGCAGGTTGTACGAGAGATAGCTGCCGGGAGTCAGGGAACTCGAAACCATCTGGCGTCCGCCCACGTACATGGTGGCCGCGCCGACCAGGCCGAGCAGTACGCTCGCCGAAAGGCTCATCAGCGACGTAGCCGTGAGCGTTCGCATCACGTTGTCCAGCAGTCGCCGTACGCCGGCGGAAAAGACTCCCTCCTCGCGTTCCTCGGCATGATATCCCTTGATGACCCGCACGCCGCCGAGCGATTCCGTCAGTCGCCCGGTAACTTCGGCATTGATCTTGCCGCGTTCGCGGAAGATGGGGCGGATGGTCGCGAAGGCCCGGTTCAGCGCCAGGGCAAAGCAGCCCAGGGAACCGACCGCGATCAACGTCAATGGCGCGCTGATGCGAAGCAGAAGTACGAGCGCAATTCCGGCCGCAACCATGCCTCCGGTGAAATCCACCAGCCCCGTACCCAGAAGATTGCGGACCCCTTCCACGTCGCTCATGATGCGCGACACGAGCGCGCCGGTTTTATTCGCGTCGTAGAACGCGACTGGCAGCCGTGAAACGTGCTTCTGCACCTGTTCTCGAAGTTCTGCAATCAGCCGCTGTGCCGCTTTCGACAGCAACTGGGTCAGGGAAAACGAAGTTACGCCCTGAATCACCGTCGCCAGCAACACCGAAAACACCAGCGGCCGCAGCAGTTGGATGTGGTGCTTTCCGACCACATCGTCAAGCAGAAATTTCGAGGAGTACGGCAGGACGAAGCCCGCCACGCGATTGATCACCATCAACACAAACCCCAGCGCGAGCAGCCCGCGCCGCGGGCGCATCAGCTTCCAGACTTCCGGCAGAACGGCTTTCAGCCGCTGCATTTTCGGGGGTTTGGCCGCGTCTCTCGCTGGAGAACTCAACTGCTGTTTGACTCCCTTAAACCCGAATTCGCTTCATTATTACTGCATTGTCACACATCTGCGGGCCGGCTGCCGGGCAGTTAACGCTGTGACAGGCCGCGCCCGCCCGTTGTATGCTCGGGGGCGTGGACCGCCCGTCGTCGCCCGAGCGTTCGCCGACTCTTGGCCTTCTGTTGGGCCTCATCATCACGTTGTCGGCCGTCGTTGCCTATTCCGCGTACGTCACGTGGCAGATCACCAGCCTGCGCAAGTTGCAGACCGAAATGGTGGACCGCAACCGCAAGGATTCGTTGCAGTTGTTGAGAATCCAGAACGATCTCAACTCGCTGGCCTCAGCCATGCGCGACATGGTGAGCGGCGATGAACCTTATCCAATGACCGCCTGGTTCGCGCAATTCCAGCGCATCCGCACCGATCTGGACGACGCGATTCGCCTGGAAGCCGGCCTGGCTGTCACCAGCCGCACGCCCGAGCAGAGCGCCTTCCTCACCAGTTCCTTTACCCAGTTCTGGGGTGCCGTGGACCGCGTCTTCGATCTGGCCCACGAAGGCAAGGAGAAAGAGGCGCGAGAGCAAATTCGGCTCTCTCTGCAGGAGCGGCATGCGGCTCTGGCCACGGCCGTAGCCCGGTTGCTGGTGCAGAACACCGAAAATGAGGAGCAGGCCGGCGAACGGATCGTGCAGATATACGACCGCGTGCAGCGCCAGGCCTATGTCTTTCTGGCCGCGACACTGCTCGCCATCCTGTTGAGCAGCCTCTCGATCATCCGCTGGAACCGGCGTCTGTTCGCACGCTTGGCCGAAATTTCCGAACGCCGCAGCGAACTGGCGCAGAAGCTGATCGCCACCCAGGAATCTACGCTGCGCTACATTTCGCGTGAACTGCATGATGAGTTCGGCCAAATCCTCACCGCGATTGGCGCCATGCTGCGCCGCGCCGGCACACACGCTCCGGAAGGTTCTTCCCTACGGGCTGACTTGCAGGAAGTTCTCCTGACTGTGCAGACGACCTTGGAAAGCGTTCGCAGCCTTTCGCAGGCCCTGCATCCCGTCATGCTCGATGAGGCGGGACTGGAGGCCACTCTGGATTGGTATATCCCGACGGTAGAAAGACAGACCGGAATTACCATATCCTATGAAAAGCAGGGCGAGCCGTTTCCCGTTGATGGCGCTGCCGGAGTGCATGTCTATCGCGTTCTGCAGGAAGCTCTCAACAACGTAGCCCGGCACTCCGGCGCAAAAGAGGCTTGGGTGCGTTTGCGTTTTCTGCGCGACGCACTCGAGCTGGAAGTGGAAGATCACGGCGTCGGCTTCACCGAAAGTCCTAACCGGCGAGGCATCGGGCTGGTGGCCATGCGGGAACGTTCGGAGTTGATGGGCGGCCGGATCATTTTTTCGCGGCCTCCCGAAGGCGGAACCCTGTTGCATCTCGCGATTCCCAAAGAAAAAGTGGAGTCCTATGGAAAAGAAGATCACAGTCTTGCTGGTGGACGATCATAGCCTGGTCCGCCGCGGCTTCCGCCGCATGCTGGAAGACGAGTCCGATATGGACGTCGTCGGTGAGGCGGGCACCGGGGAGGAAGCCGTTACCCTGGCCAAACAACTTCACCCTCTCGTGGTCGTGATGGATTGTGCTCTTCCGGGCATGAACGGCCTCGAGGCCACACGGCAGATCATCGAGGGATGCCCCGATGTTTCTGTTCTCATGCTGAGCATGCACACCGAAAGCACATGGGTGCGCCAGGCCATCGAAGCCGGCGCCAAGGGATACGTCCTCAAAAATGCCCTGGATCTGGAACTTGGAGCCGCCATCCGCAAGGTCGCCGCCGGACAGACCGTATTTGATCCGCAAGTCGAACAGCGAGAGTCCCTTAAAGGAGAGCGCAGCTCCCTCACCCATCGCGAACTCGAAGTTCTGCAAATGATCGTGGATGGAAAGTCGAACAAGGAGATCGCAACTGCGCTCGAGCTCAGCGCCAATACCGTCGCCGTTCACCGCGCCAACATCATGAACGCTCTTGGGATTCACAAGACGGCTGAACTTGTGGTCTACGCGATCCGTGCCGGGCTGGTGAACGTTCCGTGAATCGCAGGTCTTTCCTTGGGGGACTGGCAGGGCTCGCGTCGTGGTCGCAGTTGTCGCGGCTCGAGGCCTTGGCTTTACAGGCTCCGGCCAGCGCGCCCCTCGGCTTTCGCTTCACCGATGTAACCACCCAGGCCGGAATCCAGTTCCAGCACAATAGCGGAGCCTTCGGCGGCAAGTTTCTGCCCGAAACTCTTGGCTCCGGCTGCGCCTTTCTTGACTATGACCGCGACGGCTGGCAGGACATTCTGCTGATCAACGGCTCGGACTGGCCAGGCCACAAGAAAAGTCGGACGACGCTGCGGCTTTATCACAACAACGGCAACGGGACCTTCACGGATGTGACTGCCCGCGCCGGCCTTGACGTTGAACTCTACGGGATGGGCGTCGCCGTCGGCGACTACAACAATGACGGCTTTCCCGACATCTACGTTACCTGCGTCGGACAGAACCGATTGTTCCGCAACACCGGCAAGGGCACTTTCGTGGACGTCACCAACACCAGCGGACTTGGCAAGCGCGAAGGCTTAAGCTCGTCCGCGGTTTGGTTCGACTACGATCGTGACGGCCTGCTGGATCTCTTCGTCTGCAACTATGTGAAGTGGTCGCCCGAAACCGACATCTTCTGCAGTCTCGACGGAAAGCACAAATCCTATTGCACGCCGGAAGCCTACCGCGGCGCGACTTGCTGGCTGTTCCACAATCGGGGCGACGGCACCTTCGAAGACGTGACCGCCTCGAGCGGAATCTTCGACAGCAGTTGCAAGTCCTTGGGCGTCGCCCTGCTGCACGACAACCATAACGGCTGGCTGGATCTTATCGTGGCCAACGACACGCAGCCCAACAAGCTCTATCGCAACCAGCGCAACGGTACGTTCAAAGACGCCGCCGTGGAAGCCGGCCTTGCCTTCAGCACCGAAGGAAAGGCCCGCGCCGGCATGGGCGTGGACGCCGCCGATTTCGAAAACTCGGGCGCTGAGGGCATCGCCATCACCAATTTCGACAACGAAATGATCGGCCTGTACCGGGCCGCCGGCAAGGGTTTTGAAGATATTGCCGGCCAGGCTGGAGTCGGCATGGCTTCCCGGAACAGCCTGGGTTTCGGCTGCACGTTTCTCGACGTCAATCTCGACGGCTGGCTCGATTTTGCCGTGGCCAACGGACACATTGACGAAACCGTGCGCAACATTCGCGGCAATGTAGGCTATGCTCAGCCGCCTCAACTCTTTCTCAGCAACGGCAAAGGCGGGTTTCGGGATATCGCTTCACAGGTTGGCGGCGCTTTCGATCAGCCGAAAGTCGGCCGCGGCCTTGCCTATGCGGACTTTGACCGCGACGGCGATCTCGATCTGCTGCTCACCACCAACAACGGTCCGGCCTATCTCTATCGCAACGATCAGCTCTCGGGAAATCGCAGCATCCGGTTTCTCCTGGAGGGAACCAAGTCCAACCGTGACGCAATCGGAGCCATGGCACGCGTTTTCGCCGGCGGCATGACGCAATCACGAATGGTCAAAGGCGGTTCCAGCTACCTGTCGCAGTCCGAACTTCCCGTCACTTTCGGATTGGCGAAACGCGACCGCATTGAACGCGTAGTCGTTGACTGGCCGAGCGGTCGGACGGAAGAATACAAGGACCTTGCAGCCGGACGAACCTACCACTGCACTGAAGGCAAGGGGATCACTCCGCAAAACGGCTACTGAGCCGGACTGCCCGGTGTAGCTGCGCCGTGCTGCACGACATTCCCGGCTGCCGCCAAATCAATTTCCACCGAGTCGCTCACCCGCAGGAACAAGGTGCTCGGATTCTTCATTCCCCATTTAGCATAGGGCACGTTGAAGTGCACCGTAGCGCTCCAGTGATTGGGCGACAGTTCCACTTCGGCGGGGACCGTGATCTCGCGATCCACCCCATGAATGCGGAACATGCCATGCACCATCAAGGAAGACTTCCCCAGGAGTGCAACCGTACCCGCGACCCGGTCCGGAAAAAATGAAATCTCCGAATAACGTTCGCTCTCCAGCACTTCCCTGTGCATTTTGCGGTCGCGCATGCCGCTGCCGCTGTCACCGCTCTTAGCATCCACGACGATCTCGCCAGACAGCTTGCCCGAAGATGGTTCCAACTGGAGCGCTCCTTGCTTCAATCGGAAAGTCCCGTGCACGGTGTGCAGCACATCTGCCAGAGTGAATTTCACCGAAGTGTGGGCTGGATCAAGACTCAGATCTGCTTGCTGAGCCGGTGAAACAGGTGCGAAGGCTAGCACTAAGAAGACTGCGCTGCTGATACCCCGATGCGATGCCTTCATAGTCCTAAGCAGTCAACAGCCCCCAACCCAGGCTCAGGCCATCGAGTGCAAGATGTTTGGGCGAGCGGGATCCAACATGCAACTCCAGGAGACGCCGGAAAATGTCTGGCCGCTTCTGAAAGGCTTGCAATGCGCGGTGCTGAAGCCGGGGCCGTTCATCAAGAGAGAGCATCAGCCGGGCCATCCAGAGTGGACGCAGGGCCAGGCGCCGGTGCTCCTTCTGATAACCAATCAAGTCACCAGACTCGAAGCACTCCGCCAAGGCAACCGCCTGGCTGAACGCCAATCCGAGGCCCTCGCCGGTGATGGCGTCCACCGTGCCGGAAGCATCACCGACGAGCGCGACGTTCTCTCGCCACACCTTATGAAACACGCGATTGCCGGTGAGCGCTCCGCGTTCGGTCGAGACCGCCTCCGCCCCGGCCAGCCGCCCGTGCAATCGCGGCAAATGCAGCAGACCTTCTTCCAGTCGCAGACTAGGGTCTTTCGAGGCGAGTGCTATACAGACTTGCTCGCGGCTCACCGCCGTGGCATAGCCTTGGCATCGCGGGCCCCAGTACACTTCCATGTGGTCGGTCCAGGGAGCCACGCGAAAATGCCGGCGAAATGCATACCGCAGCCGTGGCCGCGGACCACGTTCAAGCCCGGCCCAACGCCGGACCCGCGAGTTGGTGCCATCGGCGCCAACAATCCAGCGCGCGGAGACAGAATCGCTCCCCAGCCGGACACCATCGCCGGTAATCCCCGTCACGACCGTACCCCACCGCAAAGAAGCCCCCAGTTGCGCCGCGCGCTCAGCCAGAATCGGATGCAGATACGTGCGCCGGACGGCTAAACCTACGCCGCCTCCCGGGAATCTCGCTTCGGCAGACAAGCCCTCACTGATGAACCGAATGCCCTGAAACGGCTGCGCATCGGCTCCGCGGAGATGAATCCCCAGCCTTCCGATCGCCGCGATGCCGTCGGGCAACAGGCCTTCGCCGCACGCTTTGTCAATCGGCGGCTGCGAGCCATCAGCGACCATCACGCGCAAGCCGCGCTGGCGGGCAGCAATCGCCACCGCCAGTCCTGCCGGACCACCACCAATCACGAAAACGTCGGTCGAATTCTCAGCCACGCCACCCCTCACACCAGCCTCCGGCACGCGGCCTCACCACCGCAAGAGTATCAACTCCGAACAGAATCCCGGACCCATCGCGGCAAGAATACCCAGCGTGCCTGGTTCCGGGCGCCGATTCCCCATTACGTCTTCCAGCACCACCAGCACCGACGCCGACGACAGGTTCCCAACTTTCTTGAGACAGTCCCACGAAGCGTCGAGTTGCCCATTGTTCAAGCCCAGGGCTGCTGCCGTCGCCTCCAGCACTTTCGGCCCTCCCGTGTGCAGCACCCAACTCTTCACATCACTTCGCTGGTAGCCGTAATCGGCGAGAAACCCGTCAACATCGGCACCCAGATGCTCGCGGATGAGCGTGGGCACTTCCGGCGAGAGCGTGATGCGGAAACCTTTTTCCGTCACTTTCCAGCCCATCATTTCCTCGGTGTCCGGATAAAACACCGACCGGGTCGCAAGAATCGTGGGCCCGGTGCCGGGCAGATCGTTGCCGGTGACGATCACCGCCGCCGAGCCATCGGCAAACAGCCCCGAAGAAATCAGATTAGCGACGGAAAGATCGTCGCGCTGGATGGTGAGCGAACACAGCTCCACCGACACCAATGCCGCCGCCTGCGCAGGATACGCGCGGACGTAATCGGTGGCACGGGCAATACCAGCCGCGCCCGCCACGCATCCCAGCCCAAAAATCGGCACGCGGCGAATGTTGTGAGGCAGTCCCATGCGGTTGATCAGCAGCGCATCTATGGACGGGCTCGAAATGCCGGTGACCGATACAAAAAACAGTGCCCCCAGTGCCTTCGGTTCCAGCCCCGCGTGATGCAGCGCGCGGCACAGAGCCTGCTCGCCCAGTTCCTGCGCGACTTCAATCCAGGCGTCGTTCGCCTGGCCCCAGGTTTTTATGTCGTAATACTTCTCGGTGGGCAGCGCCAGATGGCGCCCTTCCACGGCGACATTGCGATGCAGCCGTGAAAGCAGCTGCGGGTTTCGCAGACGGTCTCCCCAGTACTCCTGCAACTGTTCCAGCAGGAATTTCTGCGAGTAGTAATGCTTTGGAAAAGCGCTGGCGGCGCTGGCGATTCTCATGGGTTAGATTCCCGTCGGGGCATAAAGTCAGTGCTGTTTGCCGGACATCGCGGCGGTCAACAATCGCTGAGTGAACCCCTCGAACTTCCTGACACTAATTCTGCCCAATGCCAACCCGTGATTTGTCACGCGTTTGTTAAAAGGCCAGCGGCAGAGGCCAGCTAGAACAGCGGAAACTCAGTTCGTCACCACGATCGAAGTCGGCGTGTTTCCCGTCCCATAGGAGCCGATAGAGGTTAAGGTCCCGCTGCCCGCATCTAGAAAGAAAGCCTGAACCGAGTGTCCGGAGAGGCTCCCCACAAACAAGTATTTCCCACTCGGATCGTTGGACAACGAGATGGGTTGGGCGTTGGAGAGGAACGGCGAATTGCTCAGCAGAGTCAAACCGCCAGTCGAACCGATGGCGAACCCAGCCAGGTTGTTCGATCCCTTATTTGCCGCATAGAGGTACTTGCCCGTTTTGTCCACCAGCAGCGCGACCGGGGCAGACTGTCCCCCGATCGGAGAACCCACAATTCCGCTTACCGTTCCATCGGATTGAATGGCGTACTCCGAGATCGAATTGTCAGTAGTGTTGGCCACGTAAAGGTGCTGCCCGCTGGGATCAATCGCCATCGCGCCAGGATTGTTCCCCGTCTGCGCGATCTGCGTGATCGGGTTCTGGGCGGAGGGTACGCCGGCTGCCAGGCCGATCACTTCCAGGTACCCGATCGTTCCCATGCCGGTTATATACAGAGCATTACCAGATGGCGATAAGGCCATGCCGAGCGGCTGAAGTCCGATGTGGAACGGAGATCCTGGTACTTCCGTCAGGGCGCCGCTCGCGCTGGCGATGGAATAGATCGAAATGTTGTCCGACCCTATGTTTCCTGCGTACAGAAAACTTCCGGATGAATTCATAACCAAAAACTGTGGCGAGACTCCCGTCGGCGTGCGCGGAGTCACCTCGGTCAACACTCCGCTGGTAGCCGCAATTGTATATAAGGAAATGTCACTCTCGGCCGAGTTCGCGGCATAGAGATACTTGTTGGACGGATGCAAGGCGAGCGCCTGCACTCCCGGGCCAGCCGTGTAGGGGCTCCCCGCCAAAGCTGTCAGCACGCCTGAATTCGGATCCTCCCGAAAAACGGCGATTTGGCTCGCTGCCTGCAGCGCTGCATACAGATATCGGCTCGAGGTCTTGGCACAACTCGTCCAGAAGGCCACTGTCACAGCAATCAGCAACAGAGCCGCTGCTCTCTTTCGCATCCCTGACTCCTGAAGGAAATTTCGCGGCGAAACGTTCGTCGCGGCGCGCCCAGCGACGCCGGACGCACTTATTTGCCAATCCATTGAATGCTTTGGTCACACTATCATACGGGACAGACCCCCTCCCGCGCAGCAGTGGCGTTCTGGGGTAATGCCCTTGTTTGAGTCCCATCTCTCTCGAAAGGAGTCATCCCGAAGCCCCGCGCCTTTACCAGCGGGGCGAGGGATCTCCCGTGAAGCTTGGCCTCGCGAAGTCGGAGATCCTTCGCTCCGCCTGAAAACCGGCTCCGCTCAGGATGACGCCTACCCCAAAAAAGGGAGCTTTGCATTCAAACCTATGCACCCCCCGTGCTGGCCAGACGTTCCGGGCTCGACTGGCCTTCTCTTCAGACTGCTGCGATGCGAAAATTCTCCCGCGAGGTTGCCATTGATCCGGTTGTCGTCCGCAGCGGCTGGCAAGCACTCCTGCGGGCGCACGGTTCAGTGTGCCGGACTGGGAGCGCCGGTGTCGGGCAAGGCCCGGTCCGCGCCGCCTCGCAGCCAGAGCCTGGCACGGTCGAGGTACACATAAACCACCGGCGTAGTGAACAGCGTCAGCATCTGACTGACGATGAGGCCGCCCACGATGGTAATGCCCAACGGCCGGTGCAACTCCGAACCGGTGCCGGTGCCCAGCGCCAGCGGCAATCCCCCCAGTAGCGCGGCCATGGTCGTCATCATGATCGGGCGGAAGCGCAGCAGACACGCGTCATAGATTGCTTCCACGGGCCTCTTTCCCTGAGTCCGCTCGACGTCGAGCGCCACATCAATCATCATAATGGCGTTCTTCTTGACCAATCCGATCAGCAGAATGATGCCGATCGTCCCGATGACGTTGAGCTCGTTATGCGTCAACAGTAAGGCCAGCAACGCCCCAACGCCGGCGGAAGGGATTGTCGAAAGGATCGTGATGGGGTGGACGTAGCTTTCATACAGCATCCCCAGCACAATGTAGACCGCAATCAAAGCGGTCAGGATCAGGATCCATTCGCTGGAAAGGGAATCCTGAAAAGCCGCCGCCGTCCCCTGGAAGCTGGCCTGGATCGTCGGCGGGAAGCCGATGTTGCGCTCGGCCTCCTCGATGGCCTGCGTCGCCTGGCCCAGGGACACTCCCGGCGCCAGATTGAAAGAAATCGTGACCGAGGGGATTTGTCCCTGGTGATTCACCGCCAGCGGGGTATTCGACGGCTCATAGTGGGTGAATGCCGCCAGCGGCACCGGTGTTCCCGTCGTGGACCGCAGATAAATGTTCTGCAGCGCTTCCGGCGTCTGCTGGAACTGCGGCGCAACTTCCATAACCACGTGGTACTGGTTGAGCGCGCGGTACATGGTAGACACCTGGCGCTGGCCAAAGGCATCGTAGAGTGCGTTATCCAGAGTCTGCGGGGAGATCCCCAGCCGGCTGGCGGTGTCGCGGTCAATCACCAGTTTGGCCTGCAGCCCTTTGTCCTGCTGATCCGAGTTCTGGTCGGTCAGCTCGTGCAATGTCTTCAACTTCTGCAGCAGTCGCGGTGCCCAGTTGTTGAGGTCGTCCAGATTCGCGCTCTGCAGCGTGTACTGATACTGCGCGTTGCCAAAACGCCCGCCGATGGTGAGATCCTGAGCCGACTGCAGAATCAGGGTTGCGCCCGGAACGACCGCCAGTTTGCCGCGCAACCGGTTGATCACGTCATCCGCCGTAACAATTGGGCAACGATTCCACACGTGCTGCGCCTTGCAGTTGCTTCGTTGCTCCAGCGGTTTCAGCATCACGAAAAACCGGCCCTGGTTCAAAGCGGTGTTCCCGCCGGCAAATCCGGCGGCCGTATCCACCGCCGGATCCTTCATCACGATGTCAATGTACCGCTGCATCTTGTCACGCATGGACTGGAAGGAGATATCCTGTTCCGCAATAACACCTCCCATGATGCGTCCCGTATCCTGCTGCGGGAAAAAGCCCTTCGGCACCTTCACATAGAGATAGACGCTCAGGCACGCGACCAGGATGGTGACGGTAAGCGTCACCGGCTGGTGCGCCAGAACCCACTTCAGCATGACGCGGTAGGTCGCCAGCATTCCATCGAAAAACCGTTCAGTCGCACGATAGAAGAAGTTGTGCTTCTCCTCTTTCTTTCCCGGGCGTAGAAACTTCGCGCACATTGTCGGCGTTGTCGTGAGCGAAACCAGCAGAGAAACACCGATCGCGATGCTCAGCGTGACCGCAAACTCGCGGAACAGCCGCCCGACGATTCCCCCCATCAGCAGCAGCGGAATGAACACTGCCACCAGCGACGTGCTCATCGAAAGCACGGTGAATCCAATCTCGGCCGCTCCCTTGAATGCCGCCTTCACCGCATCCATCCCGTGTTCGACATAGCGCGTGATGTTCTCCAGCACCACGATCGCGTCATCCACCACAAACCCGGTCGAGATGGCCAGCGCCATCAGCGATAGATTGTCGAGGCTGTAGCCCAGCAGGTACATGCCTCCGAACGTCCCCACCAGCGACAGCGGAACCGCGATGCTGGGGATAATCGTGGCCCGCACGGTCCGCAGGAACACGAATACGACCATAATCACCAGCACGATGGAAATCATCAGCGTGGTTTCAATGTCCTTGACCGAGGCCCGCACCGTCACCGTCCGGTCCATCACGATAGTCAGCTTGATGGCGGGTGAAATCGAGGATTGCAAAAACGGCATGAGCGCCCGCACGCGATCCACCGTCTCGATAATGTTTGCGCCTGGCTGCCGGAAGACGATGATGAGGACGGCAGGTTTTCCGTTCGCCAATCCAATGGTGCGGCTGTCCGCCACCGCATCCGTCACTTCGGCCACGTCTCCCAGACGAACTGCCGCGCCGTTGTGATAACTGACGATCAATGGCCGGTACTGGTCCGCCGTAAACAGCTGGTCCGTATCGGTAAGCGAATGCGCCGTCGTGCTGTCAAGCACCTGCCCCTTGGGGCGATTCGCGTTGGCCGCGTTCAAAGCATTGCGAACCGTGTCGAGTCCGATTCCAAGTTTGTTCAGCAGAGTCGGATTCACCTCGGCTCGAACCGCAGGTTGGGCTGCTCCGCCCACGAACACCTGCCCGACTCCGTTCACCTGCGCCAGCTTCTGCGCCAGAATTGAATCGCCGGCGTCATACATCTTCGGCACCGTCATCGTGTCCGACGTCAGCGCCAGGATCAGGATGGGTGCATCCGCCGGATTGGCCTTGCGGTAGCTGGGATTACTGGGCAAATTCGCGGGGAGTTGGCTTCTCGCGGCATTGATGGCAGCCTGTACATCGCGCGCGGCGGCGTCAATGTTCCGGTTGAGATCGAACTGCAGCGTGATGCCGGTCGAGCCCAGTTGACTCGATGAGGTCATCTGGTTGACACCGGCGATGCGGCCAAACTGGCGTTCCAGCGGCGTCGCCACCGCCGACGCCATGGTCTGCGGATCCGCGCCGGGCAGGCCCGCTCCAACACCTATCACCGGAAAATCCACCCTCGGCAAGGACGCTACAGGAAGGAAGTTGAACGCCAGAATTCCCGACAGCAACAGCGCCGCCGCCAGCAGCGATGTGCCCACCGGACGCCGGATAAATGGAGCCGAGATACTCATGATCTGATCACTAGGTCTGGTCAGTACATCTAATCCGCCGGCATCGGCTCTCGCGGGATCGGGTTGCCGATCCGGTAGCGCGCAAATCGCCGCGCCAGCCGGTCGAACCACAGATACACGACCGGGGTCGTGTACAGCGTCAGCAGTTGGCTCAGCAGCAATCCGCCCACGATCGTGATGCCCAACGGCCGCCGCAACTCCGCCCCCGTGCCCGGCACCAGCGCCAGCGGCAGCCCGCCCAGCAGCGCCGCCATCGTCGTCATCATGATCGGCCGGAACCGCAGCAGGCACGCCTGAAAGATCGCTTCCTCCGGCGGCTTGTGCTCTTCCCGCTCCGCTTCGAGCGCAAAGTCAATCATCATGATGGCGTTCTTCTTTACAATGCCGATCAGCAGGATAATGCCGATCAGCGCCACCACGGTCAGATCGTTCCCGGTAATCATCAGCGCCAGAATCGCGCCCACGCCGGCTGAAGGCAGCGTGGAAAGAATGGTGATGGGGTGAATGTAGCTCTCGTACAGAACGCCCAGCACGATGTATACGGTGATCACCGCTGCCAGAATCAGATAAGGTTCACTCGCCAGAGAATTCTGGAATGCGGCGGCCGTGCCCTGAAAAGCCGCATGAATGCTGGCCGGCAACTGAATGTCCTTTTCCGCCTGCTGGATCGCCTTGGTCGCGTCCCCCAGCGAACTGCCGGGAGCCAGATTGAACGACAGGGTTACGACCGGAAACTGTCCCTGATGGTTCACCGCGAGCGAAGCGGCGCTGGATTGCATCCGGGTGAACGCAGTGATGGGCACTGGCGCGCCGCTGGTCGCGACCGTCGCGCCATTGGCAGTCGGTGCGCCCGTGTTGGCCGTAACGACGCTGGGCCGTATGTAGATGTCGTTCAGCGAGTCCGGATTCTTCGCGAAGTTGGGCAAAACTTCCAGCACGACGTGGTATTGGTTCAACTGTGTGAAGATGGTCGAAACCTGGCGCTGCCCAAAAGCGTCGTACAGCGTGTTATCAATCGCCTGGGGAAAAATCCCCAGCCGTGACGCCGTGTCGCGATCAATCGCGATGCTTGTCTTGAGCCCATTATTGAGTTGGTCCGTAGCCACGTCGCGTAGTTCCGGCAACGTCTGCAGCTTAGCCACCAGTCGGGGAGTCCACTGCGCGAGTTCCTGCGCGTCCGCATCTTCAATCGAGTATTGAAACTGCGTGCGGCTGACCCGGTCTTCGACCGTCAGATCCTGCACCGGCTGCATGTAAAGCGTGATGCCGTCCACTTTCGCCAACTCGGGCTGCAACCGGCGGATGATGGCGGATGCATCGTCCACACGGTCATTGCGAGCTTTCAAATTAATCTGAATGCGGCCGGCATTCGGCGTCGTATTGGTCCCGTCCACGCCGATAAACGACGAGAGACTCTCTACGTCCGGGTCCTGCAGAATGACCTTCGCCAGTTCCTGCTGGCGCTGCGCCATGGCCTCGAACGAAACGCTGTCTGGCGCTTCCGACACCCCCAGAATCACTCCCGTGTCCTGCACCGGGAAGAAGCCCTTGGGCACGATCACATACAAGGCCAGCGTCAGAACCAGCGTGCCGAACGTCACCAGCAACGTCGCCGTCTGATGCTTCAGCACCCATTTCACCGTCCGCCCGTAGAAAGCGATTACACGGTTGTAGTATTCCTCGGTGAATTCGTAGAAGCGGCCCTGCTCGCCTTCCTTTTTGTGCTTGAGCAGCTTGGCGCACATCATCGGCGTCAGCGTCAGCGACACTCCCGCCGAAACCAGGATCGTGACTGCCAGAGTGACGGCGAACTCGCGGAACAGCCGCCCCACGATGTCGCCCATAAACAGCAGCGGAATCAGCACCGCGATCAGCGACACGGTCAGTGAAACGATGGTGAACCCGATCTGCCCCGACCCGGCCAGGGCGGCGTCCAGTGGCGACTCGCCGGCCTCCAGGTAACGGTCAATGTTCTCGATCATCACGATGGCGTCGTCCACCACGAACCCGGTGGAGATGGTCAGCGCCATGAGCGTCAGATTGTTCAGGCTGTAGCCCAGCAGATACATCACCCCAAACGTCCCGATGAGCGAGAGCGGAACCGCCACGCTGGGGATGGTGGTGGCCGGCAGATTTCTCAGGAACAAGAAGATGACCATCACCACCAGTCCGATGGTCAGCATCAATTCGAATTCGACGTCCTTCACCGATGCCCGGATCGTGGTCGTCCGGTCAGTTAGAATCTGCACCTTTACCGCGGTCGGCAGCGACGCCTGCAACTGCGGCAGAAGTTTCTTGATCCGGTCCACCACACTGATGATGTTGGCTCCCGGCTGGCGCTGGATGTTGACGATCACCGCCGGCGTCAGGTTCATCCACGCAGCGAGCAGGTTGTTTTCCGTGCCGTCAATCACGTTAGCAACGTCGCTCACCCGGACCGGCGCGCCTTTGTGATAGGCCACCACAATCGGCTTGTACTGCGCACTGGAAAATAGCTGGTCGTTGGCCCCGATCGTGTACGACTGCCGCGCGCCATCGATGACTCCCTTGGCCTGATCCACGTTGGCCTGGACCAGGGCTGCGCGCAAATCTTCCAGGCTCAGGCCGTACGAGGCCAGCGCTGTGGGATTCGCCTGAATGCGCACCGCCGGCTTCTGTCCCCCGCTGATCGAGACCAGCCCCACGCCTGGCAGTTGCGAAATCTTCTGCGCCAGCGAAGTATCGGCCAGATCTTCCACCTTCGACAGAGGCAGCGAATCCGAAGTCAGCGCCAGGGTTAGGATCGGCGCGTCGGCGGGGTTCACCTTGTTGTAAATCGGCGGATTCGGCAAGTCCGGCGGCAGGTAGGTCGAGCCGGAATTGATGGCCGCCTGCACCTGCTGCTCTTCCACGTCAATGTTCTGATCGAGCCCGAACTGCAGCGTGATCACAGAACTGCCGAACGAACTGGTCGAGGTCATCTGGCTCAGGCCTGGCACCTGGCCGAACTGCCGCTCCAGCGGAGACGTCACCGACGAGGCCATCACGTCCGGATCAGCTCCGGGATAGAAGGTCACTACTTGGATGGTGGGATAGTCCACCTCGGGCAGAGCCGAGACCGGCAGTTGCATGAACGCGACCCAGCCCACGAGCACCACGCCCACCATGAGCAGCGTGGTCGCCACCGGCCGGAGGATGAATATCCGTGAGGGACTCATGAACCTGCTTTGCGCGAACCGGGATTTGCTGCTGGCGGCGCGGCTGAACCTGGGGAACCCGCTCCCGGCGCGTGCGGCGGCGCGCCGCCCGGAACCGGCCCGCCTGAGGCTTCCCGATTTCCGCTGCCACCCGACGCCGTGCCCGGCCCGGCGCTCACGCCGCCACCTCGCGGTTCAATCCGGCTGCCCCTTTGCAGTTTGTCCTGGCCGTCGGTCACTACGATATCGCCCGCACTGAGGCCATTGGCTATGATCGTCGTATTCCCCTGCGTCAAGGCCACCGTGATCGCGCGGTCTTCCACTGTCTTGTCCGCGTTCACCGCGTAGACGAACGTTCCCTGCGGCCCGCGCAGCACTGCTGCCGTCGGCACCACGGTGCTGTTCTTGCGCGTCTCAAGAAGCAGGTCCGCATTCACGAACTGGTTGGGCCAGAGCTGACTCTCCTTGTTGTCAAAGACTGCCTTCAGCTTCGCTGTTCCGGTGCTCGGATCAATCTGGTTATCTATGGTCAGCAGCTTGCCCGAGGCGAGCTTGGTTTGATCGTCGCGGCTGAACGCATCCACCTCCAGCGTTCCCTGCTTCATGCGCTGCGAAACTGATGGCAGCACGTCTTCCGGCAAGGTGAAGATCACCGCGATCGGCTGCAACTGGGTCAGGATCAGCATCGGATTCGTGTCCGACGCATGCACAATGTTGCCGGGATCCACCTGCCGCAGCCCGATACGTCCGCTGAACGGCGCCGTGATGTGGCAGTACGTGATCTGCAGTTTCGCGTTATCAATTTGCGCCTGATCGTTGCGCACCGTGCCATCCAGTTGGTCCACCAGCGCCTTTTGCGTGTCCACCTGCTGCTGCGCGATGCTGCCGGATGGAATCAGCGCCGTATACCGCTCCAGGTTCAGCTTGGCATCGCGCAATTGCGCCTGATCGCGAAATAACTGCGCCTGCATCTGCTCAAGTTGCACCTGGAACGGGCGGGAGTCAATCTCCAGCAGCAACTGGCCCTGATTGACGTTCTGTCCTTCCTGAAAATTCACTCTCATCATCTGCCCGTCCACGCGGCTCTTGATGTTGGCGGTATTAAACGCCGTCACCGAACCCAGGCCCGAGAGATAGACCGGCACGTCCTGGCGTTGGACTTGTGCCACCGCCACGGAAATGGAGCGGGGTGCTGCCGCCTGCGCCTTCTGCTGTTTGGAGTCAGCCGTGCCGGTGCAGGAAAGCAGAAAAGCGCAGAGAGTCCCGACGCACAAGGCCATGGCAAAACCGCCCGCCCGCGCCCAAACTTGTTGGTAAGCTCGCTCCATCTTGTTCACAGGATTAGTCCTAATCTGCCAACGCCACGGCAGCCCAAAGTGTTAGACGTGTCATTGTAGGCTTGGCTTCAACAAACCTGCCGCGACAAAGGAGGTTTTTCTCATCCGGGGCCTCCTGCGAAAGGTGGGAGGCAGAATGCCGCTGCAACCGTAAAGCCCTACAGAGTCAGCATCAACCGCACCCCGGCAGCAGGTCAAGACCGGGGCGAAGGTTTTACAAATCTTTACTCGTGTGGCGCCGGCGGTGTGGCGCGGGCGCCTCGCGCAGCGAACGTCCCGAAGGGGGCGACAGCACTTCTCTGCACCTACCCCCGCTCTACCGCCGGATGCCTTGCTTCATACGCCGCAATCTCCGCCTCATGCTGCAACGTCAGCCCGATGTCGTCCAATCCATTCAGCAGGCAGTGGCGCACGAAATCATCAATGGGGAACTCCGCGCGAAATCCCTGCTCATCGCGCACTTCACGCTTTTCCAGATCAATGGTCAACTGATAGTCGCCCGATGCCTGTGCTTTCCGCATCAACTCGGCGACTTGCTCGTCGCGCAACCGCACGGTGAGAAATCCATTCTTGGTACTGTTATTGGCAAAAATATCGGCGAACGACGAGGAAATCACCGCCCGAAAACCGAAGTCCGCCAGTGCCCAAACCGCATGCTCCCGCGACGATCCGCACCCAAAGTTCTTCCCAGCCACCAGAATGGTCGCACCCTCGTAGCGCGGCTCATGCAGTACAAAGTCTGGAATCTTCTTCCCGCTCGCATCAAACCGCCAGTCGTAAAACAAGAACTGTCCGAACCCGGTCTTCTCGATCCGCTTCAAAAACTGTTTCGGAATGATCTGATCCGTATCCACATTGACCCGATCCAGCGGCGCGACTCGCCCGCGATGCACGGTGAACGGTTTCATCGCATCATCCTCAGATCCACTAGCTTCATGGTTTTGTCATTTCGAGCAGAGCGAGAAACCTGCTTTCGGCCGTCTCTCGAGAACACGCTGTTAACTGTTACTGAAATTTCCAATTCCGGATGTCGGTAAAATACCCGGCCACCGCAGCCGCTGCCGCCATCATCGGACTCACCAGATGCGTGCGCCCGCCGCGCCCCTGCCGGCCCTCAAAATTGCGATTGCTGGTGGAGGCGCAGCGTTCCCCGGGCTGTAAAATATCGGGATTCATACCCAGGCACATCGAGCACCCGGACTCACGCCACTCGAATCCGGCGTCGAGAAAAATCCGGTGCAGGCCTTCCTGCTCCGCCGCGCGTTTCACCGTCTGTGATCCCGGCACGACCATGGCCCGCACCTTCGAGTTCACGTGATGCCCTTTTGCCACTCGCGCCGCCGCACGCAAATCTTCAATCCGCGAATTCGTGCATGACCCGATGAACACGCGATCAATCGCGATCTCTTCAATCTTCCGTCCCGGCTCCAGCCCCATATAGGCGAGCGCCAGTTCCGCCGCCCGCCGGTCCGCGTCACGCAAGCCATTCAGGTCGGGCACGCGCCCGGTCACCGGGGCGACCATGCCGGGATTGGTCCCCCAAGTCACGAACGGGCACAACTGGGCCGCATCAATCTCCACTACCTTGTCGAACGCCGCGCCATCATCGGTTGGCAGACTCCGCCAGTGCGCCACCGCTTTTTCCCACTCGCCGTTTTTCGGAGCGAATCTCTTTCCCTTTACATATGCGATGGTCGTCTCATCCGGCGCCACCATCCCGGCCCGCGCTCCCGCCTCGATGCTCATATTGCACAGCGTCATGCGGCCTTCCATCGAGAGCGCCCGCACGGCTGGCCCGGAATATTCAATAACGTGTCCGGTTGCGCCATCGGTGCCGATCTGCCCGATGATGCCCAGCGCCAGGTCTTTCGCCGTCACGCCCTCAGCCAGCTTCCCGCGCACGTCAATCTTCATCGTCTTTGGCTTCTGCTGCGCCAGGCATTGCGTGGCCAGCACGTGCTCCACTTCCGACGTGCCAATCCCAAACGCCAACGAACCGAAAGCTCCATGCGTGCTGGTGTGGCTGTCGCCGCAGACGATCGTCATCCCCGGCTGTGTCAGCCCAAGCTCAGGGCCGATCACGTGGACAATACCCTGCTCGGGCGAGTCCATATCGAACAGCCGGACGCCAAACTCTCGGCAATTCTGCTGCAGCGCCGCGATTTGCCGGGCGGCAATTAAATCCGTAATCGGAGTCCCGCGCGGCTCAGTCGGAATGTTGTGGTCCACAGTGGCCACAGTGCGCAGCGGCTGGCGTACTTTTCTTCCGGCCGCCCGCAGCCCGTCAAACGCCTGCGGAGACGTCACCTCGTGCACCAGATGCAGATCAATGTAGAGAATCGGCGACCGCCCTGCCGGCTCGGTCACCAGGTGCGCGTTCCAAATCTTCTCGAAGAGTGTTTTCTTCCCTGACATAGCCTACCGTGGCCTGGTGATCGCTCCCTGCGAAGCGGACGACACCAGCGCTCCGTACTTCGCAAACACACCTGTAGGATAGCGCGGCTGGGGCGCCTTCCACCGCGACATGCGCTGCCGCAGCACATCGTCGCTGATTTCGACCTCCAGCAACCGCTTGCGCACGTCGAAGTGAATCAGGTCCCCATCGCGCACGCCGGCGATCGGGCCGCCCAGCGCCGCTTCCGGGGAAACGTGCCCCGCCATCAGCCCGTGCGTCGCGCCGCTGAAACGACCGTCGGTCAACAGAGCTACCGACGCGCCCAGTCCCTCGCCCACAATCGCCGCGGTCACGCCCAGCATCTCGCGCATGCCAGGTCCGCCCTTCGGACCCTCGTTGCGAATCACGACGACATCTCCCGCTGCTATTTTCTTGCTCGTCACCGCAGTCATCGCGTCTTCTTCGGACTCAAACACCCGCGCCGGCCCGCGATGCTCCAGCCGCTCATGCCCGCTGATCTTCGCCACACATCCTTCTGGAGCGAGATTCCCCTTCAGAATCACCAGACCTCCCGTGGCCTTCAGCGGCTTCTCCAGCGTAGCGATCACTTCCTGCCCGGCAGTCTCGGACGCTTTCTCAGCCTCAGCCGAAATCGTGGCTCCGGTAACGGTGATCGCCGCGGGATGCAGATACTTGCCCTTGAGCAACCGCTTGGCCAGCAACGCCACACCGCCCGCGCGATGCATGTCCGCGGCGACAAATCTTCCCGAAGGTTTCAGGTCGGCCAGCAGCGGCGTGCGCTCGCTCACCGTTTGAAAATCATCAATCTCCAGATCAACGCCGGCTTCCCGCGCAATCGCCAGCAAGTGCAGCACCGAGTTGGTCGAGCCTCCCGACGCCGCCACCGAGGCAATGGCATTTTCAAAAGCGGCCCGAGTCAAAATGTCTCTTGGCCGCAGTCCCTGCTGCAGCACATTCATCACGACTTTTCCGCAGTCGAACGCCACCCTATCTTTTTGCGGATCCATCGCGGGCACGCTGTTGTAGCCCATCGGCGAGAGCCCTATCATTTCCATCACCGTGGACATCGTGTTTGCCGTGTACTGCCCCCCGCACGCGCCCGCTCCCGGACAAGCCACGTCTTCCAGACTCTTCAGTTCCTCATCCCTGATTTTGCCCGCCGCGTTCGCCCCAACCGCTTCGAACACATCCTGAATGGTCACATCTTTCCCGCGATAGCTGCCGGCGGCGATCGTCCCGCCGTAAAGCACCATACCCGGCAGATTCATGCGCGCCAGCGCCATCGCCGCCGCGGGAATCGTCTTGTCACAACCGACCACGCACACCACGGCATCGAACATCTGCCCGCGGCACACCAGTTCGATCGAGTCGGCAATCAACTCGCGGCTGACCAGCGACGCCCGCATGCCTTCGGTGCCCATCGTCTCGCCATCGGAAATGGCGATCGTGTTGAACTCCATCGGAGTGCCGCCCGCGTCGCGAATCCCTTCTTTGACCTTCGCCGACAACCGCCGCAGGTGGAAGTTGCAGGGCATGGTTTCAATCCACGTATTGGCCACGCCAATCAGCGGCCGGCTGAGGTCGGCGTCGGTAAATCCGATGGCCTTGAACATGGCGCGCGCGCCCGCCCGGTCGCGCCCATCGGTAATTCCACGGCTAATGTGCTTGAGATCCATGATGAGAGATTACCTCAGGCAGGTTTCTCGCGGCGAACTCGCCTCGCTAAAAAGGGGAGCCTGCGCTGCAGGTTCCCCAAGTTGCATGACGTTTGCTCAGGAGATCGTCATGCTTGCCCACTCAAACTTTTGGGAGCTACGCCCGGGCCACGGTCCGCGATTCAACGCACACTCCCGCCGGGGGATGCGGCACCGCCCAGGCCGCCGTCTGCGCCGATCCGGCGCGCACCACCGTAACATCCGCAATCGAATACCATTCGCGAAACAATTGCCCCACCTGCTTGGGATTCACCTCGAGCGCCAGCGCAACCTGGTAGCCGTTCTCCGCTTCTTCGGCGTGCACTGAAGTGATGTCCAACCCGCGCCGCGAAGCTGCGTTCAGGATGCGCATCAACGTCCCCTGGGTATTGCGATAGCGGATCTGAAAATTCTGCATATGTTCGGCTCCTGATCAATTCCCCGATTGCAAAATTGAGACTTCAGACTGCAGATTTCGCATCGAGTGGCGGGAAAATCTGCAATCTGCAATCCTCACTTCTCTTCCAGCAGCATCTCCGAAAGCGCTGCTCCCGCCGGGACCATAGGAAACACGTTGGCCTCGGGAGCGCAGTCAAACACCAGCAATTCCGGCTCCGGCGAACTTATGAACCGGTCAATCAGGTCTCCGGTCTCTTGCGACACCGGGAACTCCCGCATGGCGTCTTCCTTCAGACGAAAACTGTGAATCTTGTAGGCCTTGGCGATGTCCACAAAATCCGGGTTGTCGCTCAGATCGGTCTCGGCGTAGTTGCGCTCGTAAAACAGCTGCTGCCACTGCCGCACCATGCCCAGATACTTGTTGTCAATGATCACCATCTTGATGGGCAGGCCGAGTCGGTGAACCGTGGCGAGTTCCTGGATGTTCATCTGGAATCCACCATCGCCGGAAACGCAGAGCACACAGGCGTCGGGCTTCGCCAACTGCACGCCCACCGCTGCCGGCAGGGCAAAACCCATCGCTCCAAGCCCGCCGGAAGTGATGAACCCGCGCGGCGACGCCGACCGGTAACGCTGCGCCGACCACATCTGGTGCTGGCCCACGTCGGCAAGGATCACGTTGTTTTCGGGTAGGCGGCTGAAGAGTTCGTCGAGGAAGCGGATGGTCGGCTGCGCCAGCCCGCGCGGATCGAATTCCGCCCGCTCCGGCCCGCACGCCACCCCACGCCATGGACTGAAGTCGGGCAGCGGGTGCCGCCGCAGCTCCGCCTGAAACGCGGGAATCGTATCGGCAAGATTGCCGATGACCGGCAGATCGCACGGCCGGACCCGATCGAGCTGCGCCGGATCAATTTCGAAATGCACAATCTTCGCTCCGGGCGCAAAGCGCGAAGGATCGCCGGTGACTCGGTCATCGAGCCGCGCGCCGAAAACCAGCAGCAGATCGGTCTCGTGCAGCGCCATATTTGCCGCGCGCGTGCCGTGCATTCCCACCATGCCGAGGTAGTAAGGAGCCTGCGGCGGAACCGCACCCAGCCCGTGCACCGTGGCAAAGGCCGGGATGTTCAAATCGTCGAGCAGCCGTCGCAATTCCGGAATCGCCCCGGACAGCTTCGCGCCCGCGCCCACCAGGGCCACGGGCCTCGCGGCCTGCTGCAGCATGGCCACAATCGTATCGGTGAAACCGCCCTCGGCCTTGGCTTCCGCCGGTCGCGCATGCGGCGTGAACTTCACCGGCCCGGAAAATTCTTTTCTTGCCTTCAGCATGTCGGTGGGGATATCAATCACTACCGGCCCCGGACGTCCGCTCCGCGCCCAGTGAAACCCCTCCGCAATCACTTCCGGAATCTCGTCAATCGTGCGCACCAGGCGGCTCCACTTGGTGAGCGAGAGCGTCACGCCAAAAACGTCGGTCTCCTGGAAAGCATCGCTGCCAATCAGCGCGCTGCGCACTTGCCCGGTGATGCACACCAATGGAACCGAGTCCATCTTCGCGTCGGCGATGCCGGTCACCAGATTCGTGGCGCCTGGGCCGCTGGTCGCGATGGCCACGCCCACCTCACCGGTGACTCGCGCGTAGCCTTCCGCCGCGAACACAGCGCCCTGCTCGTGCCGCGTCAGCACATGCCGGATGCCGCTCCCTTCCAGAGCGTCATAGAGCGGCATAATCGCGCCGCCGGGGTAGCCGAACATCAGCTCCACCCCTTCGGCGCGCAGGCACTGCAGAACGATTTCTGCTCCTTTAAGCATTCACCACCTGTTTGGGTGCGTCCGCCGGCTTCTTGCCCTCTTTCGGGAGCCAGCTCATCATGGCGCGCAGTTGCGCGCCCACAATCTCGATCGGATGCTCCTTCTCCTTCGCACGCAGCGCGTTGAAGTTAGGACAGCCCTTCTTGTTCTCCGCGATCCACTCGCGCGCGAACTCGCCGCTCTGGATGTCGGCCAGCGTTTTCTTCATCGCCGCCCGCGTGGCGTCGCCCACAACCTGCTCGCCGCGGGTCAAGTCGCCGTATTCCGCTGTGTTCGAGATCGAATGGCGCATGCGGCTCAGGCCACCTTCGTAGATCAGGTCCACGATGAGCTTCACCTCGTGCAGGCACTCGAAATATGCAATCTCCGGCGCATAGCCGGCTTCCACCAGCGTTTCGAATCCCTTCTTGATGAGCGAAGTCAGACCGCCGCACAGCACCGCCTGTTCGCCGAACAGGTCGCTCTCGGTTTCTTCTTTGAAACTCGTCTGCAACACGCCTGCGCGCGCCGAGCCAATGCCATAGGCATAAGCCAGCGCCAGTTCGTGCGCGTGTCCGCTCGCATCCTGCTGGATCGCGATCAGCGACGGCACTCCGCGCCCTTCGGTATAAACGCGCCGGACCAGATGGCCCGGGCTCTTGGGAGCGATCATCACGACGTCCACATCGGTCGGCGGCACGATGGTCTTGAAATGAATGCTGAAGCCGTGCGAAAAGCCGAGAACTTTGCCAGGATGCAGATACGGCTTGATGGACTGGTCGTAGAGCTCGGCCTGCGTCTCGTCCGGAGTTAGAACGTGAATCCAGTCGGCGCGCCTGGCAGCCTCGTCCGGCGCCACGACTACCATGCCGTCGGCCTTCGCCTGTTGAGCGCTCGGCCGGTTGGGATCAAGCCCGACGATCACTTTGTAGCCGCTGTCGCGCAGGTTCTGCGCCTGCGCGTGCCCCTGGCTGCCGTAACCCAGGATAGCGATCGTCTTACCCTTGAGCGCCTCGGGCTTGGCGTCGCGTTCATAAAAAATAGTAGCCACCAGATGCTCCTCTCGTTCAGCTTCTCTCATTGCACAAGGACTAAGGAAAGACGACCTTGCATTTTGGAGGTGGGATCCAGTTCGGCCCTGCCAAGACCAGGAACCGGAGTCCTGATACCGCAAAAACCGACCGGTCGGTCGGTTTATCCCAAAATCCTACCCGCTTCCGTTTCCCCTGTCAAGAAGAATCCAGACTTCATCGCGTGATCGGCGCCCATTGTGATCCATCTATCATATTGCATATCAATGACTTACTTCCTCATTCACTTCCTGGCTACCTGAGCGTGCCGGGCCAGCCTCAATGCCGCAAAACAGAAAACCCACCGCCAACTCCCTGGCGGTGGGCCCGGAAAGCTCAAGAGATCTGAATTCGCTTAGCCGTTTGCTCCCTGCCAGAGACGCGCCGGGCGCAGTCGTACGCCGACCACTGCAGCAATGCTAAGTCGAATTCGGCGGCACAACCCGAAATCTGAATGCGCACCGTCGAGATTTCTGAAGTTTGGCAATCCTTCCACAACTGTTTACCATGTCCCCCGATGCCCCGCGAGACTGTGGTTGATTCCCGGCAGGAAATCCTGCGCACCGCCGCCCGCCTGTTCCAGCAGCGTGGCTACGATGCGACCTCCATGAACGACGTGGCCGCCGCCCTCAAGCTCAGCAAGGGCGGCCTCTACCACCATTTTCAGAGCAAGGACGAAATCCTGTTCGAGATCATGAACCACGCCATGGAGATCACCGAAGCGCGCGTGCTGGCGCCGGTGCGCGCCATCGCCGGCCCGGAAGAACGCCTGCGCGCTTTGATCCGCCTGCACATTGAAGTGGTTCTCAGTCCGGCCGACCGCGAGATCACGGTCATGCTCCACGAAAATCACCCGCTGCCGCCCGCGCTGCGCAAGCGCATCAATGCCCGCAAGAAGGAATACATTCACTTCGTCGAGAGCCTGATCGCCGAGGTCCAGCGGGCCAGGCGCAGCAAAGGCTCGGTCAGCCCGCGCGCCGCCGCCTTCGCCCTGCTCGGCATGATCAACTGGATCTACCAGTGGTACAAACCGGAAGGCAACCTGCAGGCAAACACCCTGGCGCCGCAATTCACGGAGTTGGTGTTTGGAGGAATCCTGGCATGAGAGCCGTGCACACCACCATCGCGGAAATCGAAAAGCAGCGCGCCCACAGCGGCCGGCCCTACCAGGAATTCATTCGCGTGCCCTTCATGAGCGCCGGCTTGTACGTATTGCCCGCCGGAGCCACCGACCTGCAGCGTCCGCATCATGAAGATGAAATGTATTACGTTATCCGCGGCAAGGCGCGCTTTCGTTGCGGCGAGGAGGACCGCGAAGTCACTGCCGGCAGCGTCATCTTCGTGGGAGCCGAGATGGAGCACCACTTCCACGACATCACGGAAGACTTGTCGGTGCTGGTTTTCTTCGCCCCAGCAGAGACTTAGTCGCCGAGTCGAAATTCTCGACGTCAAAGAACCTCTGCTGCTTCTCGGAACTCGCAACCCGGTACTCGCTTCTACTTGTGCGCCGGCACCCAGTAAACCTCTTCCTTGACGGCTCCTCTATCCGTGAACCCGCGCCGCTTCAGGATCGCCTTGCTGTGCTCGATCATCTCCGGGTGTCCGCATAGGTACGCAACCGTGTTGCTGGCATCCAGTTCCCAGTGGTCGGCATACTTACGCAGGATGTCGTCCGCCCGCCCGATCTCGCCCGGCCAGTCTTCGTGATCCCAGGGACGGCTGACGGTCGGCACATACTTGAACCAGGGCAGTTCTTTGTCGAATTCGGTTAGTTCGTCTTTGTAGCCAAACTCCCAGGGGCGGCTGGCGCCATTCAGCAGATAGAGTTTGTGCGAGCCGTCGAACCGGCCTTCTTTCCACTCTTTGGAAAGGGTACGCACATAGCTGACGAACGGGGCCACGCCCGTCACGGTCGAAATCAGCAGATGATTGGTTCGCCCGTTCTGCGTGTCGAGCGAAAACTTCCCCTTGGGAACCTTGCGCATCAGCAACTGGTCGCCAGGCCGCATTTTGTGCAGCAGGGGCGTCAGCGCGCCCTCGGGCACAAGCTCAAAGAAGAACTCGATCTCTTCTTCCGCCGGGGAAGACACAATCGAGTACGGCCGCTCAACGCGCTTGCCGTCTTTCTCCACGCCGAGGGTGGCATATTGGCCCGGAACAAACTTGAACTCGCCTCCGCTGCGGATGCGGAACATCCACAGATCGGGAGCGAAATCCATGCGCCGGATGATCTGCGCGCGGTAGAATTTCTCGTCAGGAATGGTCATCAGGTTACACGCGAACCGAACGGTCGTCCGGCCACTGAGTTGCGCTATCCTAGCCCGAACCTGTGCGTTTGTGAAGGCCCTCAGGTGAATCGTTAGGGCATGGTAACCGCGGCGGGCGCCATTCGCGTACTCCCAACCGCTGCCGTTTCCCTGAGTTGCTGCAATTCGTCCTGCACGCGTTTCCAGGTTTTCTTCTTTCGTTTGGTGGCCACAGCAACGCCGGGATACGCGTAGAACGCAAGAACGTTGTTGCGCAGGTCCGGAGTCGTCTGTTTGAAATCGTTGTCAGAAAGATCGTCCACCAGATGAGCGTAGGTCTCGTCCGACAGTGAGTATTCGCCCGGCTGCGTCTCCCGGCCCGTATCGCAATCCCGGTTGGCCAGGCGCAGCGTCCCGCGGTCCGCGTCCTGCAACAACCCGCGGTAGCTTTCCACCGTGTCATCAATGCTCTGCACGAAGAGATCTTCGGCCTGCTGGCTGGGAATCTTGAAGTTCAGACCGCTGAAGGGACCTTTTTTCGGAAACAGCTTCAGCACTACGGCCAGAACCTTCGTCCAAAACCTCGGCCGCCGGTACTCGGTTCCCCACTCCTTCTCGTAATCGGTTCGCGAGAGGTAATACAGATATTTCTGTTCGGCCGCGTTCGGCGTGTCGGCGACAATCTCCTTGCGTCGGGCCAGCAGCGCGACCCGCGTCATTTCCGGAATCACCTTGCTGACCGCGTGCCGGAAGCTTCCGATGGCCAGGTCTTCGTCGTCCACGACATCGTCAAACTTGACGCCGTAGACCTTGGGAAACACCCGCTCCAGCAGTCCCTGCGAAATCTCGAAGCCGATGAAATCGTGGTAGTGGTCCGAAGAGTAGCGATTCTTCGCCACCTGGGTCATGTCAAATCCGAATTCGGCGCGGATGTGGGCCTTGGGCGAGTCCGCATAGGTCACCGAGTCACCGAACTTTTTCTGCAATTCCGGAAACTCCATGGCCACGACGTGATTGACCATGGGATGTCCGCTGTTGTCGGCCGCATAGTGCGCCAGCGCGCCCAGGGCAAAGGCATACTCATTCGCCGTGCGCGCCTCCTGAATCAGGGTGACGACGAAATCGCCGGTGCGCACGTAATGCGTCAGATCGCTGAAGTAGCGGCTGCCGAACGGATAGTAGCCCATGTCCTGCACCAGCGATCCGCCGTAAGCGTAGGCATGGACCTCACGCCACTGCCTTTCGGTCAGCTTCGGGAATCGCGCCTTCAGCATAGGCTGAAGGTTGTCCTCCCAGAGCAGATCCACGATCTGTTCGTGGGTCAGGACGGAGTAAGCCCCGCTCGCCTGAGTCCATAGCATGACCAGCCCCAGCCCGAGCACGGCTCTCCCCCAATGGAAAACCCGCATCATTTGCTCACAACAAGCACCACAAAGCTATCCGGAACCATCGGCGGCCTCGGACGCGGGTTGTCTGGCGTAGCTGCCGGCCTTGGTCCAAATTGTGCGGTGACCACGAACACGTTATGGGTCTTCGCATCCAGCGCCAGGGTGCGCGCCCCGAGCTGCGTCTTCGCTTCTTCCGCCACCGTAAACTTGTTCGGGGACTCCTCTTTCACTACGGTGAGCACCCCATCCTGGCCGCACGAGGCGAAAGCCAGGCCGGTTTCCGCGTCGAATGCGGTTGCATCCACGCCCGCGCCGATCGCCGGAGTGGCCAGAACTTTTCCGCTGTCCGCATCCACCACTGCCATCATCTTGTTGTCGCAGCCGACGAACAGCCGCCGGTTCTTGCGATCGATCGCAAGTCCGCTCGGCTCGGTGCACGGCGCTAGCGGCCACTTGGCCTTCACTTCCAGCTTGTTGGGATCAATCGCCACCAGTTCGCTCTTGTCCTCGATGTTGACGAAAATCTCGCCTTTGGCATCGCTGGCGGCGAACTCCGGCTTGCCGTCGAGTTTGATCGTGCCCAGCACTTTTCCGCTGGCGGCATCAATCGCAGTCGAATCCTGGCTGCGCCCGTTGAACGTAAACACCCGCTTGGTCGCCGGATCGTAGAGAATCGCATCCGGGTTGTCGCCGACCTTCACCTTGCTGCTGGTGGCCAGCGTTTTGATGTCAAAGATGCTGACCGTGCCTTCGCGGCCGTTGCTGGTAAAGCCGCGCCCCAGTTCCGGCGCCAGCGCGATGCCGTGCACGCCTTGCGTGTCGGCGATATCTCCCACGCTCTTGCCGGAATCCGCATCCAGCACCATGACGTGCGTGCCGCGGGAAATGTACAGCCGCCGCGCGTCGGCGTCCGTCGTCAGGTAATCCCATCCTCCTTCGCCGCCCACTTTATAGGTTGTCGCTACGTGATATCCGGGGCCTCCCGCCGCCAGCGCGAACGCCGCCGCGAGAAAAATCACTGCTCCCGCCAAGCACATGAATTTTTTGCGCATGTCATCCTCCATGAACGGCATCTGTCAGCCATTTGTCCGTCGCGCGCATTCTCGCACCCTGCACGGTCGCGCGTAAACCGAAGTAACTTTACCGCATTTCCAAACGGAACCTAGACTTTCACTGATATGGATGTTTCTGAGCGATCATTCCCGCAACCCGATTCTACCCAGAATCCCGCGCCCAGCGCCGACCCGCGTCTCGGTCCGACCCCTGATTTCGGTACGCTCGGGCCCGGCTCCGACATCGCCGCGGGCAGCACAAAGCCCAACCCTCGTTCCACAAGCTCCACGAAGGTGGGCGCGATGATGGCAATCGCCATGGGAGTTCTTCTTGCCGGGCTGGTCGTGAGCATGACGAAAGCTCGCCCCGCCGCGTCGAGGATATCCAATTTTTCGCGAAACCGCGCTGCTTCTTCGCCCGTCTCGGCCCGCGACTCCCAGCAGTTAGATCGCCTGAAACCGCAGAGACAGGCTGAAACCCTGCTCGAAATGGCCGTCAGCCGCTCTGAAGGCGCAGCGGATCAGATTTCTTCCCGCGTGGACCGCTGGCAGGGAAAACTTAAATGGGATTCGCAGATCGCCACCCTCACCACGGCCGCTCTGAACTCGAACGACCTGCGCGTGCGTGAGTCGGGCATTGAAGTGGAGCTGGCGGCCTACGGCCTCGGCAAGAACTCCGCCAGCCTCGATTATCTGCTGCGCACCGCCGATTCTCCCGATCACTCCCGCAAAATCTGGGCGCTCTGGGCGCTGGGATTGTTAGGCAATCGCGGCGTCGAGACCGGCCGCGTGGTGCAGGTTCTGACCGCGCATCTCAAAGATTCCGACGAGGATTCCCGCCGCTGGGCCGTCGAAGGCCTCGCCCTCACGGGCAGCGGCGAGGCGATCCGGCTCCTGCTGCAGACTATGCATGACGACGCCTCGCCCGTGGTTCGCGAGGCCGCGGCGTGCAGCCTCGCCGAGGCGGGAATGTTCACTCCCGAACAGCGCCTGAGCACAGTTCCGCAGTTGCTGAACTACACCGAAGACCCGGCGCTCAACGCGCAAACACACGCCTGGGCCTTCCAGGCGCTCGGCGACATCACCCAGCAGCGCCTGCCCAACGACTCCGCCGCCTGGCGCAGCTGGTATGAAAATCAGGGGCCTGAGGTCAGGGGCCAGTGACCAGTGGCCAGTCATCCGACGCGAATCCGCTGACCCCTGACCCCTAGCCCCTGACCCCCTTCTATCACTCCGCCATCTTCGCCACGTGCAGATCGAATCCTGTCCTCGGCAGCAATGACGTCAGCGCGAACGCCTTGAAACCGTCGCCGTTCACTTCCGTGTGACGGTAAATCCCCGGCTCGCTTTCGATCGTTTCCTTGCGGCCTTCCATGTCTTCCAGGAAGGCCTGCGCCCGGCTGACGGTTACTTCCATAGCCTTGGCGCGGGTTACGACCGCTTCGGATGCATACGAGCGCACCAGCTTCGGCCAGTATTTTTCCAGCAGCTCCGTGCTGGCGAAAATATCGGCCCAGATGATGCGCCCGTTCACCGCCACCACCACCCCCACCGCATGACGGTCTCGCAACTGCCCGATCAGGCTGTGATAGTTCTCCTCGATCGGCTTGGCGATGGTGTCCACCTGCTTCTTGACGTCTTCGTTCTCCATCACCTTCGCATAAGAACTGGTCTGCGCCAGCTCGCTCGCCACCATCGGCTCCGCGCCAGCCACCGCAACAGTCTCACTCACTGCCACGCGCTGTTTTTTCACCTCGTCCCACACGAGAGCCTGGTTCTTGTCGGCCATGGCCCTGGCGCGCACGGATGGCTGCGCCATCATGGTCGAGGGAGGCGGCGCTCCCACAGCGCCGCCCGAACCGTGGTAGACGTTCGACGAACCATACATGGCCCCCGACGCGCCAAAATGCTGGCTGGTCTCAACCCACCGTCCCGGCTCCACGCAAAACACGCTCAGGTCCACCGGATCGCTCTCCGCCGGAACGATGCGATCTTTCCCGATCACTCGATCCTGCTTGCCGCCGGTAACAATTTCGCCCGCCAGCAGCAGCAGCGGCCGTTTCGAGTTGTTGATCAGCACCAGTCGGTTCACCTGCGCTCCATCGTGGATGGCAGGCATCTGATGTCGGCGAATCAGTCCCTGCACATTGCCGGCTTCGGTAACCACCACCTCGCCCGACCGCAGACCTTCATCGAGCGTCAGAAACTCGCCGGTGGGATACGACTTTGCCGCCACCACCGGAAACACCGTCAAATTGCCGTGCCGGATCGCCTCCAGCACTCTGTACCCCGAACTTGAACTCACCTCGCCTGCCCGCGCCTGCCGCTGGTCCACCACCACCAGTCCGGCTACGATCAGCAGCACCGTCAACGCCAAGAAGATCTTTGGATTCATGGGACTCTCCTCCCCAGCCGGACGTGCGCGCCTCAAGTTTGGGGAAGGGCCCGGGCAAATATGTCGCGTGCTAGCGCGAAAACTGCCACTCGTTGGGGCGCGCCGTCCGTTCTGCTCTGCCTCCAGAGAACGAAATATTCCGCACCGCTTGCGGCCAAAATTCACATTCCGCGCGTCTAAATAATTGGTAGCATCAGGAAACCGGCTAGTTTGCCGGCGGAACAGGGGTTTGCTCTTAGGTGGCGCAGCGTTGTCAGTGTGTGCAGAAATGAACTTGGGGTAAGACGGTGAAGCATTCGCCGCCCAAAACCCAGCCCCGAAGGGGCGGCATGTGATAGCCCGGCACGTAAGTGCCGGGTAAGAGTGGACATCGGAACGAGCCCCGGAGGGACGACACAAGTTCTCACGAACACACTTTCAGCGCTGCGATAAAGAGACTAACTTAAGAAGAGGGCTATAGCCCGCGGATCGCTCCTCCGTTACGCATGACCGCTCACGCATGACCTCCACGAAACCAACCGCTGCTGTGCAATCGGTCGTTGATGCTCTGCTGCCGGAGCTCCACGGCAAGAGCGGCTGCGAGAAACTTGGCCTCACGCGCGAGTCATTTGCCGCTGTCCTTTACGAGGTTGGCGCCAAGCACGCTGCCGCCGCCACTTCCGAGAGCGAAGTCCGCACCTTCTTTCTTAGCCTGCGCGTGGACGAACTCGCCCTCGCCCGCGCCTGCGCCGCCGGCCACAACTCCGCCTGGGAAATCTTCCTGACGCGCTACCGTGAAAAGCTGTACCTCTCAGCCTTGCGCATCGCCCGGGAAGACTCGGCCGCGCGCGAACTCGCCGACACTCTCTACGCCGACCTCTACGGCATGAGCGAACGCCAAGGCCAGCGCGTCTCCAAGCTCGCTTCCTACACGGGACGCGGCTCGCTCGAAGGCTGGCTCCGCACCGTGCTGGCGCAGGAATACGTCAATCGTTACCGCCGCACCAAGCGCCTGGTCAGTCTCGACGAAGAATCCGAGGAGGGAGCACAGTTCGCCGCCCCCGACCCCGAGCCGGAACCGCCCGCCGACCAGCGCCTGGCCCAGGCCACCGACGAGGCTTTGGCGTATCTTTCGGGCGAGGATCGCACCATCCTAAGCGCGTATTATCTGGACGGGCGCACCCTGGCCGAGATTGCCCGCATGCTGGGCGTGCACGAATCCACCATCAGCCGAAAGCTGGACAAGCTGGCTAAGGGCTTGAGAAAACAGATATTTGCAGGCCTAACCCGCCGCGGCATGTCGCGCCGCCAGGCCGAGGAAGCCCTCGAAACCGACGTCCGCGATTTGCAGGTAGATATTCGCCGTAGTCTGGTGCAAGATTCCCCACCGGGATCGTTCTCTAAAAAGAGAACGCAGGCCGGAGTCCGCGAGGGCCCCGGATGAACCGGGATTCAGGTGCAGTCGGGATTTTGGGTGCAATCGGGATTCTAGGTGGAACTGAGATTTTGGTGCGGTCGGGATTTTGGGTGGCGCAGCGCTTCAGCGCTGCGACCCGTTACGGTGTTAATTGGTGGGGCTTTAGCCCCTGAGGGGCTTCAGATCCCAGGAGTCTTGATCACGGTTTGTTGAAAATGCAGAATCTCCCCAAGATCGTGCGCGAGCAACTGAAGGCCGGCACCTCGGTCGCGAACCATCCCGACGCCGACGTGCTCACCGCCTTCGCTGAGAAGTCGCTGTCGGCGCTCGAGCGCGACGGCGTGCTCGAACACCTCGCCCGCTGCCACGACTGCCGCGACATTGTCGCCCTCGCCCTGCCCGAGACCGAAGCAGCGACCGTCGTCGTTCCCGCCCGCGGCGGTTGGCTCACCTGGCCCGCCCTGCGTTGGGGATTCGCCGCCGCGGGAGTCGTCCTCATTGCCTCGCTCGGCATCGTGCAGTACAGACAACATTCTCAAACCGCGGCCACCGTGGCCAAGTCGCGGCCCGAACTGGCCGCCTACGAAGGCAGGTCTTCGGCAGCACCCGCGGCCGCAACACCGGCCGCCGCGACAGAAGAGAAGCCGGACGCTGTGACACTGACCGCCGCAGCACCAGCACCTGCGCAAAACAGTGCGGACAAAGACGCGGCCAAGTCGCAAGTCATCGCCCACAACCCTGCTCCGCCTCCACCTCCCGCACAATTCCACTCAGGTTTAGCAGGGGCCCAGGGTGGCGTGACCGCCGGCGCCGCCCAGTTTGGTCCTCGTGCGCCCGCGCAGTGGCAGCAGCAGCAGCAGGCAGCCCGGGTTCAGGTTGCGACGCCAATGAGTCGTTCCTCCGCCAAGCAGCAAGCCAACATGGCTTCGAACCTGAACGTTCCTTCCCCTGTGCCGCCTGTCGAAGTCGCCGGTGCAGCTCCCCCAATCACGGGCACGACCGGGGAAGCTCAATCGCAACCACTCGACTTCCGTGACGAGATCGGCAAGGCCAAAGCCCCGGTAGCGGCCGAAACGGCCACCGGTTTCCCGCAGAAACCCGAGGCCGACAAGGAGCCGCAGGAATTGCCGGTCGCCCACAACGCTGTCAATGGACGCAATGTCACCCAATTGGTATCGAATTTTATCGGGCCCGTGTTCCGCTGGACCATCAGTCCCGCCGGAGTGCTGCGCCGTTCGCTCGATCAGGGCAATACCTGGCAGGACATTGATGTAACCGCCAGCCAGGGCGCTGCCGCCCAGGCAGCCGTTGGCGCTGCTGTGGCCAAGACAGATCTGGCAAGAGAGAAATCCGCGGAGGCGAAACAGTCAGCCGTCATCTTCCGCGTAGTCACCGCCAGCGGGCGCGAGGTCTGGGCGGGCGGATCGAATGGCGCGCTTTACCACTCCACCGACACCGGCAATCACTGGACCCGCATCCTGCCGCAAGCGGACGGCATCGCGCTGACCGGCGACATCGTCAGCATCCAGTTCTCCGACCCGCAGCACGGAGGCGTGCTCACCTCCACCGGCGAAACCTGGACCACCTCCGACTCCGGTCAGACCTGGCACAAACAGTAAATCGCCCACCTTGTGATGACCTGCGTGATTAGCTCCAAGAGAACGAATTACCAAAGTGACATTTACACAGATTGGAGGCGCTTCTAGTATTCAACTCGTAGTGTGGCAGTTCTGGGGGAGGGCTGCCGAGGCGTCCTGGACCGTAAGGTCAAGGGCGCTTTCTTTTTTGTCCACCGCACTTGGAGGCATCGCGTCTATTGCGATCCCCGGCAGGACGCGCAGTAGCCGCCGATCTCCAGCCGCGAAATCAGCACCCGGAACCGGCAGTCCTTCTCCACCTGCTGCTTGAGTTTCTCAAACCCGTCGCTGACAAACTCCGCGATCTTGCCGCAGCGCAGGCAGGCCATGTGAATGTGATCGCGACCTAGTTTGCGCTCGTAGTAGTGGCCTTCGCCATTGATGTGCATCAGGTCGAGTTCATCAATCAGCCCATGCCGCTTCAGCAACCGCAAGGTGCGATAGACGGTGCTGCGGTCCACGCTGGCATCCAGCCTTTGCGCCTTGCGCAGAATCTGGCTGGCATCCAGATGTTTGCTGGCCGTCTCCATGACGCTCAGAATTGCCCGCCGCTGCTGGGTCATGCGGATGCCGCGCTCGGCGAAATGAGCCTGCAGGCGGCCCGGCGCTTCGGTCTGAGGAAGAGGCATAAGCGGTAGTCGCAACTGGTCGCAATCGGAATGCGACGAATTCTTTCGCCGGAACTGGACAGAAATCCCCGCCCTCCGGCATCCTCTAGATGGTAACGCCAGATGCGACTGAGTTGCAACTACAAATCGAAGCTCCGGAGCCTGACCTTCTTCCTGATCCTGCTGTTCCTGGCCGCCCTCGCTCTTCCAGCGCAGGCCCAGGAAAGCCCCTACATCGTCACTTACGACCACTACCTGGAAGAACCCGGCAACCTCGAAATTGAATATTTCTCCACCTTCGGCACCCAGCGCGGCGGCAATGCCTTTCACTCCTACTGGGCCGAGTTCGAGTATGGCGCGACCGCCTGGTGGACCACCGAGGCTTACCTCGATGGCCAGACCACGTTCGGCGACAGCACCATCTTCACCGGCTTCCGCTGGGAGAATCGCATCCGCCTGCTGCAGCGCGAGCACTTCATCAACCCCGTGCTCTACCTCGAATACGAGCAAATCAGCGGCGCCGACAAGATCCTGAAGGAAGACGAGGGCCACGACGTCGAAGCGGACTACGCGGCTCCCAATCGGCTGGCGCGGCAGGAGCACAATCACGAACTGGAATTCAAGCTGCTCCTCTCCAGGACATTCAAGGGCTGGAACATCGCCGAAAACACCCTTGCCGCCAAAAACTTGACCGGCGGCAATCCCTGGGAATTCGGCTATGCCATCGGCGCCAGTCGTCCTTTGGCGCTTAAAGCTTCCCCCAAGCGTTGCACGTTCTGCCCCGAAAACTTCATCGCCGGGGTGGAAATGTATGGCGGCCTCGGCGACCGTCATAGTTTTGGCCTGCACGATACGTCCCACTACCTGGCGCCGGTCGTCGCCTGGAACCTGCCTTCCGACTGGACTCTTCGCCTGTCTCCCGGCTTCGGACTGAATGACACGAGCCATCGCTTCCTGTTGCGGTGGGGACTCTCGCACGAATTCTCCGGTTTTGGCTCCGCCATTGCGCGGCTGTTCGGAGGACACTGAGAGTGCCCAAGCCAAAGACCTCTCTGACGCTTCTGCTCCTCGCCCTCGGCGTTTCAACTGCGCAAACCGCCAAGGTCGCGCCCGGCCCAGACAATGCCGTCTATGCCGAGCTGACCAAGGCCCCTCAGAAAGCGATCGCTCGCCGCAATCCCCTCGAGCAGGATCCCGACGCAGTTGCCGCGGGCGCCAAGCTCTTCGACCTGCATTGCGCCGAGTGCCACGGCGAGATGGCCCAGGGCGGCAAGAAAGGCCCCAGCCTGCGCGCCGGTGAGGTGCAGCAAGCCACTCCCGGCACGCTCTTTTGGCTGCTGACGAATGGGGTCGTCCGCCGCGGCATGCCGGTCTGGTCCAAGCTCCCGGAACCGCAGCGCTGGCAACTGGTGAGCTACATCAAATCGCTGAGTCCCGCCACCAAATCGGATCCGGATGGCCAAAAAGCTCACCCGTAAGGCCAGGGTGGCGGTTGACATCCCAGTTTGGCACGCAGGTAGGCTCTCCAACCCCCTTTTGCGACCTTCTGCCCTGTCCGGGCATCAAAACCCAGTGTTAGAATCATGAGTCCGCCCCCACGTGGGGAAGTACTCATACAGCTCGTCAACCCCGGCAACGCCTTCGATGAAGCGTCGGCCGACCGCGCGACGTGACAACGAGGAGAAAGCAAAATGGCAGGTCAAGGAATCGTCGAAGTGACCGATGCAAACTTCGACCAGGATGTTCTGAAATCGGATAAGCCCGTTCTGGTGGACTTCTGGGCAACCTGGTGCGGCCCCTGCCGCGCCATCGCGCCCATCGTCGAGGAACTCGCCGCCGAGTTTCAGGGCAAGATCAAAATCGGCAAGATGGACGTGGACTCTAACAGCGCCACACCCATGCGCTACAAAGTAACGGGCATCCCCACGCTGCTGGTCTTCAAGGGCGGCCAGGTCGTCGAGCAACTCGTGGGCTACCGTCCCAAAGACGCCATCGCCCAGGCCCTGAACAAGCACCTCGGGTAACAGCCGTCAGCAATCAGCCCTCAGCCCTCAGAAAAGGAGCGCCCGGGAGAACTCTCCCGGGCGTATATCTTTTGGCTCGACGATTCAGGACTAACAGCTCCGGACTCAGTACTTCCTCAGCACTCCGATCACCCGACCCTGGATATCCACCGAAGCAGCGTGCACGATGATCGGCTTCATGGTCGCATTCGACGGTTGCAGGCGGATGTTGTCGCCCTCGCGGTAAAAACGCTTGAGCGTGGCATCGTTGGAATCCACCAGCGCAACCACGATGTCGCCGTTGTGCGCCGTCCGTGATTTCTCGACCAGCACGTAATCGCCGTCAAGAATGGCTTCGTCCTGCATGGAGTCGCCGCGCACTTCCAGCACAAACACTTCCTTCGAGCGCACGAAGTCCGCCAGCGAAATAGTTTCCGGATTCTCGACCGCCTCGATCGGCTGGCCGGCAGCGATTCGTCCCAGCAGCGGCAGTACCAGGCCCGTGTTCACGCTCATCGCCTGCTTCAAGCGCCCCTTCGGCGGCAACAGATCAATCGAGCGGCTGCGGTTGTAGTCGCGCGTCAGCAGTCCCTTTTTTTCCAAATTGGTGACGTGCTTGTGCACGGTCGCCAGAGAAGACAGCTCCAACCCCTTGCCAATCTCCTCAAACGACGGAGAGTATCCGTGCTCCGCCACGAATCGCGAAATGAAGTCGTACACTTGCCGCTGTCTGCGTGTAATGGCCATGGCTCAATTGTAGGCGAATATAAAGCGAAGTCAATAATTATGTGGAGACAACCGCCCTCGCTGTCCGGTCTGTGCGTGGCTTTGCCTTCGGGTGGCGCAGCGCTTCCAGCGCTGCGATCAGCGGGCGCACGGTGAAGCGGCTTCAGCCGCCGACGTACCACGACGCCGGGTGCCCCATTTCTCGCGCGCTCTTTGCGCGAGAAAGCCTGCCCTGAGCCTGTCGAAGGGTGGGGAAGTAGACCTACGCTCTCTGCGTTCCGCCCAGCCCGGTCAGCGCCGCAACAATCTTCCCCGACCACTGCGCCACTTCCTCTTCGCGCAGCGTCCGCTCGTCCGACTGGAACTTCGCGCGCAGCAGCACCGAATACTTCCCCGCCGCGATTGCCCCGCCGCGGAAAATCTCCACCGGACGGAACGCGCGCAATTCCACCACGCCCGCGCCGTCCGCCGCGCGCCGCATCTGTTCGAACGATACCTCGTCGCTGAACACGAACGAGAAGTCCCGCTCCACCGCCGGATACTTTCCGAGCGGCGTAAACCGCACCGGCCGCAGCCCAAGCGCATACAACTGCTCCAGATCGAACTCCGCGATGTACACGTCCTGCCGCAGCTTTCGCGCCGCCGCGACCTCGGAACTCACCTGCCCGAACTGTCCCACCACGGCGCCATTCACCAAGGCGCGCGCTGAGCGCCCGGGATGAAAATGCTCCGCCGTCTCGCGATCGAAACTCACATCGCCGGCGAACGCTGCCAGCAGGCTCTCCACGTCGCCCTTGAACCCGCGGAACGCCTCCGCTGCAGCCGCCTGTTCGCCCTTGCTGACATCGAGCGTGGCGCCCGCGGGCAACAAGGCCTTCACCGCCGCTGCCGTCGCACCCAGGCACGCCCGCCGCGGCTCGACGCGCTCGCCGCCGGATAACTCGTACACGCTTCCCATTTCGAACAGCCGCGCTTCCGGCACGTCGCGATTCAGATTCCGCGCCAGCATGTCGAGCATGCCCGGCACGAGCGACGTGCGCATGACCGAAGCCTCCTCGCTCAGCGGATTCTCCAGCTCGAGGACTTTTGCGCTCGCCGAGAAGCCAGCCGCTGCCGACGAGAATTTCTCCGCATCCGCATGCGAAATGAACGTCAGCGACATCGCTTCGTCATATCCCAGCGCCAGCGCCCGCTGGCGGAAAGCCGCGTCCATCGCCGCATGCGGCAACTCGACCACTGCTCCGCTGTACGCCGGCAGCGTGCTTTCGAACTTGTCATACCCATGCAACCGCGCAATTTCCTCGATGAGATCAATTTCCCGCTCCACGTCGAGCCGCCAGCTCGGAATGTGCACGCGGAACCGCGCGTCCGCTTGCCCCTCGGGAATCAGTTCGAATCCCAGCCGCTTCAGCAGATGAAAAACCCGCCCGGCGTCGAGACTGCCGCCGAGAATGCGGCGCACCTCCTCCACGCGCAGCACCACCGGAGCCTGGTCCATCCGCTTCGACACCACATCTACGACGCCGCCAACCAGCTCTCCGCCGCCCGACTCCAGGATCATTCGCGCGACCAGATCGCACGACAGCACGGTAGATTCAAAATCCGCGCCGCGTTCGAAACGGTGCGAAGCGTCGGTGTGCAGCGCGTGCCGCCGCGACATCTTGCGAATGATCGCCGGATCCCACCACGCCGACTCGATCACGATGTTCCGAGTCTTCTCGGTAATCATCGTGTCGTAGCCGCCCATCACGCCGGCCAGCCCCACGGGCTTTTTCGCGTCGCAAACAACGAGATCGTCGGTGGTCAGCTTGCGCTCAACGCCGTCGAGTGTCTTGAGCACTTCGCCTGCGCGCGCCTTGCGCACAACGATCTTGCCGCCTTCGAGCAGATCCAAATCGAAAACGTGCGTCGGCTTCCCGATCTCCCAGAGAACGTAGTTGGTGGCGTCCACCGCATTCGAAATCGGCCGCTGATCCAGCAATTGCAGCCGCCGCGCGACCTTGTCGGGCGAAGGCTTGATGCGCGTCCCGCGAATCACCCGACCCGAGAATCGAGGACAAAGCTCCGGCTCTTCGACAATGATCGGAAAGGGCGCGTCGTGCGAGGGTTTAGCTGAGGGCTGACGGCTGAGGGCTGACGGCTGTTTCAGCGGCAAATCGTAGACCGCCGCCGCCTCCCGCGCCACGCCGTAATGATTCATCGCATCCGGACGGTTCGTCCCGATCTCCATCTCAAACACGGTGTCGGCACCGCTCCCGCTGATGCCCTCGACGGAGATGCCAACGTTGGTCAAGTCCTCAGCCAGCCGGCGGTCATCCACCGCGAGATCAACAAAGTCGCGAATCCATTGTGGAGAAAGTTTCATGAAAATCTGCTTTTGGCTATTGGCCTTTGGCTCTTGGCTAAAAGCCAAAAGCTAATAGCCAAGAGCGTCTTCTCACCCAAATTGCTCCAAAAACCTCACATCCCCCTGAAAGAAATACTGCAAATCATCCACGCCATACTTCAGCAGCGCCAGCCGGTCCACGCCCATGCCGAAGGCGAACCCTGAAACTTTTTTCGGGTCATACCCATTGTCCTTTACGAACTCGAACACATTCGGATCGACCATGCCGCAGCCGAGCACCTCAATCCACCCCGTCTGCTTGCAGGGACGGCACGGATCGGAGCCACGCTTCCCGCTTCCGCCGCAGATAAAGCACGTCACGTACAGCTCCGCGCTCGGCTCGGTGAAGGGAAAAAACGACGGCCGGAAATGCGTCTTCACGTTCGAGCCGAACAGCGCCTTCATGGCGTGATCGAGCGTGCCTTTCAGATCGCCAAACGTAATGTTCGTGTCCACGGCCAGCCCTTCGATCTGATGAAACATCGGCGAGTGGCTCGCATCCGGCGGATCATTGCGATGCACCGTTCCGGGAATCACAATGCGGATCGGCGGCCGCATCTTCTCCATGGTCCGAATCTGCACCGGAGACGTATGCGTCCGCAGCAGCAGTCGCTCGCGCTGCGGCTTCGCTTCCTGCCCCGCAATGAACAGCGTGTCCTGCGTATCCCGCGCCGGATGGTTCGGAGGAAAATTCAGCGCCTCGAAGTTGTAGTAGTCGGTCTCAACCACGGGGCCTTCGGCGACCGAATACCCGAGCTTCTGGAAGACGCCAACGATTTCGTGCATCGTGCGGATGACGGGATGCTCAGCGCCAATCGCCCGCCGCGCGCCGGGAAGCGTGATGTCCACCTGCTCCGCTGCGCGAGAAGGCCCGCCCCCGACATGTGCGCCCTCGACGATCTCCGTGATCCGGGTCTTCAAGGCATTGACGTGAAGTCCCGCCTCGCGCTTCGCCTCTTTCGGCGCGCCTTTCAGCCACAGATCGTTGATCTGCGTCAGAATTCCGTTCTTCCGCGCCATCCAGCGATCACGAAACGCTTTCAGGTCCGCTTCGCTGCGAACCTCGGCCGCTTCGGCCGCACACGCGCTCACGCACGCGCCCGCCACTGTTTCAAGCGCCGCCGCCGAATAGTCCGTCAGTTTGGAAACGGTGTAGGACACGATTCGCGACCAACTACACAAACTTGTCATCCTGAGCGCGCCCTTTGCGCGAAGGACCTATGCACTGTTCCGCCCGAGGCAAAATGCAGAGGTTCCTCGCTTCGCTCAGAATGACAGTTACAGGAAAGAATGCCGGGCGGCACGGCTGAAGCCGTGCCCTTCCCGATTGTATTGATAGCTGATGGCTGATAGCTGACAGCCGGTTCTAAGCCAGCGCCGCTTTCGCCTGCGTCGCCAGACTCGCAAACCCCGCCGGATCCTTCACCGCCAGGTCGGCCAGAATCTTGCGGTCCAGTTCCACCCCCGCCTTCTTCAGCCCGTGGATGAACTGGTTGTAGCTCATCCCGTTCAGCTTGGCGGCGGCGCCGATGCGCACGATCCACAGCGAGCGGAACTGCCGCTTGCGCTGCTTGCGCCCCGAATAGGCAAACTTCAGCCCGCGCTCGACCGCCTCTTTGGCTGAGCGATACAGCTTCGATTTTGTGAGGAAATAACCGCTCGCGCGCTCGAGTATCTTCTTCCGTTTCGCGCGGCGCTTGGTCCCGCGTTTTACACGAGGCATTGCTCTTCTCCTTTTTGCTTTCGTTTTATGGCGGCTGGAGGTAAGGAAGACTCGCCGTGGCGGCGGTCTCTGGCCTCTTCACACGCCTGAACAGCTATCAATTCTCAGTTGTCAGTAAGACCAAACACGAGTCCTGACGACTGATTAATGACGACTGATCACTTAGTACGGAATCATCCGCAGGACCTTGGCCAGATCGCCATCGCTGACCAACGTAGACTTGCCCAGCTTCCGCTTCCGCTTCTTGTCTTTCGACGTCAGGATGTGGCGCAGGTGCGAGTGCCCCCGCTTCACGTTCCCGGTCGCAGTCTTCTTGAAGCGCTTGGCAGCGCCTTTGTGCGTTTTCAATTTCGGCATAAGTCCTCAAAATCAGCCGTCAGCTCTCAGCCGTCAGCTGTCAGTTTCGACACCGCGATGTCAGATTGCCTCTCAGACACAACTGGTCATTCCGAGCGGAGCGAGGAATCTGCTTTGTTCTACGACGCGGGCTTGGCCACCTGCGCCGGAGCGCTTGGGCCGGGCGCGCTCTGTGCCGCAGCCTTGTGCTTTTCTTCTCTCTGCTTTTCTTTCTCCCGTTCCTTTTCCGTCTTCTTCGGAGCCAGAATCGCGTGCAGCGTGTTGCCTTCCTGCCGCGGACGGAACTCCACGATGCTGTGCGCTTCCACGTCCTTGATCAGCCGCTCCAGAATCTGCCGTCCCAGCCCGGTGCGGGTCATCTCGCGCCCGCGGAAGAAAATCGTCGCCTTGACCTTGTCGCCTTCATCCAGAAAACGCAGCACGTGGTTCTTCTTTGTCTCGTAATCGTGGTCGTCCACGTTGATGCGGAACTTGACTTCTTTTACGGTGATCGTCTTCTGATGCTTCTTGGCTTCGCGCTCTTTTTTTTCCTGCTGGTAGAGATACTTCCCGTAGTCCATGATGCGGCAGACGGGAGGCTGCGCGGTAGGCGAAATCTCAACCAGATCCAGATTTTTCTCGCGGGCTTTTTTGAGCGCTTCGTAGGGCGGTAAGATTCCCAACTGCTGCCCTTCGTCGTCAATCACGCGAATTTCGCGCGCCCGAATGCGCTCATTGATTCGGATAAAACGCTTGTCGATACGGTCCTCCGTGCTCTAAGCGACTGAGAATAAAGAATTATAACACGGCATTCTGCGCCGCTCTGGCAGGAGCGCCAGCGGCGCGACTCCTGCCAGATTTCGCTTTCCTTGCCTGATTCTTCTTACGAGCCAGAGCCCACGTGCACGGTCCCTTTGCCCGGAACATTGTTCGTGGCGGTCAGGGTGTAGGTGTACGGCCCATTGGCTTGGGGCAACGCCTTTTGCACCGGGTTGGTGGTTGGCGATTTGTTAATCTTGCTGGCTTGCTGGTTCCATATGGTGACCGTATTGTTGTTCTTGTCCTTCCATACGATCGTGTAGCTGCTGTCCGCCGCCGTGAAATGAATGTTGCCGAGCAGCGGAACCGCGACCGGATCATTGTCGGGCGTGGCTGACGCGATGCTGACCTCGAGCGCCCCATTGCCCCACTGAATCGCATAAGGGCCGCCGGTTTGCGCCCCGTTGTCTGCTCTTTTGATCACGTAGCTCACCCCAACTTCGGAAGCGGAAATTGGGGGAGTGGTGGTGCTCTGCGCCGGAGCAGAGATGGTACCGAACACGGCAGTGAATACGAGGTTAAAGCCGATGCTGGCGGTGTTGCTGAACTCGATCTGGGTCCCGTCGGCAACCGACTGAAACCCTTGCGCATTGGTGATGGTGCCGGTCGGCGAAATGGTGATGACGACTGGGTTGGTGAGCGGGTGAAGATGTCTTGCCGTGGCCATATGTTTTCTCCTCACAGAATCGATTTACTTCGTGCGGGGCCGGAAATTCGGATCGGTCAATAGAACTCTCAACATCGGATCGCTCTTGAGCTGTTCCAGGGAGTATCCCTTCTGCAAGCTTTTCTCGATGGCCTCGATCGCATGCCTGCGGTCGCCCAGTATCTCATAGGCTTCGCCAACATTCTCGAGCACGTCGGCGTCGTCGGGGGCCAGGGCAAGCGCCGTCTGGATGCGGGTCAAGGCCTTGTCGCGCATCTTCTTCTGTGCATAGAGCAAGGCCAGACGGGCCTGGGCGCCGGCGTCCCGGGAATTGGATTCGACCGCCCGCTCCAGAAGCGGCAGTTCGCGATCCCGCGCCCCATCCGCCTTGGCTTTGTCGTTCAGGCCGTCATAGGCGGCGGCCAGGTTGGCCCAGGTCAGAAAGTCCTTGTCGTTGAGCCTGAGTGCCTTTTCGCAGGCGTCGGCGGCTTCCCCAAAACGCTGCTCCGAGGAGTAAAGGAACGCGAGATTCGCATACGCCGGATAGTTGGGGCTCAGCTCAATGGACTTCTTAAGCGCCGCTTCCGCCAGCGGATATTTCTTCGCATCGCCAGTATCCAGATAAACCGCTCCCAGATTGGAATACACCTGGGCATTATCCGGGGTCAATTCGATGGCCCTTTTGAACTGGGCCACGGCATCATCGTATTTGCCCTGCGCGTCATAGAAATTGCCCAGGCTGTTGTAGCCGTCCCAGTAATCGGGGCGCAGGGCGATCGCCTTCTTGTAATCGGCTTCCGCATCCGCCGGACGGGCGGAGCGTTCGTAGGAACGCGCCTCGCCCGACAGCGCTTCGGAGTTGCGCGGGTCCAGTTGCAAGGCCCGCTGGAATTCTGTCAGCGCCAGATCATTCTTCCCGGTTGCGTCATGAATGCGCCCGAGGGTGACAAACGCCGAGGGCAGCGCGTCGTTCAATTGTGTCGCCTTGGTGCCATTGGCCAGCGCCAGTTCGGTCCATTTCGGATTCTTATCCAGCTGGTACTTCATCCGGTAGGCTTCGCCCAGCGCCGCGTACCCCAGGGCGAACTGCTGATCCTGGCCGACCGCCTCCGAGAGCACCTCAATCGCCTGGTCGAGATTGCCCGGCTTGTCGTAGCGCTGCATGTAGCCGAGCGCTTTCAAGTACCCTTCATACGCCGCCGGAGCTGCCTTGACCATGGCGGCCCGCAACGCGGTGGCCGGAATCTCCAGGTGCATCAGCCGCGCCAGCCCCGAGACTGCCTTGTCCTGCAGGGCGGCAAAATCGCCGGCTGGATCCTGCACTGTAAGAGATCCCTCCTGGCGCACGTCCTTGGTGCGAATCAGATTGACCGTGAGGTGAACTCCTGAACTGTCGCGCAACACGCTGCCCTTCACCACCAGCGTTGCCCCAAACTCGCGCAGCGCGGCTTCCGGATCGGTCACCTTGCGCCGCCGCACCTCGCTGGCAGGCACCACCCACAAGGATTGCTGTCCCTCTTCCAGATTCGACAGCTTGCTGGTCAAACTGTCTTGCAGGCCTTCGGAGATGGCCTCGTTATCGGGATTGTTCCCGATATTGTCGAACGGAAGGACGGCAATATGCTTTTCTCCTCCGCCGCTTCCGCCCCCGGAAAGCACACCCAACACACTCTGCCGCACCGCCGGAATCAGCAGGAAAAGCAACGCCAGCAGCAACACCGCCGCCACCAGTTCGACCGCCCAGCGCCGCGCCCGGTCTATGGGCGTCACCAGCGGACGGGTCGAAGACGCATGTTCCAGCGCTTTCTTCAGGTTGAGTGACGACGACCGTATGTCGCGCGTCGAGGACGCGCTCGGCTGATCGGCAAACGCCGGCTTGCACGCTTCCAGGTCGGCCAGCAATTCGCGGCAGTCGTTGTAGCGATGCACCCGGTCTTTAGCCAGGGCACGGCAGACAATGGCGGCCAGCGCCGGATCCAGTCCCTCGACCGGCGGCGGCTGCTCCAGTATGGCCAGCAGCACCGCCGACATGTTATCCCGCTGAAACGGATGCTTCCCGGTCAGCATTTCCGCAAACACCACGCCCAGCGACCAGATGTCGGTGCGCCGGTCCAGCGGCTCGTTCCGCACCTGCTCCGGCGACATGTAGGCCAGCGTTCCCACCGGGCCTGCGCTCAGCGTCGTAGCCGCGCTGCTGGCCACCCGAGCCAGCCCGAAGTCCACAATCTTGGCCACATTCTGCCGCGTCATGATGACGTTCGACGGCTTGATGTCGCGGTGAATGATGCTGTGCTCGTGCGCTTCGATCAGCCCGTGCGCCAGCTGCACCATGATGTTGAGAGCATCTTTCGGCGGGATCGGACCGCGGCGGATCCTCTCCGCCAGCGTCAGGCCCTCGTAGTACGCCATCACGATGAACGTGTGGCCGTCCGCCGTTTCCTCCAGCCCGTGAATCACGCCAATATTGTTGTGGTCGAGGCCCGAGGCCGTTCGCGCCTCCTGCAGGAAGCGCTGCTTGTCTTTGGAAGCGACGTTCAGTTCATTGGGCAGGAACTTGAGGGCGACGGTGCGGTTGAGCTTCAGGTCGAGGGCCTTGTACACAACCCCCATCCCGCCCACGCCGGCGGTGCCAAGAATCTTGTAGTCGCCGACCTGTTCGTCTACGGCAAAAGGCCGTACGGAAGATGTCACTGCCAGCCCCCAGTGATCACTCGCTGTCGAGAAATCGGGTGCTCCGGAGGCTGGTGCTCCGCAGGGAAGTTAGACACAGCAGATCCTTCGCCACAAGACAGACGCGAATCATAACTCTGCCGGTAAGTGGTTGCAAGGCAAAGGTCGTTGGAAAGGGCTTAGCTCTCCAGAATCACCTGTGCGATGGCCTGCTCTTCGGTATGAGAAAGGGACAGCGCGGCATTCTTAACCCCGAGCTTGGCCGCGAATTCCCCAGCTCTGCCGTGAAAACTGATCGTGGGCCGTCCACCCGGCAGCCGTGTCACTTCGCAATCCCGCCAGCGCACGCCATGGTTCCAGCCCGTGCCCAGCGCCTTCATCGCCGCTTCCTTGGCAGCATAGCGGGCAGCATAGCGCTCGACCCGGTTCGCCTTCGAATCGCAGTAGCGAATTTCGCCCGCGGTGTAAATGCGATTTAGAAAACGCTCCCCAAAACGCTCGATGGACCGCCGAATGCGGGGAACCTCTGCGATATCAATGCCAGTGCCGACGATCATTGATCTATTTTTCCGGACTGCGCGCCGATGCCCTGCAGTGCCTTCGCGATCAAACCATCCTGCTCGGCGAACACCGTCCGCAAATCCAGCAGTACCCGCCCTTCTTCCACCCGGGCAATAATCGGGGGGTCGCCGGCCCGCAACCGCGCCGCCAATTCGTCCGCGCTCAAACCTTCGCAGCTCACCGCCAACAGCCGTGTCGGCAGCACCGAAGACGGCGCCGCACCCCCGCCAATCACAGATTCGCCGTCAACAATCTCGATGTTCAAGTCTGCGGGTGCCCCATTTCTCGCGCGTTCTTTGCGCGAGAAGTGGGCGCCTGCCAGCCCAGCCACCGCCTCCGCTCGCTTGCCAATCTCTTCTTTCGTCAACCGCATCATGCGCAGCGTGGGAATCGCCGCATGATCGTGCTTCACATAAGCCAGCAGCGTGGCCTCGAGCGCGGCGTAGGTGAGCTTATCCACGCGCAAGGCACGAAACAGCGAATTCGACCGCATGCTCGCCACCAGATCCGCCCGCCCGCTGACCAGCCCGGCCTGCGGCCCACCCAGCAGCTTGTCGCCGCTGTAGGTGACAACGTCGACGCCCGAGCGCAGGCTGTCGAGCACGCTGGGCTCGCCGCGGATGCCGAAATTTTCCAGATCCACCAGCGCGCCGCTGCCCAGATCTTCCATCAGCGGAATGCCGCGCTGCGCCGCCAGCTCCACCAGTTCTGCCGTCGAAGCCTGCTCGGTGAATCCCGTAATCTCAAAATTTGAACGATGCACCCGCAGCAACAGCCGCGTGCGCTCGTTGATGGCCTGCTCGTAGTCCGCCACGCGCGTGCGATTGGTCGTCCCCACTTCGCGCAGACTCGCGCCCGACTTCGACATCACATCCGGAATCCGAAACGACCCGCCGATCTCGACCAGCTCCCCGCGCGACACGATGACCTCGCCGCCCTCAGCCAAAGTATTCAGCGCCAACAAAACCGCCGCCGCGTTGTTGTTCACCACGATGGTCGAGATTTCTGGCTGTGTGGAGACAGCCGCCTCGGCTGTCCCGCCGAAGCGAAGCGAGGCGGAACCTTCCCCAGACCTGTGCAGCAGCCGCCGGAACAACCGCTCCACATGCGCATCCCGCTTCCCCCGCGCGCCGGTCTCCGTGTCCAACTCCAGGTTGGAATATCCTCCGGCCGTCTCGCGAATGTGCGCGAGCGCCGTCTCCCCCAGCGGGGCGCGCCCCAGATTCGTATGCAGAATCACTCCGGTCGCGTTGATCACTGCCCGCAGAGAGAAACCAAGCGTCCGCCGAAGCTGCTCTTCGATCGCCCCGCTCACCCCACCCAGCGCCAGTTGCAACCCAGGCCCATCCAGAAGCCCTGACGCAATCTCGCCGCGCAGCCGCGTCAGCACCTCGCGCGCCGCATCGGTGACCGCAGCCGTTCCGTGGATGTCAGCGAGCGCCCTCACATCCGGCACGCGCAGCAACTCGTCCACCGACGGCAGCTCGCGAAACAACTCCGACTTGGCGACGTTCTTCATAAATCGGGTGCCCCATTTTTCGCGCGTTCTGTGCGCGAGAAGTGGGTCACAGCGTATGCATATACGCCAGCAGATCCTCCAGCTGCTGCGGGCTCAGCGTCTGGTTGTAGCCCGGCATTTCATGGCGGCCGAAGCGAATAATCTCCCCCACGCGTTCGTCGTTCGCCGGCAGTCCGCTCAGCGGAAGATATTTCTTCTGGAACATGCCCTTCAGTCCCGGCCCCTTCTTGCCTCGCGTTGAATAAGGCTCGTGACAGCGGTCGCAGTAGCTGTCGTAGACCTTTCGTCCCGCCGCCTGTTGCGCGTTCAACCCCAACTCGGCGTCCGACTTCCGCCGCTCGACCTCGCAGCCCGCCAGCGCCAACGCCACCAGCAGCAGAGCCAACGCGCCCCTCCGCCCTCGCCATGCCTTTTTTCCAACCTCGACTCTCGGTTGCATTCCAGCCCTCTTCGTGCGCAGCCACGCCCGCAGCTTTACAATAATAGAGCAACGCGAGGGCGTACTCATGGCGGTGGCGGTCAAGCGAGTGTATGAACCGGCGGCCCGCGCCGACGGCATGCGCCTGCTCGTGGACCGTCTGTGGCCGCGCGGCCTCACCAAGCAGCGCGCCGCCGTGGATGAGTGGCTGCGCGACCTCGCGCCCTCCGACGCCCTGCGCCGCTGGTATCACGCCCGCCCCGATCACTGGGCGATGTTCCGCAAGAAATATCTGAAAGAGCTTGCCCAGCCCGAAGCCGAAACCGCCCTGCGCCGCCTCTACCAGCTCGCCCACAAGAGAAAGCGCCTGACCCTCCTCTTTGCCTCCAGGAACGAAGCCCGCAACAACGCAGTCGTGCTGAAAGACCTGCTCGACGGCATGCGCAAGCCGCCCACCGGCACCGGCCCCGGCGCGGTTTCCGCGATGCGCCGCCGCGCCGCGGTCCGCCGCAGATAAATGCCAACCCGGTAATAGAAGTCCTCTGTGTCCCCTCTGGTGAAGCGCTGTCCGAAAGCGCACGTGAGCTGGTGATTTAGAATCACCCCGCATGCGGTCCGTCTTCCAATGGAACCTGGGCGCGCGTTCGCTCGAACTGGGCAAGCGCACGCTCATCGGGGGCATCGTTAACATCACGCCCGATTCTTTTTCTGACGGCGGGCAGTTTCTCGATCGCGACCAGGCCGTCGAACACGCCGAACGCCTGCTCGCCGAAGGCGCCGACATCCTCGACATTGGCGGAGAATCCACCCGTCCCGGCGCGCATGTGGACGCCAACCCTCCCAGGCCCGAGTCGAAAAGTTCGGCTAGTCACAGACCCGCGGTCAGCTCTGAAGAAGAACTCCAGCGTGTGCTTCCAGTCATCACGGAACTCAAAAAGAAACACCCGGCAGCCTTCATCTCGGTAGACACTTACAAATCCGCCGTAGCCCGCGCCGCCGTCCAAGCCGGCGCCGAGATCATCAACGACGTCAGCGGCTTTCGCTGGGACCCGCACATGGCCAAAACGGTCGCCGAACTCAAATGCGGCGCCATCCTCATGCACATGCGCGGACGCCCGGAAGAATGGCGCACCCTGCCGCCGCCGGGTGACATCGTGCTGCTGGTCAAACGCGAACTGAAAGACTGGGCCGAGAAGGCCGTACTCGCCGGGGTGCGCCGCGAACGCCTCGTGCTCGATCCCGGCTTCGGCTTCGGCAAAAACTTCGACGAGAACTATCCCCTGCTCAACCGCTTCCAGGAATTGCAGTCCGCCGGATTTCCGCTGCTCGCAGGCACGTCTCGAAAATCCTTCATCGGGCGCACGCTGGCCGCGCTTCCTGAGTACGACGGCAAAGACGCGCCCATCGAAGCCCGTTTGTACGGCACGCTGGCGACGCACGTCGCCCTGATCCTGAAAGGCGCCCACATCCTGCGCACGCACGACGTGAAACCCGCCGTCGAAGCCGCCAAAATCGCCGACGCGATCCTCGAAGCCCGCTGATATGTCACTTCAGCTCGCTCCAATGCGCCTGTCATTCCGAGGAGCAAGGCGACGAGGAACCTGCTGTCCCCTACAATGAACTCTCCACAGAATGGACACGTTTACCCGTCTCTCTCTCGACCCGCGCGTGACCATCCGCCGCGCCGGCACGCCCGATCCCGCCGGCGCCTGCGTCGTCTACTGGATGCAGCGCGCCCAGCGCGGCCTCGATAACCCGGCGCTCGACGCCGCTGTCGAAGCCGCCAACAACCTCCACAAGCCGGTGGTCGTTTTCTTCGCCCCCGTCCCGTTCTATCCGCGCGCCAACCTGCGCCACTACCGTTTTCTCGCCGAAGGCATTCCCGACATCGCCGCCGCCCTCGCCCAACGCAACATCGGATTCATCCTCCGCCGCTTCCCCGACCACAGTCTCCTGCGTTTCTGCGACGAAGTCCGACCGGCACTGGTTATCGGCGACGAAAACCCCATGCGCGAGCCCGAATCCTGGCGTCGCGTCGCCGCCGAGAAGCTGAAAGTCCCGCTCTGGACCGTGGATGCCGACGTCATCGTCCCTTCCAGGCTGCTCGAGAAGGCGCAGTACGCCGCCCACATCATTCGTCCGCGCCTGCAAACCCAACTGAAACGGTTCCTTGTTCCGTCCAAGAATCCCCATGCGAAAATCCCGTGGAAGAGACCGCTGCAACTCGCCGCGCTCGATCCCGGTTTTGAGCGAATAGGCGACATCACGGAAGGCTGGCCTCTCGATCGCTCCGTCTCCCCAGTCTCCACTTGGCGGGGAGGCACCGCCGAAGCCCTCCGCCTGCTGAAGGATTTCATCCGGCACAAGCTGCGCCACTACGGCACGCAGCGCAACAAGCCAGAGATTGACCACACCAGCCGCCTCTCGCCCTACCTGCACTTCGGCCACATCAGCCCGGTCACCGTCGCGCTCGCCGTCGAGCACGCCGACGCCCCCAGGCCCGACAAAGAAGCCTTCCTCAACCAGATCATCACCTGGCGCGAGCTCGCTGTGAACCTGGTGCACTTCAACCCGGACTACGACAGCTTCGAATGCACCGAGCCATGGGCCCACCGCACCCTGGCGAAACACGCAAGCGATCCCCGCCCCGTGCTCTATCCCGAAGCGCAGCTGGAACACGCCGAGACTCACGACGCCCTCTGGAACGCCGCTCAAATGCAAATGGTCAACACGGGATGGATGCACAACTACGTCCGCATGTACTGGGCCAAGAAAATTCTGGAGTGGAGTCCGTCGCCCGCCGAAGCCTATCGCATCGCCGTCCGCCTCAACGACAAGTACGAACTCGACGGCCGCGACCCCAACGGCTACGCCGGCATCGCCTGGGCGATCGTGGGCAAGTTCGACCGCCCCTGGTTCGAGCGCCCCATTTTCGGCCAGATTCGCTACATGTCAGGAGAAAGCACCGGCAGGAAGTTCGACAGCAAGAAATACATTCAGCAGAACTTGTCGCCAAACTTGTTCTAACTCGCACCCTTCGCAGTTGCTGAGAAACCTGATTTTGGTTGGCGCAGCGCTTTCCGCGCTGCGGTAGGAGCCTATCCCACGGCAGAGCTTTCGCCACGGCGGTACGTTCCCTCTAGAACCCCTTCCCCGAATCCAGCAGAATCGTCACCGGCCCTTCATTCACCAGTTCCACCTGCATCATTTCCTGGAAGCGCCCGGTTTCACAGCGCAGCCCGAGCGCCTGCACGCGCTCGACAAAGAACTCATACAGCCGCCGCGCCTCCGCCGGCGGAGCCGCGCCATCGAACGACGGCCGCTTTCCCCGCCGCACATCCCCATATAAGGTGAACTGAGACACCGCCAGCACGCTGCCGCCCACATCCGCGACGCTGCGGTTCATCTTGCCGTCTTCGTCTTCGAAAATCCGCAGCCCGGCAACCTTTTCGGCTAGATACGTCGCGTCGTCCTCGGTGTCACCGTGCCCCACGCCCAGCAGAACCAGCAACCCGTGCCCGATTTCACCGCTCGTCCACTCGTTGATCGTAACCTTGGCCCGGCTGACCCGCTGCACGACGGCACGCATACGATTCTCGATTCCTGAGGGTCAGCCGCCTTCGGCTGTCCGGCGGCCCAGTTGTATTGGGCCGCTCCTCACGACGGTCGGTGGCCACAATTACGAAAGTTGGCTCCGTCCCGGAGCTGTCCATCATACCCCCCACCCTCGTTTGACCTCGTCAACCGCCAGCCGTTACGATTCTCTGTGCATTCCCACGTAAAAGAAGCGTTGCCGAAACAGCTCCGCACTTCCTTTACACAGATTCACCCGGACCATTACACTACACACTCGCTAATTTCCATTTGCAGTGCGTAAGATATTCCGGTTGCGGCAGATGATAACCGCGGCAGAGGAATTCGCCGCCACCGCGCAACCGATCCAACGAATTCAAATCTAATCAGAGGCGAGGACAGACATGGCAGCCGTTGACGACAAGGTAAAACAGATTATCGTGGAGCAGTTGGGAGTGGATGAAGGCGAAGTCACCTTCAGCGCGTCGTTCGTGGACGACCTGGGCGCCGATTCCCTCGACACCGTCGAACTGGTCATGGCCTTCGAAGAGGCCTTTGACATCGAAATCCCGGACGAGGACGCCGAAAAGATCCGCACCGTGCAGGACGCGGTGGACTACATCGGCAAGCACGCCAAGGCGGGCAAGTAATTTGGGACGCAGGGTCGTAGTCACGGGGCTCGGCCTGATCTGCGGCGTGGGCAATTCCACCGAGCAGGTGTGGAGCAGCCTGCTTGCCGGCAAGAGCGGCGTCGGGCGCATTACCGGCTTCGACGCCAGCAACTTCGCCTGCCAGATCGCCGCCGAAGTCAAGAACTTCGACCCCCTGAATTACATCGAGAAAAAAGAAGTGAAGAAGATGGGCCGCTTCATTCACCTGGCCCTCGCCGCCTCGGATGAGGCTTTCAAGACCTCGGGCCTGAAAGTTACCCCCGAAAACGCCGAGCGGGTCGGCGTCCACATTGGCTCCGGCATCGGCGGGTTCGATATCATCGAGCGCGAACACACCGCCCTGATCGAAGGCGGCCCGCGCAAGATCTCTCCCTTCTTTATTCCCTCCGCCATCATTAACCTCGCGGCCGGACAGGTCTCCATGCGCTACGGAGCCAAGGGACCGAACGAAGCCACCGCGACCGCCTGCACCACCAGCGCCCATTCCATCGGCGACTCGTTCCGCATCATTCAGCACAACGACGCCGACGTGATGATCGCCGGCGGCGCCGAGGCCGCCATCACCCCCATGGGCGTCGGCGGATTCGCCGCCATGCGCGCCCTTTCCACCCGCAACCACGAACCGGAAAAAGCCAGCCGCCCCTGGGACAAAGATCGCGACGGCTTTGTGATGGGCGAAGGCGCCGGCATCATGATTCTCGAAGAACTCGAGCATGCCCGCCGCCGCGGCGCGCCCATTCTGGCCGAGGTCGCCGGCTATGGCATGTCCGGCGATGCCTACCACATCACCCAGCCCGCGCCCGAGCACGAAGGCGGATTCCGTGTCATGCGCAACGCGGTGCGCGACGGCGGTATCACCCCCAATCGGGTCAGCTACGTCAACGCCCACGGAACCTCCACGCCCATCGGAGATACTCTCGAAGCCCACGCCATCCGCAATTTCTTTGGCGATCACAGAGTTGCCGTAAGCTCCACCAAGTCCATGACCGGCCACCTGCTCGGCGGCGCCGGCGGCCTCGAAGCCGGCATCACCGTCCTCGCCCTCCGCGATCAGGCCCTGCCCCCGACCATCAACCTCGACAACCCCGATCCCGACACCGCCGGCATGGACCTGGTCCCCAACCACTCCCGCAAAGCCGATATCGAATTCGCCATGACGAACTCCTTCGGCTTCGGCGGCACCAACGGCGCACTGCTGTTCCGCCGTTGGAGCGAGTAAACTCTGATTCTCCTGGCCTAATAAATTCCTAATCCCCTTCTGGTTTCACCCCGTAATGTCCTTTTTCCCGCCCCCTGCAAAAGTAATGAACTTTGGTGCATCCGGCGTTGGTCCTTTGGAACTTTTCAAGTCCCGCCCCGCCCCGCACAATGACATTTCGAGAGTGAAATCCCTCAGCATCATCTTGAAGCATGGATAAAGCCTTCGCTACTGTCGTCGCTCCTGCCGCCGCCGCCCGCAAAGCCGCCGCCCGCGCCGCGCTGGTAGACCTGAACGATTCCTCCCGCGCCCTGCTCTCGGACTGCTTCCGCCAGTTCGGCATCGAGACTGCCCTCATGACCAGCCAGGCCGCCGAACGCCTGCACAAAGAAAAGTTTGAGGCCTGCGTGCTCGGCCTGAACCATGACGCCGGTCAGCTCATGGAAACCGTCCGCCTGTCTCCCTCCAACAGCCGCTGCATTATTTACGGCGTCGGAGGCAGCGCCCAGGAAACCATGCGTTATTCGAAGTACGGCATCAACGCCATGTTTCAGGAGCCGCTGGAGCGGCCGGCCGCGCTCAAGCTGGTGCGGGCCACCCACATGCTGGTGCTGCACGAGTTCCGCCGCTACGTGCGCATTCCGGTGATGACCGAAGTCTCGGTCGTCGGCGAAGGACATCGTTTCACCGCGAGCAGCATCGAGATGAGTTCCGGCGGCATGTCGGTCAAGAGTCCGGAAGAGGTCGCCGTGGGCACCAGCCTCGAAGTTTCGTTCTCGCTGCTGACTCTGCCGCGGGTGAACGTGCGCGGCGTGGTCAGTTGGCGCAAGCCCAAATCGTTCGGCGTCCGCTTCGCCGCCGATGATGAGCGTAAGCAGAAAGTCAAAATCTGGATCGACTCCTACCTCGAGAACTAAGTTTGCCCTGCGGGTTCGTGTACAATCCCGCGCATGCCGACGGTGCTCCGATCCGGCCCGTATCGCTTCTATTTCTACAGTCATGAGCCAAGTGAGCCACCTCACATTCACGTGGATCGCGACGACTTTTCCGCAAAATTCTGGCTCGACCCAGTCCAACTGGCGACCAACTTTGGGTTTCGCGCTCATGAACTTCGCGAGATACAATTACTAGTGATTGAGCACAGGACGCGGCTTCTGGAGGCTTGGAATGAGTTTTTTGGCGTCGGCGGCAGATGAGCGGGTGCTGGGAGTGGAATTTGGTGACGATGCGTTGAGCGTCTCCTTGCGCGATGGCCGCATCATCACAGTACCCCTTGTCTGGTATCCGCGCCTGCTCAACGCTACGCCTACACAACGTCGGAACTGGAAGATCGCCGGCGGCGGCTACGGTCTTCACTGGCCCGATCTGGACGAGGACCTCAGTACCGAAGGCTTGCTCCGTGGAGCGCCCGCTCCCAAGACATCCTCAGCCGCAGCCGACATCTGGAAGCAGACGATCTTAAATGCTCTATCGAAGCTCAAGGGCGACAAGGGAAAAGCTGCCTTATATCTGGGGATCTCGAAAACAACCCTTGACCGCAGGTTGAAGGAGCACGCTGAGCAGAGTAAGCAGCACACTGGCTCAGCCACTTCGACACACCGACCCCCAAATGAACGCGTTGCACGGAGGTAAACACTACAAAGACTCTTCCTCCGCAATGGACTAGGCATCCGTGCCCAGCCTTCTTCCTGCCGCTACAATATCCCCGTGCCCTCAACCAGCACTCCCGCCGCGACGGCCAAGGCCGAACCCGAATCCGGCCCGCGCCGCTGGACGTTGCGCCAGCGCCTCGTCCTGCGCCTGATCATCTTCGTTGGATACTGGTTCATCCGCCTGCTTGGCCCCACCCTGCGCGTCGCCGTCTCGTATGAAGAAGGCGCGCAGAAAACGCTCGACCAGCGCCCGCTGATCGCCTCCTTCTGGCATTCCTGCATGATCCCTGCCACCTACATCTTCCGCGACATGGGCATCCGGGTGATGAGCAGCTTCAGCTATGACGGCGAGTACATGGGCCGCATCATCCGCAAGTTCGGCTTCGTCGCCGTTAAGGGATCGAGCAGCCGCAACCCCGTGCGCGCCCTGCTCGGCCTGCGCCGCGCCCTCGACGACGGCTGGACGGTCGCCTTCACCCTCGACGGCCCGCGCGGCCCGCGCCACAAAGTCAAGCCCGGCCCCGTCGCTCTAGCACGATCCTCAGGCCTGGCCCTCACCACCTTTCACGCCGCGGTTGACAAAGGCTGGACGCTCAACAGCTGGGACCGCATGGTCATTCCCAGGCCGTTTTCGCGCGTGCTGGTGCGGGTCGGAAAACTGATCCCGGTGCCGGTGGACGCCACCGACCAGGACCTCGCCCGCTACACCGACGAACTGCAGGCCACGCTCGATCGCGTCTGCGAATTCGCCGAGGCCAACGTGAATAGGGTCGGGACGGGTGAGTTCCCCTACTACAAGGGGTGACAAAGTGCAGTTTCCAGCCGCTGCCTGAGTTTGAATCTCGTCCTCGGAAGGGTCATCCCGAAGCCCCGCGCTTTCATCAGCGGGGCGAGGGATCTCGCGTGAGGACGGTCCTCAATCCGGATTCTCCCTACTCCAGCGACGACCCCAGCGGTTGGTAGCGGTATTTCTTCCCGTCCCAGAACACGACCGACGACGTGTCCTCGCCCTCGCCGCGCTCCTCCATGAAAATTGCGAGCATGGTGCGCTTTTTCACGGTGAGCTTTTTCACGGTCAGGCTCTTGAAGGGCAGATTGATGAGCAGGAATTTCGCTTTCGGAGTTTCCGCGCGCCAGCCGTCTTTGCCGGTGCCATGAATGATCAGCAGGCTCACGCCTCTGGTGTCCGGCGCATCGGAGGCGAACGTGGACGTGACTTTCACGTCGCCGAACCCGAGAAAGCCGTTATACGGATCGGCCACCAAAAAGCCGTGTTCGTCCCGGTCGGCCAGCGGATTCCTGCAGCGGGCTGCCACCACCAGGTCCTCCGCGCCGTCGCCGTCCAGATCGGCAACGAACTGCGGCGGTCCGGCCAGCAGCGAGCAGTTTTCGCCGAACTGTTTTTGGATGAACTCGTCCGTGACCGCCGGCGAGGGCGACTTGGCACGAGCCAGCGGTGGCTGGTTTCCGCTCTGCGCGGCCGCTATCAAACACAGCGCCGCCAGCATCGGGACCATAGAACGTATGCGCAACAACATGGCTTTAACTCTAGTCCGCTTTGATGCCGCCGGGTAGAGACTGACTAGTGACCGAGGTAATGGGCCGCACGGCAATCACCACCAGACCCTTGTCATCCTGAGCGCGCTCTTTGCGCGAAGGACCTGTGCACTCTGCCGGCGCCATCGCGGCTGCCGATCTCCATCGGAGGCCCGGCTGCTATTCCCTGAAGTGCTCCCACCCGAGCGGCTCCAGCTCATAGCCAACTCCCGCAGGATTCATCAGGAAAATCCTCCGTCGCCGCGTGATCTGCCCGATGCAGCTCAGCGCCACGCCTCCCAGCTGCGCCGGCACACGCTTGTCCCGAGGCGCCGTAAACAGCAACTCGTAGTCCTCCCCACCGTGCAGGGCCAGATCAAGGTCCACCTCGCGAGCGGGCTTGCCCACGCGAGCCCGGGGAATCGCCGCTGCTTCCACCTCGGCTCCTACGCCGCTCTCTTCGCAGATGTGCGCCAGATCGGTCGAGAGCCCATCGCTCAGATCAATCATGGCGGATACCAGACCGCGTTCGCGTAAGATCCGTCCCAACCCGACCCGCGGCTGGGGATAAAAGTGCCGGGCGTATGCCCGGGGATTCAGCTTCTTGTTTGGCCTCGCCCGCAACTGCACCAGCGCCGCAGCCGACCCGCCCAGTTCCCCGCTGACGTAAATCCGGTCCCCCGGCCGCGCTCCCGATCTGAGCACGGCTCTGCCCTTCGGCACGCTGCCGGCCACAATGATGTCCGCCAGAATCCCGTTTGGCGACTCGGCCGTGTCCCCTCCGGCCAGCGTAACCCCATTTGTCTGCGCCAGACGGAGCAGGCCGCCGGCAAAGCGTCGAACCCAGGCCTGCGGCAAATCCCGCGGCAGGGCCAGCGAAAGAAAGGCCGCTACCGGCTCGCCGCCCATGGCTGCAATGTCGCTCAATCCGCGCGTCAGACAGCGGTGCCCAACCACTTCCGGCGGATGCCACTCGCGGCGGAAGTGAATCCCTTCTAAAGTAAAGTCAGTCGTAACCAATGATTCGCATCCCGGCTGCAGTCGTAACACGGCGCAGTCATCTCCAATTCCGGTAAGAACAGCCGATCGCGTGGGGCGGGCGCCACCGCCCGCCAATGGGTTCCGGCGAGATTTCGCCAGGCGGCGAATCTCCGCGATCAGCGCTTTTTCCGCAAGCGGCACGACGCCACCACTATAGCGGAGGTCGTCCTAGGCTGTCGGGTTCAGGCGGGAAGGTGCAAAACCCTTAGGCGCTTCGCCGCTGGTCAGGTATAGTGCGGCGCGATGAGAGTACCCCTCTTTCTCGCGTGCGTATGGCTGCTGTCGTCCCTGCCCGCCGGCCAGGGGAAACCGGCGCCGTCCATGGCGCCTGAGACCGTTGTGGTCCAGAGTGGCAATCTGCGGCTCAAAGGCTTTCTCTGGAAGCCTGCGGGCGCGGCTCCTGCGCCCGCCGTCCTGTTCGTCCACGGCTCTGGCGGCAGCGACGGCGCGCATACGGGAGGATTCGCGATTACTGAAGCGGCGGAGAAAATCGCGCCGGTCTTCGTGAGACACGGCTACGCTCTTCTCTATCTCTTCCGCCGCGGCCAGGGCCTTTCCGCCGACCAGGGACCCTTCATGCAGGATCTCCTGCAGCGCGAGAAGGCTGCCAGGGGTGAGGAAGCCCGCAAGCGCCTGCAGTTCGTTTTAATGACGACGGACCACCTCGACGACGTCATGGCAGGGCTGTCGTTTTTAGAAACCCTGCCCGGAATCGACTCCCACCGCCTTGCCGTGGTGGGGCACTCGTTCGGCGGTCAGCTCACCCTGCTGGCGGCGGAGCGCGATCCTACACTGCGAGCCGCAGTTACTTTTGGCGCGGCGGCTGCTTCCTGGGAAGGTTCGTCCGAAGTGCGCGAGCGTTTACTGACTTCCGTGCGCAAGACTGCCGTTCCCATCATGCTGGTTCACGCGGCCAACGACTACTCGACCGAACCCGGCAAAGCCTTGGACAGCGAACTGACGAAGCTCCGAAAGCCGCATGTCCTGAAGATCTATCCGCCATTCGGCAAAACCCCAGACGATGGGCACAATTTCGTGTACACGGATGCCGCGGACTGGGAAGCCGACGTTTTTCGATTCCTCGATCATTATGTCAGCCATTGATGTGATGTCTGTCCGAGGCAGCGGATTGAGGTCTCCAGCCCCGTTCGTAACCTGTCCCCAGGTGACCTCCGGAACTGGCCATCTTCGGTAACACGGTACGGCCTTGCGGCTCGTTGACAGGGGGAACCTACTTTGTTACCTTTAACCAGTCTTTCACACAGCCTTTGACCGAGCTTAAGTTCTGCAACCAGTTGGCATTGCAGACAAGACAGATTTCAAGCCCGGGTCAGTAGTTCTGGTAGGCGCAGGGCGCGAACGAGTTTCCATTCCCAAGATGGGACGCGGCCCGAAGAAAATCAGGTGGTCCGAACAGGCTCTCTGCAACCTCAGACTTGCCTGGAATTCCGGACCTGATGTTTCAAAAGCGGTTTTTCACAATCCGAGGTGGAATGCAGAAGCGCTTCTACATCCTTTTCGTGGCTCGCGGGGACGACGGACAGCTCCGTAAAATCTCTATCCCCGTGCATTACCTCTACGTTTTCGTAGTAGGGGCCGCGATCGGCTTCCTCAGCCTGACCGGCATTGCCAGTTCTTATACCCGCATGTTGCTGAAGGTTTCCCGTTACAACCAGCTGCGGACGGAAAAAGATCAGCTGAAGGACAATTATTCCCGCCTGGAGCAGGTCGCCAAGGAACGCGACGTACAGGTCGCTTCCCTGGGTTCGCTCGCCGGCGAAGTCTCGGCGCTCTATGGATTGAAGACGCAGCCCACGCTGGTGACGGCAACCACCGAGCAGGTTCAGGCAGCGCAGGTGAGTTCTTCCCTCGATCAGTTACACGCGCTGCGGGCTTCTGCCCTGACCGGCGCGACCATGGTCGGCCTCACCATGGGCCTGACCCGCAATGCCACAACGGCCGATTGGTTCAAGGCGAACTCCGCTCCCAACCTCTGGCCGGTTGAGGGCCAGGTGACGGGCAGCTTCGGCGAACGCATTGATCCGTTCAACGGCGAAGGCGCGTTTCATAGCGGTGTGGACATTTCCAGCGCCCTCGGCCATCCCATCGTCGCCCCGGCTGACGGCGTGGTCACCTTTACCGACATGCTCGGCGGATACGGCCGGGCCGTCATGATTGACCATGGCAACGGCATCAGCACGCGCTACGGCCATCTTTCCGGATACGCCGTCGCCGCCGGACAAGCCGTGCACCGCGGCGACATCATCGGCTACGTCGGCGAAAGCGGACGCTCCACCGGCCCCCACCTCCACTACGAAGTTCGCATCAACGACACCCCGGTCAATCCCTACAAGTACCTCCGCATGACCGTCGCCCACTCGGGCGGCTTCGCGGCGGGCAGCTAGAAGCCTTCATTCCCTTCCTGATGCGTCATCCTGACCGTAGCCGTTCTTCAGGCGGAGGGAAGGATCTCCCGTGGCACGGGACTACGCTAGGGGAGATCCCTCACCCGGCTGAACTGCGCCGGGCTTCGGGATGACGCCTTCAGGAGAGGTCGGAAGAGAATCGTGACCTACTGCCTCAACCCCATCCAGTTTTCTGAAACCACCAGCGAATTCCCCGGATTCAGCGGATCGTACTTCACCGAGGTATGCAGTCCGAGCCGGCAGGAGTGCAGGTTGATCCACTGGCGCAGGTAGGTGACGTCCTGCGAGCATTCGTAAGAAACGCCCGCGACATCGTACTTGTAGATCAGCATGACGGCAGCGTGGCGGTTGTTCTGCGGTTCCAGTTCCTGCACGTCAATGACGGTACCGTCGGTGATGCGGCCGGCATTCTCCAGCCAGGCGCGGCGTTCGCGCTCCAGATCGTCGGCGGTCTTCGGCTTGCGCCGCACCAGGAAATACACGGCAATCAGAACCACAATCGCCGCTGCGATGAAGCCGTAAAGTCGCGTTGAATCCATACCTAGGTCGGTCGAAGCGAGGTTGAAATCGGGGATCGGCCGAGTTCTCTACCAGCATAAGCGGAAAGCAACGCGCGGAGGAAGTAGTTGCGTGGTTACCGAGGTGCCTGGGCGGTGAAAATTATTGCTAAGGCCAGGGACGATTACTTCGTCTGCTCGCACACGCTCTTGCTGACCAGATCGGCAAAACCGCCCTCGGGGGCCTTGCCGAACTCGTCGTCGCGGGAGGCTTTCTTGGTGACGACGAAGCGACCGCTGCGGTCGCGGGAATAGAACCACTCGGTGGTGGGCGCGGCCGCCCCGCTCGCGCAGTTGATGCGAACGCGGGCGCGCATCTCGACGAACGGTCCGCCCTGCGGAAGTTGCGCCGGATCCTTGTACTCCACCCGCACCAGCGCCAGGCGCTGGTTCTTCTTGAGCACGCGGACGGCGCTGACCGAGACTTTGTCGCCGGCTTCGGTCTGCCCGATAGTCCGCCAGTCTCCTGCGGCCAGGACGACCAGGCTGACCACCAGCACCGGAGCCAGCACGACGGCGGCGAATATGAGGAGGGCCTTTTTCAAGCCTGCATTCCCTGCCGGGAAATGGCAGCACACACTTTGGGCCAAAAGGACGATTCTGTCAATCAGGGCAATGATGGGCCGCGACCAGCAGCGAGCGGTTTGTGCTAATGTGTTGGGGCGCAAATCCCGGCACGGAGGCTACAGACCCATGGAAACGCTTCATTTCACAAGACTTACTTCTCCTGTCGGTCCGCTTTTTCTGGCCGCTTCCGGAAAGGGATTGGTTGCGCTGGAATTCGATCGTCGCCTGCCGGACCAGCAGACCATTCGTCCCAACCCGCGCGACCTGCGGGAGGAGGGCAAAGGCCTGCGGTTCGAGAAATCCGCGAACGCGCTGCAGCCGTATGCGAATGAGTTGGCAGAATACTTCGCTCGCGAGCGCCGCCAGTTCAGTTTTCCGCTTGACTTGCGCGGGACGGAGTTTCAACTCGCATGCTGGCACGCGTTGCTCGCGATCCCTTACGGCGAGACCCGCAGCTATGCCGACATAGCGCACGCCATCGGTAAACCCAGCGCGTTTCGAGCGGTCGGCATGGCCAACAATCGCAACCCGGTCGCGATTGTTGTCCCGTGCCATCGCGTGATCGCCTCCAATGGCACGCTGTGCGGCTACGGCGGTGGGCTTGAGGTGAAGCGTAAACTGCTCGAACTGGAAGGCGTGCTCAGCGCCACGCTGGCGGCGTAGAAACTCCTTCTTGTCGCTTGCAAAGCCCACCACTGCGCTATGCAGGGCCGAGGTCAATGCGTGCTATGGCCTGTTTGCAACCGTAAGGCTCCTGGCAGATTCCCTGGACGCGAATTGTTTTGAAGCGGTTGGATGTGTTGAAACGACTGCGATTTGACGCGGCCGACTGAGCTCCGTTATGCCACAACCTTCGGTTTCTGAGCGGACTCGTCCGAGCGAGGCGGTACCAGCAAGTCGCTAATGTCCTCTCGTTGGCCAGGAAGCACTTCCCGAAGCGCCCATTCGATTCGCCCAACAGCTTCTTGAACCTTGTCTGCCAGCTCCTGCTGCTGCGGGACTGAGGCGGCAAAGGAAATCACCTGCAGAGAGTTCCGGACGTGGTGATTCATAAGTCTTATCACTTCCAGTTTTCTGATCATGTTCCGTCTCTGCCGCCGCTGGTACAAAAGCACCAGCAGACCAGCCCCGATTCCGACCAGCAAGTCGTCTGCCAGTGCAATTGAGGAACTCGCGGCGTGCCGCTGCAACCAAAGATCGGATAGGCTCCCGAGAAAGAAGAAGCCAAGACCAATGACCATGCTCCGCAAAGGATCAGCCCAACGCGATCTTGTGCTGGGGGCAACCATGGAGGGGATTTTGCCACCATCGGGTACCGTTAGCAACGTGAAAACTAGAGGACTCGAGGATCTGGAGTGTAATGGCCTGATAGCGTCCGTTGTCAGGCCGTACCAAGCCTATTCTTCTAGCTCGCTCTCTTCCGGCGCATTTGGGGCTCTCAAACTCCATGCGATAGCCGTCGGGATCGGTAACCGGCACAACCCACAAGCGGTTTCCGACATAGGGGCGCTTCCGCGTCTGAACCCCGCGCGATTTGAACTCGCGATACAGGGCTAGAGCGTCCTCGCACATGAAGCAGACCGAGGCGCCTGTTCCAAGCGTTTCCTTTGGCCGATTTTGCGGCCGGAACTCCTGAAGCATGATCGCTGCGTCGCCAAGCTGAAGCCAGCACCAGCGAATTCTCCCCTCAGGATTGTCTTCGGCGCGGTCGGGAATCCAGTGATTCTTCATTTTGAACCCAAGCCCATCAACATAGAACCGTAGAGAAGACTCCATGTTGGTGACGCCGAAAAACGGCACAGCCTGCTTGACATTCACGCTCGTGTCGGTCGCAACGGTCATAACTCACCTCATAAACAACCCTCTTATAATAGCGATGGAAGCCAATTGACGAAAAACCCTCATATGACTCATCGCGACCCCGCCGCGCGATTCAACGAACCAAACGAGCGGTCGACCATCTACAATTCCATCCACTGAAACTCTAGTGAGCACAACGGACAACCCACCGGCCTCCAAGCACTCCACGCTGCGCAAGGCGAGCCTGTTCTATCTCGTCTTCGTGATGTTCTCCTACACCACGGGCGGGCCGTTCGGCCTGGAAGACATGGTCACGACTTCTGGCCCGGGGATGACGCTGCTCTACCTGCTCATCCTGCCGTTCTTCTGGTGCATCCCCGTCTCGCTGGTCTCGGCGGAGCTGACCACGGCCATGCCGGTCGAAGGCGGCTTCTACCGCTGGACGCGCGCCGCCTTCGGCGACTTCTGGGGATTTCTCGCCGGATGGTGGAACTGGTCGGCCTCGTTTCTGCTGGGCGGCATCTACGCCGTGCTGTTCACCGATTACGTCGTCTACTACTTCCCGAAGATGACGTGGTGGGAACACTACCTGATCTCGGTGGCGCTGATCGCGCTGCTGACGTGGATCAACGTGCGCGGCATCGAGCGGGTCGGGCAAGTTGCGACCGCGCTGGAAGTCTTCATGTTCATCCCGGTGATGGCAATGATCGTCCTGGGCCTGATGCACTGGCACTTCAATCCGTTCCATCCGTGGGTGGTGCCGCATCAGCCGACGTTCAAGGTCTTCGGCGTCGGGCTGGCGTTTGGACTGTGGCTGTATTCGGGATATGAGCAGGTTTCGACGGTGGCCGAAGAAGTCGAGAACCCGCAGCGCGCATATCCCCTGGCGCTGGCGCTGGTGGTGCCGCTTTCCATGGCGGCCTATTTTCTGCCGGCGTTTGCCGGACTGGCCTCGGCCGGGCACTGGGAGCAATGGCATTCCGGATTCTTTTCCGATGCGGCAAGAATCATCGGCGGGCCGTGGCTCGGGACTTGGATGACCCTGGCGGCTATGGCCGGCAGCGTCGCGCTGCTCAACAGCACGATCCTGACCACCACACGGATGCCGTTTGCCATGGCGGAAGATCAATATCTTCCGCAAGCGCTGACACGAAGGCATGCGCGCTACGGCACGCCTTGGCTGGCGATCGTGACCTCGGCCGCAATCTACGCGCTGCTGGCGTGGCAGAGTCTGGCGCAGCTGATCTCGGTCTACATCTGGCTGCGCTCGGCGACCACGGTGCTGACCGTGCTTTCCGCATGGAAGCTGCGGCAGACGCAACCGGATCTGAAACGGTCATTCACGATTCCGGGAGGCCGCGGCGGCTTGCTCTACGTGGTGGGAGCGCCGGTGGTGATGGCGCTGGTCGCGCTGCTGGGAAGCGATCGCTTTGGATTGATCGGCGGCGTCATTGCGATGCTCTTGGGGCCGGTGGTGTATGGGGTGGTGAGAAAGCGGTCGTTGGTCGTCGGTCGTTAGCCGGCAGTCGTCGGTCGTCGGCCATCGGCACCACAACGGCATTCGTCGGGGTTCAGGGCAGATTGTTGGAATCGTGGGGCAGTGCAGGCCGAGCCGCTGGCGTCGAGGAATGCCTTCTGCGGCGATTTCCGGGGCCCCTGCGGGCCGGGAAGCGGCAGGATCAGAGCCCAGGTCGGCCGCGTTTTCTGCCCTTCTGCGGGCCAGCTAAATCGATTTAGCTTACGGATTTAAGTGTCCTCTTTTCAAAGTGTTACGGCCATATTTTTCCACAGAGAAAAGCCCCAAAAAATGGCAGCGTCAAGGTAACTGCAAGGGATGCTGTGCCTTCGAGGCAGGCACCTGAAATTCTTTAGCTGTGATTGCCGGCATTGATATACAATAGTTATGTATATCTACGGAGGATCCGTGCAGGTCGCCAAGTGGGGAAACAGTCTGGCGGTGCGTCTGCCCGCCGCGGTCGTCGAAGCCCTTGAACTGAAAGAAGGCGACAACATCGAGATTCGCGTCGCGGACAACCGCACCTTCGACGTAAGCCGTGACACGGCGCGTCAGCAGGCGCTCGCCCGTCTGCGCAAGTTGAGCCGTCCTTTGCCGCCTGGGTTTGTGTTCGACCGCGAAGAAACGAATGCCCGCTAAGGCGTTCTTCGACTCGAACGTGCTGATCTACGCGATGGTCAGCGGAGATTCCCGCAGGGAGCGGGCTCAGCAGTTAGTTGAGCAAGGCGGAGACATCAGCGTTCAAGTTTTAAATGAATTCGTCGCGATCGCGCGGCGTAAGATGCGCATGCCCTGGGAGGACGTGATCGAAGCGCTCGACGCGATTCGAATCTTATTCCCTTCGCCGGTGGCAATCACGGTTCATACGCATGAGGCGGCATTGACGATTGCGCAGCAGTACGGATTCGGTATCTATGACGCGCTGATCGCCTCTTCAGCCCTCGAAGCGAGGTGTTCTACGCTGTATTCGGAAGATCTGCAGGATGGGCAGATCATCGGCGGCAAGGTGACGATTCGGAACCCGTTCCGGTGAGTTTCCATTTTCCCAAGCCTGTCATCCTGAGTCCGCGTTCTTTGCGGACCGAAGGACCTGTGCAATCGGCCGGGGACTGCATAGGTCCTTCGCTTCGCTCAGGATGACAGAGCAAATTGGGTAGCTGAAATTGGGGAGCCTCAGCTCACCCAGTCCAGGAACCTGTACCACGCGCCCGCGAACGGCAGGAACCATGGCTCGCCGTTGTAGAGGCCGAGCGGGGCTCCGGGGAATGGGATGCCGACGAAGGGATTCTCGGGCTTGGCTTCGCCTGAACGATCGGCAGCCATGAGTTCCGCGATCTTCTGGCCCTGGTACGTCGCCATGGCGACGCCGTGTCCGGCATAGCCCAGCGCATAGTACATGCCGTCCATCTCCCCGGCGTGCGGCATGATGTCAAAGGCGAAGTCGAGCGTGCCTCCCCAGACGTAGTCAATTTTGGCGTCGGCGAGTTGTGGGTAAACGTCAATCATGCCGCGGCGAAGAATGTCCGCGCTTCGCCGGACGGTCTGACCGGTCTCAGGGAAAAATGCGGCGCGTCCGCCGAACAGCATGCGGTTGTCCGGCGTGAGGCGGTAGTAGTAGAGATAGTTTTTCGAATCGTAAATCATGCGGTTGCGCGGGCTGAGTTCGTGCGCCAGCTTTTCGGGCAGGATTTCGGTGGTGATGATGAACGATCCGATGGGAATGATTTTCTTCTGCAGCGCGGGCGTGGCCGGGCCGGTGTATCCGCTGGTGGCGACGAAGACTTCGTGGGCCCAGAGCGGACCGCGGGAAGTCTGAAGCTTCCATCCAGCTTCGCCTTGGCGGGAATCGCGCTCGATCGTCTGGACGCGGGCACGTTCGTAAATCTGCGCGCCGGCTTTCATGGCAGCGCGGGCGAGTCCGGCGACGTAGCGGGCGGGATTGCAACCGGCGCTGACTTCATCCACCATGCCGCCGTAGTAGATAGTTGAGCCGATCTCGGCGCTGAGTTCATTCTTCTGCACCACGCGCAGGGTGTGGTTGAACTCGCGGGCGATGACTTCGGCCTGGCGCGCGTAGTCGTCGAAATGCTTCTGCTTGCAGGCGACTTCGAGGTGGCCGCAGCGTGAGAAGCCGCAGTCAATCTTTTCTTCTTGGACAATCTGCTCGACGCAATCCATGGAAGCCAGCGAGGCCGCGTACATGCGCTGGGTGAGTTCGCGCCCGTACATCGAGATGAGCTGGTTCACGCCGAGTTTCATGCCGGTGAGGACCATCCCCCCGTTGCGGGAACTGGCGCCCCAGCCGATGGTTTCGGCTTCAAGGACGGCGACCCTTGCGCCGCGTAAGGCCAGAGTGCGGGCGGCAGAGAGGCCGGTGAAGCCGGCGCCGAGGACGGCCACGTCTACGACTTCGGGCGGCGGACCTGGGTTGGCCTTGGGGAGCTCGACGGTGGTCAGCCAGTAGTTCTGTTCTTGCAGGGGCATCAGTTGGTCCGGCCAAACCCTTTACCACAGAGGACACAGAGACGCACAGGGTAAAGCTTTTGGGTCTGGGCGGACCGAGCATTGTAGCGCAGCGGCGCTCGCCGGTACATGTACGGCCGGTGCGGAGCGGGCTGCTCACGCCACCTCAGTAATCTTGCTGGGGTTACTGAGCGCCCGTAATCTGAAGGGGAATGTCGCTGCGCAGCCTCTTGTTTACCGCGGACGAGCCGTCGGCTCAGCCGATTCGCGAAGCCTTGAATGCACTGGGCGTGGAAGGAGAGTACTGCCGGGACGCGGGCGAGGCGACGGAGAAGCTCGCTCACGAGTGCTTTCAGATCGTCATTCTTGACTGGGATCAGCAGCCCGAAGCCGGCCAGTTGCTGGCGGCGGCCCGTGAGCGCAAGCTGGCTGAGCGTCCGCTGACGCTGGCCATCGTCAGCGCGGATGCGGGCGTGCCCAAGGCGCTGTCGGCGGGCGCCAACTCGATTCTGCGCAAACCAATTTCGCCCAGCCAGGTGCAGGACACGCTGAAGACGGCGCGCGACCTGCTGCGGGCGCGGCAGGACGCGGCGCTGCAGGCGAGCGCGGCGGCTCCGGCGTCGTTGCCGACTTCGGTGATGCCGGGCCGTGAGCCGGTTTTGCGCGCCGGAGAATTTCTGCAGAGCAGCAGCGCAACGGCGACCACGCAATTCGACATCCAGTCGGATTTCCAGAAAGATTTCGATCAGTCGGCCGCGGGGCAAGTGGACTTGCTCAAAGAGCTCGAGCCGATGGCGGCGGCGATGCCCGCCCCGGAAGTGGCTCCGGCTGCACCTCTGGCGCCTTCCCCGGAACTCGACGAACCGCGCGGGCTGGAATGGTATTTGAAGCGGAAGGGAGTGCTGGCGGCGCCAAAAGCGGTGACAGGGACGGGGGCAGCCGCGGCGGCAGCGCCCGCAAAGATCCCGGAAAAGCTTGAACTGGTCGGCTTCGATCAGAATGTTTCGTTCACGGGCGCTTCGTTCACCGGTGCTTCGTCCTCGGGTGCAGGCGCAAGTTCGACGGAAGTTCCGAACCAAGCTGCGAACTCGAGCGAACCGGAAGCCGAGCGGCAGGTTCGGGAACAGAAAGCGGAAGCTCAGCTGTTCGCCTACATCGCCGGGGAAGACCCGGCACACCCGCGGCGGGAACGCCGCTCCTTCCAACTGGACCGCAGGCTGATCATCGCAGCGGCGGTGCTGGCGGGCTGCGCGATCACTGCCGCTCCGCAGGCGCCCTGGCATCATCGCCTAGCGTCGGTGTTTGGCCGCGGGCAGCAGGCGGTGCACGGCTGGCTGAATCCGCAGCCGGTGACGCCGACCCAGGCTCCGGTTTCCCATGAAAACTTCGGGCGTCCTGGCGACGAGTACAAATTGCCGGTGGCAGAAACTATTCCGGACGCGACCACTGATCCTTCGCAGATCCGGGTGACTCCGATGGTGGACCCCTCGGCGAAGAAACCGAACAGTGCGGCGACCGCCGACCCGAACGTTGATGGAGGGGACGAAACGCCAAACCCCGGAGATGGAGGACAGGCGCCAGTCATTCAAGTTCAGGAGAACCCGCCGGCGCCATCTGTGGCGACGACGCCTGGCGCAGCCGCTCCGGCGGACGCACCAGCGGCATCCGCAGCCACGACTCCCAGCACTCCCCAGGCGACAGCGAACGCGGCTCCGGCCCCGAAACCGTATGTGATCATTCCGCCGACGCCGAAGATTGCGGCTCCGCGCCCGCCGTCGAGTGCTCCTCCGAGTACGACGACGGCCGCGATTCCATCAAGCCTGAAATCGCAGATGGCTTCCATGACTCCGGACGCGAGCGGCAACAAGCCGGTGGAGGCTGCCCTGCCTTCAATTGAGCCGGTCGCGGTTCCGGAAGCGACCGAGCGCGGGCTATTAACCGAGCAACCGGCCGTCAGCTATCCGGCCAGCGCCAAGGGGCAGCAGGGGACGGTGGTTTTGCAAGTCCTGATCGGGCGAGACGGCGCGGTGCAGGACGCCAAGTTCATGCAGGGATCGCTGGCGTTTGCACGGGCGGCCATTGACGGCGTAAAGCAGTGGAAGTTCAAACCGTACAGCCTGAACGGGCGTCCGGTGTCGGTGCAGACCCAGTTGACGCTGAGCTTCAAGCCGGGAACGTAGTGCCTAGGCAGGTGGAAGATCGGCCCTTCAGGGCCGCGGTCGGGCGCCAGGAAATCTCCTCCCTTCAGGGCTGGCGGTCGCTTTTTGCGTTCCAGAGGAACGGCTTAACGCGGCGCTGAAGCGCCGCTCTCCCACAGCGGCTCAAGGGCCGCTCCTTCGATAACCCAATGGCATCCTGGCCGTCTGATTCCAGGGGGGCCTTGCGTTACCGAAGTAGGGTCCTTTGGGCAGCCGCGGGATGGTAAACCGCATCTATCCAGCTATAATGAAAGCAGGTTTCTAAGGAAGTATCCCTTCCGGAAGCAGGCCAAAACGGATGTCCATGAAAATTAAAGCCGCAGTTCTGGTCGCCTCGTTTGCCGTTCTGATGTTTGTGGTCGTGGGTTCGCTGGGAGGCGTGCATGCCTCCTCGAACGACGGCTCTTACCGCCAGTTGCAGGTCTACAGCGAAGTGCTGCAGCGGGTGCAGAACGAGTACGTCGAAGAGCCCAACATTCCCAAGGTGACCGACGGCGCCTTGCACGGGTTGCTGGAGGCGCTCGATTCCAATTCCAGCTATATGCCGGCCGACACCTATAAGGCTTACAAGGCGCACAAGAACGACTCCAAGGGAGAAATTGGAGCGGTGATCTCGAAGCGCTTCGGGTACGCGGCGGTGGTGGACGTGCTGCCCGGCTCTCCGGCGGAAAAGGCCGGGATCGAGCAGACCGACATTTTTGAATCCATTGAAGGGCAGAGCACGCGCGAGATGGCGCTGCCGGAGATTCGCAGCCTGCTGGCGGGCGCGCCGGGATCGACCGTGAACGTCGCGGTGGTGCACGGGCGCCGGGCGGAACCGCAGAAAGTGACGATCACGCGCGACGTAATCAGCATGCCGGCCGTGACCGACAAGATGCTGGAGGACGGCATCGGCTACATAAAGACCGAAGCGCTTACCAAGGGCAAAGCGCAGGACATAGCGTCGAAGATCAAGGCCCTGGAACGCTCAGGGGCGAAGAAGATCCTGCTCGACCTGCGCAACTGCGCCGCGGGCGACGAGAGCGAAGGCGTGGCGGCGGCGAACCTGTTCCTGAATCACGGGACGATCGCTTATCTGCAGGGGCAGAAGTATCCGAAAGAGGCGTTTAACGCCGATCCGGCGAAGGCGATCACCACCCTGCCGGTGGCGGTGCTGGTGAATCGCGGAACGGCGGGGGCGGCGGAAATCGTAGCGGCGGCGGTACTGGAGAACTCGCGCGGCGATATAGTCGGCGACAAGACGTTCGGCGACGGGTCGGTGCAGAAAACGATTGACCTGACCGATGGCGGGGCGCTGATTCTTTCCGTGGCCAAGTATTACTCGCCGGGAGGGAAAGCCATTCAGGATGTCGCGGTGACTCCCAATGTGCTGGTGGCGGACGCCGATGAAGGTGTTGCCCCGGACGAGGAGGAACAGGCGGCCACGCCGGAACAGCAAGCCAAGCCGAAACCCGCGGTGGACGACCAGATGAAGAAGGCTGTGGAAGTGCTGAAGAGCCGGAGCAGCTAGAAGCAGATTCCTCGGTTGCCGTCGCATTCGCTCCGGCTGCCCTCGGAATGACAGAGTGGAATGTGATCGCGCGCCCCGGGGCGCGCGATTTGCTTTTCTGGGTGCGGCGGCGCTCAGGGCGGACGAGGCGGGTGCTATCCTGACCTCGACCACGCCATGGAGTCTCTCTACGAACAACTGCCTCCGGTGAAAGTCGGCGAGCGCAAACTGGTGGGGCGCGTGCTGTTCGGGCTGCTGGTGCTGGTGGCAGCGCTGGTGGGCGCGACTGCCGGGCTGCTGCTGGTCTACACCACCGACCTGCCGCAAGTGGACGCGCTCGAAGCCTACCGGCCCAGCTCGATCACCGAGATTTATGACGATTCCGGGCGCGTGATCGGCTCGTTTGCGCTGCAGCGGCGGGTGGTGGCCAGTTACGAGGATTTTCCTCCGGTGCTGCGCGACGCCCTGGTTTCGATCGAAGATAAGGACTTCTACAAGCACTCGGGCATCAATTTCTGGCGCATTGTGGGCGCGGCCTATCGCGATATCGAGTCAGGCGGCAAGGTGCAGGGCGCGTCCACGCTGACCATGCAGCTGGCCCGCAATCTTTTCCTTTCGCCGGACCGCTCATTCCATCGCAAGGTGCAGGAGGCGATGCTGGCCATCCAGATCGAGCGGCATTTTACCAAGCCGCAGATCTTCACGCTGTACGCCAACCAGATTTTTCTTGGACACGGGGTGTACGGGTTTGAATCGGCGTCGGCGTTCTATTTCAGCAAGCCGGCAAAGAACCTGACCCTCGACGAAGCCGCGCTGCTGGCGGGACTGCCCAAGGGACCGACGTTGTACTCGCCGATTGCGCATCCGGACAAGGCGCAAAAGCGGCGGAATCTGGTGATCAACGCCATGCTCGAGGACGGCAAGATCACGGCGACGCAGGCATCGGACGCGCGGACGGCGCCGGTGGTGCTGCATCTGGCGCACGATCCGAATTCGCTGGCGCCCTATTTCGTGGAAGAAATCCGGCGCTACCTCGAAGGCAAGTACGGCGCAGACCAGGTGCATGAGGGTGGGTTGAAGGTCTACACGTCGCTCGACGTGAATCTCCAGAAGGCGGCGAACCAGGCGGTGCTCGACGGACTGGCAGCGTATGAACGGCGGCACGGGTGGAAGGGGCACCTGGAGAACGTCACGGCCGAGGGCGTTGTTCCCGAAAAATATTCTCACCCCGATTGGGACGATGAGCCGGAAGTTGGCGGCTATGTTCACGCGCTGGTGACGGCCTCGGGAACCGGCATTGCGACGATGAAGTTCGGGCGCTACACCGCCGCGCTGGGCCAGCCCGATGTGGCGTGGACGCAGCAGAAGATCGCCGACATTCTGAAGGCGGGCGACATCTGCTATGTGAAGATTCTCGCGCTCGCGAACGGCGTGGCGCACGTAAGCCTGGAACAGGATTCCGGAGCGCAGGGCGCGTTGCTCGCGATTGACAATGCGACCGGCGGAATCAAAGCAATGGTGGGCGGACGCGATTTCAACGACTCGAAATTCGACCGGGTCACGCAGGCGCTGCGGCAGGTGGGGTCGTCGTTTAAGCCCTACGTGTATACGACGGTCATTGACGGAGGCGCGAGCCCGGACGACACGATTCTGGATGAGCCGGTGAGTTTTGAGACGCCGTCAGGGCCGTACTCTCCGCACAACTACGATGAGAAGTTTGAGGGCATCATCACGCTGCGGCGGGCGCTGGCGCAGTCGCGGAATATTCCCGCACTGAAGCTGGCGAACAAAGTGGGGATCAAGAGCGTGATCGAATATGCGGGAAGGTTTGGCATTACGTCGAAGCTGCCGCCGTATCTGCCGGTGGCGCTGGGATCGGCGGAGATCACGCTGATGGAGCAGACGGCAGCCTACAGCGTGTTTCCCAACGATGGCGTGCGGGTGACGCCACGCTATATCACGCGAGTGACCGATTATGAGGGGCGCGTGATGGAGGAGGATTTTCCCGAGGTGAAGGACGTGATCAGCCAGCGCACGGCGCGCATCATGACTTCGATGCTGCGGGAGGTGGTGCTGCATGGCACGGCGATCGCGGCGTCGAAGCTGCCGTTCCCGGCGGCGGGCAAGACCGGGACGACGAATGATTTTACCGACGCGTGGTTTGTGGGATTCACTCCCATGATGAGTTGCGGCGTGTGGGTGGGCTACGACGAGAAGAAATCGCTGGGGGCGAGAGAGACTGGCGCGCACGCGGCGCTGCCCATCTGGATGAATTTCATGACCGTGGCGATGGCGGGGAAGGATGTGGGGGATTTCCAGCCTCCGCCGCTGGGGCCGCATGCGGTGCAGAAAGTGGATACGCCGGATACAGCGCCGGCGGCGGAAGAGGCGCATTAGCAGGCTGTTGAAATCCTCTGGTGGAGCCTGACCTCAGCGGCTAAAGCCGGCACTGAAAATGGGACGGTTATCGCAGCGCTGAAGCGCTGCGCCACCCAAAACCAGGCGCGATCGGGTTTTCAAGCAACCAGCTGGAGTGCAACCCTAAAGTAGAATCTTCACCGCTAGGTGGGAGAGCAAAGCCGCGAAGGAGGCGGACCTTAGCTGGAGTCTTCAGGGAGGATCATGAGGAAAATCGCTTTTGTGGTGTTCGCGATTGCGTTTTGCTTGATTGACTGTCGAGTGGGAGCACAGGCGGGGAATCGTGGGTCAGAAGATACCAGGGCCTCCGTCGAACAAGTGCTGCGCACGCAGCAGGGGGCGTGGAACCGCCACGATCTCGATGCTTTCATGCTGGGATATTGGAAGTCTCCCGAACTGACGTTTTTCTCGGGCGCAAACGAGCGGCGTGGCTGGCAGGAAACGATGGATCGCTACAAGGCCACGTACCAGAGTCCGGGGCACGAGATGGGCAAGCTGGAGTTTTCCAACCTGCGCGTCGAAGCGCTGGGAGCAGATGCGGCGTTCGTGCGCGGCGAGTGGCACCTGACGATGTCCGATGGAAAAACTCCGCACGGGTTGTTTACGCTGGTATTTCGAAAGTTCCCGGACGGGTGGAAGATTGTGCACGATCACACGTCGGCAGCGGAGTGATTTGATTTTCCGCAATCATTCAGCGCTTTGTCATCCTGAGCGAAGCGAAAGCCTGCCCTGCGATTGTCGAAGGGGACCTGTGCATTTGCCGGCAGCGCCTCAGTGCACGCAAGTTGCATGGGTCCTTCGCGGCCAGGAACGCCGCTCAGGATGACAACACTTTTGTTGTGCTCATTTCTTGACGCGCAGTTGCACGTGCGTTCCGTCGGGCAGGCTTCCGCTTAACAATTCCACTTTGCCGTCGCGGACGATGCCCTCGAATTCATGCTGCTGGGGTGAAAAGCGCGCGGCCGAAGCGGCCGCGGCCACGTGAGTTGCGCTTTTTTCGGTGCCTTTGTCCATGGCTTCGTTGGCCAGGCGGTCGGCGTCCTGGTTGTGCTCGCGCAGGGCGTGGCCGATCGCGAACCAGTCGAGTTTCGCGATCAGTTCTTTGGCACGGGCGTGCAGGTCTTTCAGCGTCGGGTTCTTCACTTTATATACGCCTTGAATCTGGCGAACGAGCAGTTCCGAGTCGCTGACGAGTTTCAGCGCTTTGGGGCCATGTTTGAGCGCGTATTCGAGGGCGGCGATCAGGCCCTGATATTCGGCGAAGTTGTTGGTCTGGTGGCCGAGGTATTCGCTCAGCGCGGCAACCTTTTTCCCCGACTCGTCTTTGATGACGCAGCCGTAGCCGGCGGGGCCGGGATTGCCGCGCGCGCCGCCGTCGCTGTGGGCGATGAGGTAGTGAGCGGGCGGGTTATCGCGGGTTTCGAAGAGTTGGCGAGTGCCGGTGGAGCGCGAGGAATGAGCAGGCATGCTGCGAGTTTACAACGCGGCAGAGTGTACTGGTTGAGCGGGAAGGTGAAGGGCGCAAGCAGGTTACACAGGTCCTTCGCTTTGCTCAGGATGACAAGCGGGGGAGGCTGTCACCTTCCGACGGCGAGGCGGGTGGCGAGGCGGGGTGGGAGCTTGGCTTCGAAGATGCGGTCCTGGGCGCTTTTCAGGTTGTAGGGGGTGCGATGGAAATGCACGACCTGGGCCTCGGTGTCGTAGATGGCGAAGGCGGCGCGCCAGTCGCCGTCGCGGGGCTGACCGACCGAGCCGGGATTGATCAGGTAACGGGCGCCGGGTTTCAGCTGCATGGCGACGGTTTCGGCCTTTCCGACGGAACGGTATTCGGGACGGAATCCGTCGGCGCCGGTGCCGTTGGCGAAGAATCCGCCCTGCAGGTGCGTGTGGCCGAAGAAGGTCAGCGGAGAAGTCAGCGTGATCAGCGGGGCGAGGGCGTCGCCGAGCGAAACCACGTATTCGTCTTCGTCGTTGGGAGAGCCGTGGACCAGTTGCACGTCCGGGAACTCGGGAAGCGCGACGGGGCCGTGGGGCAGTGCCCGGAGCCAATCGAGATTTTCTGGCGTCAGCTCGTTGCGGGTCCAGACCGCGGCGGCGGCGGCCATGGGGTTGAAGTCGTCAATGTCCATGAGCCCGGTGGCGGCCTTGTCGTGGTTGCCGCGGACGAAGATCTTGCCCAGGCTGCGGGAGCGGTCTGTAACCTCGTTGGGGCTGGCGCCGTAGCCGACGATATCGCCGAGATTGACTACGATATCGTGCGGCGGAGCGGCGGCGAGGGAGGCGTCGAGCGCTTCGAGGTTGGCGTGAATGTCGCTGAGCAGGAGTATCCGCAAGACGTCCCCGGACGAAGCGGGAATTATAGATCAAGAGCGGGGTTGGGTGCGGAGTAGCGCGTGCTATTGGCGGGGATTGACCACCGGGCAGCGGGCCCAGTGGCCGGGGGCCACCTCGGCCAGTTGGGGCAGAAATCGGGCGCACTCGGGCAGCCGAAATTCGCAGCGCGGTTCAAAGGGGCATCCGGGAGGCAGGGCATGCAGGCCCGGGACTGTGCCTTCAATCGTCTTGAGCGGTTGCGCGCGGTCGGTCTTGAGGTCGGGTACGGCGTGGAGCAGGCCGCGAGTGTAGGGATGGGCCGGAGATTGAAAGATGTCGCGCTTTGTTCCCACTTCTACCAGAGTTCCCGCGTACATCACGGCGACGCGGTCGGCGACCTGCGAAACCACCGCCAGATCGTGGGAGATAAACAGCATGGCCAGCCCGAACTTGGTGCGAAGGCCGGCGAGCAGATCGAGAATCTGCGCCTGGATGGTGACGTCGAGCGCGGTGGTGGGTTCGTCGGCGATGAGCAGTTGCGGGCGGTTGACGATGGCCATGGCGATCATGACACGCTGGCGCATGCCGCCGGAGAGTTGGTGGGGATAGTCGCGGGCGCGGCGGTCGGGGTCGGGGATGGCTACGTCGTTCATGGCGGCGACGGCGCGCCGCCAGGCTTCGGGCTTGCTCGCGCGGCTGTGGGCTTGAAGCGCTTCGGCGATTTGCTCTCCGACGCGCATGACGGGATTGAGGGCCGTCATGGGCTCCTGAAAAATCATGGCGATGCGCGAGCCGCGAAGCTGGCGCATCGAGTCGTCGGGAAGGTCGGGGAGGTTGCGCGCGGCGCCATTTTCTGCGAAGAGGACTTCGCCCGATACCCGCGCCTGCGGCGGCAAGAGACGCATGATGGCAAGCGAGGTGACGGACTTGCCCGAGCCGGATTCGCCGACCAGGCCGAGAACTTCGCCGGGGGCAATGGAGAAATTCAGGTCGCGGACGGCGGTGAGCTGGACTGGCGGAGCGCCCGTCCGCACATGATCCTGTGTGGGAAATTCAATGTTCAGGTGGCGGATGTCGAGCAGGGGCACGGAGGTATGGTAGCAGCGCCGCACGACTATCGCTTACCAGAGACCCGTTAGCTCGCGGCGAACAGCAGGTTCCTCCACTACGCCGTCGCTTCCGCTCCGGCTCCGGTCGGAATGACAAATTCTTGGTTGTCTCTCATTCGCAAGACCGCAGCAACTACTGTCCCAGGATCAGGGGCAGCCCGTTCTTGTTGTTGCCGATCACTACGACCTTCGAGTTGGCGCTCTTGGCTAGATTTTCCGTGGCCTCGATGCCCTTCCATTCGAGCAGCGAGGGCGTGATGCCCTGGGCGACGATCTGCTGGAAGTCGCGGACGCCGGCGGCCTCGATGCGCTTGCGCTGGGCTTCCTGCGTTTCTTTCTGCAGGCGGAAGTTCATGGCCAGGGACTCCTGCTCAGCCTGCTGCTTGGCCTCGATGGCGGCTTTCAGCGTGGCGGGCAGCTGAATGTCGCGCAGCAAAACGTTTTCCACAGAGATACCGCGCTTGTTGAGTTCGGCGGTGATCTGGTCAGTGATTTGTTTGGCTACCATTTCGCGTTCGCCGGTGTAGAGGGCATTAGCGGTGTGCGAGGCGGTGGCTTCGCGGATGGCGGAGCGTAGGGTGGGCTCGACGACGACATTTTCGTAATCGGCTCCGATATGCTGAAAAACATCGGCGGCGCGGTCGGGGTTGAGGTGGTAGATGAGCGAAGTGTCGAGGCTCATCATCAGGCCTTCGCTGGAGGGCACGCTGGCCGATTCTTTAATCGTCTGGGTCTGAATGGACATCTCGTTGTTGGTCTTGAGCGGATTGATGAGATGCATGCCCTCGCCCAGGGTCTCGCCGGTGACTTTGCCGAAAAGCGTAAGCACGCCGACATGGCCGGTGCCGACACGAGTGACGGCACTGAAGAGCAGGATTACGAGCAGAAAGGCCACGATACCCAGGCCGATGAGGCGAAGCAGGCCGCCGCCGTGGCCGCCACCGCCATCAATGATTTTGCCGCGAGCCGGATCGAAGATTGTCATCGAAATTCTCCCTGAGAGATTCTAGGGTGGGACGGCGGGACGGATAAGTGGCTTGTTGGGGTCGGGGAGTGGGCCAGCGACTATCGTGCCGTTTTGCTTTCTCCCACTTCAACGTACGGGGATGGTGACCACCGGCACCGGCGCAGCCGCCCTGGGAACCGTATCCGCCATAGTGAAGAGATTCATGAGCTGCAGGAACATCTGCTTGGAGCGAAGGTCGCCTTTCTCGATCCAGAACCAATTGCCTTCATACTTCACAGCTACAAATGCCTCCGCCGATTTCTGCTTGCCACTTTGGATACGAATCATCCGGTCAGTGTCGGCGATACCATGATCTTTTTCAAATCCCGGAAACACATAGGTCTTCGCCAGATCCTCGGCAGGCACCTGCACGTCCGCAGCCATGTTTTGCATAACGCCGAGAACCGAGCGGGTCAGCAGCGCGATTTCTGTCTCGCTGGTGGAAACCGGCGCTTGGGCGAGACTGAACTCCTCCGCGTCCGGGTTCAGCTTGACTAGGTCACGAAATTCCTTGAGATCTGCCAAGGTCTCGGGAGAAACATCCGCTTTACGCATCGCAATGACCGTATCCGGCCCTTTGGGATACTGCTTGACATAGGTTCTCACTCCACCCGAAAGCTGGATCTTGCGCAGTAGCGCCCGCACTCGATCAAAGGCCGGATCGGCGGGAGTAATACCGTTCTCCGTTGACTGCTGGTTCTTCAAACCATTGATTGAAATCACGGCTGACTGCATGATCACGTCAGCAGGAACACCGTTTTGGATGGCACCGAATACCATCGCGGGTGGCAGAGGAGTGAGGAGACCTTGAATAAATGAGCTGCCGGTGAGCGGCGAGTAGGTGATGGTAGGAGTGTAGCCCAGCGAGCCGCCGACACCGACGTTCTCCAGGGTGGCTGCTCCCGGTGTAGTGACTTGCCCAGCCACGGAAGCAGTCTGCGTCAGCGAATAGCCAGCGGTTATGCTCGAAATGTCCACGAAGATGGGCGCGTCAACGTAGCGAAGCTTGACGATATTCAGCAGCATCTGCTCCTTCCACGAGTCAGATAGCCCGACACTGTAGAGAGCGCGGTCGCGTCGAAGAGACTGTGGACCGATTCTAGGATGCAAGCAAGCGGTCGCGGTCAACGTGAGGCCGCAGATGAGGAGGAGGATGGAGGTTTTTTTCACAAAGCTCCCTCCAAAGTTTACTCTATGAGCCCAGTGAATCGGCTAGTGTTAACTTGTGACTGGTGTCACGACTCTAGCTGATCAATTGCACCGTTTAGGCATTGGATCGCTCACTCTGTGAGCCGTCCGCAAATGCGGGAACTGGGAACCTGTCATTTGACGTAGCATCGCCATAGCACTCATTGACGTGGGAAACAGCGACCCATCGAAGCATGCACTTCTATGTGGCTTAACGCGCTGGCTTGCCCAAGGCGGCGACAGTTTGAGCGGGACTGAGGCGTACCGAAAACCGGTCGTCGTGTCCGCAGCTGATTACCGTAATTTCGCCGGGATACTCTCTGACCCAAATCACGTGTTCGGGGTTTACAAAGACCTCCATGCCGTCCACATCTTCAAACATTACAAATTCCACGTCGCCTCCTTTTGGTAGTCCCCGCTCACTTTTTGAGGAATGGCAGAATCACCGCGCCGTCCGGGCGATGGGGCTGAAAATCGCCCTCACGGATCGGTCGAGTTTACCGGAAGAAATGCAGATGCTTCCAGGGCGGGGTTAGTTTTCCACGATATTCCACAGGGAAGTCGCAACGTCCACAGGTTCTGCACAGGGGTGGCAAGTTTTTGTGTTGCCGGGAAGCGGTGGATTCGCGGAAAGTGTTTCCAGCGAAAACGTGATCGTTCCCGAGCTTGCGGATGATTGCGGCAGAGCCGGCGGCAGCCGGTGACTCTCGAGGGTGAGTCGCCGGGGGGCCTCCAGAATGTGCGCAAGCGCAACTGGTTGCCCGGGCATTGCGGCCTCCTGATGGATCCTGCTCTTTGGAGTTGGGTCGGCCTGCTGGTGAAGCTGCGGTCGTTGGCCGCCTCGCGGTGGCCAGCGCGGGCTTGGAAATTCACGTGCAACGCGGTCAAGGTGGCTGGCCTTGACCGCGTTTGCTTTTTGGGCGTCAGAACTTTGCTGGGGAGACTTCCCCAGTTGTGGCTGGAAACGTCCCCACTTCTCGCAAAAGGCGCGCGAGAAATGGGGCACCCGGCGTCCGAAGACTATTTTGCCTTGGTGGCTTTGCCGTCCATGACCAGGGTCCACTTGGTTCCGTCCTGCGACATTTCGTAGGAAAAGTTGTAGGACGTGGACGAGAGCATCTTCATGATGAATCTGCCTTTCCCCATCTTGTCGTCGCTGGTCCAAGTCCAGGTGTCGCCATCCACCTTGCCTTTGGAATCGCCGAACTCGCCCCAACTGTTGAACTCGCGGTAGGTATAGGCCTTGTCGTCGGCGGAGTAGCCGAGGATGGAGAGGCCCGAACCATTGCCCATGGTGACGCTCTTGAAATCGAGGTGGCAGACCAGGTAGAAGTTGCCTTCCATCCAGTCGCACTTTTCGGTTTCGATGACCTTGCCAGCGGGGCCCATGGGACTGGCCTTCATGTCGGCATCGAGATTCCAGGAGCCGGCGAGGACGTCGAGTTTCTTGAGCTCGGGGCCGGGTTTGGGCATTTGCTGGGCCACAGCGGCGGCGGCCAGGAGGAAGCAGGTGGTGAGGAGCAGAGTGGTTTTCATAGTAGGCCTCGGGTGATTTTTGATTGAGGAGCGCCTTGGATTCGCGGACATCTTAGGCTTCCGGGCTGGAATGCGTCAACCGGGAAACGAGGGCAGGGAGTGCCTCAGTTTGAGTTCGAGGGCAGACTTTTTTTGCGTAGGCGTCATCCAGAGCGAAGCCGGTTCTCAGGCGGAGCGAAGGATCTCGATCTGCACAGGCCATGCCTCACGCGAGATCCCTCGCCCCGCTGGTGAAAGCGCGGGGCTTCGGGAGGACCCTTTCCGGGAGAGAGGAGATTCAACCTAACCCGGCGGACGGGGGCGTCCGCCGCTTCACACCCTTATAGCTGCTGAATTTTGCGGGCGAGGTCGGGGCGGGGGACGGTGATCTGTTCTCCGGTCGAGAGGTTTTTCAGGGCGAAGGCGTCGGCTTTGGCTTCGTTCTCGCCGACGATGAGGATGTATTTGGCTCCGGCTTTGGTGGCGGCTTCGAAGGACTTTTTCAGGCGGAAGGTTTCGTCGCCGAGTTCGACGACCAGATCGTGACGGCGCAGTTCGCGGGCGAGGCGTGCGGCTTCGGCATTCATACCAGCGCCGAGAGGAGCGATGTAAACTTCGGGCTTGCGCAGGGCGCTTTCGGCGGGCGTTTTTTCCTGCAGCGAGAGGACGAGGCGGTCTTCGCCGATGGCGAAGCCGATGCCGGGGGCGGCGGGGCCACCGAGCGCTTCGGAGAGGCCGTCGTAGCGGCCGCCGCCGAGGATGGCGTTTTGCGCGCCGAGGGCTCCGTGGGTGAATTCGAAAGCGGTGCGTGTGTAGTAGTCGAGGCCGCGAACGAGACGGTCGTTGATTTGAAAGGCGACCCCCACGGACTTCAGGATTTGCTGGACCGCCTCAAAGTGCTGGCGAGAGTCTTCGCCGAGAAACTGCGTGATGCGGGGCAGGGTTTCGATGACGGGCTGGTCCTCGGGGACTTTGCAGTCGAAGACGCGGAGGGGATTGGTGACGGCGCGGCGCTGGCAGTCGGCGCACATCTTCCCGACGACAGGCTGCAATGCGCTGCGCAGGGCTTCGTTGAACTTGATGCGGTCGGAGGGTGTGCCGACGGAGTTCAGTTGCAGATTCCAATCGGCGATGCCAAGGCGGTCGAGGATAGTGGCCAGCATTTCGAGAATCTCGGCGTCGCGGGCGGGAGACTCGCTGCCAGCCGAGGACGGTCCGATGATTTCGGCGTCTATCTGGTAGAACTGGCGGTAGCGTCCTTTTTGCGGGCGTTCACGGCGGAACATGGGGCCTATGCAGAAGAGCTTGTTGAGGCCGCGATCCCAGAGTTTGTGTTCGATGTAGGCGCGGACGATGCCGGCGGTGGCTTCGGGGCGGAGGGTGAGGGATTGGCCCCGATCCTCTTCGGCAAAAGAGCCCGCACGCCCCGCGGAGAGTGATTTTGAGTGGCCTGCCGAGGTTGAAAGTGAGCCTCGCGCTCGTCCCCGATCTTCCCAGGTGAACATCTCTTTCGAGACGATGTCGGTTTCTTCGCCGACTCCGCGGGAGAAGAGTTCTGTGGACTCGAAGATGGGGGTGCGGATTTCCTGGAAGTTGTAGGCGCGGAAGACGTCGCGGACGGCGGCTTCGACGAAGTTCCAGAGCGCCGTCTCGGGCGGCAATAAATCCCGTGTCCCTCGCACCGCTTTAATCATTCGGCTTCCAGTCTTCTGTCCCGCAGGGGACGTCTGATAATAGCCCGCCGCTTCAGCGGCGGGTAAGCTTCCCCTGGGAGCCCGTGCCGGAGGCACGGCTGAAACGCACCCAAGCCTAACGAGCCTCATGTCAGCCGTCCCTAACGGGACGGATGTTCCAATTGCCTTCCGCTTACCCGGCGTTGAAACGCCGGGCTATTGTCGAGCGTCCCTGCGGGACGCAGGGGCGCGGTGTGAATGCCTTGACGCGCCTCTTTAAGCTGCAGGCAAGCGCGGGGTCCTTCGACTACGTCTGCCCTTCGCGCCTTCGCGCGAAGCGCCGAGTCCGCTCAGGACGACAGATCTGCTTTCAGCCATCAGCCTTCGGCAAAACCATTCCCTTACCAAACAAGCCGCGCATCAGCGGTTTTCCTGACGGCTGATGGCTGACGGCTGAGAGCTTTCTTTCAGATACTCCTCTTTATAACCGAGATAATTGCGGGCATACCGCAGGATCATCTCGTCTTCGGCTTTATCGAGCTTGCGGCGGAATTTGCCGGGGGAGCCCATCCAGAGCGAGCCGGGATCAACGATGGTTTTCTCCGGAATCAGGGTGCCGGCGGCGATGATGGAGCCGGCGCCGACGCGCGCTCCGTTCAGGATAATCGAACCCATGCCAATCAGGCAGCGGTCTTCGACGACGCAGCCGTGGAGCACGACCGAGTGGCCGACGGTGACGTATTCGCCGACGTAGACGCCCCATTGCTGCTTCATGCCGTGGAGGACGCTGTTGTCCTGAAGGTTGGAGTGGGCGCCAACGCGGATTTCGTGGACGTCACCGCGGAGGACGGCGTTCATCCAGACGGAGGCGTGCTCGCCGAGGACGACGTCGCCGATGATCTGGGCGGAGTCGTCTACGTAGCAGGTCGCGGGGATGGTCGGGTGGATGCCTTTGAAGGGTCGGAGCATGATTTGAGAAGGAAATTGAAAATACCATGAGAAAGAGGGTGGATGTAAAGGGAGCGGAGGCGGCGGGCGGAAAGGTGCGGTGAGTGCCGTCCCTACGGGAGTGGTTCGATGGCTTACGGCCCCTGCCCAGGACTTGCGTCCTGGGCTAGTGAATGTCGCCCCTTCGGGGCTAGGGTTGTGGCTTACGGTTTAACCCTTGATGCGCTTTGCCGCTTTTACGAGGTTGAGCGTGGGGTTGGGGAAGTTGGGGAGGTTGGGGAAGATGGAGGGCAAGTCGGCAGCCTGGACGCCGAACCACTGGGCCAGCGTGGCTCCGTACTGATCAAGAGACGTGGAGGGGATCCAGCGGCCTTCGCCGGTGGCGTCGTCGGGACCGCTGAGGGCGAGGGTGGGGAAGGTACCGTAGAAGTCGCCTCCGGCCACGGCGCCGCCCATGATGAGGTGATGGCTACCCCAGGCGTGGTCGGTGCCGGCACTGCTGTCGGGTTGGAAGGTGCGGCCGAAATCGGACAAGGTAAAAGTGGTGACCTGCGAGGGGATGCCGATTTCGACGGTGGCCTGGTAAAAGGCGTTCATAGCCTGGCTGAGATCCTGATAGAGGCTGTTGTGCGAGTTGAGCTGGTCGCTGTGAGTGTCGTAGCCGCCGGTGGCGACGAAGAAGATTTGCCGCGGCAGACCGAGCGCGGCTCGGACCTGGATAATCTGAGCGACCTGCTGCAACTGGGAGCCGAGGTCGGATTGAGGGAATAGTGTCTTCAGGGCCGAGCCCTGGGCGAGCGCCGCTGCCAAAGTCTTGCCGTCCTGAATGGCGTTTGAGGTGGTGGTGCTGGCCGACTGAATCAGGGTCACGCCGGTATCGAAAGTGAGCAAGGATTGCAGGGCGGCCAGGCGTGCGTTGTCCTGGTCGGAGCCGTAGAAACCACCGAGGGGCTGGGTGGGGTCGCCGCTGGACTCAATGGGGCGAGCGACGAGGCCTTCGGCGAAGACATTGGTCCCGGCGAGGGAGATGAGCACGGGGAAACTCCCGCCATAGATGGACTGCATTTTGTCCGCTAATTTACCTCCCCAACCGACATCGCCGAAGTTGTTGAGAATGGCGGTCTGCATCTGCTGCTGCTGGTCGGAGTGGGAAAACAGGTTGACGGGCACGCTGACCTGGCCGTTCATGAACTGGTCGCGGGTAGTGGGCTGAACCAGCGTGCCGGCGTTGAGCAGCGCGGCCAACTTGCCGTTGTTGAATAATTGTTGAAGCTCCACGAGCTTGGGATGAAGGGCGTAGGGCGAGCCCAGGCTCTTCGGTTGGATGGGCAGCAGCGACGATTGAGGAAGGGCGAGGCCGGCGCGAATCTTGGCATAGTTGGCGTAGTCGGAACTGCTGAAGGGAATGATCATGTTGTTGGCGTCATTGCCGCCGAACAGGAAGATGCACACCAGGGCTTTGTAGTCCTGCGCCGTTTGAGCCAAAGCGCTGGTCAGACCCAGCCGGGCGAAGCTGGTAGCGGCAACGCCGGCCGCCGCCGTGCAGCAGGTTGTTCTGATAAATCCGCGTCGAGAAATCCGTCGCATGGGGCCTCCAAAGGCTGATGGCATCAGTGTTCCACTTGAAACTGGGACGAACTTCCAACCAGGTACAGAGCAGCGTTGGCCCGATCCGTCGGGTTGGTAAGGCCCGACAGAGCGGTAAGGATGGTGCTGCGCATGCTGTCGGACATCTGGCCGTGCATTAAGTTCGCCGAGACCATGTCGAGCAACTTGTTGACGTCGGCAGCAGCGGTCACGTATGCCGAAATGTCGGTCCTTGTGGTGCTGCTGACGTTGCCGAAGATCAGGTCGTTGACGAAATTAATGCGCGAGACGGTAGTGCTGCTGTTGAGGATCTTGAATTCCGGCCCGAGCAACTGGGTGCCCGGAATCTGGTAGTTGGGCGGGTAGAAATTGAAGACAGTGGGCGAATTGAAGGGCTCCTGACGCATGTCGGAGGCGTAATACATGAGGTCGGCGCCGTCGGTGGTGGCATTCACCGCCCGCAGCATGGTCGTCATGAACAGCAGAGGCTCGCGGAGGTGGCCGTCGGTGGGCTGAACCTGGGCGGGATCGTCGCCGCGGCGAGCTTCGGGATCGAGCAGGATGGCGGAAACGACGGCCTTCAAGTCGCCGCGAACGCCGCTGCCGTTGTTATCGAAGACTTGCGTAACCCGCGAGACATAATCGCCGCTGGGATTGCTGGTGACCAGTTTCTGGATCAGCTGCTTGCAGATGAATGGCCCAACGTTGGGATGATTGAAGATGTTCTGCAGGGCGGCGTTCAGATCATCCTGGATGTTTCCGCCGGCGGGCAGGGTAACGCCATTCAGCAATAGTTTGGCTCCCTTGTCGTGGTTGGAGTCGTAGGGGAGCATGGGACCGGAGAAGTTCGGGTTCGCATAGAAGCCGGATCCCGCGGGCGGATAAGACCAGCCAGTAAACACGTGGGCTAAGCCATCAATGGTGCCCTGGGTGTAGGTGGGGATGGGATTGCCGGAAGCGTCGAGCTGCGGGGTGCCGTCGGGATTCAGTTGCACCAGGCCGATGGAGAAGAGCTGCATGATTTCGCGGGCGTAATTCTCATTGGGAGAGCAGCCCTTGCAGCCGTCATTGTTGCCCATGTCGAGGTAGTAGCCCATGGCCGAACTGAGGGTGACGTCGTTCAGCAAGGTCGAGAAGTTGCCGAAGGCGTCTTTCTGCAACATGTTCATGTATGAAGAGAAGGCAGTGGGGTCGCCGATCTTGACTTCGGAGATCACCATGATCTCCGAGAGGGCGAAAGCCACGCGCTGGCGGAGCTGGTCCTGGCCCTGAGTGGCGTGGACGAAGAACTGCTTCTGCACAAAGGTGATGTCATCTTTCGGCCCGGGAGTGTTATAGGCGGAAACCGTGGCGGCGAATTGCTGATTCAGATAGGCCTGGAGACCGAGCTGCTGCACTTGCGTGATTGAAGCGGGAGTCGGACCCCAGCTGGACTGCTCCAGGAATCGGGCCGCCACCATGGCGTTGACCTGGTTCACCGGAGTCGTAACTTGCTCGGCCAATGTGTTGGAGCCGGCGGCACCGGGATTGGTGTTCTTGACCTGAACGATCACCTGGCCGAGTTGCTGGGTCGTCGCCGTTCCAGTTGCGATCAATTGGGTAGAACTCACGACTTGGGTGGTGAGGTTTTGTCCGCCAAACACAACCCAGGCGCCGCTGGCGAAACCAGTCCCGTTGACGGTGAGGGTGAAGTTGCCCACGTTAACGTTGGCGGGCTGGAGCGAGGTAATGATCGGAATCGGATTCTCGACCGCAACGGCGCCGGAGCCGGAAGCGCGCGCATCGGCTGCGCTGGTGGCGGTTACCGTTACGGTGTTGGGATTGGGCACGCTGGCCGGTGCGGTGTAAAGTCCCGAGTTGCTGATCGTGCCCACACTGGAATTTCCTCCCGCCACGCCATTGACCGCCCACGTAACCGCGGTATTGTTGGAGCCGGAGACCGAGGCGGAGAACTGTTGGGTGCCACCGTCACGCACCTGCGCGGTCGAGGGATTCACAGTCACGGCAACGGTAATGGCCGGGCCGACGTCCAGCGTGAAAGCGGTGGCCGCGAGCGCAGAACCGGGGTCGGGATTCCTGACGGTGAGCGTTCCCTTCCCGATTTGTGATTGAGCCGCGATTCCGGTGGCGGTGAGCTGAGTGGGGGAGGAGAAGGTGGTTTGGAGCGCCGCTCCATCGAAAACAACTTGTGCGCCTTTGACGAACTTGGATCCGGTAACCGTGAGGGTGAAGGCGCCGACGTCCACGGTGGTGGGCGAAACGCTCTGCACGACCGGGATCGGGTTCTCCAGAGAAACGGCGGCATTGGCGGAGTGGGTCTTATCGGAACTGGTGGCGGTAACGGTAACCGCTGCGGGCGACGGAAGGGCCGAAGGAGACGTATACAGGCCGGAACTGCTGATGGTGCCGACGGTCGCGTTTCCGCCGGGAACGCCATTCACCGACCAGACGTAAGTGGTGGCGGTTCCGGAAGTAGCCGCCACGGCTGGCGGGCTGCTCATCGGCCGGGCATCGTCGAGTGGCGCCATCTTTGCGACGGCGGTTCCGGCTGCAGTGACAGCGGCGCTCTGGGAAACCGCAGCAGCGCCCTGCACGGCGAACTGTTGAGTGTCGCCGACCCGGACATTCGCCGTGGACGGGCTGATCGCCAGGGAGGGGCCACTCGAAACTCCGAGCATTCCGCAACCCGATAATACCGAGGCCAGCGAACAGGTGATGAGAAGCGAGCAAACGACGAATGGGCGCGCGCTCTTGCGATTCATAGAAATCCCCCCAAGCGGAAGAGCGTGTGGGTCCAGAACTGAGCGCAGAGTAGCAGCGGAAAAAAAAGTTAGAAAGGTGTCATCGGTGCAACCTGAAGTACAACGTCCGGTCGTGTCTTTGCACGGCGCAGGTACAGCGCAGAGTTGCGCCGCGGCACGATGCGAAGGCACGAGATTGCCTGAGGGGCAAGGGAAACCGGCCATCGGAGGAGCCGCTGTTTGCGTCATTCCCTTTGTGGGAATACATGCAAAAAAATAGCGGCGCGTCACTGCAGTCTTTGTGAGGGCGTGCTATACAGGGCTCGGGTTTCTCTTTATTTTGCGGGGAAGCTTTCCGGCCGCGCTGGCCTAGGTTGCGCTTTCCGGCAGTTCTCCGCGATTTTCCCCGGCTCGCGTCCGGTCGCGCGTCGGGCCGCCCTCCGAGATGATCCGGCATGAACTGCCGGAGGGATTCCGCCAATTCGGGGGCGACCGCTATGAATGCAACGCGCAGTTTGGGTCGGCTGTTCTTCTGTTTCCTCCTTCTGATTCTGCTTTTTGTGATCATGATGCCGCTCGTGCCGCGGCTGAGGGCGCAGGACTCGGCGATGGGAGAGATTCGCGGGACGGTGGTGGATGCGAGCGGCGGGCGCATCCCGCAGGCGTCAGTGGTGGTGGTGAACGTCGCGACCGGGCGGCGCTACTCGGCCACCAGCGACAGCGAGGGGCGGTTTGCGATTGATCTGCTGCCTCCCGGAGATTACTCGGCGCGGGCGGTAGCGCCGAGCATGTCACCGCAACTGACGCCGCAGCTGCATGTGGACGTGGGCGGCACGGTGGAACTGGAGTTTCGGCTGAATGTGGCGCGGGTGGAGGAGAATGTGACGGTTTCGGCGGCGCCGGGGATGGTGGAGACCAAGCCGGGCGCGGTGTCGTCGCTGCTGGATGAGCGCGCGCTGGCAGACTTGCCGCTGAACGGGCGGCGATTTTCGGATCTGATGCTGCTGTCGCCGGGGGTGACGCAGGATCCGCGCAGTTTGACATCGGCGACGAATGGGGACCTCTCATTCGGCGGCATTCGCGGATTTCAGAACAGCTTCCTGGTGGATGGCGGAGACTACAACAACGGATTCTTCGCGCAGGCGCGCGGGCGGTATCGGGCGCCGTATTCGTTTTCGACGGAAGTGGTGCAGGAGTTTCGAGTGTCGTCGAATTCGTATGGGGCGGAGCTGGGGCGGTCGGGTGGGGCGGTAGTGAATGTGGTGACGAAGTCGGGATCGAATCACGTGCACGGCACGGCGTTTTACTATCTGCGGGACAGCTCGTTTGGAGCGGCAGATCGGTTTCTGGCTTTCCGGCCGCACAACCGGCAGCAGCAGATGGGAGGGACGATCGGCGGGCCGATCAAGCGAAATAAGGTTTTCTACTTTGCCGGGTTCGACCAGCACATCTTCCATGTGCCCAACGTGGTTGAGTTTCTGAACGGCAGTTCGAAAGTTGTGCCGGAGGCGAGCACGGGGCCGTACACGCCGGGAGACTACGATGCGACCGATGAGGCGCTGGTGTTTGCGACGGCGGCGCAGTTGACGTCGCTGGCGGGAGAGTATCCGGCGGCGCAGATGGGGAACTCGGCGTACGGGAAGCTGGATCTCAATCTGACGGCACGCAACCAGCTGACGCTGCGGGTGAACACGACGCGGTATTGGGGCGCGAATAATGTGTTTCTCGATCCGGCGAGTCCGGTGACTTACGATTCGATCAGCGACAACGGTGAGGAACTGGTGGCGACCGAGACCGGGGCGATGACACTGACCAGCGGGCTTTCGCCGCGGTGGATCAGCCATCTGCGGGCGCAGTTCTCGCGGGATCAGCAGCAGTCGTTCAGCAACACCAGCGATGTGCTGGTGAAGATTCCGACCATCCTTGAAGGCAAGGGACGGTCGAACCTGCTGCCGCGGCAGACGCGGGAGCACCGGCTGCATGTGGCCGAAACGTTGAGTTTCGAGGGGCGGCGGAATACGTGGAAGCTGGGCGGCGACGGGCTGCTGACGTGGACCTACGATTTCTTTCCCAGCCAACAGAGCGGGGAGTATCTGTTTTATCCGATCAAGGTGAATCCGTTTACGTATGAGCCGATGGAGGCCGGCCTTCCGCTCTCGCCGCTGCGGGCGTATGCGCATGAAGTGCCGAAGTATTATCTGCAGAATTTCGGCAGCGCGACGTCGCGCCCGGACAGCAAGGAATATGCGGCGTTTGCGCAGGATACGGTGCGGGTGACGGACCGGCTGGCGGTGAATTTGGGCGCGCGGTGGGACTTGCAGACGTTCGCGACGGCAGGTCTTGTGTCGAATCCTTTGTTTCCGCCGGCGGGGAAGGTTCCGTTCCGACCGTATAACTTTGCACCGCGGGCAGGATTTGCATTTTCGGTGGGCAAGGCGCGTCCGCTGGTGGTGCGCGGCGGCTACGGAATCTTCTTTGTGCGGATTCCGCAGATCTACAACTCGGTGCTGCAGACCGAAAACGGGATTACCGACGCACAGGTGTTTCTCAACAAGTCGCGGTATTGGGATCGCCAGGTGTTTCCGGCGTACCCGAATCCGCTGGTGAGCTGTCCGCTGTATGCGGCGAACTGCCTGCTGCCGGCGGGATTTACGCAGGGTATGACGCATGATGTCTCGGCGTTTGCCGAGAATTTCGTGACCCCGCGGGTGCAGCAGGCGAGCTTGACGCTGGAGAAGGAGGTAGCGGAGCGGACCAGCCTGGCGTTGTCGCTGCTGAATGTGCGGGGCGAGCACTTGATCCGGGCGCTGGATGTGAATCTGCCGCAGCCCGCGGCGCTGACTTATCCGATCTTTGATTCGACGGGATCGGTCTTTCAGGGTGGGACGTACACGGTGTATTCGTTTGCGACCTGGCAGTTCAGCCGGACGCTGGATTGTCCCTGGCCGCCGTGCATCAATCCGCTGGGGCGGCCGATTGCGCAGCTGGGAGCGGTCCGTGAGTTTCAGAGCGCAGCATCGAGCCTGTACAACGGGGCGACGATTTCGCTGAATCGCCGGGTGGCGCGCGGGACGTACTTGCGGCTCTCCTACACTTACGCGCGTGCCATGGACGACGGACAGGATGCGCTGGTGGCGGGGCAGCCGGCCACGGTGCAGAATTCGTACAATCCGAGCGCGGAGCGTGGGCCGAGCGTCACCGACCAGCGGCAGCGGCTGGTGGCGGCGTTTTCGGCCGAGCCGCATCCGTTTCACCGCGGGCATGAGGAGCTCGGGAGATTTTTCAACGACTGGAAGATTTCTACCGTGGTGAACTATGGTAGCGGGCGGCCGGTGAATGCGACGGTGACTGGGGACCCGAATCAGGACGGAAATGATTTGAACGACCGGCTGCCTGGGTATCGGCGAAACGGGTTCACGGGTCCGGATTACGCGACGGCGGACCTGCGACTGACGAAGAAGATACGCTTTGGGGAGCGCTACCGGCTGGAGTTGGTGGGCGAGGCGTTTAACCTGTTCAATCGCGACAACCAGCGGGTGGCCATTACGTCGAACGGGATGGTGACGACGGCGTCCATGTTTGTCGCGAATTCGGCGACGGCGGGGATTGCTACTTATCCCGGGTATTACACGTTGCCGAAGAACTTTATGAGGCCGAATGCGGCGTATGCGCCGCGCCAGGTGCAGTTGGCGGCGAAGTTTGTGTACTAATTCAGATGAAACAACGAATGCTCGCGGCCGTACTAGTGTTGGCCGGGTTGAGTCTGGGAGTTGCGGCGGCGATGGGACTCTATCGGGAGCACCGAGAGCGCAACATCGCCCAAGAGAAGGCGCTTCAAGCCGAGCGTCGCCGGACAGCGCTGTCAAAGTTCGATGGAGTGCACGCCGCCGCCGTCAGACTGGGCGCCGCGTTAGATACTAAGGTCGGCATTGACGAGTACTTGCGACTAGTTGCGGAGATGCGGGCGCAACTGGACTTGATCAATGAGAGTTCGCTCAGTCCTAAGCAGAAGAAGCTGTACTCTCTCTACCGCGAGTCGGCTGACGATTACAGGGACGCGGCGGAGCTGTGGAGCTGCACGAACAACGCTTCGCTCACTGCGGCTCGCGAGTTCGATAATCCGAATGGCATCGGAGTGCTGGAGAGCGGCGATTGCGTCACGGTCGCCTTCGCGCGCCACATTGCGACTAAAATGTGGACTCGCCGCTTCTCCGGACCGACCTCGCGCTTTTGGACCGTGGCTTGGCCCGCCGCGCTGCAGGACGTCTGGACATCAGCCGAAATTACCGCCGCTAATGCCAATAGCCTCCGGGATGACTTGCTGGACGGTTCGGCCCCTGGCTTATAGTCGGTGCCTGTTCTGTCCCCTAGGGTAATCTCATTGTGAGACGCGAAGAGTGCAAGGCTCGTGAGAGGTTGGAAACATTCAGCGCTTGCCCTTGACTTGGGCTCAAATCCTTGAAATAACTATTCGGTCCTATCGGACGAGTTTGGGGGTGTGTCAGTTTGGCAGAAGTGAGGTTGCAAGAGGGAGAATCCCTCGAGAATGCTCTGCGCCGCTTTAAGCGTAAGGTGCAACAGGAAGACATCATCAAGGAGGTCAAGCGCCACTCCTTTTACCTGAAGCCCGGCGAGAAGAAGCGCGTGAAGGCCGCGCTGGCCCGCAAGCGGGCCCGCAAAAAGACGCGCAAAGAGCAGGACTAAAGTAAGGTATTCCGCAGCAGCAAAGGGCCGCTCCCCCCGGGGCGGCTCTGCTTAATCTGGCCCCCGCCATGATGAGCTGCAACAGGAGAGTGCTCATACTGATAGTTCTTCCGGCATACAAGTAAGAACAAGTCTGTACCCATGCGCCGTGGCGCATGGCGGGCCGAGTCCAAGGGTTAAATGCGAGAGGGGGTTGTAGACGACTCGTTTTTTGCCGTACCACCGCAGTTCTTTCCCCGCGGGTGGGCGCTGGGAGACGGGCTGAAGGGAGCCATCCTCAATGGAGTTTCAGGACAAGGTGCTGAAGTGTGTGGATTGTGGGGGTGATTTCGTATTCACCGCCGGGGAACAACTCTTCTTTCACGACAAGCAGTTCCGCAACGAACCAAAACGCTGCAAATCCTGCAAGGCGAAGCGGGTCTCGGTGCTGGGCGCGCCCCCCGCGCAGAGCCAGAACTACCGTTACACCAAGGTTGAGACCCAGGCCACCTGCTCGGGGTGCGGAAAAGAGACGACGGTGCCTTTCCGGCCGACGCAGGGCCGGCCGGTCTTCTGCCGGGAGTGTTTCCAGTCGCGCCGGACCGCCGCGTCGGCGTGATTCCGTGGCTCGCCCGGATCGGGCACAATGAGGGAGCAGTGTGCGCAGCTTATCGCAGCGCTGGAAGCGCTGCGCCACCCAAAATCGTATTGCCACAGTGAATCACGAATCATTTGGAATGTTCCCTGCCTGTCTTGAGCGGCGGCGTGCGCTACCATAGAGAAGTGTCGGGATACTACGTCGAAAATTTCGGGTGTCGCGCTACGCAGGCGGATGGCGCCGCTTTGGAGCGGCAGTTCGAAGAGTTGGGACTGGGGCGGGCGGCGACGGCAGCGCAGGCGTCGGTGGTCGTGCTGAACACCTGCACGGTAACTTCGGCAGCGGACCAGGACGCGCGGGCGGCGATCCGGCGCGTGCAGCGGCAGAATCCCGAGGCGAGCATCGTGGTGACCGGGTGCTACGCGCAGCGCGCTTCCGAGGAAATCGCGGCGCTGCCAGGCGTGAGCTGCGTGATTGGCAACTCGCACAAGCATCAACTGGCGCAGATCGCGCTGCAGAAGAATCTTGTCGCTGAAGAGAAGCATGGCAAATTTGTTCCGCTCGCCGCTCTGTCGGAGAACCGGGAACTGAGAACTCCGAACTCCATTTTTGTTTCCGACATTTTTGCCCACACCGAGTTGCTGGCGGCCCCGGTCTTTGAGGCTGCCAATGAACGCACGCGCCCCAATCTTAAGATCCAGGACGGATGCGACAACCGCTGCTCGTTTTGCGTGATCCCCTTCGTTCGCGGACAGAGCCGCTCGCTCGACGTGAGCCGGATTCTGCGCGAAGTGAGTGGACTGGTGGAGGCCGGGTATCGCGAGGTGGTTTTGAGCGGGATCAATCTGGGGCGGTGGGGAAGAGACCTCAGGCCTCAGACCTCGGACCTCAGCCAAGGGGTCGAGTCTGAGGCCAGAAATCTGACATCCGACGGCGCCTTTGCGCAGCCGATGTTGGCGTCGCTGATCTGCACGATCCTGGAAAAAACTTCCATCGAAAAGTTACGCATTTCATCGGTTGAGCCGATGGACTGGACGGAGGAACTGATCACGCTGGTGGCGTCATCGCGGCGGATCGCCAGGCACGCACATGTTCCGATGCAGTCGGGCAGTGATGCGGTGCTGAGGCGCATGCATCGCAAATACCGGCCGTGGCACTATCGGGAAAAAGTCGAAAAGATTCATGCGGCGATGCCGGAGGCGGCGATCGGGGCGGATGTGATGGTGGGATTTCCTGGAGAGACCGATGCCGAATTTGAGGCGACGCGTCGCCTGGTGAAGGAGTTGCCTTTTACCTACTTGCATGTGTTCACGTATTCGGCGCGGCCTGGGACGCCGGCGGCGGAGATGCCGCGCCAGGTTCCGGCGCCGGTGGCGCGAGAGCGGAACCGCGTTCTGCGCGAATTGGCGGCGGAGAAAAGGCTGGCATTTATGCGGGGGTTTGTCGGGAAGGAGATGGAAGCGATCACGCTGCGCGCGAACGGTCCCGGGTATACGGAAGCGCTGACGGACAATTATCTGAAGCTGCATGTGCGCGGGCAACATGCGGCGAACCGGTGGATGCGGGTGAGAGTGGAAGATGTGGTGGATGGGGCGCTGGTGGGAAGTTGGGTGGGGAATCGGGCCGTTTTGTGCCATCCCTAGGGGACTCGCTCCGTTGTCCCCACTTCTACCCGGCACTCACGTGCGGGGGTATCACATGCCGCCCCTGCGGGGCTAGGAAGCCTTCAGGCGGGCGGCTATTCTTTCGAGGACGTCGGCGGCGGCCTGGCCGGCTTCGAGGGTAGAAAATTCACTGCCGAGTTCAATGACCGGGACGGCGGCGCAAGCGTCGCGGAAATTCTTTTCGGTGGCAGATGCGGCGGCGAGTCCGGGGCCGAGCAGCAGCAGATCGAAGCTGGTGACTCGCATCAGGATGAGGGCGTCGCGCAGGCTATTGCTGGTGTGAACGTCGTAGCCGGCATTGCGCAGCGCTTCGCGCAAATATGCCGCCACGTCGGGGTTGCGCTCGATACAAAGAACGCTGCGTCCGGCCTGTGCGGCGGCAGTCGCTTGCACCGGTGTTTTGTAGAAGGCGGCTATGGCGTTGTCTTCGGAGTCGTGCGAATCGAACAGTTTGTTCAGATGGGATAGTTCGAGGACTCTGCGGACGTGGTCGGGAACCTGGCAGAGCTTGAGATCGCCGCGGACCTGGCGTGTGCTGGTGAGGGCGCGAACCATGGTGCCGAGGCCGCTGCTGTCAACAAAAACCACGTCACCGAGATGCAGCACGATGGCGCGGCGGTCACGAAGGAGCCATGCGACATGAGCGCGGAGGGTTTCGACCTCGCCCCCGGCGACAATTCGTCCCTGGCAGCGGACGATGGTGACGCGACCTACGTCCCGTGTTTCGAGCAGCAGCTTCAATCGCGCCTCCAGGCCGATGGTTCGCGAGATTACAAGGGAGGAGGCGGCAAGTCAAGCAGTGGACGTACCTCAGAGGCTAAAGCCCGAGTCCATCAGACGGCCATATTGCAGCGCTGAAGCGCTGCGCCACCCAACATCCTGAGGGAGCGTTCTTTCCCGGCAGTGCGCTCCGTCTGCTAGACTGACGCATCCCTCACGATTATGTCCATTCTGACTGCGAGTCCTGCTGCGACTGCAGGGAAAATTGAGATTCCGGAGAAGACTCTGCTGGCGGGGCTGGCGCTCACCAGCTTTGCCGCGCTGCTGCTTGAGCTGGCGCTAACACGGCTGTTTTCGGTTGTCCTCTTCTATCATTTCGCGTTTCTGGCGATTTCAATCGCGCTGCTGGGACTGGGAGCGGGAGGGGTCTTCGCTTATCTGCTCAGAGAGCGGCTGGCACGAGTGGAGACGCGGGCGCTGGCGGCGCGACTCTGCGCAGCGAACGCCATGGTGGTGGTGGCGGTGCTGGACATCGTCCTGCATGTGCCGGTCGCGCTGAACGTCTCCGGCAGAAATATGCTGCGGCTGACGTTGCTGTATCTGGCAGCTGCGGTTCCTTTCTTTCTGACCGGGCTGCTGTTTTCGGTGGTGTTCGCGCGAGAAACGCATCGCATTCCGCGGCTTTATGGGGCGGATCTTTGCGGCGGGGCGCTGGCCTGCCTGGCCGTGGTGCCGCTGCTGAATTGGCTGGGGGGACCGAATGCCATTCTGGTGGCTGGAATAGCGGCGGCGGCAGCAGCCATGATCTGGGCGGAAGAAGGCAAGGCGCGCAGAAACGCCGGCCTGCTGGCTCTGGCACTGGCGGCGCTGACCGCGGCGAATTATTCGGGGCGGCTCATGGACGTGGTGTACGCCAAGGGGATGTTCCGTGATCCGGCGTGGGTGGAGTTCGCGCGCTGGAACGCGATCTCGCGGGTGGAAGTGGACCGGCAGGGGACGGCAAAGGCGGTGGTGATCGATGCGGATGCTTCCACCTACATCATGAATGCCGACCTGGCGCACTGGCAGGGGACGAAATGGGAGCACAACCTGATGGCGGCTCCGCCGGCGCTGGCCAATGTCCTGCGGCCGCACGGAGAGTACGCCATTATCGGGCCGGGCGGCGGAGTGGACGTGCTGCGTGCCGTCGCGAACGGCAGCCCGAGTGTGACCGGGATCGAAATCAATCCGCTGATTGCCACGACGGTAATGCGTGAGCGTTATGCCGATTACTCACAGCATTTGTACGAGCGGCCGGACGTGCACATTCACGTCAGTGACGGGCGGTCGTTCTTGCGCTCGACCCAACAACGGTTCGATGTCGTCCAGATGACGCTGGTGGATACGTGGGCTTCGACGGCAGCGGGGGCCTTCGCGCTAAGCGAAAACAATCTTTATACGGTCGAAGCGTTCCGCGAATATTTTGAACATCTCAAGCCCGATGGAATGATCGCCATCACGCGATGGGAGTTCCGGCATCCGCGCGAGGCGCTGCGGGTGGTGGCGGTGGCGATGGATGCGCTGCACCGGCTGGGAGTGAGCGATCCGGCGCGGCATTTCATGGTTGCCTCGCAGGGCGCGCTGGATGAAGACGGCATCCCGGTGGTAGTGCTGGCGAAGAAGAGTCCGTTTACCGCCGACGAAGAAGCGGCGGTGATCCGTCACTTCGATCGTTATTCCGAGCTGGAGCCGCTGTACCTGCCGTCGCAGCCGGGGCGAAATCCGTTTTCGGAGTTGATCGCGAGCAACGATCCGTATGGGTTTGCGCGCGGGTATGCGTACAATGTGGCGCCGGTGACGGACAACGCTCCGTTCTTTTTTTTCACTTTGAAGGCGGGGCAAATTCTGGGCGAGCAGGGCCTGCGCGAGGGAATCGATTGGAAAGTCAACCTGGGAGTGCTGGTCCTGCTGCTGGTACTGGGGATTTCGGTGGCGGCGGTGCTGGCGTTTCTGATTCTGCCGCTAGCGCTGCAGGGGGGAAAGACGCGGCAGTCGGTGTTACCGTTGTTTTACTTTGTCGCAGTCGGGCTGGGATACATCCTGGTCGAGATTGCGTTCATCCAGCGCTTCGTTCTGTTTCTGGGACATCCGACGTACGCGCTGACGGTGGTGATTTTTCTGCTGATGCTATCCAGCGGGGCGGGGAGCCTGACCTCGCGAAGATGGCTGCCGCGCGTGGAGTCGGGATGGGTGCCGCTGGCGCTGGTGGCGCTGGTGCTGGTGGCCAACGTGCTTTTTCTGCCGGGCATGCTGGCGCAGTGGGTCGGGCTGGCCTTCGGATACCGGCTGGTGATCAGCGGTGTACTGCTGATCCCGCTGGGATTCGTGATGGGAATGCCATTCCCGACGGGGTTGAGGGCGCTGGCAGCAGCTCCCGCACCGGAATTTCCCGCAGCGCCTGACAATGCGGTGGAATGGGCGTGGGCAATGAATGCGGCCGCGAGCGTGCTGGGGTCCGTGCTGGCCATGGTGCTGGCCATCCAGTTTGGGCTGAGCGTGACGCTGATTTGCGGGGCTGGCGCGTATCTGCTGGCTTTGGGGCTGGTGCCGGCCTTGCGAGCAAAGGCGGCTGGTAACCCCAGTGGCTAAAGCCCGAGGTTCTTGCCAGCTCGACGCGGCCCTGAAGGGCCGCTCTTCCACAGGGCTAAGACGGTCAGGGAGCATCCTGACGTTTGTTTGGCCGGGGTTTGCTATCATTCTGCGATGGGCGTGCTGCCTGCCTCATCCGAGGAAGACTTCATGAGGAAATCCATTGCCTAGCCAGAAGCAGCTGAAGTGGTCGCAACTGAGGGTTGGGATCACGGTCATTGTTGCCAGCGCGACGCTGGCGCTGCTGCTGTTCCTGATCTCCAATACCGCCGGCCTGTTCACCGCGCGAATCACGATTCGTTCTTATTTCGATAATGCGCAGGGCCTGCGCGTGGGCGCCCCGGTGCGGCTCAGCGGCGTGGATATCGGGAATGTGACGCGCATTCGTATTGTGCCCGACAAGGACAAACAGCTGACTCCGGTGGAAATCACGATGAAGGTGAGCACCAAATACGATTACGCGCTGCGACGCGATTCGGTGACCTCGCTGGAGACCGCGGGAGTGCTGGGCGAAACCTATCTCGACATTGACAGCGCGCAGGCGGTCGGCGGCCCGGCCCAGGACGGCGACACGCTGCCGACCCAGGTGCATGGCGACTTCAATCAGGTGGTACGGGCCAGCCAAAGCACGCTGCAGAATATGGATGCACTGCTGAAGCGCGCCGACCGCATTCTGGCGTTTGCGGAAAGCGGCAAGGGGTCGCTGGGCAAATTGATTTACGACCCGACTCTTTATAACCGCTTTTCGGCCACGGTGGCCGACTTCCAAAAAATTGTGGACCAGGTGAGCAGCGGCCAGGGCAGCCTGGGAGCGTTGATCAGCCGCAACGACGCGTATGACAAGTTTCTGTCTACGCTCGACAAGATGAATGCGGTGATTGACGATATCCAGCAGGGGAAGGGCACGGCGGGCAAGTTTGCCAAGGATCCATCGCTCTACAACAACGCCAACGACGCGATCGCCAATATCAAGAAGCTGACCGACGACATCAACGCGGGCAAGGGCACGATCGGCAAGCTGTCGAAGGACGAGGAACTGGCGAAGAAACTCGATACCACCATTACCAAGCTGTCGCAGCTGACCACCGAACTAGAGGCGGGGCAAGGCACCGCGGGCAAGCTGTTCAAGGACGAAACCCTTTACAACAATGCCAACCAGATGCTGGTGGAGACGCGGGATCTGGTGAAGGCGATCCGGGAAAATCCGAAGAAGTATCTGAGCATCAAGCTGCACATCTTCTGAGCGCGAACATCCCTCGACAAACTCCAAGGCGGTCTCGCTTGGCTTCGACGGGACGGCTGAGGCGGCTGTCTCTCCATGGTTCCTTTCCTAGTGCTCGCCGATGCCGAAGACTGAGCTCAGCAGCAGGATCACCAGCACTCCCAGCGAGATCCATCCATAGCGGTAGTCTTTCTCCCGGAAGAACAGGAAGCAGGCGACAAGGACTCGCACGACGGGCGTGGCCAGCATAAGCAGGACGCCGACGCGCTCGATGTCGAGCGGAGTGTGTCCGGTCATGAAGAGGCTGTCGATCAGACCGGCCAGCATAACGAAGAAGCAACTGAAGGCCCCGACGCGCAGCACAAGGGCGACAGCGCGGTCGAAGGCGGGCTCCCGCACCTGACTCATACCCACCCCCGGAGCAGGTGCAGGATCAGGTGTCCGGAAAGATAGAACATGATGGCGACCAGCAGGTAGACGACAACCTTGGTGTGAATGCGCGGGGCGAGACGCGCGCCGAGAAGCGATCCGAGGAAGACGCCGACGGCCAGCGGCGCGGCGTACTGTACGAGGATGTCGCCGCGGCGGTAATAGACGATGGCGCTGGCGGCGCCGGTGACGCCGATCATGAAGTTGGAGGTTGCGGTGGCGACCATGAGCGGCACGTTCATGAAGATGAACATGACCGGAACCTTAATGGGGCCGCCACCGATGCCGAGCAGTCCGGAGAGCGCGCCGGCCACTAACGATGCGGACAGTCCGAGCGGATAGCGCTTGGGCTCATAGGGAGGAATGACCGTCTCGCCGTTGGGCGCGGGCGATGGTTCGTCCTGCGCCTTGACTTTGCCGCCACGGATGAGGATGGTGAGGGCGCTGTAGAGGAGGAAGCCAGCGAATAATCCTTCGAGGGCGTTGCGGTTGAAGTAGCCGACGAGATAAGCGGTGACGGCAGCGCCGAAGGACGTAGCCAGTTCGAGGGTCATGCCGAGGCGGATGTCGGTGGTGTGGCGCTGCAGATGGACGGAGGAACTGGCAGCAGAAGTGGTGATGACGGCGACGAGGCTGGTGCCGATGGCCTGGCGGATCGGGATACCGAAGTGCAGGGCAAGGATGGGAGTGAGCAGGACGCCTCCGCCGATGCCGGTGAGAGCGCCGAGCAATCCGGAGCAGAAGCCGAGGACGACAAGAAGGAGGGTCACCACGGGCGGGGAAACCTCCTGATGGCAATTTGTTCGATGGGGATAGTAAACCTGTGTTCCCTGCTTTGAGAAAGAGGAATTTTGGCGGGGGAGCCCGTCCGCGGCAAGCTAAAACACCGCCCGCGGCTGCGCAGCAGCATCGGCGTGCTCGTGCGCGTGATAGCTGGAGCGAACCATGGGTCCGGACTCGACGTGGCGGAAACCGAAGCGGAGGGCTTGGTTGCGCAGGTCAACGAACTCCTGCGGCTCGTAGAAGCGGGCGATGGGGAGATGATCTTTCGATGGGCGGAGATATTGGCCGACCGTGAGAATGTCCACACCACGGGTGCCGAGATCGCGGAATACTTCGATGAGTTCTTCGGTAGATTCACCCAGGCCGACCATCAGGCCGCTTTTGGTCACGATGCCGGGAGAAAACTTCTTGGCATTTTCCAGCAGGTTAAGCGAGCGCTGGTAGCGCGCGCCGGAGCGGACGGCACGGTAAAGGCGCGGGACGGTTTCGGTGTTGTGGTTGAGGATGTCAGGTCTGGCGTCGAGGACGATGCGCAGCGATTCTTCTACGCCCTGAAAGTCGGGGATGAGGACTTCGACGCGGCAATCGGGAGTCAGGGCGCGAATCTCGCGGATGGTTTCGGCAAAAACTTTGGCGCTGCCCAGGTTGTCATCGTCGCGGTTCACGCTCGTGACGACGGCGTGTTTCAGACTCAGCGTGGCGACAGCTTGGGCGACGCGGCGGGGTTCCTTCCAGTCGATGGGCTCGGGCTTGCCTTTTGGCACCGCGCAGAAACCACAGCGGCGAGTGCAGATGTCGCCGAGCAGCATGAAGGTTGCGGTTTTGTGGTTCCAGCACTCGCCGATGTTCGGGCACTGGGCGGATTCGCAGACGGTGTGCAGGCCGAGTCCGCGGGCCAGTTTTTTCAGATTGTGGAAGTTATCTCCGACGGGAGCTTTGGCCCGCAGCCACTGCGGCTTGGGGGCGCGCAGGTGCGGGGTGGGCGAGATCTGGATGAGATCGTAGGCAGACATCGTGTTCGATTCTATCAGTTCGGGTTTTGCCGGGGGGAGGCCTCCTGTCCCGGCGACCAAAATGTGCGGGCAATCACTGACTCCCCGCCAAGTTCGGTGCTACGTTTTCTGCCGACGGTGGGTGGCTCATGCCCGTTCTTCCGAAAGAAAGGCTGCGCTTCGGCCCGTTCGATCTTGATACGCAGTCGGCTGAACTGTTCAAGTTGGGCCAGAAGTTGAAGCTGCAAGGCCAGCCTGTTCAAATTCTGTCCATCCTCCTAGAGAAGCCGGGAACGCTCGTCACCCGCGAAGAACTTCGTCAACGACTGTGGCCGGAGGAAACCGGGACCTTTGTGGACTTCGAGCACGGGCTGAATTCCAGTATCCGAAGACTGCGGGCGGCGCTCGGCGATGAGGCCGAAACGCCGCAATACATCGAGACGCTCCCGCGCCATGGCTACCGTTTCATTGCTTCAGTGGAGACGGCAACTCAGGCCAGCCTTCGGATCCCGACACCGGTGGCCGTCCGGCCGCGGTGGCGGCTGGTTACCGCCGGCTGCATAGTTCTTGTCGCGATTGCGATTTCGTCTTATCTGCTCTGGCGCCAGACCCACCGATCGGGGCCGCTGGAGAGAAAGGTCATGCTCGCCGTCCTGCCATTTGAAAACCTCAGCGGAGATGCCGATGAGGAATTCTTCAGCGACGGCATGACCCACGAGATGATCAACTGGCTGGGGCGGCTGGATGCGCATCGTCTCGGGGTGATCGCCGCAACGTCGGCCATGAAGTACAAGAACTCGCCCAAGAAGATCAGCGAGATTGGGCGTGAACTGGACGTGGATTATGTTCTGGAAGGCAGCGTGCAAGAGGTGGGAGACCGGGTGCGCATTACTATGCAGCTGATCACGGTCGAGAACCAGGCACTCCTTTGGGCGGAAAGTTATGATCGGGACCGGGGTGACATCTTGCTGACGCAAGCCGACATCGCCCGCGCGGTCACCCAGCAGATCCGGCTCACTTTGGCTCCGCAGGTGCAGGAACAGCTCAGCCGGGCACGGCGCGTCAATCCGGCTGCCTACTCGGATTACCTCCGAGGACAGGTTGAGGGCGCGAGCTTCACCTTCGAGGCAATGGCCAGAGAGCAGGCTTACTATGAGCAGGCGCTGCAGAAAGATCCCAATTTCGCTCTTGCATACGCCGGTCTGGCGAACTGCTACCTGAGCTACATGATCACTCGCAGACTGCCGCCAGCCGAGGCAGCAAAACGAACCAAAGAGTTCGTCTCCAAAGCTCTCCAACTGGATGAGAACCTCGGGGAAGCTTACGGCGTTCTTGCATATACAAACTGGCGGTACGACTGGAACGTGCTGGAGGCAGACCGAAACTTTCAACGTGCTTTCGAGTTAAGCCCGAACTCCCGTCGGGTTCATTCACATCACATTAACTACATCGCCTGGAGAGGCCAGCGAGCCGAAGCACTTGCGGAGTGTGCGAGCCTCCGCCAACTCGATCCCGTGCGGTTGGAGTCGGAGGTCCACTTTGGACATGTTTACTACCAACTGCGCGACTACCAGCCGATGCTCGAAGCCATGCGGAACTATGTGGCTTCAAATCCTCGTCATTGGTTAGGCCGCAACCTGCTTGCCGTCGCGTATCAGGGTTCAGGGCAAACACTGCTGGCAATCCCGGAGTATCAGAAAGCGGTCGAATACTCGGGCAACGACAGTGATCCTACGGCTGGCCTGGCCTACGCATATGCGCGTACCGGCAAGAGAGCGGAAGCAGAAAGGATATTGCGGGATCTGGTGGAGCAATCGAAGACTGGTTATGTCTCCCCCTACATGATTGCCACGATCTATGCCGGCCTGGGCAACAAAGACAAAGCCTTTGAATTCCTCGAAAAAGCTTATGAGGAGAGATCCGCCGACCTGTCGTTTTTCCTGAAGTCCGATCTCAGGATGGACACTCTCCGCTCCGATCCGCGATTCCAGGACCTGGTCAAGCGAATGGGATTTCCTCCGTAGGCGCGGCCTTGATGGAGCCAGTTCGCGCTCAGGGTACCGTGCCTGTCCGGCGGTCGCTCTTACCCCCAGGAGGTACTGCAGAGCCGGGATTCTCGATCGAACATTGTTGCGCTGGATTGCCAGGAGCAAATATGAGCAAAGCCCGAATCGTCTTCGGGCTTCGCTTTTCTCAGTGTTGAGGACGCCTCGAACATGACCTACTTCTCTGCCAGCTCAATGTTCTCTGGCTTCGGGAGTTTGCTGGCAAACTCCACTTCTTCCCGGGTGACGGAGAACTTCCGTCCCGAGTCCATGTTGGGCAGCCGCGCGTCAGACAGGAAGTAGCGATCTCCATACTTGTGGAAGATCAGCTTCGGAGCCGCGCCGGACGGTAAGGTGGTTGGCTGGCACTGCGTAATCACTCCTGCGTTCCCGCCTGAGCGCTGAATCCCCACGGCATTCCAGTACAGAGACTCGACATGATAGTAGCCCGCCGGCATCTGCTTCTCGGCGACCACGAACGGAAACGGAATCTTGAACCATGTGCCTTCCGACTGCGCGTAGAGGGTGCTGGCTGGAATGGCCAGCAGAACCATCAACGCCAGAATGATGACACTCGCCTTTTTCATGACCAACCTCCGGGAGCCTGATTGGCTCGTTCGACGGCTCCCACTCTGTGCGCGTCCGGGGAAAGTCTCAATGCACGCGAGATCAGTTGTGGGTGGTTCGTGGATAAGCGGGTAAGTTGTTGAAGAAACAGCAGGCTTTTGATCCGAACTTATCTCGCAATGACATCGAACTTACGCCAAAGAATCTTGCACAGAGCAGTCCACGCCATTGGCGAGCAAACCGGGAATTCACTTCTCACCCTACTTCCACTAGCCCGTAGGTGTGCTGCCAGAGGGCGCGCATGTGGACCAAGGCGCGGCTGATTTCGGCGGCGGAGATTTCGGAGTTGGGGCCGGCGAGGACGGCGGCGGCTTCGCGCTTGGCGGCTTCGAGGAGCTGGGCGTCGCGGATGAGGTTGGCGACTCGGAAGCTGGGCATGCCGGCCTGGCGAGTGCCGAAAAATTCTCCGGGACCGCGCAGTTCGAGATCGAGTTCGGCAATCTTGAATCCGTCGTTGGTGTCCACCATGGCTTGCAGTCGGCGCTGGCCCTCTTCGGTGATTTTGCCGCCGGTCATGAGCACGCAATAGGACCTGGCGGCGCCGCGGCCGATGCGTCCGCGGAGCTGATGCAACTGCGCGAGCCCGAATCGTTCCGCGTGTTCGATCACCATGACCGTGGCGTTGGGGACGTCTACGCCGACTTCGATCACCGTGGTGGCGACCAGAATCTGCAGTTCGCCTTTCTGAAACATGCGCATGACCTGATCTTTGAGGTCGGGGTCGAGGCGACCGTGGAGGAGGCCGACTTTGAGGTCGGCAAAAATCCTGCCGCTGAGTTCGCGGTACATCTTGATGGCGGCTTTAACTTCGGACTCTTCGTTCTCTGAGATAACGGGATAGACGACGTAAGCTTGATGACCTTTTGCCACTTGTTTGCGAACGAAATCCCAGACTTTGGGCGACTGGTCGTCGGCGACGCATTTTGTGACGACGGGCGTGCGGCCAGGGGGAAGTTCGTCGAGGACGCTGAGGTCGAGGTCGCCGTAGAGGGTGAGGGCGAGAGTGCGGGGGATGGGAGTGGCGGTCATGACGAGGACGTCGGGCTCGGGGGGCGAGTTTTGGGGTGGCGTGCGGCTCGCTCCGCTCGCCTGGACGGCCGAGGCGGCCGTCCCCACATGGTCTGTCCCAACCTCGGACTTTTTCATCAGCTTGAGGCGCTGCATGACTCCGAAGCGGTGTTGCTCATCAACGATGACCAGGCCTAGTTTGGCGAACTCTACTTTTTCTTCCAGCAGGGCGTGAGTGCCGATGACGAGCTGGGCATTTCCTTGGGCGATGTGGCGGCGGATTTCGCGTTTGCGGTCGGATTCGAGGGAACCGGTCAGGAGGACGATGCGGTAGCCGGCGTTTTCCAGGATGCGGCGGGCGGAAAAATAGTGTTGCTGGGCGAGGATTTCGGTCGGGGCCATGAGCGCGACCTGGCAGCCGTTTTCGATGGCGATGATGGCGGCTTCGAAGCCTACGATGGTTTTGCCAGAGCCCACGTCGCCCTGCAGTAGACGACGCATGGGATACGGCTTTTCCATGTCGGCGGCGATTTCTTTGAGGACGCGTTTCTGCGCCGTGGTGGGATGAAAAGGCAGGATTCGTTTGATGGCCGCGCGCACGCGATCGTCGAGTTGGAAGGCGATTCCGGTCTGGGCCTTCTGCTGGCGGCGCTTTAATTCGAGGCCGAGTTCGACGAAGAACAGTTCGTCGAAGATGAGGCGGATGTGGGCGGGAGTGCGGGAGGATTGCAGGTCGTTCAGGCTCTCGCCGGGCTCGGGCCAGTGTACGCTCCAGAGCGCGGTGCGGGGCGAGACGAGGCCGAGGCGAGCGCGCACGACGGCCGGGACGGGATCGGGCAGGTCGGGGGTGAGATTGTCGAGCGCGGTGCGGATGGCGCGGCGAAACCAGCGGGGAGTGAGGCGTCCCTGGCCGATGGATTCGTAGATGGGAACGATGCGGCCGATTTCCAGAGACTCAGCCGCCTTTTTCTCCGCTGCGCCGTTTTCACCGCTGTCGGCATCACCTAGGACTTCATACTGCGGCTGGATGATCTGCAGTTCGCGGGTGCGCCGGTCTTCTTCCACTTTGCCGTAGAGGGCGATCATCTGGCCGGGCTTGAATTTATCCTGCAGGTAAGTGGCATTGAAAAACAGACAGCGCAAGCGGGCGCGGCCCTGGCCGACAGTGAGCTGGAAGATCGGCATTCGGCGGGTACGGAACAGGCCGGAGTTGCGGACTTCGCCAATCACCGTGGCCATTTCTCCAGGGCGCAGTTCCGAGATGCCACGCGGGTTCAGGCGGTCTTCGTACCGAAACGGAAGATAATGGAGGAGGTCGCCGACGGTGTAGATTCCCTTGGCGGCCAGCAGATCGGCGATGCGCGGGCCCACGCCCCTTACATATTGCACCGGAGTGGAGAGTTCGAGCATGGATAGGATTTCGGGGAAGTCCCACTCCTGCCACAAAGAACGCGGCAAGGATGGGGCACCAAGGATTCTTCGAGTCCGCAAGAATGGTAGCAGGAGGCGAGCGATGGCTGCCCGGAGACGGGGAGACCGCAGAGGAGCCGCGCGGTGTCTAAGAGATTAGTGTTGGTGAGCTTCATCGAGGCGCTGCTGGCGATTGTGCTGGGGAATCTAGCGTATTTCCTGCTCGTTCCTGCACTGCCGGCTGTGGCCCGGCACCATCGTTTCCACATAGACCTCGGCACGCTAGTGGATTTCTGGTTTTGCCTGGTGGCATATGGGCTGATCCGGACAGCGAGAAGGTGGAAGTGAGGGGGGCTTCTCTTCTCGGCTGCGCGGACCCTCAGGGGCTAAAGCCCGATTCCATGAAGGCCGGCAGATCGCAGCGCTGAAGCGCTGCGCCACCCAAAATCTTCCGTTCCAAGGCCCGGCCCCTGGTTACTTTGGGAACCTCGGAGGGCTGCTATTCCCGACGATAGAATCGTTTGGAATGGCGAAAATCGCAGTTTTGTACGACGCCGGCCAGGCCGTGCTCTCCACCTTCGATCTGGACGAGGTGCTGCAGCGAATCCTGGCGATCGCGCGCGACTATTTCCATCTGCAGAACGTGGCCATCCTGCTCTATGACAAGGGGGCGCAGCAGTTGTGTGTGCGTTCGCAGATCGGATGGGATGCGGGCAAGGACCAGATCTGCCTGGGCTGCAACGAGGGCCTTACGGGATCGGCACTGCTGAAGAAGCAGCCGGTTTACGCGCCCGACGTCAGGCGGGATCCGCGCTATATCTGCACGGCCCAATCCACGCGCTCGGAACTGGCCATTCCGCTGATGGTGCGCGAGGACGTGGTCGGCGTGCTGGACTGCCAAAGCGAGCGTCTCGACCACTTCGACCACGAGACGATTGAATTGCTGACACTGTTCTCCACCCAGGCCTCGATCGCGCTGCAAAACGCGCGTCTTTACTCGCTGGAGCGAAAACGGGCGCGGCAACTGGAGGCGATCAACGCCATCGCGCAGCAGAGCACGGCGGTCATGGATCTGGAGGACCTGCTGGCGCGGGTTTGCTCAGTGATCCAGCATGCCTTCCACGTACACCATGTCTCCTTGTTCCTGCGGGAAGAGGGCGAATTGATTTTGCGGGCACATCAAGGAACGCTGACGCCGTGCATTCCGAACAGCGGGCGGTTTCCGGCGGGCGCTGAGCTCTGGGCCAGCATTCTGGAGGCAAGCGGCACCATCGTCGAAAAGGATCTGGCCTCCAAGCCCGACGGGTTCCGGCTCTTCCAGGAAGCGGCATCACGGATGAGCATTCCTCTGATTTCCTTTGGCCAGACTCTGGGAGTGCTGACCCTGCACAGTTCGGATCCGGATGCGTTCCGCGAGAGCGAATTGCAGCCGCTCGAGTCGGTGGCCGATATCTGCGCCAATTCCATTCAGAATGTGCACTACGTGGAGCGGGTCAAGCAACTGGCTTACCTTGACGGCCTGACCGGCATCTTCAACCGGCGGTTCTTCGAGATGCGGATCACCGAGGAAATTGAACGCGCCCGCCGCTACAGCGCCGGCATGGCCGTAGTGATGGCTGATATTGACCAGTTCAAGAAGTTGAATGACGAGTTCGGGCACCTCCTGGGAGATGAGGTGCTGCGGCAAGTTTCTTCGATGTTTCACCAGAACCTGAGGAAGATAGATGTAGTGTGCCGGTACGGAGGGGAAGAATTCGCCCTGCTGCTGCCTCAGACCAGCGCGGCGCAGGCGATGATCGTCGCGGAGAAGTTGCGGAAGATGGTCGGGGGCTGGCAGTTTCCGGGCGTGCCGCGGCCGGTCACGATCAGCGCCGGAGTGGCCGCGTTGCCAGACGTTGGCAGCAGCCGCGATGAACTCGTCCGGGCAGCTGATAATGCCCTTTATGCTGCCAAGCAGGCGGGAAGAAATCAGGTGCGCCTCAGTGGAAGAACTCGGGGCGCTGTGGCGGGGCAGTAGGCCACCCAGGGGCTAAGCCTTGCACAATTCTTCAGGCGGAATCGCAGCGCTGAAGCGCTGCGCCACCCAAAGCCACGGAAAATCAGATATCCAGCAGATTGCGGCGCACGGCTTCGCGCAGATGCTCCATTTGTTTACGGAACTCTTCTTGGCCTTTGCGGAATTGTTCCTGGCTCTTGCGGAACTGTTCCTGCTGCTTTCTGGTCTGCTCATGCAATTGTTTCTGAGCCTGGCAGAAAGACTTCCGCACTTCCTGAGCGGACTTGGCATAGTCGGCAGCCAGGTCCATCTCGGGTTCGAGTTTCGCGACTTCCTGTTCCAGATCGCCGAGATCCACCGCAGATTCTCCCTGGATCAGAGGGAAGTCGAAATCGTCGTCGTTCAGTAGTGCGCCGGATTCCTTCCGCTCCGGAAGGGTAAGGGTGAGGTTTTGCTCTTTCTTGTCGCGAACCAAGCCCACGCTCACCGAACCGCTGCCGTGCGAACGCACGACGCGGGTAAAGTCGCTGGTGTCATGAACCGGTTCTTCATTGACCTTGACGATGACGTCCCCGGCGCGGAAGCCGGCTTTGTCGGCACGGCTGCCCTTCTCCACCATACGCACCAGCACGCCGTTGCCGTTTTTGACGCCGAAGAACTCGCCCAACTGGGGCGTGATGTTTTCCACGGTCAGACCGCTGCGGCCGGACTGGGTGACGACCACCATGTTGAAGGCGGGCATCTCGGGCATGTGGATCTCCGGCATTTCGAAATGGAATTCCTTCGCCTTGGGACCCATAGCGATCGCATTGTGCCGGTCGCCAAGCTGAACCTTAAGGGTCATGGGCTGGCCATCGCGGCTCAGGCCAAGCGTGACCACGCGACCGGACGGAGTTTCGTGGATCATGCGACGCAATTGCGCGGCGCTCTCGATCGAGGCGCCATTCATGCTGAGAATGACGTCGTGCTCCTTGATGCCGGCTTTGCCGGCGGGCGCGTCCTGGTCTACCATGGTGACCTCGACGCCTTTTTCTTCTTTCAGCTTCAGAGCGCTGACGCGCTCGCCGCTGACGTCGGCGATATCCACGCCCAGGTAGGAGTTGCCTCCGCCCTCCTCGCTGGAGAAGCCAAAGAGGCTGGCGCTCGGATCCACCGGGCCGGTCTGCGCCGCGTGCGAAAAGCTGAGGAGCAATGGCAACAGAGCGATGCTGGTCAGAATGTATTTACGCATGGTCATTTCCCTCGAACTGATATTTCCTACAACAGACATCAATGCCTTTAGCGGCTGGCACGCTTGAACGAGATGTCGCCAGTCGTGGTGCGTACTTTCAAAACCGGACCGCCGCCGTTTAGTTTTCCCTCCGCTGTGTAGGTTCTGGGTCCGTATTGTCCGCCTTCGCTGCGGACGTGGATGTCGGCAAAGTCGGAGGTAATGTGGTGCCCGTTGGCCAGGTCAACGCTGGCGCGGACGTCCACGGCAACATCGGGAGCGATGTAAACCGTGATGTCGCCGGCGGAGGTTTCGAGCTCCGAATCGTGGCGCTCGGCGCCGGTGTTGACGAGTTTGACGACGATGCCGCCGGCTCCGGTTTGGGCCTGGGCGGAAGGCACGCCCGTCAACTCAATGCTGCCGCCGCCGGTCTCGGCGTGAACGTGTCCTTTGGCCGAGTTGACGTGGATGCTGCCGCCGCCGGTGTCAACGTCGGCGGGTCCGCCAATATCGCCCAGCTCGACGCTGCCGCCGCCAGTGGAGGCTTTCACCTTTCCGTTGCAGCGGCGCACGACAACACTGCCTCCGCCGGTTTGGATGACCGCACCTTGCCCTCCAGATTGAATTTCGACGCTACCGCCGCCGGTTTCGGCAACGATTTTGCCATTGGCCTGGCGAACTTCAATGGAGCCGCCGCCGGTGTGGAGTCCTGCGTCGCCCGAGATGGTGCCGACGTCGATCGATCCGCCGCCGGTTTCGGCGTTGGCGCCGCCGCCGATGTCATCGAAATGGATGCTGCCGCCGCCGCTTTCCGCCTCGAGGTGACCGGACAATCCAGCAGCGTCCACGCTGCCGCCCTCGGTCTCGAGCTTCACCAGGGCCATTTCGCGGGGAACCGTGACCGAGAATTCGGTCGAACAATGGCGCGGACGTCTTCCGCCTTGCCAGTCGCCCACGATCCAAGCGGTGTCTCCCTTCACATAAGCGGTGATCTTATACTGTTCAAACTGACGGCGGGCCTCCTGCTCGGAGGAAGTCCCAAAACGAGTATGAATGACATAATTGATGCCCTGCTGCTGCCCGCCACGCACCACCAACGAGCCCATGTCCACTTTCACGCGCAAGTTTTTCACCGCAGCCAGCGAACCGGTAATCTCCTGACCCCAGGCCCCGCCTTCGCGGGAGATGTGTGTTTCCTGCGCCACGGCCAGCGACGCAAGCAGGGTCAGTCCCGCAGCGAGTACAGCGGACAGCCCAGCGACTTTTGAAGAACGTTTCAAATGAGACTCCTCAGTTTTCGATCGAACATCGTCCTATTGCAGCGCTGAAGGCGCTGCGCCACTAAAAATCACACGCTCTAATCAATCTCGGGCAACTGCGCCAGCATGGTGCGTGCCTGCGACTTGATGTACTGGCTTGAATCCTTTGCGGCCAGCGTCATGAGGACGCCGCGGACGCTGCCATCGGCCTTGACCGGTTCCAGCATGCGCAACGCTTCGGTCCGGACGCCGGGATTCGTATCGTTGACCAGAGCCTGCAGCAGGCTGTCGCGCACGCGTGTGTCGTCCTTCACGTAGGGGCCGAGGCCGTCGAGTGCCTTGAAGCGCACGCCGGGGTTGGAGTCATACTGCAGTGCGTAGATCAGGGCCTCGCGGAAATTGGTGTCGGTGGGCTTCTGCGTCAGCAGGCCCACGGTATCCATGCGCACGCCGGAGTTGTAGTTGTTGCGGGCGGCGTAGAGCAGCAGTTGCTGGATGCGCTGATCGTTGAGCGAGCCCTGCGCTTCCTGGGTCGAGACGGTGTTGTACTTGATGTTGATCTGATTGGTGCCGGGTTCCTGGGTGACGGATTCGATGCCGGTGATGGAGGCGTCGCTGATTGCCGGCGCCGGGCCCGGACCGGGCAAAGCCACGCGCGTTCCGTAGATTTTGTAGGCGGTGCCGACTCCGCCGGCAAAGCCGAGGATGAGAATTGCCGAGGCCAGCGCCGGTGAGAAACGCACCTGTCGCAGCCAGTTGGCGGGATCGAAGGCCAGCCGATGCCAGAGGCGACCCTGCTGGGCGGTCTCCAGCGCTTCCTGCAGGCGCATGCGCGAGGCGGTCAGCAGATTGGGCGACGGCTCGGCGGCGCGATCCTGCGAAAGCAGAGAGTGGAAGTCCTGTTCTGACTTCAGTTCGGCCGCGCAGTCGGCGCAGCGGGCCACGTGCTGCTCCAGTTCGTGGCGGGCATCGTCAGCCAATTCGCCGTAAACGTGGAGCACGATATTTTGTCGAACCCATTCGCACTTCATGGTTGCATCCTCTTAGTCTTAGTTCTTGGGTGTTAGGTAAACCCAAGGCCCAAGACCTATACACCTGCGACCAAACACCTACCTCATGTCCGCCAGGGCGCCGCGCAGTTTCTGCGTGGCGCGGAAGAGGGTGTTCTTGGCGGTCTCTTCCGTGGTATGCAAAATCTCGCCCACGGTGCGCAGCTTCAATCCGTGGTAATGCTTCAGCTCGAACACCATGCGCTCACGGGGCGTCAATTTCTCAAGTGCGCCGCTAATCCGGGCTCCCAGTTGCCGCCGCATCAGATCGCGTTCCGGATTCGCTCCGGCGCGGCCGTCGGCCACCTGGTCGAGCAGGTCATACTCGCCGCCATCGGCGCCTTTCGCGACCGGGGCGTCCTCTTTGCGCACGTTCCTCTTGCGCAAATGATCTAGGCACAAGTTCGTGACGATCCGGTAAATCCACGTGTAGAAGGAACACTCGAACCGGAAACTGCCGATGTTCTTGTACGCCTTCAGGAACGCGTCCTGATAAACGTCCTGGGCGTCGTGCTCGGTGCCGGTGAGGTGGAGAGCCAGGCGCAACACCGACTGATCGTAGTGACGGACGAGTTCCTCGAAGGCGGCGGCGTTACCGCGCTGCGCCTCGCGGATCAGCATCGTGTCATCTATACGGCGATCTTGCCCAGCCATGCGGCCCCGCGGGGGGTCTTGCTTTTCACGGTCTACGTAACCGCTGACTCGCTCTGCTCTGTCACTCTTCAGCTTCGAGTGGGCCCGTTCGCCAAACGCAATTGATACTGCCCATGCATCGGCCGGCATTCGTGTCCTGTCCTCTGCATGTTCCGGCGTACACGCTGTATCCGGCCATGCACAGGAATAGACGGCTAGTCAGTGGAAGCGTGAGCAGAAATTATATGCGGTACGGGGATTTTTGGGAGTGGCTAGGTGATTCTGGGGCAATGGGTTAGGGCGAAACAGAACAATCGGCCACAGGTTGTGCCGCCGATTTGGCAGGGAAAGTGCCTTATTTCTCGTGCAACACTGCGTTTACGGGTGAGACAAGACATGAACGGCCCAAATCACAACACGGGCGGTATGGCGACCCTGGGGTTTTTGTTAGCGGCTGGACTCATCGTCGGCGGGTGGGCGATGGGATCGCAAATCAAGGCTACCCGGCTCAGTGACCGGTACGTGACGGTGCGAGGGCTGGTCGAGCATACGGTCAAGTCCGATCTGGCGATCTGGCCTCTCAGCTATAAGGAGGCGGGCGATGATCTGCGCAGCGTGTACGACAAAACCGAAGCCGACAAGAAAGCAATTCTCCAGTTTCTGGCGCAGCAGGGGATCCAGCCTTCGGAGATCGAACTGGGCGTCATCCAGGTGGTGGATAACCAGGCCAACGAGTACGGAAGCGGCAACCGGGCGGCGCGCCGCTACATTGTCGAACAGCAGATTACGGTGCGCACGCCCCGAGTGGATCTGGTTGCGGCGGCGGCCCAGAAGACGATGACGCTGCTGCAACAGGGAATCGTGTTGAACAGCAGTCCGGGGCAGGGGCTGAGTTATAAGTTCACTGGATTGAACTCCATCAAACCCGACATGATCACGGAAGCGACGCGGAACGCGCGGGCGGCGGCGGACCGGTTCGCGGCCGATTCCGGCAGCAAGGTCGGATCGATAAGGCAGGCTTACCAAGGCGTGTTCTCGATTTCCGCCGAGGATGAGGCAGGGGGCACGGGCGAGGAGAACTCCGGGACTTCCAACGGCGACAGCAGCCGGATCAAGACCGTGCGGGTCGTAACTACAGTGGAGTACTATCTGGACCGGTGATGCAGCGGAGACACCACGGCCCGAGCGCGGAGCTCGGGCCGAAAGTCTCCGACTACTCTGTTGCCGCGTCCTTCTCGATGACCACTTTCAAGTGCGCGGTCACGTCCTTGTGCAGCTTGACGGGGACCGTGAACTCGCCCAGGGTCTTGAGCGGCTCGTGGAGCTGGATCTTGCGGCGATCCACGTTGAAGCCCTTCTTGGCCAGGCCTTCGGCCAGGTCGCTCGAGGTGACGGAACCGAAGAGCTGATCGTTTTCGCCGGATTTGCGCGTAAACGATACCGACACCCCTTCGAACTGCTTGGCCAATTCTTCGGCCTGGGCCTTCTCTTTGGCGGAGCGGCGGACGGCGGCGGCCTTCATCTGGGTGATGACGGCTTTGTTGCTCTCGTTGGCTTCGATGGCCAGCTTGCGCGGCAGCAGGAAATTGCGTCCGTACCCTTCGGCAACCTTGACCACGTCGCCGCGGGCACCGAGCTTTGCTACGTCTTCTTTCAGGATGACTTCCATGATGACAAAACCTCGCTTTTGGCTTTTGGCTCTTGGCCTTTGGCTAAAGCCCTAAGCTCAGCTCGGACGGAGCCAAGAGCTAAGAGCCAATAGCCAAAGCGGCTTATCTATGATGCCCGTCCGGCGAACGGCAGCAGGGCGATGTTGCGGGCCTGCTTGATCGCCGAGGACAGGCGGTGCTGATGCGGCGCGCAGACGCCGGTCAGGCGCCGCGGGACGATCTTGCCGCTCTCGGCGACGAACTGGCCGAGCAGGCGATAGTCCTTGTAGTTGATGTCTTCAATTTTCTCGGTGCAGAACTTGCAAACCTTCTTGCGCCGGAAAAATTTGCGCCCGCCGCCGCCCTCGCGGGGAGGGCCACCGGGGCCACGTCCGCCGCCGCCAAACCGCGGACGATCTCCCCCTGATCGGGGACCATCGCTGGAACGCGGTCTCTCGCTTGGTGCCGATTGCTCTGGTGCTTTTGTTTCGTCAGCCATAATTCTCCTCGTAAATTCCGTGGCCAGTGATCAGTGGTCCGTGGCCAGTCAAATCCAATATCTCGACGCTGCGAGAAAGCTGGCCACTGATCACTCACCACTGGCCACTTGTCCTTCTTAGACCGCCGCTGGGGCTTCGGGCACTGGAGCAGCCGCCGGCCCTTCCGCCGGGGCTGCGGGCTGGGCGCTGACCTTCTTGCGCGAGTCGCGGATGGCCTTGATCTTGGCCAGGCGCTTCTGCTCCTCGTCAATGCGCACAGTGAGAAACTTGATGACCGGCTCGGTCACGCGCAGCCGGCGCTCGAGTTCGTGGATCGCGTCGCCGCCGCCCTCCACGACCAGCAGGACGTAAATGCCCTCATGGAAGCGGCGCACGGTGTAGGCGAGACGGCGCTTGCCCATCTTCTCGACGGACTTCACCGTTCCCGAGGCCGGCACGGCCGACTGCAACGTCGAAATCAGCTTGTCCAGGTCTTCGTCCGTCATGTCGGGCCGGACGATGAACATCAATTCATAGGTGCGATTCATTCGGTTCTCCAAATTCTGGCCACGGATTGTGGCTAACCCTTTTCGTCCGGCTCTCTGCGGTTGAAGCGGTTCATGGCCGCCGCCGGACCGTCCTTCAAAATCGCTTTCACCGCTTCTGCGGCGGTGTCGAGCATTCCGTCCACGACTTCCAATTCTTTCTTCTTCATCGGGGCCAGCAAGTAACTCTGGCCGTCGGATACCTGGCGCTCGGGCGCCACACCGATCCGGATACGCAGAAAATCCTGCGTGCCCAGCGCTCCGATGATGGACTCAATGCCGTTGTGTCCCGCCGAACTGCGCTTGGTATGAATGCGCAGAGTGCCCAGCGGGAAGTCCAACTCGTCCTGGATCACGATCAGGTCCGAGTCCGGCTTCGCGTCGTACTCCTGCAGCAGTTCCCGCACCGAGACGCCGCTCAAATTCATAAACGTCTCAGGCTTGGCCAGCAGCACCATCTGATCGGCGAGTACGGTGCGCGCCGTCAGCGCCCGGCACTGCCGGTTTCTCACTTCGACCCCGAGGCCGCCGGCGATGCGATCAATCGCCAGGAAACCCAGGTTATGCGGTGTGAACTGGTACTCGATACCGGGATTGCCGAGACCGACGATCAGTTTCACGCCACCATCCAGAAAACCTCAGGGGCTAAAGCCCAGCCTCTCTGTGCCCCGAGCGGCACGGCTGAAGCCGTGCCCTTTCCAAAACCGAGTGAATCCGTCTCCAAACCGAGCTGCGCTCGGAGGAACAACCGAGGGCGGCTGTCCCCACAGGAGCCCTACTTCTTTTCTTTCTTCTCGCCCTTCTCCGGCTTGGCCGCTGCCGGAGCCTCGGCGCCCTCTTCTTCGGTCTCCTGCTTGCCCTTCTTGATGACTTCGGGCTCGGCCGGAGCTGCCGCTTCTGCTGCCGCCGCTTCCGGCGCGACCACAACCTCTTCCTTCACCGAGGTGACGTGCGCCACGGGCTGGTTCGAGTCGGTAATGAACTTCAGCTTTTCCGAGCGCGGCAAGTCCGAGACGCGCAGCACCTTGCCGAACGTGAGGTGCGCCACGTCGGCCTCGATGTGGCTGGGAATGTCAGAGGGGAAACACTCGACCTCGACTTCACGGAGCATCTGCTCCATGATGCCGCCTTCCTGTTTCACGCCCGCCGCTTCACCCTTCAGCAGGATGGGCACGTTGACTCGCAGCACCTTGTCCATGGCGATGCGCTTGAGGTCAATGTGCAACAGTCTGCCCTTGATGGGTTCGTACTGCCAGTCCACGATCATCGCTTTAGTGACTTCGGCCTTGGTGTGCTCGCCGCCGTTGAGCGAGAGATCGAAAATGGTGTTGTGGCCGGTTTCGGAATGCAGGATGCGCAACACCTGCCGTGGATCCACGCTGACTGGCTGCGAATCCTTGCCCGCGCCGTAGACTACGGCGGGAATTCTTCCATCGCGGCGGACGCGACGGGCATGGTTCTTGTTGCCCGACTCGCGCGCCTGCGCTTCCAGCGTATTTGTTTCCAGTGCGGTTGCCATAATTTCAATTCCTGTCTGAAGAATTCTTTCTGCAATGAGCGATGAGCAGTGAGCTATGAGTAAATCCCGTTTGCTCATGGCTCATGGCTCAAAGCTAATTGCTCACACAGCTACGTAAATAGCTTGCTCACCGATGTCTCTTCGTGATTGGCCTGGATTGCGCGGCCAATCAGTCCCGCAATCGAGAGGACGGTGATCTTTCCTCCCTTTTCCGCGCGCGCCGCATCGGCCTCGGCGTTCAGCGGGATCGTATTGGTGACCACTACTTCCTTGATCACCGAATTCCGGATGTTCTCGACGGCCGGCCCCGACAGAACCGCGTGGGATGCGCAGGCATAAACCTGGGTAGCGCCGTTGTCCAGCAGCGCCTGTGCCGTCTTCACCAGCGTTCCCGCCGTATCAATTAAGTCGTCAATGACGAGGCAGGTGCGCCCGCTGACGTCGCCGATCACGTTCATGACTTCCGCGACGTTCATTTCGACACGGCGCTTGTCCACGATGGCCAGCGCGGCATCCACCTTCTTGGCGAAAAAGCGCGCGCGCTCCACGCCTCCGGCATCGGGTGAAACCACGGTCAGATTGGGCAGGTTCAGCTTCCGGAAATGATCCACCAGCACCGGTGAGGCGAACAGGTGGTCCACCGGAATGTTGAAAAAGCCCTGCAACTGCGGCGTATGCAAATCCACAATCAGCGCCCGGTGCGCTCCGGCGGTGGTCAGCAGATCGGCCACAAGCTTCGAGGAAATCGGGCTGCGCGGCTTGTCCTTGCGGTCCTGCCGCGCGTAGCCGAAGTACGGAATCACCGCTGTAATGCGCCGCGCCGACGCCCGCTTGAGCGCATCAATCAGCAGCAGCAACTCCATCAGGTGCTCGTCCACCGGACGGCACGTCGGCTGCATAACGAATACATCGCAGCCGCGCACGTTCTCCTGAATCTGAACGTAGCACTCTCCGTCCCGGAAGCGAATCACCTGCGCCTGGCCGCGCTGCATGCCGAGAAAGTGGCAGACCTCATCGGCGAGGGGCTCGTTGGCCGTGCCGCTGAAGATCTTGAACTTATCGTCGGTGCGCGAACGCTGCTTCCGCTCGGGCTTTTCGTCGGTCACCGGCGGCGAAGTCTTCTTCTCGACTTTCTCCGTCGGCTTGTCGGTCGGCGTGACTAAAGTAGCCATAGTGAGTTCTCAGTTCTCTGTTTTCAGTTCTCAGTATTTCGGGCTCGGGCCAGTTCAACTGAGAACTGAGAACTGGCAACCGAGAACTGATTTTCTGGCTGGGCCGCTAGGATTCGAACCTAGACAAAGTGCTCCAAAGGCACTTGACCTACCATTAGTCGACGGCCCAGTGAAGCCAATTTGATTGTCGATTTCTGATGCTTGATTGAACCCCGGAAGGGGCGCATGCTTATTGTCAATCAACCATCGAAAATCAACAATCAAAAATTCTGCGCCAGTACTGCCGCCTCGGCAGTGTGGCGGTGGCCTGTGCCGTCCAACCTTGCCTCCGGAGCCTTGCCGCTGCCCGGGCAGCAGCCGCTTGCGAGGCGAACAGCCCGTACAGCGTCGAACCGGAGCCCGACAGGGACGCATATTTCGCGCCCGCGCGCAAAAGCGCACGCTTCCCTTCACGCAGCTCGGGATACTCAGGAAAAACGACCTGTTCGAAGTCGTTTTCGATCCCAGCCCGGACAAGCCAGAGAAGCGGATTCCCGGCCCGGCCCCCTAACCAAGGAGCACTGGAGTAAGGCTCGCTCAGCCACGCCGACAACCCGCGACCAAGCTCAATTATTCTATCGGACGCCGACGCTACCGTCAATTTTGGCAGCTCAGTGGAAGAGCGGCGCTTCAGGGCCGCGTCCGGTCGGTCAAGAGAATCGGGCTTTAGCCCCTGTAGTCGATCCCACTCGGAGAAGGCTTTCGGGGTCGAAACCCCAACCTTGGGGGTGATCACCACGCACGGTATCGCCGGCAAGTCTGGTAGGGGGTAGACCTGCTCGCCCCGGCCCACGCCCAGAACCGTTCCGCCCACCAGAAACAGGGGTAGGTCCGAGCCAACTTCGGCCGCGATGCGCAGCTTTTCCGCCATGGGCAGGGTCTTCTTAAGGGCACGTTCCAGAGCCAGCAGCGTTGCCACGGCGTTCGCCGAAGCCCCGCCCAGTCCCCCCTGGACCGGCAATTTTTTTTCGATCTCGATGACCACGCGTCCCTTTGCCCTGAGCGCCTGCATAGCTTTCTCGGCGATCCGAAAGCAGGTGTTCGATTCATCCCGCGGAACACGAGGATCGGTACAGAGAATCTCAATCGCATGATTTCGGCCGGCGCCACGGCTGACGCTGACGCGAATCACGTCATGCGGAGCGATCGTCTGATAGACGGTCAGCAGTGCGTGGAATCCATCCGGCCGGAGCGGACCGATGCGGAGGCCGAGATTGATCTTGGCGAAGGATCGGACGGTGACGGTCATGTCAACGGCATTAAATCACAGCTCGGCCTGCCGAGGGTGAGACGCTGCGTATACTTTCGTTGTTGAGACCGGCCATCATCATGACGCATTTCAATCTCTGGGATCTGCTGCCGCTTTGGCAGGAAATCGCCTTCATCGTGGTGGCGTTGTCCGCCGGGATTTGGACTTGGTTCAAGTTCCGGCATGCATATTCCTGGCCTTCCGCGCAAGGTACGATCATGGGCGTTTCGGCACGAAACTCTGGCGGACACTCGTTGGCATGGGCCGGCGAACTTACCTACACATATGTGGTTGACGGTCAATACTACTCCGGGTTGCACAGGCTCAGGGCGCGCAGCAAGCGCCGGGCAGAGGAGAAGATCGAAGGCTGGAAGGGCCGGATGGTCGTCGTGCGGTACTCTCCCAACAACCACGACGTCTCGACGCTATTGAAGAGCGACCAGCCAGGCGGACATTTGGGAAACTGAAAGAACTCGGACCAATGTTGTGGAGTTATCCGCGTAAATCCTGGCGAAACGAAGTTGACCTACCCCCGCCGCTTGTAGAGCACGGCGAATTCGAATCCCGTATTCGGCGGGAACAGCTCCGCTACCTTTCGCAGCCGCTCGGCCAGCGCCGAAGGCGTCAGCAGGGGATAGTCGCGCTCGCGCAGATCGTAGTAATCCACGTCGAGATAGAGCGACAGCAGATAAATCGAGATGGTGTCGGAGAACGTTGCTTCCAGGTATTCGTTCTTGAACCGCTCGGCGTCGGGGCCGCTGGCGGTGGCCAGCTTGCGGGCTTCCCAGGCGTCGAGCGAAGTCTCGCCGCGCACCCCGGCCTCCACCTGGCTCCAGGCCAGTTCACTGAAGTCGCGGGAGACGCCGGCACGCTCCACCAGCGCGTGGCCCACGTTGATGTAGAACTCGAAGGCCACGGAGAACTTGTCGTCCATGAGCCGGGTGGAGATGAAGACGCACTGCGAGTCGCCGAGATTGAGGTTGCGGTGGCAGACCGCATTGTCGCTGAGCGCGACGTCGTAGCGATCGGCGATCACCGTGTCGTCGCCCTGGCTGACCGTGAGCGGTACGAAGTAATAGGCTTTGCGCTCGAGCGCGGCGGCGATGCGCATCGGCACGGCGGCCACCATGCGCTCCAGGTCAAACGAATTTACAGCGATCTCGCCGGCCGCGGCGTAACAGACTCCGTTCGGCGCCTGGGAAACCGGCGTGAGGCGGACGACTTCTGCGGGGCTCCGCGTAATTGCTGAGGCGGCCTGCGACATGCTCTGTCTTTTATACACCAGCGGAAGCCTTCGTTTAGTGGTTGAGCCAGTGATTTGCGGAGCCGGGATGGTGTAGGTTAGGAGGATGGTTTCCGGCGCCAGTCCGCGCCCGCCCCACTGGTATGGCGTACCGCTGCGCGTGCTGATCATGACGTTTCTCGGAACGCTGATCAGCTTCGCGGTGTCCCTGCTGCTCTCGATTCTGGGAACGGTGGTGGTGGCCGCGGCGCGCCGCGCGCATCCGGACTTGCGGTTCGCCTATCGTCACATCGCGCTGCCGGTAGCGCTGGCGGCCGGAGCGATCATCTTTGTGTTTGTTCTAGTTACCGAAATCCGCTACTACCAGCAGAGCAAAGCCCTGTCGGAGATCGAGAGGGTGAGCTAGGCATGCCGCCGCGGATCGCCATCCCCATGCCGCATTCGACCGACCTTGAGTACGGAGAGCGTGCCATTCCGCAATATGAACGCGCGGTTGCGCTGGCCGGCGGGGAGCCGGTGCGCATTCCGCTGGATCAGCCGCAAGCCGAAGTCATGAGGATGATCGAGCGCTGCGAGGGCGTGCTTTTGCCGGGCAGCAACGCGGATGTGGATCCTGCCCGGTTTCATGCTTCGGTTTCGCCACACACCGCCGCCGCCGATCTGCGCCGAGAGGCCGTGGATGACCTTCTGCTGCAAGACGCTTATGCGCGGCGCAAGCCGGTGCTGGGCATCTGCTATGGCCTGCAGAGTTTGAATGTCCATTTCGGTGGATCGCTCGTGCAGCACATTCCGGATTTTCTTCCAGAAGGCACTCGGTCCAAGGTGAATCATGAGGCGGGCAGGAAAGTGGCGGTGGCACACTTGGTGGAGATCGAGGAAGACTCATTGCTCGCGGGGATCATATGTGGCGACAGCCGCCCCCGGCTGTCGGGCCGGGGGCAGCTCGGCGGCGGAGAAGTCGGAGGTCCGAGGTCTGAGTTCCAACGCCCACTCCTCGTGCCCGTGAACTCCTCGCATCACCAGTCGGCCGCCGCCCTCGGTGACGGAATGCGCATTGTGGCGCGATGCCCGGATGACAACATTATCGAGGCTCTCGAAGGCACGACGCCGGATCATTTCGTGCTGGCGGTGCAGTGGCATCCGGAGCGCTCGGTGGATGACGATGAACCGTCGCGGGCGATCTTCCGGGCTTTGATCGAAGCAGCCACCGCCCGCCGATAGGTCCGCGACTTTATTTCCTGCGCCGTCTGGCCGGCTTGCGGGCCAACAACACCACGACATGTGCGATGGCCGCGTTTTCCGTGCCCAAGCCCTCCGGCGTCTTCGCTTTGAGGCCGACACAATCAGCAGTTACGCCGAGTAACTCGGCGACGCGGGCGCGGATCTCGGCCGCGTGCGGGCCAATCTTTGGGGCGGCGAGGATCAAACTGGCATCTACGTTGGCAATCGCATAACCAGCATCGCGCACGCGCTTCAGCGCTTCACGCAGGAAGATGACGGAATCGGCTCCCTTCCACTTCGGATCTGACGGCGGGAAGAGTGCGCCAATATCCGGCGCGGCGATTGCGCCCAGCAGCGCGTCGGTGATGGCGTGCAGCAGAACGTCGCCATCGGAATGTCCGCCGAGGCCCTTGTGGTGCGGCAACATGACCCCGCCAATCTTCAGCGGAACGCCCGTGTGGAATTCGTGGGAGTCAAAGCCGTAGCCAATTCGGGTCGTCGGTCCCTTCGCTCTGCTTAGGGCAGGCTGAAAACGGTCGTTGGTCGTTGGCATTGCGTAATCCCGTCGCTGTAAAGGTTCATTTGCTTAAATAAAATTCCGCCAGCTCCATGTCTGCTGGCGTGGTGATCTTGATATTCCTAGGTGAGCCCATGACCACCGCGACTTCGTGACCGGAGCGCTCGGCCAGCGAAGCCTCGTCGGTGCCCATGAAGCCGTCGGCAGCCGCTTCGTCGAAGGCTTTCTTGATCACATCGTAGCGGAAGGCCTGGGGCGTCTGCGCCAGCACCACGGCAGCGCGCGGAATCGTGGCCTTGATGATCGCGCCTTCGGCCGTACGCTCGACCTGCTTCACGGTATCCACGGCGGGAAGTCCGGCGATGGCGGCACCGTATTTTTGCGCAGCCTGGATCACTTCGTGGATGATCTCGGCGGTGACCAGCGGCCGGACGGCATCGTGCACCAGGACAATGTCCTCCGGCTCGGCGGTGATGGCGTTTAGTGCGTTGTGCACGGACTGCTGGCGGTGCTCGCCGCCGACCACCAGCTCAACCTTTTTCCCGCAGAGGCCATTCACTTCCTTACTGAGAAGTTCACGGAATCCTTCGATTTCGTTTTCGCGCAAGGCAATCCAGATTTCGCTCACCGCGGCGATGGCAGCAAACCTGCGCAGGGTATGAATGAGGATGGGGGTGCCGCCCAGGTCGGTGAATTGCTTGGAGGGATGGGGCTTTCTGGCTTTGGTCTCTTTGTCGCTTGCCATCAGAGCGCCGGGCATAGGCGCCATGCGCGTGCCCAGGCCTGCGGCGGGAATGATGACGACGACCTTCATGGCGGGCTGTAAGTATACGAGGGCGGAGAGAGGAGTTCAAATCAGAGAAGGACCGCCAGCGGCACTGGCTGACTTTTCTTTGGGCGGCTCCCACAACTCGATCCGGTTTCCGTCCGGGTCGGTGATCCAGGCGAAGCGTCCGTAGTTGTAGTCCTCGCGGTGAGGGTCAATCTCGACTCCGGCGGCCTTCAGTTCGTCGAGCAGCGCGTCCAGGTCATCCACCCGGTAGTTCACCATGAAGCCGGCGCGGCTGGCGCCGAAATATTTCGTCGCGTGCGGGAAAATCGACCACGCGGTCACTGCTTTGGGTCCGGGCGCGCTGCCGTCCGCGGCCATCAGTTCACGCCACTCAAACGACGCGCCCTGGCCGTGCGGGTCCCGCTTGATGCCAAGATGCTTCTCGTACCATTCGTAAAGCGGTTCCGGATTTTCGGACTTGAAGAAAATCCCGCCGATCCCGGTGACGCGTTTCATGAAATCTCCTCGCGGGTTGGGAGCAATTACGGAGCAGGGAAACACTATCAATCGTCAGGCGGCGAAGCAAGTCGCTTTCAGGAAGGCCACTGGATGGCCAGTCCACCCTGCGGGTGGAGCCCGATCGCCAGGCCTCCGAGGGAACGAACTCCCACCGCAAGTCCGCCCACGGCCACCCCGCCGATCGCGACCCCTCCCGCGACCGCCAGGCCCAGCGTGAGTCCGCCGATGCCAATCACGCCAAGACTCAGGCCGCCGATCGCGATGACGCCGGCTGCGATTGCACCGATGGCAATGATGCCGACGGCCACATCGCCCAGTGCGATCACGCCGACGGCACGGCCTCGGGTTTGCTGGGACTGAGCGTCCGGTCCAACTGCGATGCAGATTATGGGGATGTCGCCGATGGCGGCTTCTGAGCGATAGCGCATGGTTCCTACCTCCAGCCGATACTACGAAGCCGGCTTCGACTCGGTTCCAGGAGATACGGATGTGCCCGTGCCTGCTACCGTTACGGGCACAGCGGCGGCCACCGGAGCCGCCTGCCGCGAGTAGGCAGCGCGCTCGTCCCACTTGCCGAAGATCATCTTCCCTGCCGTGGTCTGCAGAACCGACGTGACCGAAACGTCAATCGTCTTGCCGATCATCTTGCGGGCGTTGTCCACCACCACCATGGTGCCGTCATCCAGGTAGGCCACGCCCTGGTTGTACTCTTTGCCTTCCTTCAGGATAAAGACGCGCATGGTCTCCCCGGGCAGCACGATCGGTTTGAGCGAGTTGGCGAGTTCGTTGATGTTCAACACTTCGACGCCCTGCAGTTGGGCGACCTTGTTCAGGTTGAAGTCGTTGGTGATGATTTTGCCCTCGTAGAGCTTGGCCAGTTCGATCAGCTTGAGGTCCACTTCACGGATAGCGGGGAAGTCGTCTTCCACGATCTGAATCTGCAGGTTGGCGACTTTCTGCAAGCGCTGCAAGATGTCGAGGCCACGGCGTCCGCGGTTGCGCTTCAACGAGTCGGAGGAGTCGGCGACGAGCTGCAGTTCGCGCAGAACAAACTGTGGCGTTACGATAACGCCGTCCAAAAAGCCGGTCTCGGCGATGTCGGCGATGCGGCCGTCAATGATGACGCTGGTATCGAGAATCTTGTAGCTCTTCTTGCCTTGCTTTTCGCCGCCGAAAATGCCGCCCAGGGCCGCGAGATTCAGCAGGTCGCCCTTGTTGGCCCCGACAATGAGTCCCACGTAGGCCATCAGCAGCATGACCATGATCTGCAGGAAGCTCTGGGTGTTTCCAGTGGGCACGCTGCTGCGGATGACGAGGGCGAACAGGTAGGCGCCGCAGATGCCGAGGAGGCTTCCGATGGCGGCGCCGATGAGCCGCTTCAGGCTGACCGTGCGCAGCTTCCATTCGAACAGGACGATGGCCGCCCCGATCAGCGCGCCGATCCCCGCATCCGAGGAGCGCGGCAGGCTGAAAGGCTCAATAACGAAACAAGTGGCCGCTACAACAATGATGAAAAGAAGGCGTACAAAAACAATATCCACGGGGACCTCCCCCGGATGCAGCGTCGCCACCCCACACGGCGAGATGCGTCCGTGCCGTCTCCGCGCCGCCCCGGGCGGAAGGGGCACCTTATATGCGGGGCGCGCATGAATTAGGGGATAAACAGCGCCCCGTCCCGGCCCGGACAGGGGGCTCGGCCGGGTGAACAGTTATGCTACCGGTCAAAGTATATACCTGCCGGGAAAGTCCGGCGAAGGAACTGGAACCCGGACCTCAGACCTCGGACTTCGGGCCTCAGATCGGCACTTCCGAACCCTCGAGCTTGGTCGGCGGTCCGAAGGCCGAGGTCTGAGGTTCTGCACTGAGTCCTGCTAGACTTTCCCACTATGAAAGCTCTGGTCATTACCCGTTTGTCCGGTCCCGAAGCCCTCACCATTCAGAATGTTCCCGAGCCCACGGCCAAGGCCGGCCAAACCATTGTGCTGGTGACGGCTGGGGGACTGAATTTCGCCGACGTTATGACGACGAAGGGCGGCTATCCCGGCACGCCAGCGCCGCCGCTGATCGCCGGCCGGGAATTCTCCGGCGTTGAGGAGAGCACGGGACGGCGCGTGATGGGATATGTGCAGTGGGCTGCTTTCGCCGAACAGTCGGCCGCCTATCCGAACATGTTGTGGCCGGTGCCCGATAACTGGACCGACGAGCAGGCTGCCGCTTTCCCGGTGAACTACTTCACCGCATATCTGCTCTATTGGCAGTCGGGGATGACCCAGTCATCGGGGTCGGGCAAGAGCCATCGAGTTCTCATTCATGCAGCAGCCGGCGGGGTGGGCACGGCGGCGGTGCAAATCGGCCGGCTGCTGGGCGTGGAAATATATGGCACGTCGTCCTCCGACGAGAAGCTCGCCCGCGTAAAGGAACTCGGACTCGAACACGCCATCAATTACAAGCGTCACGATTACGAAGAAGTGGTCAAGAACTCGACCCACGGCGAAGGTGTGGATGCGGTGTTCGAGATGCTCGGCGGCGAGCACACCGCCAAGAGCCTGCGCTGCCTGCGCGGCTTTGGGCGCGTCATCCAGTATGGCACCGCGACCGGCAAGCAGCCGCAACTCGACTTGCGCGCCATGTATGCAAAATCGGGTAGCGTGCAGGGATTGTGGTTGACCTACCTGTCGCAGAAACCCGAGATTATGGAACCGGCGTGGCAGCAGCTTTCGGAGTGGATTCGGCAGGGCAAGCTCACGCCGCAGATCGGGCATGTGTTCCCGCTGGAGCGGGCATTGGAGGCGTACAAGCTGCTGGAGGAAGGGAAGAATTACGGAAAGGTTGTGGTGAAGATGGGAAGTTGAAAGAGCACGGCAGTCCCATAGATGAGCCCCTGGCAGGCTCTGGGCGCCATGTGGCGACCATCGCTGCGTTTTTTGACTTTGCAAAGCGTGGGGCCTTGCACGACCCGTAATCTGATTCGGTGTACCCGTAACGAGATTACGGCCCACAATAACCCGGTTGCCCAAGAAAGAAGAACCCGACCTTCGAACTAAGTTCGGCCGACGCGTTCGTGCGCTTCGCGAGTTACAGGGGCTGACCCAGGAACAACTTGCAGAACGCGCTCAGATTTCCGTGGACTTTCTGAGTCTCATCGAGCGCGGTCGTAATTCACCATCTTTTGAAAACCTCGAAGCCCTAGCGGACGCGTTAGACACAGGCGTCGCTTCTCTTTTTACATTTACGGGAGCCGACGGCCAATGAAGCTGAACGAGACCTTTGTTCTCATTGACCGGGGAAATATTGTTCAGTGCTCGGGGTGGTCCGAGTCTTACACCGCAATTGCACGCGCGATATTAGCGATGTCGTGGAAGCCGGGAAACAACAATTTTCGAATCCCTCGAATCGTCACAATTAAGCCAGGGGGCTCTTACACGGATCTGAGAGGCAAGCAGGTTTCTGCGCCAAAGAAGAGTCCGGTCACATTGCGAAACGGTGTACGCCCCCTCAGAGATGCTTTCAGAAAGCTGATGGAAAGACAATGGAGGTGCGAAGAGCCTCTGAAGCTGGACACATATTTCAAGACTCGCCGAGGTATTCCCGAAGGCGAGACTATGTTCAAGTATCCGACTCTCCGAAGGATCTCCGAGCCGTTGCACGAAGGTCTGGGCGACTTCGATTTTTGGCTGCGAAGTAACGAGGGATTTAGGACGGTTGTGGAATGGGAGACTGGCAACATCTCCTCGTCTCACCGATCGCTCAACAAGATGTGCTTGGCGCTTCTAGGTGGATTGGCCGATGCTGCGGTGCTTATTGTGCCATCAGCACGGCTGTATGTGCACCTCACAGACCGAATTGGGAACATCAAGGAACTGCAGCCTTACTTCTATTTTTGGAACAGTATCGGGCAACTGATTGAAAGAGGCCTCTTGGCAGTAATAGAGGTAGAGTACGACGCTCTTTTCGCGAGCAAGGATCTTCGAGACTTCATACCACGTGGAAAGGAGGGCAACAGTCCACGCGCCCGTTAAGGGAACAACGGTAGTTTTGAGGAAGGCTGTTGATTCACTACAAAACGTTCCGACGGCGAGTTCCATTTGGGGTGTAGCCCATTCGCCAGGTCGAGCAAACGACGCCTTGCAGCGTCACAGTCGTTCACGTCACAAGTGATCCACCTCCTACACAGTGTCTCGGCAACGTAGGCGGTCGTCCCGCCCCCGGCAAAAGGATCGCATACCAAGTCCCCAACTTTTGTGGTGAGCTTGATGACTCGTTCCAGAATGACGGGAGCAAGTTCATTTGCGTGTCTGTATTTGTATTTCCGGTGGCGGACGGGCGGTATGTCGTCCCAGACATCGCTCAGGTTGAGACCCTTGGGGTTCAGGTACTTCTTATGTCCGCCATAGTCTTTTACGTCTTTTCCGCAATGTCGGCATGTTTGAATCGGAATCCGCACCGCGTCCCTATCGAAAACACGAGGGCTCGATCCCTTGATGTAGTAAAGCATGCCGTAGTGGCTTGGGGAGAGCCGATTGGGTATCGGCAGACTGTGAGCCTTATCGATTGCGATCCAATGCTTGAAGGTGAGCCCTCGGATTGAATTCAGGAACGCACCGTACTCGACCAGCCACCTTGGAAGGTTGTATACGAAGAGGGCACCACCGGGCGCCAGTACTCTAACAGCTTCCGTCAGCCACTCTTTGCTCCAGCCCAGATATCTCGCTTCCGGAAGGTCGTCAGACCCCTCGCGGCCATATTTCTTGTTAAGGTTGAATGGAGGGTCTGCAAAGAAAGTATGCACGGACCCGGTTCTCACCGAATGCAGAACCTCCAGGCAATCTCCTTGAAAGAGTCGCCCGAGTTCCGTCTGATGAACTAGTTCCATGGCTGTTATGCCCGTAATGATATTACGGGTATAGGCCCTTAGCAAGTCACGACCGGTCGTACCGGTAACACTCTAGCAGCGTGCAGTGTTCTTCGGTGGCCCTCTAGAACTCAAAGAGCATTTTCGGCTACGCCCGCTCGCCAAACACCCATTCCTCGCTGACGAGAAAGTTCGCCAGCGAGCACAGGGCGATGGCGATTCCGTTGGCAACGAGGTAATTCATATGTCCCAGGCCGACCATGACCTTCATCAGAGCCAGGTTGCCGAGGATAGACACGGCTCCGTTGGTGAGATTGAAGCGCATGAAACGAGGCACAGATCTGCCCCACGATGGTTGTATCCGTTCGGCCCAGGTGAATTGCTCGTGCCAGACGAAGTTGTGCACCACGGCCGCTTCCACCGCGATGGCAGTCGCGATGAGATAGTCAAAGTGCAGCACGCTCTCCAGCAAGAACAGCGCGGCGAATTGCACGCCAATGCCGATTCCTCCGACGAAGTTGAACTTGCACCAGCGCGCCAGCGTGGAAGATTTCATGGAATTCTTCATCGGGCGATCGTCTCCTCGTGATAAAGCCGGGCCGTGTTCTGCAGGGTGAAGACGACGACCATCAGAGCCATGCCCGCCAGACCGATCGCACCGCCGACATCAAACAGGCGGTATTGCCGGCCAAACAAATGCACTTGCGGTTTCCAGAAAAGAGCCAAATTCCCCAAGGCCAGCAGGATACGCAGTTCGGTGGGCCCGAAGCGCCAGAACGAGATTCTGAACTCGCCGAGCGCGTGGGTCGCCAGATACGACTGGATCGAGAGCATCAGAAACGCCGTGAGCAGGCCGATGGCGATCCACGGATGCATGGCGCCGGAGAGCGCCAGGCCGCCCATCAGGGCGAGGGCGCCAAAGCTATCCACCATGTGGTCTACATAAAAGCCGTAGCGCGGACGCAGGCGTTGCCGCACGCGGGCCAGAGTGCCGTCAAGCGAATCACCGAGCCAATTGAGGGCGAGGCAGAGGATCACGCCCAACAGCGCATAGCGATTCCAGGGGACGAGGGCGTAGCAGGCGCCGGCTCCGATCTGCGCCGCTAGCCCTAACGCGGTCAGGTGGTCGGGGCCGATGCGGTCGGGCGTGCGCGCGGCCAGCCAGAGCAACGCGCGTTTTTCAGCCGACGCGACCCAGCTTTCCTGCACCCGCAGCATGTCTGGGAAAGGACGCTTGCGCCGCATCTCCAGAAGAACCCCCGGGTTCACTTGTTCACAAAATTCGGTCATGGTTTGCGAGCCGATCGTTCCCATTGCTTTCTCCGTGAATCTGCGCCGCATGTGCTGCACCTGCTGGTGCCACTCTTGCCGGAATGGACGCACCACGGCAATGCACCGCTGCTCAAGCCGGGATCAAACGAAGGTCAGACGGCAAGCGATTGAAAACATGGGACCTGGAAGGGGAGGTCAAGACTTGCGAAGCGACGTTTTCAAAGCGGGACAAGGAGGAACTCCGATTCCGAATCGTCAACAGGAGACTGTGCGGGCTTCCTATAAGATTGAGATTCCGGCCGGCTCATGACGAAACTACTGCGCTTTTTCCGTCCATCGCACCAGCACACGGCATTTTCGGCGACCCTGTTGCTGATGGGGACGGTGATGCTGTCGCGCGTGATCGGATACGCGCGCGAGGCTTATATTGCCTTTGCGTTCGGGGCGCAGCGGCAAACCGACGCGTACGTGACCGCTTTCACGCTGCCCGATTTCCTCAACTACATCGTGGCCGGGGGCGCCGCTTCGATCACGTTTATTTCGATTTATACCCGCTTTCTGGCGGAAAAGCGCGATGCCGACGCGCAAAAGACATTCTCGATCATCATTACGGTGATGACCGCGGTCATGATCGTGGGGACGATCCTAGCGGAGATTTTCACCCCGCAGTTCCTGGCTTGGTTCGTAAAGGATTTTCAGCCCGACCAGCTCGAACTGTGTGTCCACCTGACCCGCATCCTGCTGCCGGCGCAGATTTTCTTTTATGTCGGTGGGGTGGTCTCGGCGGTGCTGCTCTCGCACCGGCTATTTCTGTTCCCGGCGTTTGGGCCGCTGATCTACAACGTGTTCATTATTTTGGGCGGCGTGGTGGGCGGGCGTCATTTCGGGATTGCCTCGCTGGCCTACGGGGCACTGGCGGGGAGTTTTGTCGGGCCCTTTCTGGCCAGCGTGATCGGCGCGGCGCGCATCGGGACGGGATACCGGCCGTCGTTTGAGGTGACAAACCCGGCGTTTCGCGAGTGGGTGAAGCTGTCCATCCCGCTGATGCTGGGGGTGTCGCTAGTCACCGCCGACGACTGGATTCTGCGGCACTACGCGTCCGGTGTGGTAGGTGGCATTTCACGGCTGAACTATGCCAAGCGGCTCTTTGCCGTGCCGATCGCCGTGCTCGGACAGGCTACCGGGCAGGCCTCGCTGCCTTTCTTTGCCCGTCTGTTCAACGAAAAGCGCCTGCAGGAATTCGCCCAGACGGTGAACGACTCGGTCTACCGGGTCTCGGCAGCTTCGTTTCTGGCGACGGCGTGGATGACGGCCGCGGCGCTGCCATTGATTGATCTGGTCTACCGGCGAGGGAAGTTTGTGATGGCCGACACGCAGCCGACGGCGGTTTATTTCTTCTGGTTTTCGCTCTCGTTGGCGCTGTGGTCGGCGCAGGGGTTGTATGCGCGGGCGTTTTACGCGGCCGGCGATACCCTGACCCCGATGGCCGCGGTGAGCGTGATTACGGCGTTGTCGTTGCCGGTGTACTCAATTTTGTTTCACACTTTCGGAGTGGTGGGGCTGGCGTGGGCGTCCGACATCGGGATTGGGGCGAACCTGGTGGCGCTGGCCTGGCTGCTGCATCGCCGGAAATTTGTGCCGCTCGGAGGCCTGCGTTGGGGCGAGTTGGGGAAAGCGGCGGTAACTGCGGTGGTGGCGGGCGGAATCAGTTTCGAAGTGGCGAAGATCATTCCTGTGGCTGCCTCAGGACACGGCAATCGCGTGGCCGATCTGAGTCAACTCGCGCTGGTGTCGGTGACGTGGGGGGCAGCGGTGGCGGCCGGATTGTGGCTGCTCGGCTCGGACCTGCCCCGCGACTTGCGGCGGCGCAAAGGCGCGGTTTATCCGGCGGTGGCGCAAGGAGAGAGCAAGGAGATTCTGGGGGCGGGGCGCGAGCCGTGAGGGGGACAAATCCCCCACTTCTCGCGCACAGAACGCGCGAGAAATGGGGCACCCGGTTTGGCACCACCGAATACGGCAAACCAAAGTAATGGCTCTGTGAGCCGGATCACTAGCCGGTGACAGGTCCGCACTCTAGTATTTCCTGCGGAAATGTTCTTGCGGAGGAGTCGTCATGCATCGGGGGTTAGTGTGGCTGGTGGCAAGTTGTGTTCTGGTGATGGCGGGTGCGTATACATGGTCGCACCGGCAACGCGTGGTGCAGTCGGTGGCAGCACCGGTGCCGGTGGCTCAGACACACACGCAATCTGATGAAGAGAAGGCGGCGCAGCAGTTGGTCACGGTTGCCGGCCCGCTGGCCCAGATGATGTCTGACCAAAAGCCCGAAGAGATCGAAACGCAGCGTGGTTCCTTCAAGGGCGCAACCGCTCCCGGGGTTCACGTGGGAGGGTCGCCGGTCGGAACCAGCCGCGCGGTGCTCCATCAGACTTTTCCGGTGGCCCACGCGGTGAACTGGACTCTGGAACTGCCACCGCAGTCTTCCACCCCCCGATTGCGCGGGACATTTCATTCTTTTGTGACGGCGGGCAGCAACCCGGCTGGCGATGCCTCCGCGGGCGATGTGGAGTTTCTTGTGTTCAACGCGCAGCAGTATGAAGACTTCCTTGCCGGTCACGCAGGGGATGCTTTGTTCTCGGCTCCGGACTCGCACGATCAGGAAGTCAACTTCAGCCTTCCTCCCACCTACAATGAGGCCGCGCAATATCACCTGGTGTTCCGCAATAATTCCGGGGGGAAGAAGAAGATGGTGAAGGCCGATCTTCACGTCGATTTCTAGGCGTAGTCGGCTGCTACACTAGCCGCGGTGCCTCCGCGAAAGCAAACTTCCGAGTCCGTCTCCGCCCATGCGCCCGCGAAAGCGGAAAGCTCGACCCGCTCCGTCTCCTCGGCCGGGCGCATCTTCCTCATGGACACGATGTCGTTCATCTTCCGCGCCTACCACGCCATGGCGCGGCAACGGTCCATGTCCACCAAGGGCGGACTGCCGACGGCAGCGATCTACGTATTTGTGAACATGCTGCGCAAACTGCGCGACGATTTTGCGCCTGAATATCTGGCGGCGGTGTTTGATGTGGCGGGTCCGACCTTTCGTGACGAGCAGGCAGAGGCGGTCACAACCATTCGAAAGTTCGACATCAAGACACAGACCTTTACCGAGGTCGAATATAAGGGCTACAAGGCGAATCGCGCCGCTATGCCGGAGGACTTGGCCCAGCAGGTCCCCTACATTCGGCGCGCGCTCGAGGCCTACCGGATTCCGATCCTGGAGATGATCCGCTTCGAGGCTGACGACGTGATCGGAACGCTGGCCCGGCAGGCGGCCGAGACCGGGCATCCGGTGTACGTCGTGTCGAGCGACAAGGACATGATGCAGCTGGTCAACGACAAGGTGGAGATTCTGAATCCGCCGAAAGACAACCTGATCTGCGACGCGGCCAAGGTGGAGGAAATTCTGGGAGTGCCTCCCTCGCGCGTGGTGGACGTGATGGCGCTGCGCGGCGACGCGATTGACAACATTCCCGGAGCGCCCGGCATTGGCGACAAGGGATCGGTCGAGATTATCAAGCGCTTCGGTACGGTCGAGCAGGCTCTGGAACGCGCGGCGGAAGTTGAGAAGAAGACTTACCGGGAATCTTTGCAGAACAATCGCGAGGCCATCCTGTTCAGCAAGAGCATGGCGACGATTGATACCAACGTGCCGGTGGAACTGAATGTGAAAGCGATGCGCGTGGGCGATCCGGACGTCGAGGCGCTGCGCGCGCTGTTTACCGAACTCGAGTTCACTTCGCTGCTGAAAGAGCTGTTGCCGGTGGTGGAAGTCAGCAAGGCGCAGTACAAAGAAGCGAAGTCGGCGGCGGACGTCGAGAACTTGGTGAAGTTGTCGGCTGGCAGTGCGCTGGCGGTTGCGGTCGAGCATGAAGGGACTGCGGTCGCGCCGGAAGAGGAAGAAAAAGATGAAGAGCCACGGGAGGCGCAACTGTCCCTGATGGCAGCATCATCACCCCCAGCTGCGGTCCGACGAATCGCCGTCTCAGCCGCGGCGGGTACGGCCACGGTCGTGAAGCTCGATTCGGGCGAAGCGGATGAACGCCTGCGGTCTGTTTTGGCAAACTCCGCTGTCTCGAAGGCGGTTCACGATTACAAGGCGGCGATTCACGCGTTGGAGCCGTTCGGAATTGAGTTGGCTGGCGTGCGGCACGATCCGATGTTGTATTCGTACTTGCTCGATCCGACGTATTCCTCCCATAGCCTGGCGGACGTGGCGCTGCGCCATTTTAATCTGAAGCTGGCGGGCGAACCGGCGGAGTCGGCGGACATCACGGGCAGAGCGGCCAGCGAACTGCGGCGCGAGGTCGAACAAGCGGGGCTGGCCAAGCTCTATGAAGAGATGGACCTGCCGCTGGTGCCGGTACTGGCGCGAATGGAAGCGGCCGGAGTGAAGATTGATACCGGCGCCTTGTCGCAGATGTCGGCGGAACTGGAACGCGAAATCGCGGCCAAGGCGAAAGAAGTCTATGAAGCTGCGGGAATGGAATTCAACGTGGGCTCGCCCAAGCAGCTCGGCGACGTCCTCTTCAACCGGATGAACCTGCCCAAACCGGTGAAATACGGCAGGGGACGGACGATTTCAACCGCCGTAGATGTGCTCGAGGAATTGGCGGAAGATCATCCCATTGCGCGGATGGTGCTCGACTACCGCCAGCTCACCAAGCTGAAATCAACCTACGTAGATGCCTTGCCCGCGCTGATCAATCCGGCGACCGGGCGGCTGCACACGACCTTCTATCAGGCCGGAACCGCGACTGGCCGGCTTTCCTCGGCGAATCCCAACTTGCAGAACATTCCGATTCGCACCGAGTTGGGGCGAGGGATTCGCGCGGCGTTCATCGCCGAGCCGGGACACGTGCTCCTGACCGCCGACTATTCGCAGATCGAACTGCGGCTGCTGGCGCACTTCTCGCGCGATCCGCTGCTGGTCGAAGCCTACCGGCGCGGCGACGACATTCACACCTTGACCGCGTCGCAGGTCTTTGGAGTTCCTCCGCTGATGGTCACGCCCGATCACCGGCGCCAGGCCAAGGTGGTGAACTTCGGCATTGTGTATGGGCTTTCTCCGTTTGGGTTGTCGCAGCAGCTTGGCATTGCGACATCTGAAGCCAAGCTGTTCATCGCCAACTATTTCGAGAAGTACAAAGGCGTGCGGGCGTTCATTGACAAGACCCTGGAAGAGGCGCGGCGCGATATGAAAGTACGAACCCTGTTCGGGCGGGTGCGGCCGATTCCCGACATCAACAGCAAGAATCCGAACCAGCGCGGATTCGCCGAGCGCACTGCGGTCAATACGCCGCTGCAGGGAACGGCTGCCGATCTGATCAAGATTGCCATGATTCGGATTGATGCCGCCGTGCTCGAACAGGGGTTGAAGTCGCGGATGACGCTGCAGGTGCACGACGAGTTGGTGTTTGAAGTTCCCGAGAACGAAGTCGAGACGATGCAGTTGCTGGTCCGCGAGCAGATGGAGAAAGCACATCCGCTGGCCGTGCCTCTGCAGGTGGAGATGGGAGTGGGAGCGAACTGGAGAGATTTGGAGTAGCCTGTCTGGCGGACCTGCCCTGAGCGACAGCCGAAGGGGCCCTCGCCCGCGAAAGCTGGTGTAGAATGAGTCGGTGTACCCCTCCGCTGGAGGCTGACGGGCGCCCTGGAGCGCAGGTCAGATCGGCGGAATCCTTCCTTAGTCGGGACGTGGCTCAGCCTGGTAGAGCACTCGCTTGGGGTGCGAGGGGTCGGCAGTTCAAATCTGCCCGTCCCGACCATTCTTTCAGCTTTGCCGTCAGCTTCGAATTCAGCTGATGCACCATCTACTTCAATCCCCTTACCACGTAGGCTTCCGACAGCACCTGGACGTAAACATACGCATAGGCGCTGCCGTCGCTGGAAAAAATCGGGCCTCCCACCCCCGTGACGCCCGCCGGGATGGTTTCGCCGAACGTTTTCCAGTACTCCATTTTCCCCGTCGTAATGTTTACCCGGTAGACTTTGGCGGTCGTTTCGCGCTGCAGACTGGAAAGGACATAGAGCGAGGTTCCATCCGGCGTCCACCCGGTCGTGTAGTAACTCGATTGGATATTCGGGATGGCGCGCAGGCCGCTTCCGTCCATCGGCCAAACTGCCACTTTCCCGTCCGGGCCATGCACCGCCAGGTTGCGGCCGTCGGGGGACAGATTCGTGCCGGTGATACCTTCCGGTGTAATGGGCTTGGGATTCCCTGTGCTGAGATCAATCAGATAATCGCGCGCCCCATGGCCTTGCTCAATTCCAGTGGCCAGCAATTGCTTGCCATCCGGCAGGTAGCGAACCCCGCCATAGCTGACATTGTCATGGGTGATCTGCCGGGACTCACCGGCGCCGGTCGGCACCATGCTGAGGTTGCCCTCTTTTGCCGGTTTCGTAATTACCCATTTTCCATCCGGCGAGATGGCCGCCCCTGCACCATCGCCGATGCGCACCGGAGGCGACCCGTCCGTGTCGCGCAGAAACACGGTATAACCCGGCCCGCCGCCCTCGCCTTGTTCTTCGAAAAGGATTTTTCTACCATCGCGGCTAACGTCTCTCAGGATGGACCATCCGAACCAGCCTAGCTCATGTTCCTCTTTTCCGCCGGGCGGCAGGCCGCGAATTCCAATGCGCTGCTGATGGGTAATGGTCAGCGCAACGCCATTCCGCGTGTCTTGCAGCCACATGCCTCCCGGGACGTTGGTAATGGTGCGCAGCTTGCCCGACAATGTCACTCCCCGCAGATTCTGCGCGCTGCCGCTGCGCGTGGCCGTGAACCAGATCTCATTACCTGAGGGCGACCAAACGATGCCCTGCAGCGAAACCCAGCCCGACGAGAGCTTCTTCTCGTGGCCATCCGGGTCAATCACGGCCACCGAGCCTTCGTCGTCGCCCCCGGTGTTCTCGTGGTCAGCGAACGCCACCCTCGTGCCGTCCGGCGAAATCTTCGGATGGCTGATCCAGTTGATGCTGTCGAACAAGACATGCCCGATGGGATATTCCAGTCGCCAGTGCTGATTCTCCGGCACGCGACGGACTACCGCCATATTTTGGCCGTCGGCAGCCCAGTCCGCGTCCTGCACGTTGTCAAGCACCTCGCGCGGCGTTCCCCCGCTCAGGGGAACGCGCGCCAGCGTCCCCGCTCGCGCATAACCGGCGAAACCCACGGTGTTGAGCCGAATGGCCAGCTCTCCACTCTTCGAGATCGAGAGCAGTTCTGCATCCTTCAACCCTAACTCGCGCGAGCCATTCTCGTCGGTGCGAGCCATGTAGAGCTGGCCGGCGCCCCCGTCCCATGCTGCGCTGTAAACAATGCTGCCGTCGGGCGTGAAGCGGGCGTTGCCAATCGAACCAGTGCGAAACGTGATCTGCTGGTATTCGGGTGGAGCAGCGGGGCCGGTGCCGCGTCCCAGCCACCAGCCGAGGCCAAGCATCGCGGCCGCAAGTGTGAGCACGGCTGCTGCAGCCACCAGACTACGGCGTGAAGTTTGCACACTGGCCTGCTGCACCGCAGCTTGAGCGCCCGACTTGGTCGTGGCGGAAATCTCGGTCAGCGACTCCAGGTCGAAGGCCAGATCGCCCGCCGACTGGAAGCGCTGCGCCGGATGCTTTTCCAGGCAGTGCCGCACGATTCGTTCCAGTCCCGGCGGAACATTGCGCGCGGTTTCGGAGAGTTCCGGGGTCTCTTCCCTGAGGATGGCGCTCATGGTGTCGGCCGCGCTTTCGCCGTGGAAGGCGCGCTTGCCGGAAATCATCTCGTAGAGAATCGCGCCGAAGGAAAAAATGTCGGAGCGGTTGTCGGTCGGCTTCGCGCGGACCTGCTCCGGCGACATGTAGCCGGCGGTCCCCATGACCAGCCCGGTTTCGGTCGCAACCTGAACAGTGGGCGCATCGGCGCTGCCGCTCACCGCTTCCGGACGGGTTAACTTCGCCAAGCCGAAATCCAGAATCTTCACCCGGCCATCGTTGGTCAGGAACAGGTTCTCCGGCTTCAGGTCGCGGTGAACGATGCCTTTCTCGTGGGCGGCGGCAAGGCCTTTGGCCACTTGGATCGCATAGTCAATCGCTTTCCGGGTCGGCAGAGCGCCATTCCTCAGCCGCTCGCGCAGCGTTTCGCCTTCCAGCAACTCAGAGACCACGTAGGGTGCGCCCTGCTCCTCGCCGATATCGAAGATCGAAAGAATGTTGGGATGGTTCAGCGCGGCGGCGGCGCGTGCTTCCTGCGCGAAGCGCTGCAGGCGCTCCCGATCGGCCGAGAAAGAAGCAGGCAGGACTTTAAGCGCGACTGTGCGATCCAGCCGCGAGTCATGCGCTCGGTACACCTCGCCCATGCCGCCCGCGCCCAGCAGGGACTGGATCTCGTAGGGCCCAAGTTTCGTTCCGGAGGTTAGTGCCATGTGTGGCGCCGATTATACCTGTACTAAGGATTCCTCAGCGGCTGGCCGCCGAAAGCTAAGCCAATATCCTCGCCGGTTCCCGTGCGGCTTCGGCCAGATCGCTCAGGAACAATGCGGCGCGGGCGCCGTCGGCGACGCGATGATCGCAGGAGAGGGTCAGCGTCATCATGGGGCGGACGGCGGGCTTGCCGTCCGCCGCAACCACACGGTCTGAGATCGCGCCGACCGCGAGGATCGCGGCTTGTGGCGGGGTGATGATGGCGCTGAACTGATCCACCTTGTACATCCCGAGGTTGCTGATGGTGAACGTGGCATCGGCGATGTCAGCGGGGCGCAACTTCCCCGTGCGGGCGCGCTCGGCAATGTCGTGGCGGCGCGAGGCGATTTCAGCGAGGCTCGCCGCGTGAGCATGGGGAATCACAGCGGCAACGACTCCGTCGTTGACGGCAATGGCAACGCCCATGTTCACGAGCTCGTGCAGCCGGATGCCTTCGAGAGTCCAGCTGGCGTTGAGTCGCGGATGTTTGAGCAGAATGCGCGCTACCAAGGCCACCAGCAGATCCGTGTGCGTGACGCGGACCTGATGTTTGCTTTCGATTCCGGCAAGGACGCGTTCGCGATATACGTTCAGCGCCGTAGCGTCAACATCGCGGCTGACGAAGAAGTGCGGAACGGTGGTCCAGCTCTGCGTGGTCCGTTCGGCCATGATGCGGCCGAGCGAGCTGGGGACTTCGAGGCTGCCCGATTTCTGTATAGTGGGCGCTGAGGCAGCGGGTGCGGCAGCGGCCGCTTGAATATCGGACGCGAGAATTTCTCCTCCGGGACCGGAGCCGCGGATGGTGGCCGGGTCAACGCCAAGCTCCTTGGCCAGCCGGCGTGCCTTGGGGGAGATCTTCGCAGCTGATGGCAGCGTGGATGCAGCCGCAGGAGCGTTAATGGCGACCGCCTCGCTTTTTGCATGGGATCCCGCCCGCGCTGCGGGCGCGGATGGCTCGCTTTCGGTCGGAGGCGCTTCACCCGGCGCGACAATCCACGCGATGGTCCGGCCGACGGGGATCTCCGCCCCCTCGGTCGCTTTGATCCCGGCGAGAATGCCGTCGGCAGGGGCTTCGACTTCAACGACCGCTTTGTCGGTTTCAATTTCGAGCAGAGGCTCGCCCTTGGAAACACGGTCGCCTTCTTTCTTGCGCCAGGCAATAAGCTTGCCGGTCTCCTGCGCCATCTCGAGGGCGGGCATAACAACGCTGAAGGCCATAGTCGTCTTTATCGGGGAGGGCTAATCGTCATTTGACAACCAGGCCTTCAGCCGGAAACTCCTACCCGCTCGGTTTTGGCGCTGGTCTCGATCATCTCGAGAACGCGCTCGCTGGGCGGAGCTTCACTCTCGCGCGTGGTCGGCAGCGGTCCGTTCACCGTGAAATAGTGCGCGCCCGCCACCAGCAGCTCTTCCGCCGGGAAACGGGTGATGACTTCGTGTCCGGTTGGCGTGACCACGATTTCCTCTTCAATGCGCGCGGCGCTCCAGCCGTCGGTCGAAGGCCAGAACGTTTCCAGCGCGAACACCATACCGGGCTTGATCTCCACCGGGTGGTCGAACGACACCAGGCGGCTGATCACCGGCTTTTCCCAGATCGCGAGGCCAATTCCGTGGCCATACTGCAGCGCGAAGCAGGCTTCTTCATTGGGGAAGCCGAACTCTTCGGCTTTCGGCCACACGGCGGCAATCTCTGCGGTGGTGCGGCCTGGACGGACCAGTTCAATCGCGGCGTCGAGATAATCGCGGCAGCGTTTATAAGCATCCACCATCGCGTGTGACGCGTAGCCGACGGTGAAACAGCGGTAGTAGCAGGTGCGGTATCCCATGTAGGAATGAAGGATGTCGTAGTACACAGGATCACCCGGACGCAGCACGCGGTCGGAAAACACGTGCGGATGTGGATTGCAGCGCTCACCCGAAATGGCGTTGACGGCTTCGACGTATTCCGAGCCGAGATCGTAGAGAACCTTACTGACCAGGCCGACGGCTTCGTTTTCGCGCAGGCCGGGCTTCATGGCCCGGTAGAGTTCGTCGTAGGCGGCGTCCACCATCATCGCGGAATGATTCAGCAGCGCGATTTCGTCCTGGGTCTTGATGACGCGCGCCTCGGACATGAGCGCTTGCCCGTCCACGACCTCCAGGCCTTCTTTCTGCAGCGCAAACAGTACCGGCGGTTCGATGATGTCAATGCCCACCGGCTCTTTGTGCAGACCGCGCATTTCGAGTTCAATGCGAATCTTTCTCGCGACATCTTCGGCGCGGCCCATCTCGGGCGTCATCGCCCCGCGCAGCATCGAAATGCCGGGACGCGAGCGCTCGCCGAGCCACGGGCAATTCAGTTGATGATGCTTGGCCGCGGAACCGAAGTCCCACAGGATCGGCTCGTCATTTTGCGGCAGCAGAGTGAAGCGGTTGGCTTTGTCCTGCGCCCAGGTGCCAATGTGCGTCGCCGTGATGTAGCGGACGTTGTTCATGTCGAAGCAGAGCAACGATCCCATGGACGACTGCTTGAGCAGGTCTTTGGCCTTCTGCAGGCGTTCGCGGCGCAGCCGGTCAAAGTCAATCCGTGCTTCCCAATCTACTGCCATGCTGCCGTGAGTCTTTAATGCCATAAAACGAACTCCTTAACCACGAAGGCCACTAAGGTCCACAAAGGGGATTCAAGTCTTCCTTCGTGTCGCTTCGTGCCCTTGGTGGTTCATTGCCTCTTACCACAAAGTTGTTGGGCGGCTTCGCATACAGTCTCTTCCGTCGGCACGGTTACATCTTCCAGCGGCGGAGAAAATGGAATCGGAACGTGCATCGCGCCCATGCGTTTAACCGGCGCGTCCAGATCATAGAACGCGCCTTCCGCAATGACCGCCGCAATCTCGGAAGCCACTCCATACCTGCCGTAGCCCTCGTCGAGCACAATTGCCCGCGACGTTTTCTTCACCGACTCGATGATCGTCTTCTCGTCGAGCGGCCAGGTCGTGCGCGGGTCCACCACTTCGGCGCTGATGCCTTCTTTTTCCAGCAAACTGGCCGCACCCAGAGCGACCTGCACCATGCTGCTGGTAGCGACTAGAGTGATGTCCTCACCCACGCGCTTCACATCGGCGACACCCAGCGGGATCGTGTAATCGTCCGCCGGAACCGGGCCCTTCAGCTTGTACATCATCTTGTCTTCGAAGAACACGACCGGGTTGTGGTCGCGGATCGCCGTTTTCAGCAGGCCCTTTGCATCGTAGGGAGTTGAGGGCAGAACCACTTTCAATCCCGGCACATGGCTGAACCACGCATGCAGCGATTGCGAATGCTGGGCCGCAGACCGTCGCGTCGCGCCCAAAGTTGTACGCACCACCATGGGAACGTTCCAGGCCCCGCCCGACATGTAATGAACCTTGGCGGCCTGGTTCACCATCTGGTCCATGGTCAGAGTGAGGAAGTCGCCGAACATGATGTCCACCACCGGCCGCAGGCCGGCCATAGCCGCGCCCACACCGATGCCGGTGAAGCCGGCCTCGGAGATGGGCGTGTCAATCACGCGCTCGGAGCCAAACTCCTCGACCAAGCCGGAAAGAACCTTGAACGGCGTGCCTGCTTCCGCGACGTCCTCGCCGAAAATGCACACGTGGGTGTCGCGGCGCATCTCTTCGGCCAGCGCCTCACGCACTGCTTGCGCGAAAGTGAGTTCACGCTCTGGCATAAGAATGTTCACGCATAGATGTCCTGATCCACCTGGTCGGCACCGGGATAGGGAGCGGCAATGGCAAACTTTACGGCCGCTTCCATCTCGCTGCGGGCTTCGTTCGTGATTCGATCGAGCGACGCGGCATCGGCACAGCCTTGCGTGATCAGCCAGCTGGCATGCAGCTTGATGGGATCGCGCTCGGTCTTCCACTGCTGCTCTTCCTGTTTGGAGCGGTAATACTCGCGGTTAATATCGCCGACGTGATGCCCGCTATAACGGTAGGTATCTGCCTGCAGGAATGCGGGGCCCCCGCCGGATCGAGCGCGTTTCACAAGGCGCGTGGACACTTCGTAGACGGCGCGGACGTCTTGGCCATCGACCAGCGCCGCTTCGAGTCCAAAGGCACCGGCGCGGCCGAGGATCGTTCCGGCCGTCGTCTCGCTGTAGTGGGTGTACTCGCTATAGAGATTGTTTTCGCAGACATAGATGACCGGTAGCTTCCAAAGCTGGGCAAGGTTCATCACTTCATAGAGTGAGCCTTGGCCGAGCGCGCCTTCCCCGAAGAAGCAGACCGCGACCCGCCCGTTCCCCAGCCGTTTCGCCGCAAACGCTGCGCCCGTAGCGATACCGACGCTGCCGCCCACGATTGCGTTCGCGCCCAGGTTGCCGGTGGCGGGATCGGCAATATGCATCGAACCGCCTTTCCCGCGGCAGTAGCCGGCTTCCTTGCCCAGCAACTCGGCAAACATGCGATCGGGGGAGGCGCCTTTGGCCAGGCAGTGTCCGTGGCCCCGGTGGGTACTAGTGATGTAGTCGTCGGTGCGCAGGGCTTCGCAAATGCCGACAGCAACCGCTTCTTCGCCACTGTACAAATGGGCGAGTCCGGGCATCAGCGCGCGGGTGTAGAGCTCGTTTACCTGCTCTTCAAACAGGCGGATGCGCGCCATCTGCCGGTAGGCGCGCAGCCAGAGTTCTCTTTCCGTAATCGTCTCGCTCACTGTTTCTGTATTGGAAGTCGCGGGGCTCACTTCTTGCCTCCCGCATTCACCGGCGTGCTGACGCCGGACATGGCAGCGAGCACGTCAAACACGCAGGCGAAATCGTATTTCACCCAGCCCATACCGCGGGCCGCCGTCAGGAATTCGTTGCTGGCTGCGGTTGTGGGCAACGGCACGTCAAGCTGGCGGCCCAGGTCCATGGCGAGAACCATATCTTTCTGCATCATATTGACGTCGAACCACGCCTCTTCCGGTTGCTGCAGCACAAACGGCCCACGGTACTTGATCATCGGGGATGCGATGGCGCTGTTGACCAGCACGTCCACGGCGACCTCGCGGGCGATGCCGCTTTTTTCCGCTAGCAGGACGCCCTCGGAGAACGCGAGCATCTGCACGGCCAGGCTCAGATTGGTGGCGATCTTCATGGAGAGGGCCAGGCCGTTGTCGCCGACGTGCGTGACTTTGGGGCCGATGTCGAGCAACAGGGGCTTGATCTTGTCGAAGGTTTCCTTGCGCCCGCCGACCATCACCGACAATTTGCCTTCCTGCAGAGTGATCACGCTGCCGGAGACGGGCGAGTCCACCATGTCAGCACCCAGCGCGCGAATCTTTTCGGCCAGCGCACGGCTCACGGCCGGGCTGACCGTGCTCATATCAATGAAGATTTTTCCGGCGCCCAAGCCAGCCAGCACTCCTTCGGGACCCTCGGTGATGGCCTGGATGGCGGCGGCGTTGGTCACCATGGCGAAGGTGAAGTCAGAATTGGTGGCCACTTCGCGCGGCGAATCTGCCCAGCGCATGCCTTGTTCCACGAGCCACTGCGCTTTTGCTCGCGTGCGGTTGTAGCCGGTCACGGTGTGACCTTTGCCGAGCAGCCGGTTCACCATCTGGCTGCCCATCACTCCAAGACCGATGAATCCCAGTTTCGCCATCGCTTGAGTCTTCTCCCGATGTGTATCGGAAACGTCCCCGAAGTCTGCGCTAAAGCGCCCGTTTCGCGGGCCCGCGCCTGCCGGCCGGCACTTGGCCGTCGTCGCGCACCTGTTCGAGGTGCTCGCGCATCGTTTGGCGCGCCTTCTCCGCATCGTGCCGTTCCACAGCTTCCAAAATCCGCTTGTGGTGAATCTGGCCGCGCTCCGGGCCGCCGGGCACGCGGAAGATTTTCAAGCGCTGTTCGCGCAGCAGGCCAACGATGGAATCGAGCAGCGAAAGAATCAGCGGGTTAGCGGCGCCCTCGGCCAAGGCCAGATGAAAATCGAGATCGGCTTCGATGTAGGCATCGGGCTCCTGCCCGGCACGATCCATCACGGCCACCGCCTCGCGCATAGTCGTCAGTTCCGGTTCCTGGATGCGCGTGGCCGCTAGCGCGGCGATCTCCGGCTCGATCATGGCCCGCACCTCGGCCAGGTGATTGGAGCCTTCGGCCTGCCCGATCTTGACCATCAGGTCGAGCGATTGGCGAACGGCTTTGGTGGTGCCATCGGTGACAAAGGTTCCGCGCCCGGAATAGGCTTCGACGAGACCTTTTTCGCGCAAGGCTTTTACGGCTTCGCGCACGGCGGTGCGGCTCACCCCAAAACGTTGTGCCAGTTCGCGCTCGGCCGGCAATTGATCGCCAGTTTTCAAATCGCCCTTGACAATGGATTCTTCGATTTGCTGAACGATCTGCTCGTAGAGTCGAGAGGTTCGAACCAGCTTATACACAGCCCTGTCTCCGGCAAGGTGTGGCGCAAGAGCGAGAGCGCCAGCGATGGTCTGGTTACTATACCGCACATCCAGAGGGCGGTGCCGGGATTGTTCGCGAGGAAACACGGTCTATTGGTATAGTGGTATGACCAAAAGAGTCTACGACATCTCGGCTGCTCGATGCAACTCACCATGGAGCTACCTTCCAATTCAATTAGTTTGATGGTTACCGCTCTTGCGACTCCCCGCACACCTGGAGACAAGAGTACGCTCATTGCCGCTGGTGGGACCGGCTTCAAGAACTTGAATTTGCTTGACACGGTCTCTTGGGTAGTGGTATGGCTGTCGGACCAGAAAAGCATGGAGGGGTTCCTATGCGAACAAGCGCGGTCAGTGCCGCTGATTCTTCATCGAGCTTCACGAGTGCAATGCCCCGCTGGTTTCTCGCCAGCTTCGCACTGCTCCTGTTCTCTGTCCACGCGGGAGCCCAGTCCACGGCAGGGCGCATTTTGGGGACAGTAACCGACCAGAGCGGGGCTGCCGTGGCTGGCGCCACCGTCATGGTCACCGACACGCAGCGCGGCACTACTCGCACCCTGACTACGGACGACGCCGGGACCTTCGTTGCCGCCGAACTGCAGCCAGGGGCATACAAAGTCCGGGCGAGCGCAAAAGGCTTCAAGAACGCGGAGAGGCCCAACCTTCAGATTGAAGTCGCCACCGACGTGCGCGCCGACTTCACGCTGCAACCCGGCCAGGTGAACGAGACCATCACGATTAACGAAGAGATTCCCCTGCTGAACACGACGTCGGCCACGCTGGGCGGCACGCTCAGCAACCAGGAAATCAACGATCTGCCATTGAGCGGCAGAAACTATGAGAATCTGCTGCAGTTGCGTCCCGGCGTGATGCGCTACCCGGGCGGGGGATTCTCCACCACCAGTGCAAACGGCCTGCGCGCCGAAGACAACGCCTACTTTGTCGAGGGCTTGTTCAACAGTGAGCCGTACTCCGGGCAGGCAATCATTAACGGAGCCGGCATCGCGGGCGATTCCGCCACCATCCTGCCCATTGACTCGATTCAGGAGTTCAACCTGCAGCAGAATCCTCCCGCGGAGTACGGCTGGAAGCCCGGAGCCGTGGTCAACGTCGGCCTGAAGTCCGGCACCAATACTCTGCACGGGACCGCTTTTGGCTTTGGTCGGGATGGAGCCCTGGACGCGCGGAACTACTTCAACGCTGCTCCAGCGACGAAACTGACCCGGACGCTCGAGCAGTTTGGCGGGAGCGTGGGCGGACCGATCGTTAAGGAGAAGGCATTCTTTTTTGGCGCCTACGAAGGCCAAAGATACAACGTGGGTAACTCCTACGGCGGGGTCACCAGCCCATCTATGGTGCACATGACGCCGCAGAACCCGAGTAACTGTCCCTTCGGCTACGCTGGCGACTGCTACAACAGCATTCCAGATGCCGTCAACGACATACTGCTGGCGCCTGCCAGCGTGGGCGCGATCATCAGTCCCGCCAGCCTGCTGATTTCAGGATGCACGGTTTCCGGCACGGCTCCAAACGCCACCGTAAGCTGCACCGGCGCGGGATTTCCAACGAATAATGCTCAGAACATCAACATCACCAACGGATTTAACAACGTCGTCCACGTCAACAACGTTGTCGGCAAAGTGGACTACAAGCTGAATGACCGAAGCAGCATCAGCGGGACCTACTTTTTTGGAAACAATTCCGGAAACGTGGAAGACTTCCCTGAGCTGCAGACGAAATGGCTCTCCACGATTCATACCCGCGCCCAAGTGGTGGGTGGCAGCTGGATTTGGACTCCCAGCCCGCGCTGGGTGAACGAGGCTCGCGTTGGCTACAGCCGGCTCTATCAGCCCACGCTGCCGGACGATCTCAACACTCCGGCCTCGGTGTACGGTCTGGATACGGGCGTGAGCGGACCTTTTACCGGCGGCCTGCCGCGCATTGGCTTCGGCGGTTATTTTTTCCCCGGGCTGGGCGGCTTCAAATGGCCCAAGTTCCAGGGACCCGATTCCATCACGCAGTTTGTGGACCACATCTCCTACACCGCGGGCAAGCACGCGCTAAAATTCGGTGCCGAACTCCACTACAACAAGGTCAGGAATGCCGCGTACGGCAACGCTCGTGGGAGCATCACGTTTCTGGGCACCGTTGTGAGTCCTGGCCCTCCTCCCGCCAATGCCCCTCCGCCTTCGAGTCCGCTCGAGGACTTCTTTGCCGGCGCGCCGTTCAAGTCTTCCGTCGAAATAGGGAATCCAACCTTGCAGCTGCACAACTGGGCGTACTCGGGGTTTTTCCAGGACGACTGGCGGGCCACCAGGAATCTGACTATCAACTTCGGCGTTCGCTACGAGTTCAGCAGCGTTCCCCAGGAAGCAAACAATCTGCTGGGCAACTTCAACCCGAACTGTACGCAGGTGGACTCCGTAACCGGCGTTTGCACCGATCCCAAGGCCGGGCTTATTCAGGTCGGAAAGCAGATCTCCAGCCTCTATAACCCCGATCATAAGAACTTCGGCCCGCGTATGGGTTTTGCCTGGGACATCGGCGGAAACGGGCGGACCGTGCTGCGGGGCGGCGGCGGGCTGGTCTACGAAACGGTGAACTGGCAGTCGTTCATCGCCTTCAACAACGCTTTCGGGCCGGGCAGCGTGCCGACCGGAGCCCCTATTGACGCGACTGGCAGGACTTCCGGTGGCACGATTACAACCGGAAACCAGACCAGGAAGAATTTCCTGGCCTATCCCACTACCTGGGACGCGGTGAACGGGCCTGTCTACTCGACTTCGCTCAATTGCACTCCGGCTCCTCCCCCGGCTCCTCCCAATAGCCCCTGTCCCATCATGACGGTAGATCGTAACCTCACAACTCCCTACGTGTGGACCTGGAACTTGAACGTGCAGCATGCTTTTACGCCGAACCTCTCCATCGAAGCAGCATACGTCGGCAACCGTGGGACGAACCTGACGGGCATTCGGGACATTAACCAGCCGCCACTCGGGTCGGGTTGGGGTAAAGATCCTGTCGTTGGTGAATTGACCCTTTGTCTGAATAGCGCTCCGGCATACGACAACTGCGTCGCCAATGCCAACGGTGGCGAGGTGACGAATCAGCCCTTCTACGGGAAGTTTCCCTTCCTTAACAATATTTTCCAGATGGGGAACGTGTACCGTTCAAACTACAACGGCCTGCAAGTCACGTTAAACGCCCGTAATTACCACGGCCTGAACATGGTGGCGGGCTATACCTACTCGCACGCGTCGGATGATGTGGGCGCGAACTGGGATTTCGGCTACGGATCAGGTTTGCCGCAGGACTCCACCCATGTGGCGCGCGAGTATGCCAACAGCGACTTCGACATTCGCCACCGGCTGACGCTTTCGCTCACATACGCCATTCCAGGTCGCAAGGGTTATGGTCAGGCGCTCGAAGGCTGGGAGATCAACACGATCACCACGCTGGAGAGCCCGCAGTACTGGGGGCCGATTGACCTGGGAACGGACGCGGCAGGAGTCGGGCCTCTGCCAGTAAGTCCTCCGGCCAACTCTCCAATTCGCTGGAGTTTCTACGGCAAGACCTCGGACTTCAAGTCACAGAAAGGGATGGGAATCCCGTACTTCCCCGGCGCTTCCAACCCCGCGTGCGAGGCAAAGGCTGTGGCAGTGGACGGTGCGCCGGTCGGCCCGTCGAACGCATCGCTGCATCTGTTCGGCTGTTACGCCAACGGGAACTCGGTCATGATTCCGCCACCTCTTGGGCAATTCGGAAACATGGGCCGCAACATGTTCCAGGACACCGGGTTCAAGAACTTCGATTTCTCCGTGGGCAAGAACTTTCATTTTGGCGAACGCTACCGTCTCCAATTCCGCGTCGAGTTCTTCAACATTCTCAACCATCCGAACTTTGCCAATCCGTATGGCGGGCAAAACGGGTTTGGTCTGAACGATCCGTCGGTGCGTCCGTTCGGCTGCGGGTGCGCGACGCCGGACATCGCGGCAGCGAACCCGGCCGTGGGCTCCGGCGGGCCGCGTTCGATTCAGATCGGGGCGAAGTTCGTTTTCTAGTTCGATTGGAATTGAAACCTGTGAGGCCGGACTCGCTCCGCCCGGCCTTTCTTTGCCAAATTCACTCGCTTGCCGCGAGCCAGATCCGGGACCACGAATCATGAAGAACACAATTCTGATGTCTTCTTTGCTCTTGCTATCGGTCATTGGTTTGATCAAGGCGAAACCTGCACTGTCTCAAGAGCGCCGCGAGCGCACCATTGACGAGATCAAGGCCGAAGCCATTCATCGCGCCGAGGTCGGGCAATATCCACTGATTGGTCTTGACCCCGCTGATGTGAAAGAAGCCTTCGAGAGCATTCACACCGCCGACAAAGACGAGTGGGCCGCAGGCTTCATGCGCGTTGCCGATCGGTATTTCAACGAGGCGAAGTCGCTGGAGAAGTCTGACCCGGCCAAGGCTAATGCCGACTACACCCGTGCCTGGCGGATTTATTCCTTCGGGCGCTGGCCGATTCCGGCATCGCCCGGTAAGCAGCGGTCGTATGAAAAGGCCATCGAGGCGTTTCTGGCGCATGCGCGCTTTTATGAATCGCCCTTCGAGGTCGTGCACATTCCGTTTGAAGGCAAGGAAATCATCGGCTACTTGCGTCTTCCGAAGAATTCGAAAGGGCCAGTGCCACTCGTGATCGCGGTCAACGGCCTCGACAGCCGCAAAGAGGACCTGACCGAAAGTTTCGGTGCCATCCTTCCTTTTGGCGTCGGCGTTCTTGCCGTGGACGGACCTGGAACCGGACAGAATCCGATCAAAGTCAGCGAAACTTCCGAGCGCATGCTCTCGAAGGTGCTCGATTACGCGCAATCGCGGCCCGAGATTGACAAGAACCGCCTCGCGATGCACGGCGTGAGCTGGGGCGCCTACTGGGCCACGAAAATGGCCATCGTCGAGCGCGCGCGGCTGCGCGGCGCGAGCGCACAGTCGCCTCCCGTGGACAAATTCTTCCAGAAAGACTTCCTGATGAACTCGCTGCAGGGAAATCGCGAATATCTCTTCGATCAGGTACCCGCGCTGATGAACATCCTCGAAGGCGTGCATACGCTCGACGAGATGGGCGACTACCTACCGAAAATGTCGCTGGTGCGGCAGGGCCTGCTGGGCAAGCCGATGGCGCCCATGCTCATCCTGGCCGGCGTGCTCGATACGCAGGTGCCCATTGAGGACGAATATCTGCTGCTCAGCAAAGGCGACACTCCAAAAGACGCATGGATCAATCCCGCCGGCGGCCATCTTGGCCGCCAGGTCGGGGTGTGGCCTGACCCCAGAATCTTCAGGGAAGTCATCATCCCCTGGCTGGTCAAAACGCTGCAGGCTCCGACTAACTAGCGCCCTGTCGCGGGACGGCGCCGGAAGGCGCGGTTGAGTTCTGTGACGGTAACGGCACCGCTGAAGCGGTGCCCTGATACGAACCGGTTTCCCGCAGCATATGGTTCCGTCTGGTCAACATGTCATCTTCGATCCCGACTTCGCTCTCCGACTCACCCGCGCCGCGCCGCAAGCGGTTCTATACCTCGCTTTGGGCCCAGGTGAGTGCCGCCATCGTAGTCGCCGTCCTCTTCGGCTACGTTGATCCGGTTCGCGCGGTCGCGATGAAGCCGCTGGGCGATGCTTTCATCCGCCTGATCACCATGATCATCACGATCATGATCTTCTGCACCGTGGTCACCGGAATTGCGGGCATGCGGGACTTGCGCAAGGTGGGGCGCGTCGGAGGCAAGGCGCTTCTCTATTTTGAGGTCGTTTCAACCCTGGCCCTGCTGGTCGGCTTTTTCGTCGGCAACGTGGTACACCCCGGGCGCGGTTTCAATGTGGACGCATCCACCCTGGACGCCCGCGCCGTTGCCGACTACGCCGGACAAGCGAAGGCGCAAACCGTCACCGACTTCCTGATGCACATCATCCCGACCACGGTGGTTGACGCTTTTGCCAAGGGCGACATCCTCGAAGTCGTGTTCGTGTCCATCCTGTTCGGTTTTGCCATGTCGGCGGCGGGGTCGCACGCCAAGCCGCTGGTAGAAATGCTGGAGTCGTTGAGCAAGGTCATCTTCCGCACGGTGAACATCATGATGCGCTTCGCGCCCATCGGCGCCTTCGGCGCCATGGCCTTCACCATCGGCAAATATGGGCTCGCTTCGTTGGGCCCGCTGGTCAAACTGATCGCTTCGTTCTGGATCACCTCCATCCTGTTCGTATTCATCGTATTCGGCGTGGTCGCGTGGATCGCGGGATTCAGCCTGATGAAATTTCTGCTTCGCATTAAGGAAGAAATTCTTCTGGTGCTGGCCACCAGTTCGTCCGAGACCGCCATCCCCACGTTGATGGAAAAGCTCGAGGCCCTTGGCTGCTCGCGCTCGCTGGTGGGACTTGTCGTGCCCACGGGATACACGTTCAACACCGACGGCAGCAGCCTCTACATGACCCTGGCTGCTCTTTTCGTGGCCCAGGCCACCAACACGCACTTAACCCTGCTGCAGCAGGTGACGATCTTCTCGGTCGCTGTGTTGACCTCCAAAGGCGCGAGCGGAGTGCAGGGAGCTTCCTTCATCGCCTTGGTCGCAACCTTGAGCGTGATTCCCACGATTCCGGTGGCCGGGATGGCGCTCATCCTCGGCATTGACCGCTTCATGAGCATGGCTCGGGCCCTGGTCAACATGATCGGCAACGGCGTAGCCACGCTGGTGGTGGCGCGCTGGGAAAACGAGCTTGATGGCGCAACCCTGCAACGAAATCTGGCTTAACTGGGGTTCCGCGGCTGGCGGCGATGGCACGGACGTAACCCTTTCGTAACCCTCCCCACTGCACATTTTTGGTTGCATTTAACATTCTTGAAATATCTTCCTTGTAACCTGTATTCAGGAGACAGCCAGCTATGGGGTCAGCCCGCGTCGCCAAGTCCTTGCCCTTGCAGGTCGCCGCCGTCTGCTACCGCCGGCGGGGCACCGCGATCGAATTCCTGCTGGTCAACACCAACGGCGGGAACAAATGGACTTTCCCGAAAGGCTCGACCGATCCCAAGCTCTCGCACAGCCAGGCCGCCGAACGCGAAGCCGCCGAAGAAGCCGGCGCGCTGGGCACGATTGAGCCGCGGCACTTCCATCTATACCTTCATTCCAAGGGCGTGTTCTGGCAGCCCGGCGGGGTTCAGGAATTCGTGGTGAAAGCCTTCCTGATGGAAGTCCACCAGATGCGCCGCCCGGACGAAGCCAATCGCAAGCCCACCTGGGTCAGTCCCGAAGAAGCCAAGCGCCGCCTGGCCAAGGGCCGCGAGGTCAAGTATTTGCACGAACTCGAAACAGTGATTGACCGCGCCCTCGAGCGCATCCAGTTCCACAACGAACTCTGGGGAGCTTACCCCGGAGCCCGCAACGCCCGCGTCACCGCCTCGCCGAAAGACCCCATCGCCGCCCCGGTTTGGCCGTAAGGCTGCTACTTCCGAAGGTGTTGTTCTCCCATGCGGACTTCAACCTTGAAAGGCGTCATCCCGAACGCCGGCGCACTTCAGCCGGTGGAGGGATCTCACGGGGAACGTCACCGGCCGAGCTTCGACATAGGAGATCCTTCGCTCCGCCTGAAGTACGGCTGCGCTCGGGATGACCTCCGTGAGTTTGTGAGACGATAGCAATAGTCCCATGATCCAGCTCTCCGGCGCCGGAAAACGTTTCGGCCACAAACTTCTGTTCGAAAACGCGGACTGGCTGATCACGCCCCAGGACCGCGTCGGCCTGGTCGGCGCCAACGGCACCGGGAAGTCCACGATCATGAAGATCCTTGCCGGGCTCGACACGCTCGACTACGGTGCGCTTACCAGAGCCAAGGGAATTTCCGCCGGATACCTGCCGCAAGACGGGCTCACGCTCTCGGGCCGCACGGTTTTCGCCGAATGTATGTCCGTGTTCGACGACCTGCGCGGCATGGAGCGGGAACTCGAATCGCTGACTCACAGCATGGCCGAACTCGATCATACGAGCGCCGAATACGACGCCGTCGCCGAGCGCTACCACCGCGTCGAGCACGAGTTTCGCACCCGCGATGGGTATTCGATTGAAGCCGAAGTAGGCCGGGTCTTGATGGGGCTGGGGTTCACGAAAGAAGACTGGCAGCGCCAGACCAACGAATTTTCCGGCGGGTGGCAGATGCGGCTGGCACTGGCCAAGCTGCTGTTGCAGAAGCCAAACCTGCTGCTGCTCGACGAGCCGACGAACCATCTCGACCTCGAAGCCCGCAACTGGCTGGAAGAATATCTGCAGAATTATCCGCACTCCTTCGTGCTGATCTCGCACGACCGGTATTTTCTCGACGTTACGATTTCTAAGATTGCCGAAATCTGGAACAAGCGCCTGTGGTTTTACACTGGCAACTACGACAAATTCCTGGCGCAGAAAACGCAGCGCAACGAACAACTGCAGGCCGCCTACCGCAACCAGAAAGAACGCATCGAGCAGCTCGAAGTCTTCATCAACCGCTTCCGCTATCAGGCGACCAAGGCCAAGCAGGTGCAGAGCCGCATCAAGGAACTGGAGCGGATGGAGCGCATCGAGGTGCCGCCGGAAGAAAAGACGATTCACTTTTCGTTTCCGCAGCCGAAGGCGAGCGGGCGCATCGTGGCCGAGTTCGAGGGCGTGGCCAAGACGTACCCTGGCAGGAATGGCGGCGGGACGAAAGAGGTCTTTCGCAACGTTGATTTCATGATTGAGCGCGGCGATCGCATCGCCCTGGTGGGCGTCAACGGCGCGGGAAAATCCACGCTGATCAAGCTGCTGGCCGGCACGGAGCCGCTCTCGGCGGGCGAATTCCGCCTTGGCCACAACGTGCAGGCCGATTACTTCGCGCAAGATCAATACAAGGAACTCGACGCGGACGCGCGAATTCTCGATGACCTCGGCGAGGCTTCTCCGCGTTCGACCGAGACCGAATTACGCGGGCTGCTCGGGTGCTTCTTGTTCCAGGAAGAGGATGTCTTCAAGAAAATCGGCGTGCTCTCGGGCGGCGAACGCGGCCGCTACGCCTTGTTGCGCCTGCTGCTGCATCCGGCCAACTTTCTGCTGCTGGACGAGCCCACCAATCACCTCGACCTGCGCGCGAAGGATGTCCTGCTCAACGCGCTGATGGAGTATACCGGCACGGTGGTTTTCGTCTCGCACGACCGCTATTTCATAGACAAGCTGGCCACGCGCGTCTTCGAAGTCGGCGAGGGCAAAGTGGAAATCTTCCCCGGCAATTACGAAGACTATCTCTGGCGCAAGCAGGGCGGGCAGCACGTCGCGCCGACACTGGAAGACGTGCCCGGCATGCAACTGGAAGGCGAGGCTGCCCCGGTTCTTGCTTCCGCCGCGAAGAGCGAGCCCGACTCACACCCGACAAACGGGGACGGCAGGACCAGTAAGTCTGCCCCCGCCGAAACTCCCAGGAAGCGCCTGAATCCGATTAAACGCAAGCAACTGGAAGATCGCGTCCACGAATTGGAGGAAGAAATCAGCCGCGTCGAGGCAGAGATCGCCCACCTGGAGGCAGATCTTCAGAACTTCGTCAGCGCCGAACAAAGCCAGCGGCAGGCGCAGGAACTGGGCCGGCATAAAGGGAATCACGCGACTCTCGTTGGGGAGTGGGAGGAACTGTCAGAATCCCTGGAGACGAATTAGCGACGACCAGCGGGGTAGCCCCACACCTTGTCATCCTGAGCGAAGCGCAGGAGCTATGCATTTCGCGGGCAGCGTAGCTTCCCGCCTGGACACGATCTTCCGTAATCTTAGGGAATACTTACCTCTGTGCGATAGTCGGATTGGCCGAGTGGCCAGTCACCGCCGACGGCCGCAATTTTGTCAGATCAACCGCAGGAATCGGCGCCAGCCAGGGGCGCGCCACGCGGGAACCCAAGGAAGGTCGCATGCTTCAGTCGTCGGAGAATTCTTTCAACCTGAAGTCCGGCTCGCCGGCTTCCAACCCCAACGCCTACAACCAGGTTAAAACCGTCACCGCCCCCGTGGACCAGGCGACCATCGGCCGCACTTTGGTAATCAAAGGCGAGATCAGCGGTTCCGAAGCCCTCTACATTGACGGCCGCATCGAAGGCAAGATCATTATGCCCGACAGCCGCGTGACCGTCGGCCGCAACGGCAAAGTGGATGCCAGCATCCAGGCCCGCGAAGTCGTGATCATGGGCAAGGTAAACGGCAACATCGAGTGCAGTGACCGCGTGGACATTCGCAGCGAAGGCTCGGTCAGCGGAGAAATCTCGACCGTGCGCATCAGCGTCGAAGACGGCGCCGCGCTCAAGGGCGGAATCCAGGTTCGCAGCGAGCCCAAACCGAACCTGGCTCAGCCGCAGGCACAGTCCCAACACAAACCAGCTGAGCCGCCCAAGGCGCTGACCGCTCCGGCCGGCGCATAGTTCGACGGTTCTCGGCGGCCGAATCAATCAGGGGCACGCTTTGCGCGTGCCCCTGGTTCTTTTGCAACGTTCTTTGCCACCAGCGATTTGGGGTGGCGCAGCGCTTTCAGCGCTGCGATTCAAGCACCCAAGCTGAGCGGCTCTTAGCCGCCGAGGCACCTCCGGGGCTGAAGCCCATCCCTTTCTGCAAGCCTTGTCGCAGGCCTGAAGGCCTGCGCCACCCAAGAGCACAACCGAGAGGCGGAGAGAGGCGCGCTCTCAACAGTCTCGGGTGGATGCTGCGTTTTTTCTCTGCGGCTGCTTACTTCTTCTCCGCCTCCCGGAAATCCAACGCCGCCGAATTCATACAATACCGCAGCCCGGTCGGCGCCGGGCCGTCCTCGAACACATGTCCCAGATGCGCGTCGCAGGTGGCGCACCGAACCTCGGTCCGCGCCATCCCAAACTTCGTATCCCGATGCTCGGTCACACCGCCGCCATTCACAGGCTTGTTGAAACTCGGCCAGCCCGTGCCGGAATTGAACTTCGTCTGCGAATCGAACAGCGGCGCGCCGCAGCACACGCAGTGATACATCCCCGCTTCATGATTGTTCCAGTAGGCGCCGGTAAACGCGCACTCCGTGCCCGCTTCGCGCGTCACGTGATACTGCTCGGGCGTAAGCTTCTGCTTCCATTCAGCTTCTGACTTCGTGATCTTCTCTGCAGTCTTTTCGACCATAATCTGCTCCATTCCAATGACTTGTTTTCTGCACTGATTGGATGTTTCGTCTCGCTGAAAAGTGACACGTTTGCGAGTCCCGCTAAACACCAGGCGGAGTGCTACTTGCCGATGTTTCCCCCCACCCCCCGATACTTCCCGCGGAAATACAGCAGTGGACCGCCCTCCCGCACGATGACATCCTCTACTTCCGCGATGAAGATCGTGTGATCGCCCGCCTCTTCCGCCGAGTGCAACCGACATTCCAGATAAGCCAGCGCCCCGTGGAGCATCGGAGTGCCATGGCGGGTGCGCTCAAACCGCGCCCCGGCCTCGGTCTCCGCATGTTCGTGGCTGCGATCCGGGCGCGCATAATATTCCGAAATCGCCCGCTGATCGGCGCTCAGCACGTTGATCCCGAAGCGCTTCTTCGCGTGGAGGTGGGCATGCGTGCGAGTCTTGTGGTCCACGCAAACCAGCACCAGCGGCGGATCGAGCGACACCGATGCAAACGCATTCGCCGTCATGCCGTGCACTTCGCCGTCGAGGTCCACCGTAATGATGGTCACGCCCGTGGCAAAAGATCCCATTGCCTTGCGGAATTCGGAAGGATTCAGGGGCATTGCTTGTCAAACCCGCCGCCCGCCTACATTACCACGCCCCACCCGTTGTATCATTCGAGGCAGCCGTGACCCTGGCCGCCATCACAACTGTTCCGCCGCCATCGTGCGCCGCTCTGCTGGCCGATCTCTGCCCCGGCGAGCCAATCTCGCGCAGCGCCGCCCTGGCCTTGGTCCGCTGCTCCGACGACGATTTACCTCAACTCCTCGCCGCCGCGCGCGCCGCCAAGGAGCGATTCAAGCCCGGCGTCATCACCTATTCGCGCAAAGTCTTCCTCCCGCTGACCAATCTCTGCCGCGACTACTGCGGATATTGCACCTTCCGCCGCGACCCAGGCGACCCCGGCGCGCACACAATGACGCCCGATGAGGTGCTGGCCGTGGCCCGCGCCGGGGAAAGGCTCGGCTGCACCGAAGCCCTCTTCAGCCTCGGTGACAAGCCGGAATTGTTGTTTCCGGAGATGCGCGAGACGCTGCACCATCTCGGCTACAAGTCCACGCTGCACTATCTGGAAGCCATGTGTGCACTCGTGCTTCGCGAAACGAGTCTGCTGCCGCACCCCAATCCCGGCCTGCTCAGTGCGGAGTGGATCGCCCGACTTGCCGAAGTTTCGCCCAGCATGGGGCTGATGCTCGAAACCACAAACACCGCGCTGCTCGCCCCCGGCGCAGCCCACGACAATGCCCCTGACAAAGTCCCGGCCAAACGCCTGCGCACCATCGAAGACGCAGGCCGGCAGAAGATCCCGTTCACCACTGGCATTCTCATCGGCATTGGCGAGTCGCTGGAAGACCGCGTAGATACGCTCCTGGCGATCCGCGACCTGCATGAGCGCTACGGTCACATCCAGGAAGTGATTGTGCAGAATTTCCGCGCCAAGCCTGAGATCCCCATGGCCGGCTGGCCCGAACCCGGCCTCGGGGAGATGCTCCGCGCCGTGGCAGTAGCTCGCTTGTTACTCCCTGGCATGAATATTCAGGCTCCGCCCAATCTTTCCGCGCCTTACTATGATGAGTTGGCCGATGCCGGCATCAACGATTGGGGAGGAATTTCGCCACTGACCCCGGATTACATCAATCCAGAAAAGCCCTGGCCGCACCTGGAGCAGCTTCGTCTGCGCACCGAGGCCCGGGGATTCACCCTGCGCCAGCGCCTGCCCGTATATCCCGAATTTCTTGCCGGGTTGGCTGCCCGGCCCGGACTCTTGTCCGAAAAACTGCGCGCCGCCGCCGGCGATGACGGCCTGGCCAAAATCCAAGCCGCGAGGGCCGCATGATCTGCGTTCTCAGCGGCGGCACCGGCGGCGCCAAATTTATTGACGGCCTGCGGACGGTCATGCCCGCCGAGGACCTCACCATCGTCGTCAACACCGGCGACGACCTGCTCTGGTGGGGCCTCTATGTCTCGCCCGACATTGACTCGATCACCTACGTGCTTTCCGGCATGCTGAGCCGCGAACGCGGATGGGGCGTGAAAGGCGATACGTTCCTCTGCCTGCAGGCCATGGGACAACTCGGCGAACCAACGTGGTTTCATGCCGGCGACCGCGACCTGGCCGTTCACATCCTGCGCTCGCGCCTGCTGGCCGAGGGTAAGACGCTCTCCGAGGCAACCGCCGCGATCTGCGAGAAGTTGGGCGTGAAGGCTCGCATTCTTCCCATGAGCAACTCGCGCGTCGAAACGCGCGTGGATACGCCGGTAGGCGAGCTGAGTTTCGAAGAATATTTCGTGCAGCGCTGGTATCAGGATCCGGTAAACTCCGTGCGCTTTGCTGGAGCCTCCGACGCCGAGGCCGCCCCCGGCGTGATTGACGCCATCATCTCCGCCGACGCCGTTCTGATCGCGCCCAGCAATCCGGTCACGAGCATTGGTCCGATCCTGGCGGTGCCCGGCGTTCGCGACGCACTGCTGCGCGCCCGCGGAAAGATCGCCGCCGTCAGCCCGATCGTGGGAAGTTCCGCCGTGGCCGGTCCGGCGGGAATTCTCATGGCCTCGCAGGGGCTGCCCTGCTCAATTGCGGGCGTAGCGCAGGCCTACGAAGATTTCCTCGACGTGCTGATCTGCGACACCCGCGACGCTCGCGCCGCCGAAGCCCTGCGCACCAAAGGCCTGCGCGTGCAGTGCACCCAAACCATCATGCGCAGCGCCGAAGACAGGGCGTCTCTGGCGCAGGAAACGCTTGCCCTGGCCGTCGGAGGCGCGCTCAAGGGAGCATCTCTCGCCGGTACTCCGTTTCGGCGTCTGGACCCGCTATAGGCAGGCAGGTTGTGATGGGACCCACCGTGATCCTCATCCCGGTCAAGAATTTGTCGTCAGCGAAGCAGCGGCTGGCCGCAGTCCTGGACCAGTCCGCGCGCACCGCCCTGGCACAGGCCATGCTGTCCGACGTGCTCGCGACGCTGCATAGCTGGAAACATGGTCCCTCGGTTGCTTTGGTCACAAGTGATCCCTATGCCGTCGAGCTGGCTGGAGAATATGGCTTCGAGATCATTCCAGATCCCGAGAATCCCGGGGAAACTGGCGCCATCGAGATGGCGACCCGCATCTGTGTCGAACGCGGGGAGGCGAGCAGCCTGGTCATTCCCGCCGACATTCCCCTGATTCAACCATGGGAACTGGAAGAGATTCTGAAGCACGAGCCGGCTGAAGGCAGCGTGCTGGTTCCCGCCTACGATGGACGCGGCACCAACGCGGTCCTCCGCCGTCCTGCCAACCTGTTTCCGCTGCGCTTCGGCAACGACAGCTTCAAGCCGCATCACGCCGCCGCTCAGGCCACGGGGAAGCCCTGCGTCGTGCTGCATCTGCCCGGAATCGCCGTGGACGTGGACAACCCCGAGGACCTGCATCAACTCCTCACCCTTCCCGGCGACACGCGTACCCAGCGCCTCGTCCGCGAATGGAATCTGCCGGATCGCCAGCTTGCCACCGGATCGGAAGGTCTATGAGCAACGGCCGCACCGCCAAAAAATCAGCCGTGAAGCGGCAAAACAAGCCTCTCCCGCTCTTCTCCGGCGAACTTCGTCTGCTCCCCATCCCCGTCGCCGACGACATCCTTCCCGGTGATTCGCTTGCCGACAAACTGCTTACTGCTTTGCGTCAACACCGCCTGCACTTGCAATCCGGCGACATCCTCGTGGTGAAACACAAGATCGTCTCCAAGGCCGAAGACCGCCTGGTGGATTTGGCCACGATCGAGCCTTCCGCCGAAAACGTCGCCTGGGCGAAGCAGTACAACCTCGACGCGCGCGTGATCGAACTGGCGCTGCGTGAAAGCCGCTGTGTGATTCGCCGCAGAAACGGCGTGCTCATCACCGAGACACATCACGGTTTCCTCTGTGCTAACAGCGGCATTGACGTTTCCAACGTAGATGGAGGCCGGCATGCGCTGCTGCTGCCCGAAGACGCCGACCGCTCCGCTGCGAGTCTCCGCCGCGCCATCAAGAAACGCACCGGCCTGGCGATTCCCGTCATCATCACCGACAGCTTTGGCCGTCCCTGGCGGGAAGGCCTGACCGAGTTTGCCATCGGCATCTCCGGCATGAAGCCGCTGCGCGACGACCGCGGCCGCCGCGATCCGCATGGCTACAAGCTGCGCGCCAGCATCGAAGCAGTCGCAGACGAACTGGCGTGTGCGGCAGGCCTGGTTTGCAGCAAACTCAATCGCATCCCGGCCTGCATCATCCGCGGATTCCGCTATGATCCGGGCTCGGGCAGCGTCCGCGAACTGCTCCGCCCTGCAAGCACCGATTTGTTCCGGTAAACTATCCCTCAATCTGTAGATTATTGGATTGTCGTTGGTTCAAATTTGCGCCTGCGGCTTGGTTTTGGGTGGCGCAGCGCTTCAGCGCTGTGATGGATAGCAAGGCTGTGAACCGGGCTTTAGCCCCAGAGGTACCTGTGCCCCGCGAACTCGCGCTTTCCGAACTCGAACATTTCCCCGCGCTCGGCTGGGCCGAGATCGCGCCGCGCCTGACGCCAGCCCCGCGTTCGTCCCTGGAGAAAATACTCGAAACCCAAGACGGCGCCGTCTTGTCTCTGGACGAATCCTACGCCCTCGCCGACGCCGAAGGCGACGATCTGCTCGGCTTGCTGGTTGCGGCCAACATGCTCCGCGCGGAGCTGGCCGGCAATATCGTGACCTACGTCGTCAACCGCAACATCAACTTCACCAACATCTGTTTTGTGGGATGCAAGTTCTGCGCTTTCAGCCGCGGCCCGCGCGAATCCGACACATACTTTCTCAGCCCTGAACAAGTCGCGCAGAAGGCCGTCGAAGCCCGGCAGCTCGGCGCGACCGAAGTATGCATTCAGGGCGGATTGCCGCGCGATCTTCCCAAGTTCTACTATCGCGACATTCTCCGCGCCGTAAAGGGCGCCGTCCCGGGTATGCACATTCACGCATTCTCGCCCATGGAGATCGTCTACGGCGTCGAACTCACCGGCATGCCGCTGGCCGACTATCTGTCCATGCTTCGCGACGGCGGCCTGGGCACGCTGCCGGGAACCGCAGCCGAAATTCTCGACGACGAAATTCGGCACATTCTCTCGGCCAACAAGCTGACCACCGCCCAATGGATCGAAGTCATCCGCACCGCGCATCGCTGCGGCATCCGCACCACTTCGACGCTGATGTATGGCCACGCCGAGACTCCCGCACACTGGGTTCGCCAGATGCGGCTGCTGCGTGACATTCAATCAGAAACCGGCGGCTTCACCGAGTTCGTCCCGCTCGGCTTCGTCCACCAGAACACTCTGCTCTTCCACCAGGGACTGGCGCGTACCGGACCGGCGCTCGCCGAGCACCTCAAAGTACACGCCCTGGCTCGCCTGCTGCTCGCCGGCTCCATCAACAATATTCAGGTTTCCTGGGTGAAGCTGAACCGCCGCCTCTCACAACTTTGCCTGAACGCCGGCGCGAACGATTACGGCGGCACGCTAATGGAAGAAAACATTTCACGCGAAGCCGGTGCCACCGCCGGCCAATACACCAGCCCGGGAGATTTTCAGGCGTTGATTCTGGAAATGGGCCGCATCCCCGCCGAGCGCAGCACGACCTACTCCCGCATCCGCATCAAGCTGCCGATGAATGAAAGCGAATTCACGACCGAGCAATCCCTCCAGCCGGAGTTCGCATGAGCCAGGCATCCCCGGTCACTCCCATCCGTCCCATCGCCATTATCGGCGGCACTGGACCGCTCGGCACAGGGCTGGCCCTGCGCTGGGCGCGCGTCGGAGAGACCGTCATCATCGGTTCTCGCGACGCGCAGCGCGCGCAAAAAACTGCCGCCGCGATTCAACAGAAGCTTGGCGAGCGAGCCCGGATCTCCGGCATGGAAAACGCCGCTGCCTGCGCCGCCGCCGACATCCTGATGCTGACCGTGCCTTTTGAAAGCCAGGCGGCGCTGCTCAAGCAGCTCAAGCCGGCGATCACCGAAGGCAGCATTCTGATAGACGCCACTGTCCCGCTGGCCGCCGGAGTCGGCGGGCGCGCCACGCGCACTCTCGGGGTGTGGCAGGGTTCCGCCGCGCAGCAGGCCGCCGAACTCGTGCCCGCAGACGTGAGCGTGGTCGCAGCCTTTCACAATGTTTCCGCCGACCTGCTCAACGGTTTAGAAAATCAGGGCGACGCGCCGCTGGACTGCGATGTCATCGTCTGCAGCGATGATCCTGACGCTGCCCAACTCACGTGCGAACTGGCCGCGAAGATTCCCGGCGTCCGCGCCCTCGACGGCGGCAAGCTGGAAAATGCCCGCATCGTCGAGCAGATCACCGCGCTGCTCATCGGCATGAACATCCGCCACAAAGGCCATGCCGGAATCCGCGTCACCGGCCTGCCCCCGGGAGCGTACCGCTAGCCATCCCTTATTCTTCAGCCACTGTCGCAGTGATCTCTTCCGCCGGTTCGCCACCGGCCATCTGCTGGGCCAGAATGAGCTTCCGCGCTTCGCCGCGAATCTTCGGCAGATACGTTCCGAACCAGACCGCGCCCGCCACCGACAACGATCCACCAATCGCAACCGCGATCGGCGCGCCGACCCGGTCGGCCAGTGCTCCACCCATCAGCGATCCCAACGGCGCCAGCCCCATGAACATCATCGAGTAGACCGCCATCACGCGCCCGCGCAGCGCATCCGGAACCATCACCTGAATCAGCGTGTTCGACGACGCCATCTGCAGCATGATGAAATATCCCACCGGCAAGAGCAGCAGCACTGACAGCCAGAACGACGTCGAAAACGAAAACAGCATCAGGCTCACGCCAAAGCCCGCGCAGCACACCGCGACCCACTTCCCCAGCCCCTTGACGCCCGAGCGCAGAGCCAGCGTCAGCGCGCCGAGCAGTGCGCCCACACCGGCCGCGCCCATCAGAATCCCCAACCGTACCGCGCCCAGATCATGCGACCCGATCAGCGACGCCAACTCCTGCCCGCCGTGATGCAGAATCCGGTCCGCGAAAATCGGCATCAGCACCACATACGGCATGCCCGTCGCGCTCACCAACCCCAGCAGCAACAGCAGCGCCCGGATCGGCGCCGTACCGTTGACAAATCGGAACCCCTCGATGACGTGTTCAATCGGTGACGCTCCCACCGCCCGCGGCGGGCTGTTCACCTTCATCAGCATCAATCCCGCGATCACGGCAATGTAGCTCACCCCATTCGCGAAAAAGCACCATCCCTCGCCCAGCCTCGCAACCAGCACGCCGGCCACAGCCGGGCCGATCACACGCGCTCCGTTGAACATCGAAGAGTTCAGCGCGATCGCATTCATCAGATCGCCTTTGCCCACCATGTCCACCAGAAAGGCCTGGCGGCCAGGAATATCGAACGCGTTGACCACTCCCAGCAGCGCGGCCAGCACGAAAATGTGCCACACCTGCACTGTATGCGTGAGCGTCAGCGCCGCCAGCACGAACGCCAGCAGCATCGAAGCCGTCTGCGTGGCAATCACGATCCGCTGCCGGTTCATGCGATCGGCAGTGATCCCCCCGAGCGGCGCCACCAGAAACACCGGAATCTGGCTGGCAAATCCCACCGATCCCAGCAGCAATCCAGACCCCGTTAGCTTGTAGACGAGCCACGACTGCGCCACGGTCTGCATCCAGGTGCCGATGAGGGAAATCAGTTGTCCGCTGAAGAAGAGTTGAAAATTACGGTGCCGCAGGGCGCGCCCCACCGCCTGCCAGCGCAGTTTTCCGCCCTCGTCTGAACTCGCCGAAGCGGCGGCTTCTTGCTGAATGGAATTTCTCGACTCGGCCACGATCGCTAGGATGATTCACCGATGCTCTGTGCATCAGTATAACGTCCGTGTCGTGCGCCGCCTCGCGCCTGCGAACGCGCCAGCAAAACGCGAAAAATGATTCTCGCCCTCGCCAGGTTTCGGCGAAAGTTTTCCACAGCCGTCAGCTGAAGTGTCGGCTTTAGAGTCTTTGGGCTCAGGTCCAAAAGCAAGCAAATGACCATTTTGGGAATTACTTGGCCGATGTAACCAACTTGTAACTTCTCACCTCCTCCGTAGTGAGCTACAGTAGCCCGTACTCCCACTGCCGGGCCGCCCGGCGAAGGTAGGCTCTTGAGTACCTCTCCTCCAGTTCGGGTGGAACGCCGCGTCGGACAACGGTTCTCGTTTCTGCTCCCGCTTTTCGTTCGCGACGTTGCCACCGCTATCGAAGGCCAGGGCTTCACGCAGGATCTCAGCTCGCGCGGAGTATTTTTCTTCACCGATGCGCCTCTGCAGGAGGGCTCGGTAGTTGAGATTACGCTTAGAATGCCCTCCGAAATCACATTAGGCGAGAACATGCCGGTGCGCTGTCGCGGCCGCGTGTTGCGCGTCATCAAGCCGGCGTCCTCGAACCTCGAGCCCTCGACGTTAACCCACGCTGAAACCAAGATTGGTGTCGCAGTGCGCCTGGAGGGCTACGAGTATCTTCCCGAGCCCAAGGAATTTTCCTCCAGCTTCGTGCGCATTGCAGCCCTGCATCATCCCGAAGACACCCGCCCGGACGATAATCGGCCCGTGCTCCAAGCCTCCGCCCGCCACTGAACTCGTCCCCGAACCCTCCGGAGCCTCGCGAAGGTTGTGGAATACGTCGGTTTCTTCTTCCCACCGTGCCCGCCACGATTTCCTCAACCTGGCTTGCAGTCTGCCTTTCAACTTCCCGGTTCTTGGCATAGAATGATTTGCATGGATTAGAGGCGAACCGCCGAGAGTCTCTCTGCGTCGTGTACTCCCCCCGCCCTTCACCATGCAAGCTGCGTGTGCCGGATTCTGTGTGCCGCTTCGCGTTTGCATGATCGGCGGTCGTTACCTAGGTCACTTGGCGGATTACCTCTTCTGTTTCTAACATGCAGACACCGAGAGAAATCAGCGAGAACCGCGCTATGCATGGGATTGCAGTGGCCCTGCTGACCCAGGACCGGGATCACTTGTCGGCCCTGCAACGTCGTGTCGAAGCGACGCAGTTGGGGCGAGTCGTATTCAGCCACGTCGGCTTTCCGGTCGGCTCCACCGACGAGATCCTGCGCCAGTTGCAGGAGTCGCGCGCCGAAGTCGTGCTTGTTGATGTTCCCTCTTTCGATGCGCAGCGCGCCATCGGCGCCATCGAACTCATCCGCTCTACCACGCAACAGATCGCCATCTTTGCCAACGGCGAGATGACACATCCGGCCAATATCGTGGCCAGCATGCGCGCCGGTGCCGGCGAATACGTGGACAATTCCGGCGGTGCGGAAGCCCTGCTCGAAGCCCTGACCCGCTTCAGTTCCACCCGCACGCGCGCCCCTGGTGGCGGCGGCAAAGCCCGCATCTTTACCTTCCTCAGCGCTAAGGGCGGCGCCGGGTGCACCACCGCCGCGGTCAACACCGCAGTGGCCCTGCAGCAGTCTCACGGCAACGTCTGCCTGGTGGACTTCGCTCCCATCGGCCACGCCGCGCTGCATCTGAATCTGCGTCCGCAGTTCGGCGTCTCCGACGCTTTGCAGAACCTGCACCGCATGGATGTTTCCCTGCTCGATGGCCTCATGACCACGGCCCAGCATGGCCTGCACCTGCTCGCCGGGCCCGAGCAGCCCTATACCACCGATCCCACGCCGGGTGAACTCGCCCGCCTCTTCGATCTTCTCGTGAATCACTACCGCTTCGTGGTGGTAGACGCCTCGAGCCGGTTGGACCCCACCACTCGCCTGCTTTCCGACCTCTCGAACGCCGTGCTGCTCGTGGCGCAGACCGACGTGGTTTCTCTGTGGAGTGCCGGCCGCATTCACGCGTTTCTCGAAGAAGGAACCGGACGCGACCGCCTGCGTGTCGTGCTCAACCGCTACAAGAAAATTCCCGGATTCACCGACGACGACGTCAAGCAGGCCACCAACTGCAAGGTGCTGTGGAAGGTCCCCAACGCGTTTCAGGCGGTCTCGCCTGCGATTGATCACGGCAAGCCCGTAGTTCTGCAGGAAAGCCAGGAGATCAGCCGCTCCTATCGCGCGCTGGCGGCCACGCTGGCCGAAGCGTCTTCCAATTCCGATGGCGGTCCCGATCTCGTTTACACCCAGGAAAAATCAAGCGCCCAGAAGCGCGCCCCCGGCCGGCTGAGCTTTTCGCCTCTACGCGCCGGCGAGTAGAGCCTATCCAGCCTATCTCTAAATTGGAGTAGCCCCGGCGTACGGCGTGAGGTAGGATTTCGAGCGTCGTTTTCAAGGAAAACTTGGATGCTGAAAAATGAAGTACGTGCGCGTGTGGGACTGCTCACCGTATTTGTAGTGATGCTGTTTGCGCTCGGAGGGATCGGCATTCCGTCGGCATTGGCGCAGTCGCCGGAACGCGTGATTATTGATACCGATCCCGGGACCGATGACGCGCTGGCGATATTGTTGGCGCTGAATTCGCCCGAGGTAAAGGTGGAAGCGTTGACCATTGTCGCCGGTAATGTTACGGCGCAGATGGGGCTCGACAACGCGCTCAAAGTTGCCTCGCTGGCCGGGCGCTGCGATCTTCCGATCGCGCAGGGCGCCACGATTCCGCTGCGGGCGAAGCTGAACATCGAGCCCTATTGGAACGGTCCCGGCGGACTCGGCGGGGCGGAATTGCCGGCGTCGAAATGCGAGGCAGATGCGCGCTTCGGGCCGGATTTGATTATTGAACTGGTGCACAAATATCCGCACCAGATCACGCTGATTCCGATTGGGCCGGAGACGAATATCGCGCTGGCGGTGGTGAAGGATCCGTCCATTGTGCAATTGGTAAAGAAAGTCGTTCTGATGGGTGGCTCGATCACCGGCGGCAATGCGAGCGGCGCGGCGGAGTTCAATATTTACGCCGATCCGGAAGCGGCGGATGTCGTGTTTACGGCGGGGTGGCCGATCACGATGGTGGGCCTCGACGTCACCGAGATTACGCTGGTTCAGAGTTCGGACGTGGCGGAACTCGAAAAAAACGCGGGACCGGAAGCGAAATTTGCGGCGGCGGTGGCGCGTTTTCAGATCGGATTATATAAGGGCACAGGATTCAGCGGCGGCGCCATTCATGATGCGCTGGCAGTGGGCGCGGTAATCGATCCCTCGTTTTTGAAAACGACGGCCATGCACGTGGACGTCGAGACGGCGGGGAGATTCGCGCGCGGCGAGACCATCGGGAACCGCCATGGCACCGTGGATAAGGCCATTAAGGTAGGCGACCACCTCGAAACCATCGGCGTCGATCCGGTTGCGGCGAACGTCAACGTCGCCACGGGGATCGATTCGAAGCGCTTCATCCAATTCTTTATTTCGCGGCTTCAAGGAAAGTAGCCGGGGCTTCTAGCGGTGCTCGCTGCACACTTGGCTTTGGCCGCTGAGGGCCTGACAGCTTCACTTCCGCGGCACCGCCGCCGGCGCGCCGTCCTGAGGGAACATCTTGAAGGCCACTTCGCGGGAGTGTGAAGTCATTTTCTTGTTGACGTCACTCTGATTTTCGCTCAGCGTGCCTTTCAAAACGTAGTATGCCTCGTCCCCCGGATTCTTTCCATCCCCGCGCTCGATCGTTCCCTTGAAATCGAACGACACGCCGTGCACGACCTCCGTGGTGAAGGTCAGCTTGCTGCCCTCGAGCTTGCCGGTCTTGAAGAACTGGTCCAGAAACGCTCCCTTGTCGCTTTCTCCCTCGCCATAACGCGAAATGAAGCCAGTGACGCTGTTGTTGTCTTCCACGGTCAATTGCAGGAATTCCCCATCTTTGAGGAAGGCGTACATGCCGGAATAGGCCCGTCCGCTTGCTTTTTCCGTGGCCGGCGGCTCGCCCGGTTTTGTTCCTGAAGTTTTCGGCTGCTGCGCGGTCGTCCCAGCGGCGAGCATTGCTGCCGTCAGAACGATCCAGAGTAGGTCCACCAAAAGGAGGCCGATCTTTCTCATAGGAGAAACTCCCGTCGCATCATCGTACTACGGGACCGTCTCATCGCCCCGGCTTCGGCTCGGTCCGGATTTAGAAATCTTGACCAAACCAGGGTCCTTCCGGCTATCGCCAACGCCCCGATTGCATCTACCATAGAACGATGCTTACCATCGGCCTGATCGACCAGACTCAGCCTCCTGGGGCTGTTCCGCGGTTGCTGGTCGAGCTGCCGTCCTGGCCGCGAGCCTTCTTCGGGAACCTGTGCGACCTGGTTCTACCACGGCGCCAGGCGCCGCTCGATCTGCGTTCCGCTCCGGCCCCGTTCTGGCCTGACGTGTTCGTGAAACGAGGGCTTCCCTGGTTCAGTTTTGTTGAGTCCGTAGCTTGCCACCTGCTGGTTTTCGCCGCGCTTGTGGTAGCGTCCCGCTTCATCGCGCTGCAACCCCAAGCTGTGCCCGTTCTGGCTTTCGACCGGCATGAGCAGGTGATTTACTACGAGGTGTCCGAGTATCTTCCCCCGCTCGACACGCGTCAGACACAACCCTCGGAGAAGAAGCAGGGCCAAACCCTCTCTACCGACCCAGACCCACCGGACCCCGAGCTTTCACGCCAGGCGGTCATTTCTGTGCCTCCGGAAGCCGACAACCACTCGCAAACAATCATCACGCCGCCCAACATCAAGCTGAATCGCGACGCTGCGCTGCCCAACATCGTGCGCTGGGCTGACAAGCCGGAAATGCCCCGGCTCGATATTCCTCCCGCCCCGTTGACGCCCGCCGCCGAGATCACGCGCGTAGCGCCCCAAATGGCAAATGCGGTGGTGGCCCCGCCGCCGCAGGCCGCGAGTGTGCCGCGCCGGGCGGACGCTTACACCTTGCGATCTGTTGTGGCGCCTCCACCCGACGTACGCGCGTCCCGCACCCGCACCGGTTTGGCCGGACCGGAACCGGCTGTGATCGCGCCCGCGCCCAGTCTCGCGAGTGCCTCGGCTCGTCCCCTGGGAGAACTGGACATCGGCCGCAGCGCCGTGATCGCGCCTGCGCCGCAGCTTCCCCTCGGGCCACAGCGCACAGCGGTCGGCGGAAGATCTGCTCTTGCAGGAGGCGGGTCTCAGGTTGTCGCTCCGCCTCCGTCGCTGGGAGGCTCTTCGGCAGCTTCCGGTTCCCGCGGCCGCATGATCGCGTTGAACCTGCATCCGGCGGTCGGCGCCCCGCCCGATCCTCCGGCGGGAAACCGTCGCGGAGCCTTTGCTGCCACACCGGAAGGCCGCCCCGGGGCGGCAGGCATTCCTGGCCACGACAATGGCGGCGGGCCGGGCCGCAAAGCCAGCAGCGATTTACCCGCAGGACTTTATGTCGGAAATGCGCCCGCCACGGCAAAAACCGCGTCCGTGGCTGGCGACCCCGCTGCCGGCAGGAATGCCGCAAGTCTCGCCGCCAATGTGCCCGCGCCGCGCGTGAGCACTCCCGCCCGTCCCGCCTCACCGGACAACGCGTCCAAACTCACCGATCCCGAGCGCGCAGTGTTCGCCGGCCGCAAGTTCTATTCCCTGACCCTGAACATGCCGAACCTCAACTCCGCAGGTGGAAGCTGGATCGTCCGCTTCGCAGAACTGGGTCACGAGGCGAATGCGCACGATTCCAGCTCACCCGCGGCAGACCTGTCCCAGCCCAGTGCGATTCGCAAGGTTGATCCCGGCTACCCCATTCAGCTCATCAAGGAAAATGTCGCGGGAACGGTGATTCTCTATGCCGTGATCCAGGCGGACGGTCACGTCGGCAATGTGCGCGTGCTGCGCGGTGTGGACGAGCGTCTCGACCGCTTCGCCACCGAGGCCGTTGCCAAGTGGCAATTTGAACCCGCGATGAAAAATGGCTCCCCGATCGCGGTCGAAGCGACCTTCCAGATCCCCTTCCGCCCGCCCCGCATGGGGACAAACTTCTAAGCCTGCCCGCTAGTCCCCGCTCGCGCCCTTGCGCTTCTCCAGCGCGGCATAAATCGCCGGATCGGTGCAGATTTCGTAGTACAGTCGCTCCGTCCAGCCGGTCACCGAAAAATCGGCGGCGTTGATGCGCGGGATCCGGCTCTCGCGCACCACAATCTTGCGAAAAATGTCGCGGTCCACCGGCACGGTTGCCGTGAACAACCGGTACTCGCCCTTATCGGACGACGCCAGCGGAGCTGGCAGTCGCACTTTCAGTGGTTCCAGCGTGATTTCCTGCTGCAGCTGGCGGAAAGCCGCCTCATTCATGCGAATCCCGCCAAGGTTGAAGCTCAAGGTCACATCTTCTGCGTTTCCGTCGGCATCCACTTCCGCAGCCTGAAAGGCATAAACATGGAACGGTCCCGCCTGCGGTTCCATCACCCGGCGCGCGCGCTTGTTGCAGGAGGAAAGCCGGTCGCTCTCGTTCAGGGCCTCAGAAATCATGATCTGATGCTCGCCGTCCATCAGATACAGCGGTGCCGACTCCTGCAACGTGATGCCCACGCCCAGGTCGAGTCCTGGCATGCCGGAGCGCTGCATCATTTCGTTATAACCGCGGACGATCTCGATGATCTCCCGCGCCAGCACGCACATGCGGCTGACCGCCAGTCCGGACTCGCCCTCGCGCTCCAGAATCGCCAGAATAATGGCGTCGCCTTCGAGGAAGACTTTCTGCGCGCCATACTTGCTCAGCAGCTTGTTCACCGGCTCATAAAAATTCAGGCTGAAGTACGAGGCCGGGTTCAGCCCCTTCTCCATCATGGTCCGCGTCACCCGCGTCGAGTCCCGCACATCTGCCTTCAGCACCACGTGGCGCAGCACTCGATCCGATTCCGTAAGCTCCTGCTCTTCCGGAAGCAGGAACTCGTACAGCGTGCCATTCACCCGCGAGAGCTCCTGCAATCGCTCGTTCGCCACCAGGTTGACCGAATCCAGCGCGCCGTTCAGGGTGTCGAGCCGGCGCAAATCGCGATGGTAGTGCAAGAAATCTCCCAGAAAGCGCGCCGCCACTTTCGCCCGCTCGGCTCCGCGGCAGCTCGCCACCTTCGACACCGCCGAATACAAGCTGTGGGGAGAGAGTTTGCCGTGCTCCTGAATCATGCGCTCGACCCGGTCGCACTCGGTGCGGTCAATCAACGCGTTCTTCAACTGCTGCGGATTGATGCGCGGCGCATACTCGCTGAGCAGCGGCACCACGTAGTAGGACGCGATCACGTTTTCCATGACGCGCTCGTCTTCGAGCAGCCGCACCCAGGCCGCCAGCCGCTCCTGCTGTGCCTCGCCCTCGACGGAATTCTCCGGGGTCCCCGTCCCGACCAATCGCTGCGCGTTCTCGCGGACATTCATCCAGGAGTCCAGCGTTTCCTCGTTCACGTCCTCGCCGTAGAACATGCGCAGGAATCGGAACACGATCTCGCGCAGCCGGTCGTAACGATCCGGGTCTTTGTCCCACTTGCCCAGCATGGCGTACTGCTCGGCGCACAAATAATCGTCGCGGCCGTCTTCGGAAAACAGCAGCCGGTTCAGGAACAGAGGATAGGTCTGAAGTCCGGCGTCTCCGGCACCGGCGCCAAACAGCGACCGCCGGGTGCGCGCCAGCGTGTTCTTTTCCACCTCGCGCAGCGTCTCGAAGATTTCCTGCCCCACCTTCCGCAGGATGATCTTCTTGTGCACCTGGAACGCCGCCAGCCGCTCCCGGTATTCGTGCGCTTTTTGCTGCCGCAGGTTGTCATAATTCTTCAGCGCCACGCGGCAACGCTCCACCGCCTGGGCAAACTGCTGGTTCACTTCCAGCCGCAGGAATTTCGTTACCGCCAGCCGCGCGAGCACGTCCACCGCCAGCCGCGAATCTTTCTTGGCGCGGTTGAGCGAGGCCACCAGCAATTCGGCCAGCAGCGGTTTCCACTCGGCCGCGTCATTCTTGGGCCGCGCTCGCCCCGCCAGGTTCCGCATCCACGATGGGCCTTGCGACCCCGAGACTGCTTCAGACGCCAGTAGCCCTTCCAGCTCGCCATGCCGCGCCACCAGCCGCCCCAGCTGTGCCCGCGCTGCTTCCACAAACCTCGGACTCAGCACTACGTCATGTCGCAAGTTGTCTACGCCCAGGCTCAGCCCTTCAAGAGAGACGGTCGGGGTCGAGGCAGTCAGTTCCGGCAGCGCCGGTTTCTCCGGCGATCCGCCCAGACGAAAGATAGGAATGCGCGGCATCTCAGGCAGGATTCCTGTTGGAAGTTGCTGATTACAAACGCAAATTCAAGGCTAACATGCAGGCGGAGGCGGCTAAAGTTACCTAGGTTACGTGGCGGGAGTCGCATCGCAGCGAGGGTCCCCCATTTCTCGCGTTCTGTGCGCGAGAAGTGGGGATTTTGACTCTTTTGGAGAGTTCTTGGCGGACACCCACTGAGGAGCTACCGCTGGCTCTTCACTCTCGCCGCCTCAAACTCATCGCCCCTCTGCCATCCGATCAGCTTGGACAGGCTAGCCGCTTCCCAGCCCAACGCGAATCCAAAGCGCGCCATGGCGGAGTCGCCGGTGAAATCCATCTCCGGATGGTACTCATCGCTCGGCTGGTGATAGTGCTTCTGCACGTAGTCGTTCTCCTGCTCCAACCCCCACGATTCCGGATGCCCTTTGTACTTCATGCCTTCGTTGATCGAAAACGCCGGAACACCCACGCGCGCCATGCTGAAATGATCGGACCGGTAGAAGTGCCCCGCCTCCGGCCGCGCATCCGGACGGATGGCCAGCCGAAACTCTTTCGCCATGGCTTGGACCGTAGAATAAAAAGTAGTCCGCTCCGCCCCTGAGACCTCGACCTCCTCCGGCGCTCCGAGCGGCTTCACGTCGTCATAATTCAGGTCCAGTGAAATCTTTCCGGCCGCTATTGGCGGATGTTTGCCGAGATACTCCGACCCCAGCAAGCCCTGCTCCTCGGCCGTCACGGCAGCAAAGAGGACAGACCGCCGCGGCCGTTGTGCCGCCCCACCGAAAGCCCGTGCCACCTCTAGCAGAATGCCGCAGCCGGTGGCGTTGTCGTTCGCGCCATTGAAGATGTTGTCCCCTGGCATGTCCGGACGAATGCCGAAATGATCGTAGTGCGCCGTATAAACGACCGCCTCGTCAGCTACGTTTCGGTCCGAACCGGGCAGAATGGCCAGTACGTTGTTCGACTCAAAATTACGGACCCTGCTCACCATGTGCGCCTTCAGCCGAGCCCGCAGATTCACCGGACGAAATTCCCGCGACTGCGCGTCCTGCATCATTTTGTCGAGATCCATCCCCGACGCCAGCGCCAGCCGCTTCGCCACATCCAGATGAACCCACGAAGCCGCTTTCAGCGCCGGCCCCTCCAGCTTCAGGTAAGATTTCTCGCCGGAATTCGAATTCCGCACCACGTCCCACGGATAACTCGCCATCTCGGTCTGATGAACCAGAATCACGCCCACCGCGCCCTTGCGTGCCGCTTCTTCGTACTTATAAGTCCAGCGCCCGTAGTAGGTCAGCGCCTTGCCCTTGAAAAATTTCGGATCGTCCGACGGCGGCTCGTTCACCAGCATCAACAGCACCTTGCCGCGCACGTCCACGCCTTTGTAGTCGTCCCAGTTGTATTCCGGAGCCTCAATGCCGTATCCCACGTACACGATGTCGGCATCAATCTCCGATTGCGGCTGCTGCGTCTGATCGTAGGCTACGTATTCATCGAGAGGCTTCAGGTTCATCGTCTCGCCTTGGTTGGGAACGAGAGAGAATTGCGTCTCGGGCAGCGTCGTAATGCCCACCAGCGGCACCTTCTGCAGGTAAGTTCCGTGGTCTCCGGCCGGTTTCAGGCCGTATTCGGCAAACTGGGTTGCGATGTATTCGGCCGCGATGTCGCCGCCGCGCTGGCCCGTGCCCCGTCCCTCCAGCAAATCGTGCGACAAATAACGCACATGCCAGCGGATGTGGTCGGGAGTAATCGTCTCGAGCGCGGCATACGCCGCGCCGGGCAGCTTGATCGAAGGAGCTTTTGCACCCTTGGCGCCCGCTGCGCCCTCCGCCCACAGGCGGCCGCACATCAGGCTCGCGCACACCAAAGCGCACGCCGAAAGCCTCTTCAGCAATCCCCGCATAGACTGGTCTCCCCCTAAAACAGCGGTAAACAAACCTGTTTTGACTGAAAGTCCTACAGGATTGTAAAGGAGAGCCGCACGGCTGCGGTGGCAGAAAGTCTGGCCAACTCCGGCACGGGAGTGCACCGACTCTGGGGGATCACCGCCCGTCTGGACCTGTCCCGATGCCAGGTTTACTCTGTGTCCTCAGTGATCTCTGCGTTAGCTCTTGCTTCTGTCGTCAGCCGCCGAACCGGCGACTAGTTTTTCGAGCTTCAACCGGCCCGGAAATCCGGCACCGACTCCCCGGCCTTGAACACCGGCGCAGCCGCGCTGTTTCCAGCCTCCGCCATCTTGCGGTTGAGTTGCTCGAGATCGGCCTTCAACCAGCCCACACTGGAAATCTCGATTTCCCCATCCTGTCCGATCCAGAACACCGTCGGCACGTTGGTCAAGCCGTAGGCATTCGATACCGGGTACGTTTGCGGATCGTCCAGCAGCACCGGGAAGGTCACCCCAAATTCCTTGTTGTAGGCTGCCGTGTCCTTGGCCCCGTTTTGCGAAACTCCAACCAGTGTGTATCCCTTTTGCGCGTAGGCCTGGTGCAGCCGCTCCAGGTAAGGAAACGCATACTGGCACACTGGGCACGACACTTTGAAAAAGACCAGCGCCACCGGCCCGCGAGCCAGGGCCTCGCGCAGGGAAAAATGTTTGCCGTCCAGTGTCTTCATTTCAAAATCTGGTGCCTTCGTTCCCGCCGCCAGTGCCGCCATGGTTCGACCTCCGTGCTGCCGCTGTTTTAGATTTAGATGCGGTGAGCCGCTTCAGTTCTTCAGAGAATGTCGGCCCTTCGCAGAATCTTCCGCGCCAATCCCGTGAGCGCAACTCGCCCCAAACGTTCCGTCGCAAACCACCGTCCCCGCGATTCCAGAGCAGGCCTGCGCCACACGCACACCGTATAGTCAGTCACCGTAATCGAATGCCGCAGCGTCAACAAAAGTTCGCCCTTGTCATTCCGATTCTCATTGTCATCCCGCTCATTCTTATCATTCCGCTCATTTTTGTCATCCCGCTCATTCCTGTCATTCCGAGCGGAGCGAGGAACCTGCTGTTTGCCTGCGCCCGTCACGCAACCAACCACCTCCGGCAACTCCCACATGCCCGCCATGAGCGAGGCCTCCCGCGGCCGCTGCACCAGAAACACCTTGCCGTCGCGAAAATACAGCGCATAGTGAATCTCCCGCCGCTTCTGCCGCGACGGCCTGGGCGCACCTGCCATCTCTCCACGCGTCGCGCATAACTCCACCACCGGACACGTCAAACACGCCGGAGCCCGCGGAGTGCACACCGTCGCACCCAGTTCCATCATCGCCTGGTTGAAATCGCCCGGACGCCCGCTCTCGAGCGCCTGCTCGGCGGCGCGCCACAACTCCTCGCCAGCCAGCCGCTTTCCTGAAACCCGCTGCAGCACGCGCTCCACATTCCCGTCCACCACCGCCGCCGGCTCGCCGAAGGCGATGCTGGCAATGGCTGCCGCCGTATAACGGCCAATGCCCGGCAACTCTCGCCAGCCCTCGGCGGTCGCCGGAAACTGCCCGTCCAGTTCCCGCACGATCACCTTCGCCGCCCGATGCAGCATGCGCGCCCGCCGGTAGTATCCCAGCCCGCTCCACGCCGCCAGCACCGTAGCCTCCCGCGCCGCCGACAGCCTCTCGACGGTCGGAAACCGCCGCAGGAACTCGTGATAATGCTCAATCACCGCCGTCACCCGCGTCTGCTGCAGCATGATCTCCGACAGCCAGACGCGATATGGATCGTGGCTCTCGCGCCACGGCAGCTTGCGCGCGTGTGCGTCGTACCAGGCAAGCAGCCTCTCGCGAAACCGTGGTTCGGTAAACGTCTTGTGCCCTTCACGATTCATCTCCAGACCCGCATTCTACCCCGGCAGGAAATTGGACCGTGTACTGCCGGAACCAGCAAAATCAGCCGTTCTGCCATTGACCCAGCCCCCGGCACACGAAATAATGGTCGGGCCTGGCATCCGCAACATCGCGTGGGTTCACTCACGCCGCAGTCTCGCGAGGAGCACCATGAACGACTTCAACCGCAAGGTGGAAGGCGCGTCGGCCCGTGTCAGCCAGACCATCAACGAAGCCGCCGAACGCCTCGAGAAAGAGATTCCCGAATTCATCAAGTATCTGAACGACGAAGTAGTTCCGGCGGTGCGCTCGCACTCCACCAAGGCCCTGCGCACAGCCTCGCAGAAGCTGGCCGAGTTCGCCGACTACATGGAAACGAACCCGCCGAAGTAGCCTTTGCGGCGCGAGATCGCATCGAAAAGACTCTCCGCTTCGTCCCGCCAGCGCCTGCGACGACCCTGATAATCCTGCTGCTCTGGATCTGTTTTCTCTCCGCCTGCAGCCATCCCAGGCAGGCCCATGTAAACGTTCCTCCGCCTCCACCGCCGGCCACGACCACCGAGCCGCCAGCTTCCCAGCCCACCGCCAACCTCCCGCCGGGCAAGGAAACTCCGGCCCACCGTGACGAAGGCCCGGAAGGAACCGAGCCGGTGCTTCCCGCGAACGCCCGGCCCATCGTCACCGAAACCGGACTCGCCAGCTGGTACGGCTCTCCCTATCACAACCGCCGGGGGTCCAACGGCGAGGTCTACAACATGAACGCCATGACCGCCGCCCACCGCACGTTCCCCTTGGGCTCGATCGCGCGCGTCACCAACACAAAGACCGGAGCAACCGCGCTGGTGCGCATTACCGACCGCGGCCCGTTCATTTCCGGGCGCATTCTCGATCTGTCGCTGGCTGCCGCCCGCAAACTCGACGTCGTACGGCCCGGTGTCACCGAAGTAAAAGTTGAATTGATGCAGGCCTCGGCGCCGATAGATTCCGGCGGAAAATGGGCGGTTCAGATCGGCGGATTCCCCGACGAAGACGCCGCCACCAGGCTTGCCGACCACCTCACCCGCCGCTACCACACCGCCAAAGTGCTGCGCTTCGCCAGCCCGGCCGGAGACTGGTGGATTCGCGTCCGCGTGCTCGACGATGACCACGCCCGCGCCCAGCAGCTCGCCGCCGAAACGGAAACGCCAGAAGGCGCAGTCTTCCTGGTCCGCCTGGATTAATTTGTCGTGAATGAGGATTTTGCTTGGCGCAGCCCTTCAGCGCTGCGATGAGTTCACAACAGTGGAGGGCGGCCCTTCCAGCCGCGAAAGCGACGCCAGAATAAAGGCCGCAGCTTGCCCTGCGCTTGTCGAAGGGGCGCAAGCCATGGATAAAAAGTGCGGAAATGAGCAAGCCCCGAAGGGGCGGAAGAAAGGCAACTGCTGGCGGCGTCACTCACGCCCAGAGCGGCACCAGATACTTGAACGTCAGCCACGTCCCAACCACCAGCCCGAGCAGAATTAACAACAGAATCAGCAGGACTTTCCGCTCATTCTCCGGCTGCGGCGGAGTGATCCCCGTGGCGATCAGAATCGCACGCATTATTGCAATCAGAAGACTCACGTCCGCAATCCCGCGAATAGCAACATGAAAACTCAGCCAGCATGATACCGCTCTCGTCCCCGGCAATGCACCCTATGCGCGACACTGCTGACATCCTTCCGCGTCGAGTGCTATCGTTTGTCTTCCAGTGGAAACTCGACTGGACCCGCACACCTATGACTGACCCCACTGCCACTTGCCTGTTCTGCCGCATCATGCGCGGCGAAATCCCCTCGAAGAAAGTCCACGAAGACGACCACGTCTTCGCCTTCGAAGACATCCACCCACAGGCGCCGACGCACGTGCTGATCATTCCGAAAAAACACTTTGCGGGATTGAAAGAAGCCCAGGCCGCCGATGCCGAAGTCATCGGCCGCTGTCATCTGGCCGCCGCCCAGATCGCCCGCCAGCGCGACATCGAGCACGGATATCGCACCGTCCTTAACGTCGGCCCCGGCGCCGGACAATCCGTCTTCCACCTGCACGTCCACCTGCTCGGCGGCCGCAACCTGACCTGGCCTCCGGGATAGTTGCGGGATTCAGCTCTGCGATACGTGGACTCACACCGGAGTAGTGGACTCAAGCCAAAGAGGTTAAAGAAAATGCCGACCGTGCATACCCTACTGCACCATTGGCTCTGCATCTTCCGGGGCGCCATGCCGGCGCAGCAACTGCGGCAGGTTCTGCGAAAACGCCGACCGTGGCAGCACCATGTCGCATCCCACTTCGTGCGCTTTCTGCTTCAGGTCGCCTTGCACGTGCGACAGGAATCCGATGATGGACGTGCCTTTCTTCAGCTTGCTCTTCAGCTTGGGGATCAGCGTCAGCGGCTTGGCTCCGTTGTTGTTGAGATCGAAAATGATCAACGACGGCTTTTCCTCGCCATTCTGCTCCATTTTCTCCATCAGGTCCTTGTCGGTCTTCACGAACTCAACCTTGACGTTGAGCTTGCGCGCCGTTTCCTGAATCTTGGCCAGGAAGAAGAGATCTTCGACAAAGGCAAAGATGCGCGAGTTGGCGTCGCCGTTGGCGGGCAAAGGCTCCGGGTCCGGCTGCGGATATTGCGCCGCAAATCCCGGTCGCTGGCGTCCGCCCTTGCTGCCGTTATTGCCCCCGGCCAGCGCCGCCCGGTAGCTGTGGTCCATGGGCGCGGTGTAGATGCCGTCTTTGTTCTCGCGGGCCAGACCCGGCCCTGGACGATGCCCGCGCTGATTCTGCTGACGGCGACCGCGCCGCCTTCTGCGTCCTCCCCCACCGGAGGCCTTGCCTGGTCCTGCGTTCATAGTCCTCTCAAGCTGTTTGACAGAAGTTACAAGATTCCCCATGCCGCGGCCTCGGAAGGCAATCCCACCCTCAGGGGCGCAGTCCTGCACCCGATCGGCTGTTCCACGCGGCGTGCTTGCGGTTGGACACTTCCTGAAACTATCCCCACCTGCTAAATCTGATACTGGTGATCGTGCTCAACAAGCATTCAGTTATCGGGTTTCCGTTTCTCGGATTCCGTAGGCGCCGCCTCGGATCGGCTGGCGCGGGAGGCCTGCGCGGGAACGAGGCCTCAAATGAGAACAACATTATGCTACTCGTCCTTGCCCGGCCGCGCAAGTGCCCAGCCGCCGCCTTTTTTGCACAGCAGGACATGCACTGCAAGGTTCAGGTCTGACCAGGAGAATCGTCCCGAGGGCCTATACCGTCGCCGAGACCACCCGCGCCCACTGCTGCGCCTGCCAGTAGAGTCCGGCAACTTCCTCCGGGTCCAGATGCAGCTTCTGGCACAACTCGGCCGACGCCGCCCACTCCCCGCTCTCGTGTGCAAGGATCAGCTGGAATACCGGGCGCAGAATGCTGGGCTGGCCCAGTAGCACAGCCTTGGTTTCGCGATCGAGGGGAATTTTCTCCAGCGCTTCCTCCATGGGCACTTCCAGCATTGCGTCAATTAAGGACAGCAGACCGAGCAGGAACAGATCGGACTCTCCGTGCGGCACACGCGGCGCCAGAAATTCACCGAACTGCCCGCGCACCAGCGCCGACAGCACCAGATCGCTGGTACGGTCCTGTCCTGCGCCCACCGCCGCAATCAAACGCACCCACCGCCGCACTTCGCGCTCGCCCAGCATGGAAAGCGCATGCCGCACCGAATGAATTTCGCTCTTGAAGCCGAATATGGCCGAGTTCAGGTAGCGCAACAGGCGATAGCACACCGAGGCCTCGGCCTTGATCAGCTTTTCCAGGCCGTCCACATTCAGATCGGGACGCGAAACCTCCTGCAGCATCCGCAGGTAACTCAATCGGTTCGCCGGCATGTCGCGCGTGTTTACCAGTTCCGGCCGGCGGAAGAAATAACCCTGGAAATAAACGAAGCCCTGCTCCCGCGCCGCCAGGAAATCGCCCCGGGTTTCGACTTTTTCCGCCAGCATGCGGCAATGCAGCGGCCCGGAACGCAGAATCGTCCGGCGCTGCTCAGCCGTCGTCAGCAGCAGGTCTACCTTCACGATGTCGGCGAGTTTGGCCAGTGGCGCCCTTGCGTCGCCGGCCACGTAATCGTCGAGCGCGATCAGATATCCGCCTTTCTTCAGATTCTGGCAGGCGGTCATGACATCCGGATCGGGTGGAACATCCTCCAGCACTTCGACCACCGTCAAAGCCGCCGGCAGCAGGGTGACCAGGCCCTTGATCAGCGTATCGCGAGTGCAATTAATGAACGCCCGCCGCCCGTCGCACAGCACATCCAGTCCCATCAACAGGGAACGGTCCAGCGTGGCCCGCGACGCCTCATTGGTATCGCCCGAGAAGGCATTCTCCAGCCCGTCCCGAAACAGCAGTTCGTATCCGTAAACCTTCTCGTCGCGGTCAAAGATCGGCTGCCGCGCCACATAGCGCAGAGGCCTGATCTTCGCCGCCTTCGCCTCCGCAACCCCATTCCCTGCAAACGCATTGCTCACATGTCCATCTATCGGCGGGGAAAGAGAAAAACTTGCTGAGACCTCCTGGCAGGGCGGCGCGAAGCACATGAGAAGAATCTAAAGACGCGCCTCCGGCTACTGGCTCTTCTCCAACTCGGCGTCCAAGTGAACGCTGCTGCCCGCGCTGACCTTCAGCTTCCGCTCCCAATCTTTGTAGCCCGTTTTCTTCACCGTGACAGTGTGATCGCCTTCCGCAACCTGAACATCCGACGGAGTGTTCCCGACAAAGCTGCCATCAATCTCGATGTCTGCGCCGGTCGGATTGGATTCCAGCTGAAGCTTGCCAGATGTCACGCTGGGACTGGCGGCGGCCGGTGCCGCGGCGACCACTTGTTGCGCCCCCGATGTCTGCTGAAACTTGGCAATATCGAGCTTCATGTCCCCATTCACGTAAGCCGTGATCTCGGTCCCCTTGGGAATCGTGATGTCCTTGCCGTGCATGAACAAAAAGAAGGGTGCCGCGGGAAAAAACACGATGCCGGTCGCCACCATCCCACCCACCATGGCGCCAGTGTGACCGCCGCCTTTCAGATCCTTGACTGCGCGCAAGGCTGCCTTGTCGCCGCTCGCCAACTTCACATAGTCAATGTTGACATCGAGTTTGCCACCGCGAGCCATTCTCCGCTTCGGTTGCGCTTCGGTGACCGTCGCGAACGCCAGGCCGCTTTTTGGAATTACTAGGACTCCGTTAAGAGTGATATCGTCAAGAACTTCGAAGTCCACCGTGTCTCCAGTGTGCGCGTCGGCGGACGAGATTGTGCGGTTGATCCGAAGCCTGACCGGAGTAGAATCCTCGAGCACAAATCCTTTGTTCGAGGTAAAGCTCGTCTGCGTGGGCTCAGCCTTCCCGGGCTGTGCGGTTGATTGCGATCCTGCAGGCTGAGCTGATGGCGGATTGGTTTGACATACAGCAACAAGCGAGACGCACACTAATAAGAACAATAAGAGGTAAAAAAGAGTTCTCTTCACCGAGAACCTCCTGGGGTATTCAACTTCTTGGGGAAAATCGGGCCTGGGAACTTCGCATTATCTGCCCTCTCTAAGTGACGTTTCAATGCTAATCTAGGTTCGGCGAATCGCCAGCCGGCATGCGTGTCCGAAAAAGAAAGGGGAGCGCGCAAGCGCTCCCGCAACTGAGAACTGACGAGCACTGGTTTTTCAGTACTTCGGCACCTTCGGATCCACGCGATCCGACCACGCCGTGATCCCGCCGGCCACGTTCAGCACTTTCTTGAATCCTGCCTGCTGCAGGAAGGCCACCGCCTTGGCGCTGCGTCCCCCCATCTTGCAGTGCACGATGATTTCGCGGCTCGAATCCAGCTCGTTCACCCGCTTCGGCAGGTCATTCAGCGGAATCAATTGCCCGCCGAGATTACAGATCTGATACTCGTGCGGCTCGCGCACGTCCAGCAGAAGAAAATCTTCTTTCGCATCCAGCCGCCGCTTCAACTCTTCGACCTGAATTTCCGGAACTCCGCTCGCCACTGGCTTCTCCTCCCCGCGAATGCCGCAAAACTCGTTGTAGTCTATCAGCTTCGTGACCGTCGGATGCGTGCCGCAGGCCGGGCAGTCCGGATTCTTGCGCAGCTTGAGTTCGCGGAACTTCATGCCCAATGCGTCAATCAGGAGCAGACGTCCGATCAGCGGATCACCGATCCCAAGAATCAGCTTGATGACCTCGGTTGCCTGCATCACGCCCACCAGCCCGGGGAGAATCCCCAGCACTCCGCCTTCGGCGCACGAAGGCACCAGTCCCGGCGGTGGCGGCTCCGGATAAAGGCAGCGATAGCACGGCCCCTCTTCGGTCGCAAACACGCTGGCCTGGCCCTCAAAGCGGAAGATCGAGCCGTATACGTTCGGCTTGCCGGTCAGCACGCACGCGTCGTTCACCAAGTACCGCGTCGGAAAGTTGTCCGTCCCGTCGGCGATGATGTCGAACTCGCGAAACAGTTCGAGCGCGTTGGCCGAGGTCAACTTGGTGTCGAACGTGCGCAGGTTCAGAAACGGATTGATCCCTTTCAGCTTGTCCGCTGCCGAATCCAGCTTCTTGCGGCCTACATCGGCGGTCGAGTGAATGATCTGCCGCTGCAGGTTGGTGTAGTCCACCACGTCGAAATCCACCAGCCCCAGCGTGCCTACGCCCGCCGCCGCCAGGTACAGCGCCAGCGGCGAACCCAGCCCGCCCGTGCCGATGCACAGCACCCGCGCCGCCTTCAGTTTCTGCTGCCCCTCCATGCCCACCTCGGGCATGATCAAATGCCGCGAATAGCGCAGGATTTCGTCTTTGTTTAACGTGACCGGAGTTTCCGTAGTGGTGGCCATAATGTCATTTCTCGCATTCAGGGAAGGATGAGTGCCTGAAAAGGTTTTGGGTGGCGCAGCGCTTTCAGCGCTGCGATCAGTTCACACACCAAGGAATCTGGGCTTGAGCTCCTGAGGCGCCTCCGGCAATCGAAGGCACAATCGAAATGCTGTCGCCGTCCTTCAGCGCTGTCGCGTCCTTCTGCAGATAGCGGACGTCCTCGTCATTCACGTAGAGGTTCACGAAAGCCCGCAGTTTCCCTTCCTCGGTGTAAAGGTGCTTGCGCAGATCGGGATGCTGCGCCACCAGCGCCGCCATCGCCTCGCCTACAGTTGTCCCAGGCACTTCCACCGAGGCCTGCTTGCCCACATACTGCCGCAAGGGCGTTGGAATGTGAATTTTGTTCATCTTGTAACTGTAAGAGATGCGGCAGCTATCCGGCAAGATTCAGGTGGGAGCCAGTCTGAGAAATTGGACGACCGGTCAGTGCGCCAAGCAGCCATTTTGCGGCTCTTGATTTATGTGGAGCGGAACACTCCTGTCCGCCGTTGACTCTGCGCTTGCCATGAAAGCCACGCCCGCGCAGTCTTCGGGCCGATCTACACCGGGAAGGGCACGACTCTCAGTCGTGCCGCAACCAGCCTGCAAAGGTCACCGCTCTGGGCGCTGCGGTTCGCTTCGGACCATCCCGGTAAACTCGACCGATCCGTGGGGGCGATTTCAGTCCCACCGGCCCGGACGGCGCGGTGATTCAGCCACTGCTCGCAAAGACGATCAGGACTGCGGGGCATCGGGCTCTGGTTGTCTGAGAGACGCTTAGGCGCACACCAGTCTACAAACGAGGGCGAAGTTCATGCGGTCCGCCCCAGGTGCCGGGAGCTGAACCGGCGTTCCCAGTGCTTCAGGGTTGCTTTTCCTCGGCAGTCAACGGATATCGCCATAATTCCACAGCTTCTCCACAACAATTCCCGTCCGGTATATTCAATTCAGCCGCACTCTCCCTCACAATTCCTCCGGAGAGTTCCGTCTCTGACATGGCCAACCCCGGCGACTTCGCTTATACGGTCAAACAGCAGGCCGACATCGTCCGCATCATCGGCGACTACGTCAAGCTGAAGAAAGCCGGGGCGCAAAACTATTCTGGACTGTGCCCGTTCCACGGCGAGAAGACGGCATCGTTCTCCGTGCACGCCACCCGCCAGTTCTACCACTGCTTCGGCTGCGGCGTCTCCGGTGACGTCTTCAGCTTCGTGCAGAAGATCGAGAACATCACCTTCCCCGAGGCGGTCCGCCTGGTCGCGCAGAAGCTCGGCATCCCGCTGCCCAAGGCAAGTTATGCGACCGAAGGCGAAGCCAAAGAAGCCCGCCTGCGCGGCGAGTTGCTCGACGTGCATGAGCGCGCCGTCGCTTTCTTTCAGGAATGCCTGCGCCGCCCCGAGGGCGCCCGGGCGCGCGAATATCTCGCCGGCCGCGGCCTGAACGACGAATTGATCGCCAGGTTCCGCATCGGCTACGCCCCCGATTCCGGCTTCCTTCTTCGCGACCGCCTCAAGAATGAGTTCAGCGAAGACGTCCTGCGCGAAAGCGGCCTGTTCTCCTGGAAACAAGCAGTGAGCAATGAGCAGAGAGGAGTGAACGACCAGACGCAGCCTGGCGGGGAAGGGGCTGGCTCACAGCCCACCGCTCATCACTCATCACTCGCCATGTACTCCAAATTCCGCAACCGCGTCATGTTTCCCATCGCCAGTGAGGCGGGCAGAGTCATCGCCTTCACCGGACGCACTCTCGCCGCCGACGAAAAATCCGGCCCCAAGTACTTGAACTCGCCCGAGACTGGCATTTATTCCAAGAGCCGCGTGCTCTTCAACCTCGATCTCGCCAAGGAATGGATACGGAAGTTCGACTACGCCATCCTGGTCGAAGGCCAGATGGATTGCATCTCCGTCTTCGCCGCCGGATTTCACAACGTGATCGCCAGTTCCGGCACCGCCTTCACTGAGCTGCAGGCCAAGCTGCTCGCCCGCTTCAGCAAGAACGTAGTCGTCAATTTCGACCCCGACACCGCCGGCGCCCGCGCCACCGAGCGCACCCTGGGCCTGCTCGTGGAAGAGGAATTTCAGGTCAAGGTGCTCACCCTCGAGCAGGGATTCGACCCGGACCTGTACATCCGTCGCAAGGGAAAAGAAGCCTACGGCGAAGCCCTGCGCCATTCGCAGCGCTACTTCGATTACCTGATTGAGCGCGCGCGCATGCAGTTCCCGGCGCGCAGCGCGGAAGCTAAAGTGAAGGCGGTCAACTACCTGCTGCCGCACATCCAGCGCATTCCTAGCCGCATCGTGCGTGACGAACTGGCGCACGAGATCGCCCAGAAGCTGGCCATTGATTCCTCCGTCCTGCGCCAAGAGCTTCGCCACGCCGCCGCCTCCCGTTCGGCCTCGACGGTCAAGTCTCCGGTGGAAGCGCAAGTCACCGATGCCGAAAAAATTCTGATTCGCGCTCTGGCTTCCGCCCGCCTGATGCAGCCACAGGAAGAGCATCTCTCGATGCGCGACGGCGCTGAGGAGGAGTTTGATCCGGCGCGCCAGGCCGCATTTGTCCTGCAGAGCGAAGATCTGCACCGCGGCCTGGCCAGCGAGTCGCTCGTCGAGTCCCTTCTCCGCGCCGGGCCCGACGTCGCCGACGTGCTCGAAGTTCCCGCCACCGAAGGCGATCGCCGTCTGCTGGCCACGATCCTCCTGAAAGAAGACGAGGAGCTGACCGCAGAATTTCTGGAGGCCGCCGTTCGCGCCCTGCGCCGCATTCACCTGCGCCGCCGCCAGGAAGAACTGCAGCGCGAGCTCAAGCGGCCCGGCCTCGCCGCCGAAAAAGACCGCCTGCGCGAGCTGCTGGCCGAATTGGAACGGGTCAGCCGGGCCTTGCGCGATCCCGGCCTGGCGGACGGCGATTTTGCCGGCAGAAAGAAGAAAAGTGCTTGAAACAAAAAGGCTTGCAGAACCATCTAAGTATTTAGGGAAGTTAGGGATAGCGGCGGACCGGCGGCGGTTAGAAGCGCAACCGATAGACGGAACAGCACTTATGTGCTAAACTCTGTAAGTTTGTGCTAGGCGCACAACCTCGATACACCCCAGATTCCCACCTATCCCGAACTTGAGCACACGCACCAGCGTGGCGAAACTGACTTTTTTTGAGGACAACGCCTCTTGGCCCTAGACGATAAATTTGACGACATCAAGAAGCTGATCGACACCGGTAAAGAAAAGGGATATCTCACCTACGATCAGGTGAACGACCTTATCCCGCAGGACATGAATAGTCCCGAGGACCTGGACGATCTGCTGACCACCATCGGCACGCAGGGCATTGACGTGCTGGAAGGCCCGAAACTGCCTTCCTCGGCGCTCGACAAAAAATTCGAAGAAACCGAAGAAGGCGAGGACGTCGAACTCGACCTCAGCCCCGGAGCTCTCGAAAAGACCAACGACCCCGTCCGCATGTATCTGCGCGAGATGGGAACCGTCCCTCTGCTCACCCGCGAAGGCGAAGTGGAAATCGCCAAGCGCATCGAGCGCGGCCAGATCCGCGTGCTCAAGGCGCTGTCGCGGTCGCCCATCGTGATCCGCGAGCTGCTGGCCATGGGCGATGACCTCAAGAAAGGCGTGCGCTCGATCAAGGAAGTGGTGACCTTCGACGAAGAAGAGATCACCGACGACATCGTGCAGAACCGCCTGAATGAGTTCACCGGCAAGATTGACGACATGGCCAAGCTGTACAAGAAAGTCGGCTTGCTCGAGGAGAAGTACGCGCTGGTCTCGCAGAAGAAGCGGCCGAAAGATCATCGCCGGGCGCGGCGCAAACTGGCTCGGGGCATCATTGCGGTGTCGCTGGCGGTGCGCAACCTCGGCTTCACCAACGCCGAGCGCAAGCGGCTGATCGAGCGGGTCAACAAAACCGTGGACGGCATGCGTTCGCTCGACCGCCAGGTACAGAACCTGGAGCGCAAGGCCGACGCCACCCGCAGCGAAGAGCAAAAAAAAGAATACCGCCGCCAGGCGCGCGCCGTGCGCGGCGAAGTCGAGAAACTTGAACTCGAAACCGGTGTAGCGTTCCAGGAGCTCAAGCGCACCCAGCGCGAGATCATCCAGGGTGACATGGACGCGGAGCAGGCCAAGCGTGAGTTGATCGAGGCCAACCTGCGCCTGGTGGTTTCGATCGCCAAAAAATACACCAACCGCGGCCTGCAGTTCCTCGACCTGATTCAGGAAGGCAACATCGGCCTGATGAAAGCCGTGGACAAGTTCGAATACCGCCGCGGCTACAAATTCTCCACCTACGCTACGTGGTGGATTCGCCAGGCCATTACCCGCGCCATCGCTGATCAGGCCCGCACCATCCGCATCCCGGTGCACATGATCGAGACGATCAACAAGCTGATCCGGACATCCCGGCAACTGGTGCAGGAACTGGGACGCGAGCCTACGTCGGAAGAAATCGCCAAGCGCATGGATATTCCAGTCGCCAAAGTGCGCAAGGTGCTGAAGATCGCGCAGGAGCCAATCTCGCTCGAAACCCCGATCGGCGAAGAGGAAGACTCGCATCTGGGAGACTTCATCGAAGATCGCGCCGTAGTCTCACCCGCCGAGGCGGTAATCAACGTGAACCTGAAGGACCAGACAGGACAGGTTCTGCGCACGCTGACCCCACGCGAAGAAAAAGTAATCAAGATGCGCTTCGGCCTCGAAGACGGCAGCGAGCACACGCTCGAAGAAGTCGGGCAGTCGTTCGCGGTAACCCGCGAACGCATCCGCCAGATCGAAGCCAAGGCGCTGCGGAAGCTGCGGCACCCGTCAAGATCGCGCAAACTGCGCGCCTTCATGGATGGAGTGCGGGACTAAACTCCACACAATCGTTGTCTTTCCGAACCGGGCCGAAGGCCCGGTGAGGAACCTGCTTTTCGCGGCATAAGGCACGGCCCCGGCCGTGCCTTTTTTTGTGCCGCGACTCCCCTCGTCGGCGTCATCCTGAGCGTAGCCGTTTTTCAGGCGGAGCGAAGGATCTTCTGCCGGCTCCACAGATACGGGGAGGGAAAGAGTCAGACCTTGAGTTCCACCACGGTCGCACCACCACCGCCTTCATTCTGAGGGGGTTCCGTGACGGAGGCGACGTGGGGATGCTGCTGGAGCATCTGGCGGAGGGCTTTGCGGAGGATGCCCATGCCGCTGCCGTGGACGACGCGGACACGTGACAAGCCGGCGAGGAAGGCGCGGTCTACGAATTTTTCGACCGCGCGGGAGGCGTCGTCTACGGTGTGGCCGATGACGTTGATCTCGGTAGGCACGGCGGCGTTCTCGCTGTCGTTACTCAACGAGACGGAAATTCCGCGGGCGGCCTTTACGGGCGAGTCGGTGGCGGGGCTGGCGCTGGCCAAGACTTCAGCAATGTCGTCGCGGGCGATTTTCATTTTCATCGCGCCCATCTCGACTTCGAAATGATTGTCGTCAATCTTGCGGGCGACGCGGGCGGAGCGGCCTGTGGATTTGAGCTTCACGGTGTCGCCCTGGCTGACATGCTTGACCACCTGCGGCTGGGCGTGGGGATCGCCCTGGTCGGCGCCGGTGGAGTGGGCGACGACGGTCGAGTCGAACTGCTCGCGGAACTCGCGGCGCAGCTTGGCGATGCGGCGCTCGGCGTCTTTCGAGAGCTTCTGGGCGGCGGCGCGGTCCTGGATGGCGTTGACGGCTTCGCGGGCGTGATATTCGAAATCACGCAGCAGGCTCTCGAGTTTCTTTTCCATCTCGCGGACTTTGGTCTGCGTGTCTTTCTTTCCTTCAACCGCCAGACGATTTTTTTCAAGCGCCAGTTCTTCCTGGCCCGTTCGCAGGCGCAAACGTTCGCTTTCGGCTTCACGCAGTTCGGCGTGGAGCGTATCGAGGAACTGGGCGACGTCGCGGGCCTGGGTGCCGAGGCGGGCGCGGGCGCTCTCGATGATGGCGGGATTCAGTCCCAGGCGCTGCGCGATGTTGATGCCCGCCGAGGCGCCGGGGACGCCGACTTTCAGCTCGTAGGTGGGCTGCAGAGTTTTTTCGTTGAAGCCGACGGCGGCGTTGAGGACGCCGGCGGTGTTGGCGGCATAGACCTTCAGCGAAGTGTGATGGGTGGAGACGACGGTCATGCATCCGATGCGGCCGAAGTGGCCGGCGATGGCGACGGCGAGCGCGGCGCCTTCTTCGGGATCGGTGGCGGAGCCGAGTTCGTCGAGTAGGACGAGTGAGCGAGCGGTGGCGGTGCGCGAAATGAAATCAATGTTGGTGACGTGGGCCGAGAAAGTGGAAAGATTCTGCTCGATGGATTGATAGTCGCCGATGTCGGCGAGGATGGCGTCGAACACAGGGAGGACCGCACGATCGGCGGGGACGGGAAGGCCGGACTGCGCCATGAGCGCGAGGAGGCCGACGGTTTTGAGGGTGACGGTTTTGCCGCCAGTGTTGGGTCCGGTGATGATGAGCTGGCGGTTGGCGCCCTCGAGTTCGACGGTGGCGGGGACGATGGAGATTCCTTTGGGTTTGAGATTTCGTTCTAAGAGTGGGTGGCGGGCGTTGTGGAGGAGGGTGCTCGCGTTGCTCGCTGGACGGCCGAGGCGGCCGTCGCCACACAAGTCTTGATGTTCCGCTGAGAACTTCACCTCGACGCAGCTGTAGTCTTCGGCGAAGCGGGCTTTGGCGAATTGGAGTTCGAGTTCGGCAAGAGTGTCGAGCGCGGCGCGAATCGGCACGGCCTGGGCTCCGATGCGCTGGGTCATTTCGAGCAGGATGCGGTGAATCTCGACGAGTTCTTCTTCGAGCAGGCGGACAAGTTCGTTGTTCTGCTCGATGGTTTCGAGGGGCTCGACGTAAACGGTTTGGCCGCTGGAGCTGGCACCGTGGACCACGCCCTGGACGCGGCGCTTCTGCTCGACTTTGACCGGGATGACGAAGCGCTCGCCGCGGATGGTGATGAGCTCATCCTGCACGGCGCCGCCTTCGGCCAGGCGGCGGAGATATCCGCGGAGAGATTCCTGAATGGTGCGGCGCTGTTTTTCGATCTCGCGGCGGATGCGCGCGAGTTCGGGCGAAGCTTTGTCCTCGAGCGTGCCGTCGGGCTGAATCTTGTTGCGGAAGAAACGGAGGAAGTCGGTGAAGTCGGCGATCTGGTCGGAGAGCGAGCGAACCGAGCGCCATTCCGAGCGCATGGCGGCGGGCGGGCGCAGGGCGATCTCGCGCCACTCGGCGGCCCGGTCCACCACCATGAGGACGTCTCTGATTTCAGTGGTTTCGAGCGCAACGCCGGCGATGCGCGACTTTTCGACCAGCGGGGCAACTTCGACGAGGCCGGAGAAGTCGAAGCGGCCGCCAACGCGGCGGAACTCGCGGATTTCAGTGGTGCGTTCCTGCTGGGTTTCGATCCATGCCGGGTCGGTGGACGGAGTGAGCGCGGCGATGCGCGCCTGGCCGAGCGGAGAGGAAGCGTATCCGCGGAGAAGGTCGCGGAGCGCGTCGAATTCGAGGACGCGGGCCGAAGTGTGGAGGAGGTTCGAGGACATTCGCAGTTTTATGGTACAGGAGGCAGGGCAGACCAAGCACAGGCGAGGCTGGCTGGGTGGGGCGGATCACTGAAGCCTCGGCAGAATTGTGACGGGGGCACAGGAAGCGACATTCACGAACAGTTCACCTTCACATCACATTTCCGCATCCGGGCCAGGGTGGTTTTCTGTCCCGGCAGTGCCGGAGCCAGCCACGCTGGTGCTCGTAGGGTCAGGACTGGCCGGACTGGCGATTAAGAGCGGCATGAAGAAGACGCGGGCTGCCATATCTCGGTCCTGATCAGCGTCGCCGTGGGCAGAACACGGATTGGCGCGCCACCGGACTCGACTACCGGTTTTCTTTCGGGTCAGGCGCCGGCGGTCATTTTGGCTGCCTCGGCTGCGGCGGGCAGGCGGACGACAAAGAGCGCGCCGCCTTTGGGTTTGTTCCGGCAGGTGATTTGGCCGCCGTGGTCCTGGACGACTCCGTAGACAACGCTCAGGCCGAGTCCCGTGCCTTTGCCGACGGGCTTGGTGGTGTAGAAGGGATCGAAGACGCGCTCCGGCTCGCGCAGTCCGGGGCCGGTGTCGGAAAACTGCAGTACGGCTTCGCCACCCTCGCGGCGGGCCGTGATTTCGAGCGAGCCCCCGCCGGCCTCGTGCAGAGCGTCGAGGGCGTTCTCGACGATTTCGACCATCGTCTGGAAGAGTTGGTTGGCGTTGCCGAGCACGCGGGGGAAATCCTCGGCGATGGACAGGGAGACGCGAATCTTGCCGCCGGGATAGCGCGACTCGAGCAACTGGGTGGCGCGGGAAAGCAGGATGTTCAGCTCGACCGGCGCTTTTTCGCCGGGATTCTGCTGGGCAAAGCTGAGCAGATTGGCGACCAGATCGCGGGTGCGCTGGGCATGGGTCGCGATCTTGCGCAGCAGGGCATTCTGCTCGTCCGTCAGACCGTGCTGGGTCCATAGGTGTTCCACGTTGGCCAGGATGGCGCTCAGCGGGTGGTTGATCTCATGCGCGGCGCCGGCCACGAGATTTCCCAGCGAGGCCAGCTTTTCCTTCTGCACTAGCTGGGTCTGCAGGCGTTTCTGGGTGTCGTAGGATTGCCGGGATTCCTCGATCACGCGCATCAGGGCCTGGTCCTGAACGTACTGACGGAGGAAGATGAATGCCCCCAGGACCAGCATCGCGGTCAGGACGGCGAAGACGCGGAAAATGCGGGAGGGCACGGGCGATCTGTCGAAGAACAAAGTCCAGAAACCGAGAACGGGCAGAGACAGGATCGCCAGCATGGCCAGGCGGGGGATGAGTTTTTTCCAGCGCGGGTCGAGGCGGAACTCGTCGGCTTGCAGACTCCACCCGCGGGCGGACAGCGCGGTAGCGGCCAGCCAAACAACCGGGCCGATCAGCGGTACATCGTACAGGCTGCCTGAGTAGTAAGTGTGGTTGGAAACCGCCCGATCCAGAAACTGGGCACCGGCTCCATAGACCACCGCCACGGCAAGGAAATTCAGATACACTCGCCGCCAGCCGCCCGAACTGGTCATCGCAGCCAGCCCCAGCACGCTGAGCAGGAGGCAATTTTCCAGCAGGTAAAGCCGGTCGTACCAGACGTTGTAGAGGTCAACGTTCAGGACTACATACTGGTGAGGGAAAACCGTGAAGGCATAGAGAAAACTCCACCACGCCAGCAGCAGCAGAAAATTCAGAGTGCTGAAACCAAACCGTCCCCCGTTTTTGCGCAGATCGGGACGCCAGCCCACGGCGGCAATCATCGGGACCAGGTGAAAAAACAGGACGATATCGAAGAAACCGGGGTCGGGAATCTGCTGGCCCAGAATGATTTCAGAATAGGCCCAGGCGGCCTGGTTGCAACCCCAGAGCAGAAATCCCAAGCCCAAGAGCAACCAGAAGCTGCGCTCGTGGGGCGGGCGGTTGAGCGAGTTGGCCAGGGTGGCGGCGGCCGCAACCAGCATCACGGCCAGGCCCATTACATCGGCAAAGGCGGTCAGCGCGAGACTCCGCTGCGCGGTCAAAGACACTGCGGCGAAGGCCAGAGTGATCCCGGCCGCGACGGCGTACCAGCGGTGGCGTCGAAGCAGACCCATCCGCAATGATTCTATGAGACGCAAAGCGGGATTCCGAGGATCGTTGGGAATGGAGGTGGTTACTTCGGTCACAGATTGCGAGGAGAGGCTGTCAAAATCTGAACCACAGAGGGCACAGCGAACCACAGAGGCAGGGGCCAGCCGGTTCGGGGAAAGATGTTCTAGAATCATGGAGGGAAGGCTTGCCACACTCTGCTTCCCCTGGTGATTGCCATGGCATTTCCGGTAACCCGCCTACGCCGGCTGCGCCGAACAGCCGAGTTACGCAACATGGTGAGCGAAACCCGCCTCACCCCGGACGCATTCGTGTACCCCATGTTCGTCTGCCCGGGAGAGGGCGTGCGCAAGGAAGTCCGCTCCATGCCCGGCGTGTTCAACCTGTCGGTGGATGAAGCGGTCAAGGAAGCGCAGGGAGTGCATGCGCTGGGCGTGCCGTCGGTGATTCTTTTCGGCCTGCCTGACAAGAAAGACGAAGTCGCCACCGGAGCCTGGGCGGAGCATGGCATCGTGCAGCAGGCAGCGCGGGCGATCAAGCGCGAAGTGCCCGGACTAGTGCTGATGGGTGACGTCTGCCTGTGTGAATACATGTCGCATGGCCACTGCGGGATCGTGAAGGCGGCGCCGCAATCGCTGGGCGCGGCCGTGGCCGCACCGCCGGGGGCAGCGACAGACTACGAAATCGTAAATGACGCGACGCTGGAGCTTCTGGCGCGGACTTCGGTTTCGCTGGCGAAGGCGGGCATTGACATCATCGCGCCTTCCGACATGATGGACGGGCGGGTGGGGGCGATCCGCGGCGCTCTGGACGATGCCGGGTTGAGCAACACGCCGATTCTTTCCTACGCCGCGAAGTTCGCTTCCGGCTTTTATGGACCGTTCCGCGAAGCGGCCGACTCGGCGCCGCAGTTCGGTGACCGGCGCTCGTATCAGATGGATGGAGCCAATACTCGCGAGGCGATGCGCGAGATCGAGGCCGACGTCGAAGAAGGCGCGGACATGATCATGGTGAAGCCGGCCATGCCGTATCTGGACGTGATTGCAGCGGCGCGTGCACGCTTCGACCTGCCGCTGGCGGCATATCAGGTGTCCGGCGAGTACGCCATGATCGAAGCCGCTGCCCGTAATAACTGGATTGACCGCGAGCGCGTGATGATGGAGTCGCTGGTGTCGATCCGGCGGGCGGGGGCGAGTATCATTCTGACGTATTACGCGAAAGAGGCGGCGAAGCTGCTGGGGTGAGTAAGGCCACCTGGGCTGAAGCCCTACCAGAGTGGAGCGCCCGACGCCGGGCTGAAGCCCGGCTTTTTCACGGTAGATCAGCGGCATCGTTCCCACCCTTTCGCAAAAGGCGCGAAAGGATGGGCTACACCGCGATAATGGAGGGAACTCCTTCCGCACACGTTCCCCGGGCGAGGCGTCCGGGGCTCCACTCCACTCAGGATTCCAGGGAAGTCAAAATCCCCCTGTCGCACAAAACGCCAAGGGTTCGGCGCCTTATGTTCCGGAGGCGCCTTTGCTCTGGAAGCTTACCTCCACCAGCTTGCGGTCTTCGTCGGAGACTTTGAACATCTGGCGGGGCTTGAGGCTCATCAGGCTGGCGACGAAGACGTCGGGGATCTGGCCGATGCGGGTGTTGTAGGTGTTGACGTCGTCGTTGAAGAACTCGCGGCGGTCGGCGATGCGCTCTTCGAGTTCGGAAATGCGGTTCTGCAGCTTGAGGAAGTTTTCGTTGGCTTTGAGTTGCGGATAATTTTCGGCCACGGCAAACAGACCGCGCAGGGCGCTGACCATCTTCAGGTCGGCGACGGCTTTCTGGCCGATGCTGGCGGCATTCATCGAGGCGGCCCGGGCCTGGGTCACAGCGAGCAGGGTCTGCTGCTCGTGCTGCATGTATCCTTTGACGGTTTCGACCAGGTTGGGGATTTCGTCGTGGCGCTGCTTGAGCAGCACGTCAATGTTGGCCCAGGCGCGGTCGTTCTCGTTGCGCAGGCGGACCAAGCCGTTGTAGAGGATGACGGTGTAGGTCAGAAGGCCGGCTATGAACAGAAAGAATGCCAGGCCGGAAATCAGGGTGTTGTCCATGAATGCCTCAGAATTATTGTTCTAAGGTGCCAGCCGGATGGGCGGAATGGCAAGTAACGGAAGGGTGGCCGGATACCCCACCACCCTTCGAAAAGCGCGACAAGGACGGAGGCACACGGCGGGAGAGTCGGTGGAGGCCCCGTCAAAAGGCAAAGTCAAAACCAGCACCCTGGGCTAGTCTTTGCTGAGCTTTTTGGGCGTCAAGTCGCAAACTTTGTGAACTTCGTCAAGATTCAGGCCTGCGGGTGAAAATTCTGCGATCTGGCGTCCACTGGGGGTGGGAAGCGCGATGTTGAAAATCTGCGAGCCCATCAGGCCGCGCACGGTACCCGTGTCCATCGAGAGGATGCGGCCGCGCCAGTTCCAGCCGTGGAAGTTGTGCACGTCATCCACCCGGACTTCGACTTCGAGCTGGGGCTGACCCCAGAATCCTGGGCGATTGGGACGAATCCTGACCCCGGGGTTAAAATCTCCCATCTTAAATTTGCCGTCTTCGCAGACGAGTTCGACGCGGGGCTTGTAGTCGGGTTCCTCCTTGAAATAGTTGTTGGAGAGGAGTTCGAAGCGCACCCTCTTGGCGCCGGTCATTTTGTCTTCGGACTGAAACTCCATCCACTTGCCGCCGGCGCTGACACCGTCACGCTCTCCCTGATAGGGGCTCATGGCGCCGCCCTGGGCGAGCGCCGATACGGCTGCGGCGCACAGCGCCAGGCAGGCGAAAAGTGCCTTGGCAACGGGGAATGTACGGATGAGGTCGAGCGACGAATGTTTCTTCAAGATGTCCTCCAGACAGAATCCTTCAAATATATTGAACCCGGATGGAGGGGGAAAAGTTGCATGAAAAGGTGCGGAGCGGGGCTGGGGGGGCGCTGACGGGCAGCACCACAGAAGGAGATCCCTCGCCCCGCTGGTAAAAGCACGGGGCTTCGGGATGACGCCTCACGAACGTTCTGGAGCTGTGTTAGTGGGTATCCACTCTTAGGTCGAGGTAAACCTGGGAGCGATCGTCGAACTGGCTGACCGACTTGGTGTCGCTCTTACGGCTCTTATATTGGGCGTAGACCTCGTAGTCCACCGAGTAGGAGAGGGCTGGAAAGCGGTAGGTGCCTTCCGGGCCAACGATGTAAGTCTTGACGGCGCGGGTGCGGGTGTTGGTCAGATAAACGGCGGCTTCTGACAGCGGGTTGTCGTTCTGATCGAGTACTTTGCCGAAGAGCAGGCGGCCGTTGGATTTATCGTTCTTCTGGGCGGAACCCGCCGGTGCCAGACCGAGCGCCAGAAGCAGTGCAGCAGCCAAGGCCAGGACTGTGAGCGACGAAAGGTGGCGATTCATGTTGACCCATTGTCTCATGGCTGATCGAGGGCCAGATGCAGGCCCGTGTCTTCGCGCTCATCGTTGTAGACGTGAACCGTAACCTCCTGCACAAGGCGCAGGCGCTTGCCGTCGGCTGTTTTGAAGTGCTTCAGGTCGGCCGAGAGGATGTAGTCGCCTTCCCCAGCCGGAACCCGCTGGGCAAACTCGCCGTGATGATCGGAGTAGAGTTCCCAACGCACTTTCCCGGGCTTGTCTTTAGCGCGGCGAATTCGAACGGCCACGCCGTACACAGGATGATCGTCGGGCCCCCAGACCGTTCCGATGATGACAGCATAGGGTCTTTCTTTGGCGTTCGAGGCGGCGTGGACCGAAGGCGAGATCCATCCGGGGAAAAGGAGGAGAAGAGGCAGGAAGCGCAAGGCTGAGGGGCAGCGCCGGGCTCTAGGAGTAATCACCGTCTTCGTTTTCCTCTTCGGTTTCTTCCTCTTCTTCTACGTAGCCTTCTTCGACCGCTTTCAGTTCGAGCGGACTGGTGGTGATGACCTCGAAGTCGGTGCCGCACTCGGGACAGGAGATGACTTCGCCCTCGTCCACGTCATCTTCCTCGACGTCGAGATCGGTATCGCACTCGGGACACAGAAGCATACCTGGCCTCCCTAGCCTATTAGAGCCTCCTGATAATATTTAGATTCTCCGCGGCAGTTGGTCAAGGGGTGGGGGCTGGGAAGGGGTTTTCGGACAAGCGAGGGTTCCGCTGGGGTGAGCCGCGAGAGACTGGGGACGGATCATGCTTCGAATACTGAAATGGCAAGCGACTGCCGCGGCAGTTCTGCTGCTGGCGGCGGTGATGTGCGCGCAGTCGGAGAAGCCGGCGGGCGTTCTGGCGGCCGACCCGCAGATTGTGGCCGCGCTGCGCCAGATTTCCGCTCAGCGCATTCAGGCGAACATCGAGAGACTGGTCAGCTTTGGCACCAGGTCTACGCTTTCGGCGCAGGACGAAGCGGCGGTTGCCTCCGGCCACGGCATCGGCGCGGCACGGGAATGGATCAGGTCGGAATTCGAACGCTACTCAAAAGACTGCGGCGGTTGCCTGGAGGTGAAGACCGACAGCTTCATCGAACAGCCTGCGGATCGAATTCCCAGGCCCACGGAAATCACCAATGTTTATGCGGTGTTGAAGGGCACAGACGCCGAGAACGCGAAACGCATCGTGCTGGTGACCGGGCACTACGATTCTCGCAACAGCGATAACGCCAACACAACCGATGACGCGCCTGGAGCCAACGATGACGGCAGTGGAACGGCAGTCAGCTTGGAATGCGCGCGCGTGCTGAGCAAGATGAAGTTTCCGGAGACGATTGTTTTTCTCACCGTGGCCGGCGAGGAACAAGGACTGAACGGCAGCCGGCACTTCGCCCAGTTCGTCAAAGAAAAGATGGCCAAGGATCAGAGCTGGAACCTGGAAGCGGTGCTGAACAACGACATCGTTGGCGGCGATAGGAGTGCGGAGCAGGATCGCTCGGTGGTGCGGGTGTTTTCTGAGGGCCTGCCGGCGGCAGCTTCGGAACAGGATATCCGGCGGATTCGCGGGCTGGGCGGGGAGAGCGACTCCGGCTCGCGGCAACTGGCGCGGTATATCGCGGACGTGGGCCGCACGTATGACGCGGGCGTGAAGCCGATACTGGTGTTCCGGCTGGACCGCTATCTGCGCGGGGGCGATCACTCTTCGTTCAATCAGCAGGGATTCGCGGCGGTGCGGTTCACGGAGTTTCGCGAAAACTACCATCATCAGCACCAGAATGTGCGCACCGAGAACGGCGTGGAATATGGCGATCTGGCGAAGTTTGTGGACTTCGATTATGTGGCGCGGGTGGCCCGGCTGAATGCGGCGACGCTGGCGTCGTTGGCCCTGGCGCCGGCGCCTCCGGCGAACGTGCATCTGCTGACCAAGAACCTGGAGAACGACTCGACGCTGACGTGGGACGCGTCTCCCGGCGGGCTGGCCGCGGGATATGAGGTTCTGTGGCGGGCGACGACCAGCCCGGAATGGGAACATGCGCAAAAAGTCGGGAGCGTAACCCAGGCCACAGTGAAACTTTCGAAGGATAATGTGGTCTTTGCGGTGCGGGCCGTGGACCGGGCCGGCCATGTCAGCTTGCCGGTCGTACCGGTACCGGAGCGGTGACTGGCGGCCCGACGAGATCCCCACTTCTCGCGCAAAACACGAAAAATGGGGCAGCCGTGGTGCGAGTAGAATCAGACGAGGGGTAATCCGTGCGGCGAACTGGCGAACCGATGACGTTGAGCCTGCCTCCGTTTACCAAGGCGGTGACGTGGCTGCTGGGCATTAACACCGGCGTTTTTCTGCTGATGGAGGTGCTGGGGGTGGCCCGCGTTCCGATCGTGGGCTACGTTTTCGATTATTGCGCCTTGACCCCAATGCTCGTGGTACAGCACGGATATGTGTGGCAGCTCCTGACCTACAGCGTGCTGCACGCCGGCGTGATGCACTGGTTCGGCAATATGCTGGGGCTGTGGATGTTCGGCTCCGCGTTTGAAACTGCCTGGGGTACGCGGCGGCTGGTGGAGTTGTACCTGGTAGGCGTGGTGGGCGCCGCAGTGACGACAGTTGCCTTCTCCTACGCGCATATCTTGGGCAATCCCATGCAGCCGACCGTGGGGGCGTCAGGCGGAGTGTTCGCCATCCTGATTGCTTTTGGCATGCTGTTTGGGGAGAACGAAATCATGATGATTCCGTTCCCTTTTCTCATCAAGGCCAAGTATTTTGTCGGGATTCTGATCGTGGTGACGCTGGCATTGGCGATGGGTGGTGGCGGAAACGTCGCCTATGTGGCTCATCTGGGAGGATTGTTCTTCGGCTGGCTCTACGTGCGGCGCGGGCGGAAGGCGGTGGTGAGCATTGGGCTCAGCGAGCGCTACTTCGAGATGAGGAATTCTTATTACCGCTGGAAGCGGCGGCGGGCGGCGAAGAAGTTTGAAGTCTACATGCGAAAGCACGACCAGGAAGTCCACTTCGACGAGCACGGGAATTACATTCCTCCGGATGACGACGTGCGCAAGGGCAACGGTGGCGGAAAATCGGGGTGGGTGAATTAAGCTGAGTCCATCGAGATGAATTGTCATCCTGAGCGAAGCGGAGGACCTATGTATTCTGCTGGCGCCGGAAAACCGTGTAGGTCCTTCGGCGCAAAGAGCGCGCCTCAGGATGACAGATCATAGAAATGAGAGAATTCTGAAAGTATCAATTCCGGTAGTTTCTCCTGCCTTGCTTTCCCTTTGAATCCCAGGTCGTGTCCGGCGCCTTCGATTGCCAGTAACTCCGTCTTAGCGGGGATCATCTTCAGCGCTTTCTTCAATTCTGCGATGGAACCGAAGGGATCGCGCGTGCCGTGGACGAAGAGCGTGGGGGTGCGCAGGTCGGGTAGGTGCTGGGTGCGCTGCTGCTCTAGTTTGCGTGGGGGATGCAGCGGATAGGAAAGACACAGCAGCCCGGCGACCAGATCGGGTTCTTTTTCCGAAAGCTCAGAGCAGAGCATGCTGCATTGGCGTCCGCCGTAGGAGTGACCGGCGAGAAAGACTGATCCCCATCCTTTGAACATCGCGAAGGGCGGAGCTGCTGAAAGTGTGCTCTTGGCGGCGGCGATGGCATTTTTCAGGCCGGCGCGGTCGCGGGCGGCGTCGCCGGGGCCGGGCGGACCGAACGATCGCTTCTGCCGGTAGGGCAGATCGCAGCGCAGCACGGTGAAGCCTGCGGCACAGAACGTATCGGCGAGGGCGACTAGCAGCGTGGCTTTTGCGTTGGTTCCAGCGCCATGAGTCAGGACGAGAGCGCTGCCGTTGGATACGTCAGGCAGATGCAGAAAACCACGGACTGGAGGGTCGCCGGCATTGTCTTCGAAGTTCTGTGGCGGAAGAGGCAAGACAGTATTCTAAATCGCGATTGCCGAGCTTTGCTCGGCCGGACAGCCAAGGGCGGCTGTCCCCACATGAATCGTCAGGCTACTTCGCGCCGTCGAGGCTGACTTCGGCCAGCTTCTCGTAGACCTTGAGGATCTGGATTTCGTGGGCCAGTTTCGCCCAGCAACGCTGCATGGCGGGATCCTCCTGTGCGGCGCTGCGGGCCTGTTCCGACTTCCAATAACGCAGGAAGACGTAGTGCGATTCCGGGTCGCGGTAGAGGAGGTCGCGGCCGTATCCTTTGGCGGCGACGATGGTGGAAAGCTCGCGGAGGGTGGCCAGGGAAGCGGCTTCCATACCTGGGACTGGGTCCCAGACGGCGACGGATAGGATCTCTTGCGGCATAAAGCGCGATTATAGTACTTGGCGGGGCGGAGAGCGCGATTTGCGGACTTGGACGGGGAATGTCCCCAGGGGCAACAAAGCCCTGACACATCACCCGGAGCTTATCGCAGCGCTGGAAGCGCTGCGCATCCCAGAATCCAGTCTCAAGGCAAGCCACGTCGCTTCTTTGGGCGCACGATGCGGGCGGCTTCTTCGCGGGTGACCACGTGCAGGCGCATCAGGTTGGTGGAACCGGAAGCCTGGCGCGTGCCGGCGACGACTCCGAGCACGTCGCCGGGCTTGAGCTGGCCATGGCGCAGCAGGTGCTTTTCGGCCATGGCGACCATCTGCTCGGCCGAACGCGCCTGGCGGCAGCGGACGGGACGAACTCCCCAGTAGAGATTCAGGCGATGCACCACGGGGATGATGTGGGTGAAAGCGTAGATCGGGACCTTGGGGCGATATTTTGAAACCATGCGGGCGGTGTTGCCGGTTTCGGTGAAGACGGCGATCGCGCCCATGGGCAGATCTTCGGCGGAATGGGCGATGGATTCGCAGATGGTTTCGGCGACCGAGAGCCCGCGGCGCTCGCGGCGCCGGTAAGGCTGGACAAAGTCGCCCATGTTGCACTCGGCTTCCACCACAATGCGCGCCATGATCGAGACCGACTCGCGCGGATATTTGCCGCTGGCAGTTTCAGCCGAGAGCATGACCGCGTCGGTGCCGTCGAAAATCGCGTTGGCCACGTCGCTGGCTTCGGCGCGCGTGGGGCGCGGGTTTTCGATCATGGATTCGAGCATCTGCGTCGCGGTGATGACCGGCTTGCGCCAGACCGCGGCGCGGCGGATGACGTGCTTCTGAATGACGGGAACTTTTTCCGGAGGCAATTCCACGCCGAGATCGCCGCGGGCGACCATGACTCCGTCAGCCGCTTCGAGAATTTCTTCGAGATGGTCAATGGCCTGCGGCTTCTCCAGCTTGGCGATGACGGGAGTGTCGCGGTGATGTGCAGCGATGATTTGCTTAACCATGCGGACGTCGGCGGCGGTGCGCACGAAGGAGAGGGCGACTGCGTCCACGCCATGCTTGAGGCCGAATTCCAGGTCTTTACGGTCTTTCTTCGTCAGCGCCGGGATGGAGAGCGCGACGCCGGGAAGGTTGATGCCTTTGTGCTCGCCCAGCAGGCCGCCGTTGATCACGTCGCAAAGCACGTCGCTGCCGCGGATGCCGCGCACGCGCAGTTCGATGAGTCCGTCGGAAAGGAGGACGAGAGCGCCGGGCTTGAGTTCGCGGGCAAGATCGGGAAACGTGGTCGAGACGCAGCTGGCTGTGCCGGCAACGTCCCGCGGCGTGATGGTCACGACCGAGCCGGTCTTCAGCATGACCGGCTCATGGCGTTCGAGCACCCCGGTGCGGATTTTCGGGCCTTGCAGGTCTTGCAGGATGCAGAGAGTGCGGCCTTCGTGGTCGGAGGCGCGGCGCAGGCGTTCGATGTTGTGGGCGTGGTCCTGGTGCGAGCCGTGAGAGAAGTTGAGGCGGGCGACGTCCATGCCAAGGCGAAGCAGCTCGCGCATCTCGGCTTCGGAGTTCGAGGCCGGACCGATGGTGCAGATGATCTTGGCGCGGCGGGAGCTTTCGGTCCTTTTCAATTCTTTCCTCGGAATGGAACCTCGTCAGGGCTCGCGGCTCGTGACCTGCGTCAGCTCCTTCCCCAGCATGGCGCGCGGGAAGAGCATGGCATTGAATTCGGCGCCCACCAGCACCACCAGGGAGATCAGGTACATCCACACCAGCAGGGCCATGGCGACTCCAAGCGATCCGTAGATGGAGGCGAAGTTGCCGAAATGCTGGAGGTAGGAGCGGAATCCGACGGTCACCAAAAACCACAGTACCGTGGCCAGGGTGGCGCCGGGGATCACGCTGTGCCAGGGCTGGGTGCGCGGGACGGCATGATGGTAGATCAGCGCAATTACCGAGATGCTGGTGAGGGTAGCGATCAGCCAGCGCATCGCGCCCCATAGCAGCAGGATGTAGACGCTGAAATCGGGATCAATGTAAGAGAGGATGCGAGTCTCGATCTTCGAGCCCAGGGCCACCAGAAGCGTGGCGAAGGTCATGGGGACCAGGGCGAAGACGACCAGCAGGAAGGCGATCAGGCGTTCTTTGACCAGCCCCCAGGTCTTGGGCAGTTCGTAGCAACGGCGGAAACCTTCCATCCAGGAAATCATGACGCCGGAAGCCGTCCAGAGGGTGATGAGCGAGGTGGTGGTGACCAGGCCCACGGGATGCTGGGCGGCGCCTTTCATGTAAGTCAGTGCCGTGTTGCCGCCGGCAGGCAGGATGCTGCCCAGAGCGTAGGTGATTTCGCGCAGGTACGGCCCACCCTTGCGCCAGTTGGTCAGGCCGGAGCCCAGGATCAGCAGGACCGGGAAAAACGTGAGAATCATCGAATACGCCGATGCTTTGGCGATGGCAAAAGCGTCGTGCACGAAGGCACGCCAGAAGGCGAGGCGGAGAAGTCGGAAAAGGCGGAACATCCGTTGACCCAGATTAGGCCGGGGAGGCACCTGGCGCAAAGAGGGAAGTGGGCCGGGTTCCTCGAAGAGCACTCGTTTGGGGTCGGCGTGCATTGTGTTGTTGATAGCCAAAAGCAGGTACGGGGGCGAAGTGGTTCGCCCCCGAAGGTTCACTGCAGTCCTGACTACTCCGCCGCCGGCAACTCCGCGGGCAGTTCGTCGGTGTCGCCCTCGTGCCGCATCAGTTCCAGAGCGCGCTCGGCCTCTTCATACGCTGCCGAGACTTCGGCCTGAACTTTCGCCGCGGCCTCTTCCATTTCCGGCGAGAGGCGCACGTTGCGGTAGTACTCCATGCCGGTGCCGGCCGGGATGAGGCGGCCGACGATGACGTTCTCTTTAAGGCCGCGCAGGTGGTCCACCTTGCCGTTGATCGAGGCTTCGGTGAGCACGCGCGTGGTCTCCTGGAACGACGCCGCCGAGATGAACGAGTCGGTCGAGAGCGACGCCTTGGTGATGCCGAGGAGCAGCGGCCGTCCGGTCGCCGGCTTACCGCCATCCTTGATCACGCGCTCGTTCTCTTCGCGGAAGGCGAATTTGTCGAGCTGCTCTTCGAGCAGGAAGCGGGTGTCGCCGACGTCCTCGACCTTCACCCAGCGCATCATCTGGCGGACAATCACCTCGATGTGCTTGTCCGAGATGTTGACGCCCTGCAGCCGGTAGACTTCCTGGATTTCGTTGACCAGGTAGGCCTGCAGCTCCTTTTCGCCGAGCACGGCCAGAATATCGTGCGGGTTGAGCGGACCGTCCATGAGCGGTTCGCCTGCCTTGACGCGCTCGCCTTCCTGCACATTGATGTGAACGCCTTTGGGCACCGAGTATTCCTTCTCGCTGCCGTTGTCGGCGACCACGTAGATTTTGCGCTGGCCCTTCGAGACTTCGCCGAACTTGACCGTGCCATCAATCTCGCTGATGACCGCGGTCTCGTGCGGCTTGCGGGCTTCGAAGAGTTCAACCACGCGTGGCAGACCACCGGTGATGTCTTTGGTCTTGGTGGTCTCGCGCGGAATCTTGGCCAGCACGTCGCCCGGGTTGACCGCATCGCCGTCCTGGATCATGAGGTGCGAACGCGACGGCATCAGGTAACGCTTGCTGGTCTTGCCGCCTTTGATCACGATCGCAGGCTGGCGCTTCTCGTCGGGAGAATCGCCCACGACGTGACGCGAAAGGCCGGTGACTTCGTCAACCTCTTCATGCAAAGTCACGCCTTCCTGCAGGTCTTTGAACTGCACCGTGCCGCCGATTTCGGTCAGGATGGCGAAGGTGTAAGGATCCCACTCGACCATGACCTGGCCGAGCGTGACTGGATCGCCGTCGTTGACTTTGAGTTTGGCGCCGTACACGACCGAGTAGCGTTCCCGCTCACGGTTCTTCTCGTCCACGACCGCAATCGAGCCCTGGCGGTTCATGACCACCAGATCGCCGGACTTGGCCTTGACGGTCTGCAATCCGATGAAGCGCACGTTGCCGTTGTTTTTGGCGTCGAGGCGCGACTGCTCGGAAACTCGCGATGCCGTACCGCCGATGTGGAAGGTACGCATGGTGAGCTGGGTGCCCGGCTCGCCGATGGACTGCGCGGCGATGACTCCGGTGGCTTCGCCAAGTTCGACGAGGCGTCCGGAAGCCAGGTTGCGGCCGTAGCACATCACGCAGACGCCCCGCTTGGATTCGCAGGTCAGCACTGAGCGGATTTTCACCCGCTCGATGCCGGCCGCCTGAATCGATCCGGCGAGGTCTTCGGTGATTTCCTGGTTGATGTCAACGATGACGTTGCCGTCGTAGTCTTTGATTTTTTCGAGCGATACGCGACCCACAATGCGGTCGCGCAGCGGCTCGATAATTTCGCCAGCTTCGACGATGCCCTGCACGTAGATGCCGTCCACCGTGCCGCAATCGTACTCGCTGATGATGACGTCTTGTGCGACGTCCACCAGACGGCGGGTCAGGTAGCCGGAATCGGCCGTCTTGAGCGCCGTGTCGGCCAATCCCTTGCGAGCGCCGTGGGTCGAGACGAAATATTCGAGCACCGTCAGCCCTTCGCGGAAGTTGGCGGTGATCGGCGACTCGATGATTTCGCCGGAAGGCTTGGCCATCAAGCCGCGCATGCCGGAGAGCTGGCGGATCTGCTGTTTCGATCCGCGGGCGCCGGAGTCGGCCATGACGTAAATCGGATTGAGTTCGCCTTCCTTATCGCGTTTCTGCATTTCACCGAACATTTCGTCGGCAACTTTTTCGGTGATCGCCGACCAGATTTCGATGACTTTGTTGTAGCGTTCGCCGTTGGTGATGGCGCCGTCGAGATATTGCTGCTGAACCGCGACTACTTGCTTCTCGGCGTCGCGCACCAGGGTCTTCTTGCTGTCCGGAATCACCATGTCATCAATGCCGATGGACAGTCCGGCGCGGGTGGCGAAGCGGAAGCCCAGGGACTTGACCTCATCGAGCATCTTGACCGTGGTCTCGAGTCCGAACCTCAGGTAGCCGTAGTTGACCAGCGCGCCGATGCCCTTCTTCTTGAGAAGCCCGTTGATGAAGGGCATCCCTTCGGGCAAGTGGTCGTTCAGGATGGCGCGGCCGACGGTCGTGTTGACGAAGGAACGCTCGACGCGCACCGGCTCGGTGTGAATGATGTCCTGATCGTCGTAGGCGGTGGTCAGGTCAATCAGTTCGCCCGAATAGCGCAGACGGATCGGGCTGAGCGTTTCCACTTCGCCAGCGTCAAGCGCCAGCAGGACCTCTTCAATGTTTGCAAAGGCGCGGCCTTCCCCCTTTGCGCCGGGCTTGGCCTTGGTCAAGTAGTAGAGACCGAGCACCATGTCTTGTGTGGGCACGGTGATCGGCTGGCCGGAGGCGGGCGACAGGATGTTGTGCGAAGACAGCATCAGCACGCTGGCTTCGACCTGCGCTTCCGGAGACAGCGGAATGTGCACCGCCATCTGGTCGCCGTCGAAGTCGGCGTTGAACGCCGTGCACACCAGCGGGTGAATCTTGATGGCCTTGCCTTCCACCAGCACCGGCTCAAAGGCCTGGATGCCCAGGCGGTGCAAAGTGGGAGCGCGGTTGAGCAGGACCGGGTGATCTTTGATGACTTCTTCAAGGATGTCCCATACGATCGGTTCCTGCTGCTCGACCATTTCCTTCGCTTGCTTGATGGTGGTGACGTTGCCCGTCTGTTCGAGCCGGTGATAGATGAACGGCTTGAACAGTTCGAGCGCCATCTTCTTGGGCAGGCCGCACTGGTGCAGCTTGAGTTCTGGGCCGACCACGATGACGGAACGTCCGGAGTAGTCCACGCGCTTGCCGAGCAGGTTCTGGCGGAAGCGGCCCTGCTTGCCTTTGAGCGTGTCGGAGAGCGACTTCAGTGGACGGTTGTTGGCGCCACGCAGCACGCGGCCGCGGCGTCCGTTATCGAACAGGGCGTCCACCGCTTCCTGCAGCATGCGTTTTTCGTTCCGCACGATGACTTCGGGCGCATGCAGGTCCATCAGTTTCTTCAGCCGGTTGTTGCGGTTGATGACGCGGCGGTAAAGATCGTTAAGGTCGGAGGTGGCAAACCTGCCGCCATCGAGCGGAACCAGCGGGCGCAACTCCGGCGGGATGACCGGGATCACGTCGAGGATCATCCAGTGCGGCTTGTTGCCGCTCTTGCGGAAGGCTTCGACGACTTTCAGGCGCTTGGCGTACTTGAGCCGCTTCTGCAGCGAGCTCTCGTTCTTCATCTTCTCGCGCAGTTCGCCTGCCAAGCCGTCGGTGTCCACGCGCTTGAGCAGTTCCTTGATGGCCTCGGCGCCCATCATGGCCTTGAAACCGGCGGGGCGGTATTGCTGGTCGAGTTCGCGGAACTTGGCTTCGTCCTTGATAACCTCGCGGTCCTTTACCGGAGCGTCGCCGGGTTCGACCACGACGTAGGCTTCGAAATAGAGCACGGACTCAAGGTCGCGCAGGGAAATATCGAGAAGGTGCCCGATGCGGCTGGGCAATCCTTTGAAGAACCATACGTGCGAGCAGGGCGAGGCCAGTTCGATGTGGCCGAGACGCTCGCGGCGTACTTTGGAAAGAGTGACTTCCACGCCGCACTTGTCGCAGATCACGCCGCGGTGCTTCATGCGCTTGTATTTGCCGCAGAGGCACTCCCAGTCGGTGACCGGGCCGAAGATGCGGGCGCAGAACAGGCCGTCGCGCTCCGGCTTGAAGGTGCGGTAGTTGATGGTCTCGGGCTTGGTGACTTCGCCGTGCGACCAGCTGCGGATTTTTTCCGGAGACGCCAGACTGATGCGGATGGCGTCGAAATCCGCGATCACATTTGCCATTTCGAATGGGCTCGAACGAAACAAGGTGGTCCTCCGCTTTCCTCGGCTGTGTCGTAGCCGCTCACGGAGCTCTTTGAACAAGTACTCAGTACGCCGTACTCAGTACTCAGTGAACCTTCCGCCTTTTCATGCGGCATTGAGCTCATATGCCGCAGTGGCTTCAAATCACAATCTCTTCGCTTTGGCTCAGCACCCGATCTCAGTTCGGACCTCACTGAGTACTGAGTACCGGGTACTGAGTACTGCAGCTAGTCCGCTGCTGCGCTGGCCGCGGGCTTCTTTTCGCCTGCCTTGATCAACTCCACATCGAGGCAGAGCGACTGCAGCTCGCGGATCAGCACGTTAAATGATTCCGGCACGCCCGGCTCCATGGCGGCTTCGCCCTTGACGATGGCCTCGTAAATCTTGGTGCGGCCATAGACGTCGTCGGACTTTGCCGTGAGCAGCTCCTGCAGAATGAAGGCTGCGCCGTAAGCTTCCAGCGCCCAGACTTCCATTTCTCCGAAGCGCTGTCCGCCAAACTGCGCCTTGCCGCCCAAGGGTTGTTGGGTTATCAGAGAATAGGGCCCGATGGAACGCGCGTGAATCTTGTCGTCCACCAAGTGAGACAGCTTCAGCATGTAGATGTAGCCGACGGTGACCGGCTGTTCGAACTTGTCGCCCGTCATGCCGTCACGCAGAGTCGTCTTGCCCGAAGTGGGCAGGCCGGCGTGTTCGAGCAGCGCCTTGATCTCGCCTTCCTTGGAGCCGTCGAACACGGGTGAGCCCATGAAGACGCCCTTGGTGAGCGTTGGCGCCACGGATTCAAGTTCTTCGTCGCTCATCTCGGAGATGATGTCGGCCAGTTGCGAGTCCTTGAACAAGGCCTTCAACTCGCGCCGGATGGCCTCGGTGCGCGTGTTCTCCTTGAGCAATTGCGTGATCTTCTCGCCCAGAACGAAGCCTGCCCATCCGAGGTGGGTTTCGAGAATCTGGCCCACGTTCATACGGGAAGGCACGCCGAGCGGATTGAGGACGATCTCGACCGGCGTTCCGTCTTCGAGGTACGGCATATCCTCTTCGGGCAGAATGCGGGCAATCACGCCCTTGTTACCGTGGCGGCCGGCCATCTTGTCGCCCACGCTGAGCTTGCGCTTCATCGCAATGTAGCACTTGACCAGCTTGATTACGCCCGGGGGCAATTCGTCGCCCTTCGTCAGCTTGTCTTTTTTCTCGTTGACGATCTTCTTGAGCACATCAATCTGACGCGAAGTCATTTCCTCGATCTCGTCGATCTGCTCGTTCACCCGCGGGTCCTTATCCGCATACTTGATGCGCTTCAGATTGCGGGTGGAGATGCGCTCGATCTCGTCGCGCGTCAGGATCGCGCCCTTGGTCAGCAGGCGCTTGTTGGTGCGCTCGTCGTGCAGGTCGGCCTGCACTTCCTTGCCGCCGAGGATGTTCTCCAGGCGCTTCAGGCGCTCGTCGGTCAGAATTCGGATTTCGTCCGAGAGGTTCTTTTCCAGTTTCGCGATCTGCGTCGCTTCAATCGCCTTGGCGCGTTCGTCCTTCTCCTGGCCCTTGCGGGAGAAGATTTTCACGTCCACGATGACGCCCTCGATGCCCGGCGGGCAGTAGAGGGAGGCGTCGCGCACGTCGCCGGCCTTTTCGCCGAAGATGGCGCGCAGCAGTTTTTCTTCCGGAGTGAGCTGGGTCTCGCCCTTGGGCGTGACTTTTCCCACCAGGATGTCGCCCTGCTTCACCGTTGCGCCGATGCGGATGACCCCGGCTTCGTCCAGGTTGCGCAGCATGGACTCGCTGACGTTGGGAATGTCGCGCGTCACTTCCTCGGGACCGAGCTTGGTGTCACGGGCTTCGATCTCGAACTCTTCGATGTGAAGCGAGGTGTAGTAATCCTCCTTCACCATCTTTTCGGAGACCAGGATCGCGTCTTCGAAGTTGTAGCCGCGCCACGGCATGAAGGCGACGAGTACGTTACGTCCCAGCGCCAGCTCGCCGTGATCGGTGCAGGGACCGTCGGCGATGATTTCGCCCTTCAGCACGCGCTGTCCCTTCTTGACCACCGGCTTCTGGTTGATGCAGGTGTTCTGGTTGGAGCGCTTGAACTTGGTGAGCTGGTAAATGTCGCTGCCCACTTCGCGCGACAGCTGCGTGGGATGATGCTCGCCTTCGACGCGCACGATGATGCGTTCGGAGTCCACCGAATCAATGATGCCGTTGCGGCGGGCCAGCACCACCGCGCCGGAATCGCGGGCGGTGACACCCTCCATGCCGGTGCCGACGATCGGGGCCTGCGCCCGGAGCAAAGGCACCGACTGGCGTTGCATATTGGCGCCCATCAGCGCGCGGTTGGCGTCGTCGTGCTCGAGGAACGGCACCAGCGACGCGGCGACGGAAACGAGCTGCTTCGGGCTGACGTCCACGTAGTCCACTTCCTCGCGATTCACCAGCACGAAGTTGCCGGCCTTGCGGGCGTTGACCAGTTCGGCCGCGATGCGCCCCTTGTCGTCGAGTTCGACGTTGGCCTGCGCGATGGTGTGGCGGTCTTCCTCCCACGCCGAGAGATAGAACGAAAAAGCTTCGACCTGCGCCGGCTTCTTGCGCTTCTCTTTCAGCTCGGCGTTGATCTTCTCAATCTCGTGCTGCTCGACGTGATCGCCGACCTTGAAATCGCTGTCGCCCACGTTGACCACGGTGACGTAGTCAATCACGCGCCCGTTCTTGATCTTGCGATAGGGCGACTCAATGAAGCCGTAGTCGTTGATGCGGGCGTAGCAACTCAGCGACGAGATCAGGCCGATGTTCGGACCTTCCGGCGTCTCGATCGGGCAGATGCGGCCGTAGTGGGTGGGATGCACGTCGCGCACTTCGAATCCAGCGCGCTCGCGCGACAGGCCTCCCGGCCCGAGCGCCGACAGACGCCGCTTGTGCGTGATCTCGGAGAGCGGGTTGGTCTGGTCCATGAACTGCGACAGCTGCGACGATCCGAAGAATTCGCGGATCGCGGCCATCACCGGCTTGGCATTGACCAGGTCGTGCGGCATGGCCGTTGACATTTCCTGGTACACCGACATTTTTTCTTTAATCGCCCGTTCCATGCGGACCAGGCCGATGCGGAACTGGTTTTCCATCAGTTCGCCGACGGCGCGCACCCGGCGGTTGCCGAGGTGGTCAATGTCATCCACCGCGCCGATGTTCTTGCGCAGCTTGAGCAGGTACGCAATCGTGGCGTAGAAATCCTCGGGATCGAGCGTGCGCTTCTCGAGGCTGGTCGCTTCCTGGTTTTCGAACAGCTTGATGTTGAACTTCAGCCGGCCCACGCGCGAGAAGTCGTACTTGCGCGGGTCGAAGAACATGCCGTGGAACAGCGCAGTCGCGGTATCGAGAGTCGGCGGATCGCCCGGGCGCAGCTTGCGGTAGATTTCGATCAGCGCTTCCTGCGGAGTCTTAATCGAATCTCGCTTCAGTGTCTGGCTGATGACCGTCCCGACGTCGTCGCGCTCGGGGAAGAACAGCGACATTTCTACGACCCCTGAGTCGAGAATCTTCGAGAGCTTGTCAGCGGCCAGTTCGGAGTTGGCTTCGAGCATGACTTCACCGGTGGTCGTGTCCACGACGTCGCCAGCCGTCCATGCGCCTTCGAGATCGGTGATGTCCACTTCGATCTCGGTGACCTTCGCCTTTTGAATGTCTTTCAGAATCTGGTGGTTGATCTTGCGGCCGGAGTGCGCGATTTCCTCACCCGACTTCGACTTAACGCTGTGGGCGAGCTTCATGCCCAGCAGGTTGGTCGGCTTCTCGCTGGTCGGATCGAGCGTCCAGTAAAGCTTCTTGTCGCGGATCGCAATGCGGTCCGTGGTGTAAAAGGTTTTCAGAATGTCTTCGCCGGAACGCAGTCCGAGCGCGCGCAGGAAGATCGTGCCCAGGAATTTGCGCTTGCGGTCAATGCGGACATAGAGCACGTTCTTCTGGTCGTACTCGAACTCGACCCACGATCCGCGGTAGGGAATGATCTTGCCGAGGAAATAGGTGCGGTTGTTGGCGGTCTCGAAGAACACGCCGGGCGAACGGTGCAACTGGCTGACAATGACGCGCTCGGTCCCGTTGATGATGAAGGTGCCGTTCTGGGTCATCAGCGGAACGTCGCCGAAGAATACTTCCTGCTCCTTGATGTCGCGGATGGAGCGATTGCCGGTCTCGGCGTCCTTGTCAAAAATCGTCAGGCGCATGGTGACCTTGAGGGGCGCGGAGTAGGTCATGCCGCGCTCTTCGCACTCGGCCACGTCGTATTTCAGCTGCAGGCCGACCGGGTCGCCGCACTTGTTGCAGAAATCGGGCGTGTTGGCGTTGTAGGTGCCGCACTTGCCGCAGAGCACATCGCCGGGATGAAACGGGTCGGTGATGACCGTGGATCCGCAGTTCTTACAGGTGGTGCGCAGGTGGTGCAGGCCCTTGAGGTGGCCGCACTTGCATTCCCAGTTGCCGATGGCATAATCCACAAACTCCAGCTGGGATACGTTGCGGAAGTCAGTGATGGGGAAGACGGACTGAAACACCGCCTGCAGGCCGCCGTCTTCGCGCTCGCTGGGCAGTTTGTCCATCTGCAGGAAGCGGTCGTAAGAGCGCTTCTGAACCTCGATGAGGTTCGGGATCTGCAGGGCTACAGGAATCTTGGAAAAATCAAAGCGTTTGCGGAAGGTAATATTCTTCATCGTCAAGAAACTCCCAATCTCACGCGCAGGCCGAGGGCCGCGCTTAAACCGCGGAATGTGGGGCGCGCCGTTCGAGTCGCGCCGCGGGACTTACAGTAAGTAGAGCCGACGTATGCAGAGCCGGACTAACCTGAGAAACTTCAACCTGAGAACCTCATTCGGCAGAAAAGACGACAGGGCGCCCGCAGGGACAGTCGTTCCCGCAGACGCCAACCGAGGCGTTTAGCCAATCTGAATTTGAACTCTCTCGCGCCAGTTCTTCGGCCTGTTTCCGCCCCGCCTGCCTGCGGAGCAGCCTGCCTAAACTTCCCTCGCGAGCTTCGCTCGCGCTCGAGTGAGGCCCCGGGAAAGCGACGTTATATAGATGCTAACATCACCGCCCCAGCTTCACAAGTAGGAGAACATACTTATTTCCCATTCTTGCACTAAGTTAGGGGCAAATCAGCGGACCTGCCCCAAGAGCAGTGCAACCGGGTCATGTGGAGCGGGCACTGCTGCCCGCTGGCCTTTTGCCGATGCAGCCAGGCGGGCAAGAGTGCCCGCCCCACACATGCCACTATTTCACCTCTACGACAGCTCCGGCTTCGGTGAACTTCTTCTTGATGGTCTCGGCCTCTTCCTTGGAGACGCCTTCCTTCACGTTCTTGGGCGCTCCATCCACCAGCTCCTTGGCCTCTTTCAGGCCCAGGCTGGTGACTTCGCGAACGGCCTTGATTACGTTGATCTTGTTGGCACCAACTTCTTTCAGCACCACGGTGAACTCGGTCTTTTCTTCCGCCGGAGCTGCTGCTGCTGCCGCTCCGCCGCCGCCCGCCACCATCACGGGAGCCGCGGCCGCCGCCGAGACGCCCAGACGCGATTCGAGCTTCTTGACCAGTTCAGCCGCTTCGAGAAGCGACAAGCCTACGATTGATTCTTCCAGTTGCGCTAAATCCGCCATTGTTGTTTCTCCAGTGTTTTAGTCTCTTCGTTCTTTCGTCATCCGCCAGTCAGGTTTCCAGTGCGACCAGATCCTGTTTCCTCGCGCCAGACAACGGTCGGAAAGGACCGCGCAACCCCTGAACTGCGAACACCCAAACTTTTTATGCTTCTTTGAACTTCTTTTCCTTCACGCCCTGGTCCACCACCACGGCCAGGTTACGTCCGACCGCGCCCATAGCCGTGACCAGGCGCTGGGCCGGGGCATTGATCAGGAACAGGAGCTTCGACATCAGCTCTTCCTTGGACGGCATCGAGGCCAGCGCTTCGATTTCCTTGATCGAAATCACGCGGCCTTCTACCACGCCGACTTTGAACGTGAACTCCGGCGTGTCCTTGGCGTACTTGGTGAGCGCCTTGGCCATGGCCACCGGGTCGCCGGTGGTGTAAGCGATCGAGGTAACGCCGGCAAGGTCCTTCAGAGCGCCTTCGACTTTCGTACCCCTGGCAGCGCGCTCGGCCAGCGTGTTCTTGACCACCTGGTACTTCGCCCCCGCGCCGCGCAGCGCCCTGCGCAGCTCGTAGTCCTGAGCCACGGTCAGCTTGCTGTAGGTGGCCACGACCACGTTTGAAATATTCTGCAGGTCTTTGCCCAGTTTCTCGACCTGTTGTGTCTTCTTTGCCTTGGTAACCGCCATGATTCAGTCCCCTCAGATGTCTAGTGTAGGGACGGACGCATTCGTCCGCCCAGGGCGCTTCAGCGCCCGGTTAAGCCTTGGCTGCCGCCTCGATCGGCGTCACGTCCAGTGAGATCCCGGGCCCCATCGTCGAGCTCAGGTAGCAGCCCTTGATGTACTTGCCCTTGGCGACCGACGGCTTGGCCTTGATCACGCTGGTGATCAGAACGGTCGCGTTCTCGATCAGCTTCTCGGGCGAAAACGAAATCTTGCCCACCGGACAGTGGACCAGCGCCGTCTTGTCGGTGCGGAACTCCACCTTGCCGGCCTTGACTTCCTGCACCGCCTTGCCCACGTCAAAAGTGACCGTGCCGGTCTTTGGGTTCGGCATCAGGCCCTTGGGACCAAGGATCTTGCCCAGGCGTCCGACAGACTTCATCACGTCGGGTGTGGCAATGAGGGCGTCGAAGTCGGTCCAGTTTTCCTTGGTGATCTTCTCGACCATCTCCTCGCCGCCGGCGAAATCGGCGCCCGCCGCCTCGGCCTCCTTGATCTTGTCGCCGGTGGCGATGACCAGGACTTTCTTCGACTTGCCCAGCCCATGCGGCAGGACGACCGTGCCGCGCACCATCTGGTCGGCGTGCTTGGGATCCACTCCCAGGCGAAGCGTAACTTCGACGGTCTCGTCGAACTTGGCGTATTTCACTTTCTGCAGAAGCGGGACCGCATCCTGCAGAACGTAGGGGCGCTGCTCGACTGCGGCGTGCGCCTTGGCGATGTTCTTTCCTGCTTTTTTGCTGCTCATGAGTTTTCCTTGTCTCCCACCGATGATCAGCTTCCGATCAACCGTGGTGCTTTTGACAATTTGGTAATTGGGAAATTGAGTAATCGCCGGTTTTCAATTGCTCAATTACCAAATTCCCCAATTACTCAATTCCTACCCAACGACTTCAATTCCCATCGACCGTGCCGTGCCGCGCACGCTCTTGATGGCGGTTTCGACCGAGGCGGCGTTCAGATCGGGCATTTTCTGCTTGGCAATCTCTTCCACCTGCTTGGCGGTCACTTTGCCGACTTTATCCTTGTTCGGCGTGCCCGATCCCTTGGCGATGCCCGCCGCCCGCTTCAACAGAATCGAGGCCGGAGGCGTCTTGGTGATGAAGGTGAACGAGCGGTCGTTGTACACCGACACCACGACCGGGATGATCAGCCCCTCCATCTCTTTCTGGCTGGTTCTGGCGTTGAACTGCTTGCAGAACTCCATGATGTTGATCTGCGCCTGGCCCAGCGCCGGGCCGACCGGCGGCGCCGGAGTCGCCTTGCCGGCGGCGATTTGCAGCTTCACATAACCTGTAACTTTCTTTGCCATCGAATATTCCCTTTATTCCTCTGTGCGCCTCTGCGTCCTCTGCGGTCCAGGCTCTTCCTAACCACAGATCGCACAGAGGAACACAGGGTCAGGCCACTTTTTCGACCTGGTTGAATTCCAATTCCACCGGGGTTGACCGGCCGAAAATCGTGACCATCACTTTCAGCGTCTCGCGGTCTTCGTTGACTTCGTCCACGACGCCCTGGAAGGTGGCAAACGGACCTTCCGTGATGCGCACGGTTTCGTTCTTTTCGAACTTGACCTTGAGCTTGGGCTTCTCGCGGCTGTCAGCGACTTTGTAGACAATGTGCTGCACTTCCTCGTCCGAGAGCGGCGTCGGCTGCTGGCCGGTGCCGACAAATCCGGTGACCCGCGGCGTGGACTTGACCACGTGCCAGACGTGATCGTCCATGTCCATTTCGACCAGCACGTAGCCGGGATAGAACATGCGCTCGGAGGTGTACTTCTTGCCGCCGCGCACTTCGGTGACCGACTCGGTCGGGATCAGCACTTTGCCGATCTTGTCCTGCAGCCCGAAGGCCGCTACGCGCGACTCGAGCGATTCCTTGACCTTGCGTTCAAAGCCCGAATAGGCGTGGATGATGTACCACTTCATGTTCGGGTTGCGCGGCGCTTCGGCGGCCGGGGCCGGAGCTGCGCCCTCGGCAGCGGCGGCCTGCGGCTCGCTGGTAGCGACTTCGATTTTTTCTTCGTCCTGCATATTTGGCGTTTCTTTGTGGCGTCTTCGTGATCAGCCGTTTCGTCCAGCCGTGCCGGTGACTCTCAAATCAGTGGTTGAAGTAGTCGAACAGATGCTTCATCGCGGACGTAATCAGGTTGTCAATCACCCAGAAATAGAGCGCGAAAATGAACACGGTGATGACCACCACGGCGGTCGTGGCGCGGACTTCTTTCCAGGTCGGTGCCGTGACCTTGCGCGTTTCCGTGCGCACGTCATTGTAGAAGGTCCGGATTTTCTCGGGCCAGGACTTTACCGTGGTTACGATTGCATTCTGCTCTGCGATGGTCGCCATCCTCTACGTCCTTTATTCGATCCTGCCCGGTCCGTTGTTCCCGCCTGCACCGGGCCTAAACTCTGGCAGGGGCGGAGGGATTCGAACCCCCAAGTCCGGTTTTGGAGACCGGCAGTTTAACCGTTGAGCTTACGCCCCTGTTG
>JBBIPV010000006.1:0-265624 GCA_037442635.1 Terriglobales bacterium | reverse complement strand
CGTCTCCGGCGACGCCGCCGCGGTCAAGGCCTACACCGAGGGCGTGCATCGCCTGCTGCGCGCGCGCCTCTGCGCCAACCACCCCGAGCAGTACGCGATCAAGCCCGCGCTCGAAGGCCCGCAGGACCATCTCGTGGAAGTGAAGCGCAAACTGCGCTCCCGCCGCGATCTCACCCAGAAGTGGTGCGAAGCGACGCCGCGTGTGAGCTGCGTCGCGCCGCGCGGTGCTTTTTACGCCTACCCCAAAATCAACATTCCCGAGAGCGACGAAGTCTTCGTGAAAGAACTCATCCGCCAGAAACACGTCATGGTCGTCCACGGCTCAGGCTTCGGCCAGAAGCCGGGCACCCAGCACTTCCGCATCGTGTTCCTGCCGGACGAGCAGACTCTGACGAGGGCTTACGCGGGAATCGCGGAGTTTATTCAGGAGCGCTATGGCAAATGAGATGAACCGCAAGTCGGAGCCGGGTTTATCCAGATCGGGCAATTCTAATCGTGGTTGATATTCATTCCCACATCCTTCCCGAAGTAGATGACGGGCCCAAGTCCTGGGACGTTTCGGTCGCCATGTGCCGCGCCGCGGCGGCCGACGGCATTACGCACCAGGTGGCCACGCCCCACGCCAACGACCGCTATCACTACGACCGCAAATATCTGCAGGGGCTAGTCGAGCACCTGCAAGAACTGGTGGGCGACCTTCCTAAAATCGGCCTGGGCTGTGATTTCCATCTCTCCTACGACAACGTGCGGGACGCCATCGCGCACCCCGCCCGCTACGTCATCGAAGATACGCGCTACCTGCTGGTCGAATTCAGCAACTACAGCATTCCCGAGCAGGTCACCGATTCCCTGCTCAAGCTGGGCGATTGCGGGCTGACCCCGATCATCACGCATCCCGAGCGCAATCCGATTCTCCGCGAAAGCCCGCAGCGGGTGCTGACCTGGGCCGAGCATGGCTGCGTGGTGCAGGTGACAGGCTCGTCCCTGACCGGATTCTGGGGCGAGCGCTCACGCCGCGCGGCGCACTGGCTGCTCGAACGCCAGGCCGTGCACGTGCTCGCCACCGACGCGCACGATATGCAGAAGCGCGTGCCGATTCTTTCCACCGCGCGCGCCGCCGCCGCCGAACTCTGCGGCGAAGAAGTTGCCCAGGCCCTGGTCGAGGACAATCCCCGCGCCATTGTCGCCAACCAGCCGTTGCCGTACTTTCCCGAGGTGGTGATGGATGGGTTGAAGAAGGGGTGAGGGTCTGAGCAGGGATCAGGGCACGGGTCAGAGGCTAAGCGGTCGGAACGCGAGTCGCGAAGCGGAGGGGTGGGTCTTGAAGCGGAGAGGTGAGTCGCGAAGCGACGGCATTCATTAGCCCGGCACGTGAGTGCCGGGGAGGAATGAGCAAACGGCAGTCCCGCAGGGACGGCACTCGCACCTACGCCGCAAACAGTTTTTCCGCATCATAGGCAACGCCGCTCTTGTCCAGCAATACCCGAAATTCTTCCTCGAAACTCCGCTTCTTGTGATGTTCCCCCTGATTGCGGATGTATGCCTTCACGGTTTCCACCAGTGACGGGCTTACGCTGAATGCTCCGTATCCTTCCTGCCATTGGAATTCAATCCCTTGCTCTCCCAGCCATCGCGAAGAATTCGCTTTCAATTTCTGCATCGCTTCTGCCAGCGTCATAGTCGCCGGCAAACCGAGAAGCAGGTGAACATGATTGCCGGTACCTCCGATAGCCAGCGTTTTGATCTTAAGATTATTGGCGATGCCAAGAAGATAAGCCCAGAGTTGCTCCTGCAATTCTTGCGGGATCAGATTTCTCCTTTCCTTCGTGCTGAAAATGCAATGGACGAAATTTGCGTTGTAGCTGTGGGCCATGGGTGCCGTCCCTCCGGGACTCGCTTGCTTCTGCCGGCCTCACCCGGCACTCACGTGCCGGGCTATTGAATCGCGTCCCCTTACGGGGACTCGAACCCAGACTCGTCTATTCGGAAAAGTCAAAACCACGACGCTAGTCAGCGACGGACCGCTTGAGGTCGGGCAAGCCTCGTCCTCGGGAAAACCACCCTGTCAGGTAGACATAGTCTGCGACGAGCGGGCTGTGCCGTCTGTCACACTGGCCTGTGGGTTTCCGCAAATGGGACCGACCTGGTGAAGGGTTCGCAAGACGAGTCGCGAAGCAACGCGATTCATTAGCCCGGCACGTGAGTGCCGGGGAGGAATGAGCAAGCGGAACCAAGTCCCGCAGGGACCCCACTACGCCCTCGCCTCCTAGCCTCGCTTCGTAGGATGCCCCGTGCCGCGGTTGTCAGAGCCGCTGGGGCACGGAAACGGCTGGGGCCGACGGCCAGGATGGGCGATTTTTTCGGCCCTCTGGCGAGGAGCTAAATCGATTCGGAAGTGTGTACTTTACGCAAGGGCGGGAGGTGACCTATGATTAGGGCGCTTCCGAAGCCGTCACCTCGCCTTTTCCACCCAACACTTGAGCGGCTTCCCGAAAGGAACCGCATGACGCTAGTAGCTGCTTTTAGGTGCCGCGCCGGAGGGATACTGCTGTGTGCCGACCGCGAGGAAAATGACGGCTATAACAAGAGAGAAGTAGACAAAATCTATCGCATTCCGGTTCAAGACTTGAAATCCTGCGACATCTGGATGGCTGGGGCTGGGAGCGGTGATCTGATAAGGAAATTCCAAGCAAAAGTCCACGGTTCTTTGATTGCTTCTGTACACAAAGGTGAAGATATCTATGGTGGGCATGAAAAGCTAATCCAGATAGAACTAATGGACTTTTTTAAGCAATGGGACGAGGAAATTAAAGAGGCGGGCACGCTCACGTTCATTATTGTCGTTGCTCCATTCATGCTCAACAGGCCCGATCTAGTCCCTGTTCTCTATCGCACTAATAAAACCGTTCTTGCTCCATATCCCGAATACTGTGCGGCAGGTTCGGGGCAGCCGATATGCGATTATCTTGCCGATCGCTTGTTTCACTACGACCGTATGGACAGACCTTTGCTTGCAATCTTAGCGGCTTTCATCCTCAGAGAAGCGCAGCATTCGGCGTCCGGAGTCGGATTAGGCGGCGACATGAAGTTTATTGACGACGACGGGCACTGTCGGAGAGAGATTTTCAAAGATCAGGTTAAGGACTTACAAGAGGGAGTTCCAGCACTAGGAGACGCCATTTTTGCGCATTGGAAGGAGCAAGTACGGATTCCCGAATGGCTGCAAAAACTGTGAAATGTTTGATCGTATACTTGACACAACTTGCGCGAAGTATTATATTACGAGCATGACAAACGAAGAGCGCAGACGGCAATTAGCGAAGTCGAAGACAGTGGAAGATATTCCGCTGGCTTGCTGCAATGAACTAGCGGCTATCGAATTTTTGGAGAAGCAGCGTTGGGGCAATATTCCCGCTTGCGTGAAATGTGGCAGCGTAGAAGTCTACAAGATGAAGGACGCCAAAACAGGCGAGAGAAATAGCCGCTACCTCTGGCGCTGCCGGGATTGCAAGGAGCAGTACACCGTTCGCATTGGAACGGTCTACGAGGAATCCCGAATCGAACTGCGACACTGGTGCTATGCGTTTTGGCGTGCCTGTACCTCAAAGAAGGGCGTTTCGGCTCTAGAAATCAAGCGGCACTGCCAGATCAGCTACAAATCGGCCCTATTCCTGATGAACCGTATCCGCTTTGCAATGGCTCCTGATCCTGACGCTCCTAAACTCTCTGGTGATGTTGAGTGCGATGAAATGTATATCGGCGCACGTAGGCCGAGAGTTCGTAACACTGGAGCGCGTGGACGTGGAACGAAAAAGATTCCGGTATTTTGTGCGGTAGAGCGGCGAGGTGGTATCCATCGCCGTGTGATACCAGATGTGACGGGCAGAACGCTAAAGGCAGCGATCCGTGAGGAAGTTGATCGGCAGGCGCGAATCATTACAGATGATTTCCCACACTACAAAGGGATTGGCGATGAGTTTTGGGGCGGTCACGATACGGTCTGCCACAGCACACGGGAGTTCGTTCGTGGCGAGATTCACACGAACACAGCCGAGAGCAGCCATGCGCTTGTAAAGCGCGGCATTATGGGCATCTATCACAACGTTAGCCGTGAATATCTGCACCGCTACCTGTGGCATTTCGATTTTCTTTGGAACACTCGCACGATGAACGACGGAGAGCGTACTGCTCTGGCGATGCGTGCGGCGGAAGGAAAACGGCTCATGTATAAAGAGCCAGCAGCGAACTAAATATGACCACTGAAACTCGCACGACGATTGAGTTAGGAGACATCGCAGCAATTGAATTCGAGTGCCGCAAGTGCGGAACTCTAACGATGCGATTATTGAATAATTGGCTCAAACATCCTTTTGGATGTACGAATTGTGGAGAGCCGTGGATGATGGAGCACGGAAGCGAAGCCAAGAACCTAGAACTGTTTGTGGGGCTCATCCGTGGCCTTCCAGAAATGAAGCCGTTCAAGATGCGGCTAGAACTAAAGAACAATGGCACAGAAAAAAGCAAAGCGTAAAGCGCCCGCTCGGCCTAAATCCGCTCCTGGTCCAAAGCCTGACGTACTCAAGATCAAAGGGCCGTGGCAGGTAGCGATGCGGAAGTCACTCCAAAAGAAGAAACCCACGGAGGGCTGGCCGAAATGAACGAATCGCTAAGCACGCACGTCGGTTGCCCTTTAGGTTGCGTAAAGTACACACTTCCGAATCGATTTAGTTTCCGAATTTATATCGTTTACAATCAATGACTTACGGCGATTTATTTCCACAGCGCATGAAGTCCGTAACGGCGGCGAAATCAGCAGCTTGGAAGCGTTTGCACCATATTCGATGCACACGCCAGACTGCCCTCCGTGATAAAGCGGAGAGCCGAACAGCCGACTCATTGCGGCTTGGGCGGATCGCTTGGCGGGGTCGCCGACTTTTCTCCGGTTGGACGGACATCCGGGGCGGTCGTCATGGCGCTCTCCGGATTCAGCAGATGATCTTTGCTGGGCCCCAGTCCGAGCTTGATCAGCGCGCGCGAATCGGGAACTTCCTTGGTCTGCCAGCCGTGATCGGCCTGATAACGCCGCATGGCGTCTTCGCTGGCCTGGTTCCAGGTTCCGGCCGGCTCTCCGCTGAGATAGTGCTCGCGAATCAGCGCCTGCTGAATTGCGCTGGCGCGATCGGCGTCAATTTTCTGCTGGCCGCGCGGTTTCTTCTTGCGGGAATGTTTTCCTGAAGACGTGGTGTGCGTCGCGCTGGCCGGCTTGGCGGTGGTGGAGCTGGTCTTCGAAGAAGTCTTGTGATGCTTGTGCGCGGTCGTTTTTTCCGTGGGCTTTTTCACGGCCGTTGTGCCGCTGGTGGAAGTCTGCGCCGCCATTGCCGACGCCAGGGAGCACGCCAGCATCAGCGCGCCGGCGGCGCGCCGTTTGTCCCGGGATACACGCAATCGGAGCGTCATCTTACCTCAGGGGCTAAAGCCCCACGTTACTCGCCGACCTCATCGCAGCGCTGAAGCGCTGCGCCACACCCAAAAGCACTACGCCAACCCAAACTGTACCGCGCAGGTTGAACCACCCAAAAACCAGGTTCGCCAAAAAACAAAACGGCCCAACCGGATTGGCATTGTAATCGTCTCCGATTCCGACGTACAGTGCCAGAGCCCGTTGGGCCGAGAAACGTTACGGAAGTGTACCGGCCAGAAAGATGGTTCCATCCTGCCTGGTCGTGCCCCGCTGCCGTACCAGGAAGACGACGTCCTGGCCGCTCTTCAGGCTCGACTCGATGCGCGAAAAATCCTCTTCGCTGTTGACCGCCTGCTTGTTGATCTCCAGGATGATGTCGCCGCGGCCGAGATTGCAGTCTTCAGCAAATGAACCCGGTTTCACTTCCTGCACAATCACACCCTTGCCGACCGGAATATCCAGGCGATCGGCCATTTCAGGAGTGACCTTGCGCACGGAGACGCCGAACTTGCTCTGCTTGGGAGTGTTGGAATCGTCGTTCTCCTGATCCTCTCCCAGGCGTGCGGCAAACAGCTTGGCGCGATCGGCGATGGTGACGGTTGCGTCCTGCGCCTTGCCATTGCGCAGGAAGCCGAGCACGACTTTGGATCCAGGCTTGCGCGAAGCGATGTCGGCGACCAGGTCGTTGCCCTTGGTGATTTTCCTGCCGTCCACGCTGGTGATAGTGTCGCCGACCTTCATGCCCGCCTGATCGGCCGGGCTGCCTGCCACTACGCTGGCGATGGTCACGCCCGCCCCGGCTCCGTAGACGCGGGCGATTGCGGGATTCTCGACGGCATCGAACTGAATGCCGATCGAGCCGCGTGATACGCGGTGATCGGGACCGGTCAGCTGGTTGTAGACATCTACCACGGTCTTCGATGGCAGCGCGAAGCCCACGCCCGCATAGGCATTGGTTTCGCTAAGGATGGCGGTGTTGATGCCGATGACTTCGCCGTTCATGTTGACCAGCGGCCCGCCGGAATTGCCGGGATTGATGGCGGCGTCGGTCTGGATGAAGGTCTGGAATTGACGGCCGGGAACGATGTCGCGGCCCTTGGCGGAGACGATTCCCGCGGTAACGGTTTCCGAGAGGCCGAAGGGACTGCCCACGGCCAGAACCCAGTCGCCCACCTGCATGCTGTCGGAATTGCCCATCTTGGCGGCGGGCAGCGGCCGGTCTATATCTACCTTGATGACGGCGAGGTCGGTTTCCTGATCGGCGCCGATGACTTTGGCTTCGTGCTGCACGCCGGGCGGATCATCCTGAAAACGCACGCGCACGCGGTCGGCTTTCTCGACTACGTGGCGGTTAGTCACGATGTAGCCCTTCGGGTCCACAATCACGCCGGAACCGAGCGAGCGCTCGCGGATGGGGCCGCTGTCAGGTCCCATCGGTCCGCCGGGTCCACCGAAAAAGTGGTTGAAGAAATCGTCCATGCCGCCGTTGCCTTCGTCATCCGGATTGCCGCGCCGGCGATGCGGGTTCTTGATGGTTGATTCTGTATTGATGTTGACCACGCTTGGTTCCAGTTCCTTGGCGACCTGGGCAAAAGCAGCCGAGAGCTGCTGCGAAAAGCCGCTGCCGGCTGACGAAGCCGCAGGCATGGCCAGCGGCGTGGCATCGCCGGGCTTCTGCCCTTCCTTGCCCTTTACGCCATAGGAAATGACCGTCCCAATCAGAATGCCGACCGAAAGCGTTGCCAGAATGCTCAAGCTATAGGCCCAGCGATGGGCCTTTATGCGCGTCCACATTGCGCCCGAATCCATATCTTTACTTTCCTCCACGAGTCCCAACCCCTTCCATTATACCCATTTGCGCAGCGCGGCCCGGAACCGCGCGCCAAGGGTTCATCTTGCCCCATCCGGGGCCATGCCTATTAGACGCGTCAAGCAGGAAAAGCGTTTGATGGAAACTGCGGGGCTCCGTGGGAAGGCGTCATCGCGAAGCCCCGCGCTTTCACCAGCGGGGCGAGGGATCTCCCGTGAGGCCTGGCCTCGTAGAGACCGAGATCCTTCGCTCCGCCTGAAAACCGGCTCCGCTCAGGATGACGCCGGCGGGAAGCAATGCGGCTCAAATTCCAAACCGAGGCACGACCGACCTTTTGCTTTTGCTGACAAAAGCGTACATTACGTTACGTTTTTTGAAATTCATTGCGGAGGATCTTCCACCATGAACCGCTCCTGCCTCGTGGTTGTTCTTCTTCTGTTAAGCACGCTCGCAGCCGCTCAAAAACATCCGGCGAACAAACCGGCCGAACCGACCGCTTCGACGCCCGCGGCCGAACCAGCCGAGGAGAAATTTGCGCCCGACGCGGGCGTGGTCACGCCACCGAAACCGGCCGCGCCGAAATCGCCGTTTGAAGGCATGAAGTACCGCCTGGTGGGCCCGTTCCGCGGAGGCCGCGTGCTGGCCGTGGCCGGAGTGCCGGGGCAGGACGACACCTACTACTTCGGCGGGGTCGCCGGAGGCATGTGGAAGACGACTGATGGAGGCCTGAACTGGAAGCCGCTATGGGACAAGTTCGCCGAGGCGTCTCCCTCGGTCGGTGCCATCGCCATAGCGCCCTCGGATCCGAATGTGATCTACGTCGGCACCGGCGAAGCCTGCATTCGCGGCAACATCGTCATGGGCAACGGAATTTACAAGTCCATGGACGCGGGCAAGACGTGGAAGTTCGCCGGCTTGCGCGATTCGTATTCGATCGGCCGCATGATTGTGCATCCCAAGGACCCGAACACGGTGTACGTGGCGGCGCTGGGACATCCGTTTGGGCCGAACCCGACGCGCGGCATTTTCCGCTCGCGCGACGGCGGCAAGAGCTGGCAGCGGATTCTCTACGTGGACGACAAGACCGGAGGCATTGACATCCAGTTTGACCTGTCGAACTCCAACATCCTGTATGCCAGCATGTGGCAGGCGGTGCGCAAGCCCTGGACGATGGAATCGGGCGGTCCGGGCAGCGGCCTTTATCGTTCCGGAGACGGCGGCGACAGCTGGACGAAGCTGACTGGCAAGGGCCTGCCCGAAGGCATTCTGGGACGCATCGGGGTCGCGACCACTTCGAATCAGAACCGCATCTATGCACTGATTGAGGCGGAGAAGGGCGGGCTGTACCGCTCCGATGACGGCGGCGAGAAGTGGCAGCTCACCACCGACGACCGCCGCTATCGCCAGCGCGCCTGGTATTACACACACGTTTTCGCCGATCCGAAAAATTCCGACGTGGTCTACATTCTGAACACGGGGACCTACCGCTCGATTGACGGCGGCAAGACGTTCACGCAACTGCGCACGCCGCACGGCGACAACCACGGATTCTGGATTGATCCGGAAAACCCCAAGCGCCTGATGAACGGCAACGACGGAGGCGCGACCATCTCCACCGACGGCGGCCAGAGCTGGTCAACTGAAATGAACCAGCCGACGGCGCAGTTCTACCACATCACCGCCGACAACCGGTTCCCGTACTGGATTTATGGCGCGCAGCAGGATAATTCCACCGTCGCCATCGCGACCGCGAGCGCACGGGGAGGAATTGACCGGCCCGACTTCTACGACGTCGGCGGCGGCGAGAGCGGATATATCGCTCCCGATCCGCGTGATCCTGAGATCGTATACGCCGGCTCCTACGGCGGCGACATCTCACGCTACGATCACCACACCGAGCAGACCGAGGCGGTGAACCCGTGGCCGCGCAATCCGATTGGCTGGGGCATGGCCGAGCTGAAGCATCGCTTTCAGTGGACCGAGCCCATCGTCTTTTCGCCGCACGACCCTCACACCCTCTACTTTGCCGGCGAAGTGCTGTTCAAGACCACCAACGAAGGCAAGAGCTGGACCATCATCTCGCCCGACTTGACGCGCAACGACAAATCGAAGCAGCAGGCGGCGGGAGGCCCCATCACCAAAGACAACACCGGGGTCGAAGTGTACGACACGATCTTTTCGGTGGTGGAATCGCCGGTGCAGAAGGATCTGATCTGGGCAGGCACCGACGACGGCCTCCTTCACGTCACCCGTGATGGCGGCGGCGCGTGGGAAAACGTCACCCCGAAAGCGATGCCGGAGTGGGGCACGGTCAGCATGATCGAAGCGTCTCCGACTGACGCGGGCACGGCGTATGTTGCCGTCGAGCGGCACAAGCTGGACGACTTCACACCATACGTCTTCAAGACTACGGATTTCGGCAAGACCTGGACTACGATTGCGAACGGCATTCCGAAAGACGATTATGTTCACGCGGTTCGCGTGGACCCCAAGCGCAAAGGCCTGCTCTATGCCGGCACGGAGCGCGGAGTGTATTTCAGCCCCGACGATGGCGCGAACTGGCAGCCCCTGCAGCTCAATCTGCCCGTGACACCCATCAATGACCTCATTGTGAAGGGCAACGACCTCGCGGTGGCGACGCATGGACGCTCGTTCTGGCTGCTGGACGATCTTTCGCCATTGCGGCAGTGGAGCGACTCCGTGAAGGCCGACGACGTGCACCTGTTCGCTCCGGCGGATGCTTCGCACACTGTTTTCCGCGGATCGTTCTTTGGCGGCGGCGCAAATACAGGCCAGAATCCGCCGGCCGGCGCGGTGATTTATTACTACCTGAAGAATGAGATCAAGAAGCCAGAAGAGAAAAAGGACGCAGGGAAGGAAGAAAAGAAAGACGAAAAGAAGGATGACGCGGCGGCAACGGCGCAGGCATCGGCAGCGGCATCCGCGGCGCCCTCGGCTGCGCCGGACTCTGCAGCGACAGGGGAAAAGAAGCCTGAATCGCGGGTCAAAATTGAGATTCTCGATTCCGCAGGCAAGGTGATCCGCACGTATCCGCCGAAGCATCCGCCCACACCGGAAGGCGAAGAAGGTTTCTTTGCCCGCTCCAGCCCGGCGGAAATCCCGACCGAAGCCGGTGTCAACCGCTTCGTCTGGGACCTGCGCTACGAAGGCGTGCCCCGCATTCCCAACTCGCCGCTCTGGGGCGGCTCGACCGATGGCGCCACCGCGTTGCCCGGCGACTATCAGGTGCGGCTGACGGTGGACGGCAAGGCGCAGACGCAGCCGTTCAAGATCGTTCCCGATCCGCGGCTGCAGGTCACGGCGGACGACCTGAAGAAGCAGTTCGACCTGATGCAGGCCATTCTCGGGAAAGTCACGCAGGTGCACGATGCGGTACGACAGATCCGCGACGTGCGCGCGCAGATGACCGCTCTCAACAAGCGGCTCACCGAGGAAAAGAACCCGAACGCCAAGGCCATAGCCGACGCCGGCTCGGCCCTGGACAAGAAGATGACCGCGGTCGAGGAGACGCTCATTCAGACCAAGTCCAAGAGCGGACAGGATGTGCTCAACTATCCGATCCGGCTCAACAACCTGCTGGTTGCGCTAGGCGGAGTGGTATCGAGCGCCGACGCCGCGCCCACCAAGCAGGACTACGAAATGTTCGACGAACTGGGCAAACAGGCCGACGAGCAATTGGCGAAGTGGGGAGACATCGTGAAAACCGACCTCGCCGCGTATAACCAGTTGGCGAAGGACAAGGCGATCCCGGCGGTTGGGCTGAGTCCGGCGACCGAACCGTAAGGAACGGTCTGTGAGAACTGCGGCTGCCCCAGCCTTCGCGGTTTTCGAAGGCTGGGCATCCGTGCTGCTGGCTAGCGGGAGATTCTTCAGTCAGGCAGTTCAGCCGGTCCGAAGATCAAAGACTCACGATGTCAGCAGCATCGCGCCCACCCTGCGAACACCGCGCAGGGTGGGGCAGCCTCAGTTTGGGTGGGCCAGCCCCCCAATCGAAATTCGTTTATTGATTGTGCCCCTGAAAACCCGCTCGTTTTATTAGCCAGCGAGTAACCTTGTAAAGGATGATCAGGCCAGCGAAAATGTGGCACGGCCACCAAACGAAGAGCCAGAAGCCAAACCAAAGTGCAACTTGTTCATCTGGGTAGTAATTAAGCCCGCCCATCTTATGGGCCACTCCGGCCAGCCCGAAGGGAACCCAAGCCACCAGCAGCAAACCCGTAACGATCCACCATGCCAGATGCCTTTTCATACTGTTGTCAAACCCTAAGTCAACTTCCCCGCCCTATCCCTGCAAAGTGCGCAGGGACAAGGACGGGGCACCTGTATATTTCGTACCCGTCGATTCCGCGCACGCTTATTTCGCTTCGTAGACCGTTTTGCCGCCGACTACCGTGCGCAGGACTTTCGTGCCTAGAACCTTTTCGGGCAAGACGGCGGTCACGTCACGATCAAGGACGACGAAGTCGGCGAGCATGCCGGGGGTGAGCTTGCCTTTTTCTTTCTCCTCGAATTCGGCGAAGGCTGAGCCGGTGGTGTAAGCGGCGATGGCCTGGTCCATGGTGATGCGCTGCTCGGGGAAAAATTCCTGCTTGCCGTTTTCGCTCTTGCGCGTGACTGCGGCATAGAGGCCGCGGAAGGGCGAAACCGGCTCCACGTTGTAGTCGGTGCCGAAAGCGAGCGGCACGCCTTTGTTGAGCATCGCGGCCCACGCGTAGCAATTGGCAGCGCGCTTCGGGCCGACGCGAGCTTCGGCCCAGCGCATATCGCTGAGCACGTGGCTGGGCTGCATCGAGGCAATGACTCCGAGTTGTTTGAACTCGGCGACTTCCTTGGGCGGAGTGCACTGGGCGTGCTCGACGCGCAGGCGGTAGTCGTCGCCGCCGTTGGCCGCTTTGACGCTGGCTTCCCTGGCCGCCTTCTCGGCTTCGGCGAAGGCATCGAGCGCCATCTGCACGCCTCTGTCGCCAATGGCGTGAAAGCCGATCTGGAATCCAGCGAGCACGCGCTCTTTGGTCATGGCGTTGAGCTTTTCGGCGTCGTAGCGGGGCAGGCCGGAATTTTTCGGATCGTCGGCATACGGCTCAAACAGCGCGGCCGTGTGGCCGCCGAGCGAGCCGTCCATGAAGCCTTTCAACATTCCTGTGTGCAGCATCAGGTCGGACTGGGGATGCGCGCTGCGCTTCTTGACGAGATCCGCCACCGGGTTGTCGAAGGGCAGCCACTCGCTGATGCGGGCGGTCAGCCTGCCTTCTTTTTCCAGCTCTTCGTAGATCTTGAAATTTTCCCATTCGGGCGAATAATCCTGCGCCGAAGTGACGCCGTGTTCGGCGAGATCGGCAAGGGCGACTTCGAGGCCGCGGCGGCGTCTTTCGTGAGTCGGAGCCGGCAGGACCACGTACACCGCATGCTGCGCCGTGTCCCGCAGGATGCCCGTGGGCTCGCCGTTTTCGTTGCGGTCAATCTGTCCGCCCTGCGGATCTTTGGTCGCGAGGGTGATGTTGGCCAGTTGCAGAGCGCGGGTGTTGGCGACGGCGAGGTGGCCGTCCACACGATCAAGAAACACGGGATGTCCGGCGGAAACTTCGTCGAGGTCCCAGCGGCTGGGCAGCGCTTTCACCGGCCACAGAGTTTCGTCCCAGCCACCGCCGAGAATCCAATCGCCGGGCTTGGCTTCCTGCACTTTGGCGCGCAGGCGCTCGCGGAGTTCGTCCAGGGTTTTTGCGCCTCCGAGGTCCACACCGAGTTTTTGCAGTCCGGCATCGGCGAGGTGGAGGTGGGCGTCGTTGAATCCGGGCATGACGAAGTGGCCGCCGAGATCAATGACCTGGGTCTGGGGACCTTTCATGCGCTCGATCTCAATGTTTTTACCGATGGCGACGATGGCGCCGCCGCGCACGGCGATGGCCTCTTCGCGCAGGATGGAGGCGAAGGGCGTGTTGGCGGGGACGCCGGTGTAGACATTGGCGTGGAGGAAGATTACGTCCGGCACGGGTTTGGATTCTTCTGGCTTTGGGGCGGGGCTTTGAGCATACGCGACGATGCAAAGCAAGGCAGCGGCGAAAATGGGGATCGGGAGCGAGGCACGCACCTCAGGGGCTAAAGCCCTCCCAGAAAAGAAAGACCTTATCGCAGCGCTGAAAGCGCTGCGCCACCCAAAAGCCAACTGCAAAGGACATTGGGCAGCTTGGGCCGACGAGTTGCGCGCGACCGGACAGCCGCGGGCGGCTGTCCCCACATTCGTGTTCTCCCTCATTCCCCCACCCCCGCCAGCGCGAGCATGGTCAGCAGAATGCGCTTGAGGCCCAGCTCGCGCCCGTTGGAATCGAACCACTCCTGCAAAGTGTGCGCTCCGCCTCCGGAGCCGCCGCCGCCGATGGCCACTGCTTCCAGTCCAAGCGACAGCGGGATGTTGGCGTCGGTGGACGCGCGCTGCACCTGGGCGGCGTTGTTGAGGTGGGCGTCCACGGCGCGAACGACCTGCAGAATGCGCGCGCCGGCGGCCAATTCGCCAGCCGGGCGGTTGCCGATCACCACCACTTCACAATTCACGCCGGGGCGCTTCTGCGACGAAGATCGCATTTCGGCGGCGAGGGTTTCATCTTCGACGGCGCGATTGAGCGCCAGGCGCAGCGATTGCTCCAGCCGCTCCATTTCGGCCATGGAAGTCGAGCGGATATCTACTTTCATGCTGGCCGACTCGGGAATGGAATTGACGGAGGTGCCGCCGCGGATGACGCCGACGTTGAACGTAGTCTTGGGCGCGTTCGGAACCGGAGTCGCAGAGAAAGTCTCAATTGCTTTGGCCAGGATCACGATCGGATTGGGCGCGCCGAAATCGCTCCAGGAGTGGCCGCCGGGGCCGCGCACGATGACTTCGAAGCGGCGGCTGCCGAGGGCCTCGGCGACGATGGTGTCGGCGCCGGCGCCGTCGAGCACCAGGCTGTACGCGATCGAATCTTTCCAGCGGGGCGTAGAAAAAATGTGGCGCATGCCGCGCAGGTCGCCCTCGCCTTCTTCGCCGACGTTACCGATGAAAACAAACGGCAGCGAATGGCGGAGGCGCACCGCGCGCAGGAGTGCCGCGATGCCGAGCAGGGCGGCGACGCCGGCGCCATTGTCGGAAACTCCAGGGCCGTAGATGCGGCTTCCCTGCTGGCGGATATTGAGCGGCGTGTTGGCGGGAAAAACCGTGTCAATGTGGGCGCTGAGCGCGACGTAGCGGCGTCCGAAACCGGGATGCGTGCCGAACACGTTGCCCACGTCGTCCACGCGGACATCGTCGAGGCCGACTTCGCGGAAGCGCTCGGCCAGCCAGGCGGCGCGGGCCGACTCGCCGAACGGAGGCGCAGGGATGCGCGCCATCTCCATTTGCCACTGCGCCAGTTGCGGCTCGTGGGCGCGAAACCAGTTGAACGCCGAGCGGATGTCGGGTGCGGCGGCGAGGCGGGCAATCTCCTGCTGCAGGGCGGGAGCAAGGTTCGGCATGTCCGCGCTCGGGGGATTCGGGCTCATGGGGAAGTTATTGCGTCAGTGTACAACGCGTGGGAAGTGGTGGGGATTGGCGAGGGTGGGAACGGGGCAGGACTCAGCGAGTCTGTGTTCGGAACTCAGTGCCGTCCCTGTCGGGACTCGGTTTTGTCCCACTTTGCTTTCCCAGCGCTTACGCGCTGGGCTAATGCATGCCGTCGCTAGCGCGACTGAAGCCCGGGTTGTCCCAGCGCCCGTACCATAATCTAGTTGCGACACAGACTCTTAGCGCCGCGCAGTCCGGGCGGCGACTTTGCGTTCCACCTCCGAGACCAGGGTCTCGGTGGCTGGCACCTGGATGTGATGGCGCCAGGCGCCGCGGAGAATCGGTCCGGCGATGGCGTCGAGCTCCGGAGGCTTGCCCTGTTCGACGTCTTTCTGCATGGAGCTGCGCATGTTGCCGGGCATATTTGCGACCGCGGCGATTACCACATCTGCATTGAGCATCGCGCCTTCGGCCACGGCCACGGCGCAGGCTTCGCGAATGCAGGACAAGCCCATTTGCCGCCAGCCGGGGTCGGTGAGAATCTCGCCGGTGGCCTTGTCCGAAGCAGTAGTCGTGAGCGCAAAGGCTGCCAGAAAGACCAGCTTGCTCCACATGAGCGTCGGCTCGTGGTCCACGAAACGGCAATCGAAGCCGAGTTGCTTCAGTTGCTCGAGGGTGCCTTCAAGCAGGGGCTTTCCGGCGGACGACACGTTCAAGCGCGCAAAAGGAGAGCGGTGGATGATGTATCCGGGAGCGACGCGTTCGGATTCGACGGCGATGGTGGCGGCGATGATTTTTTCTTTTCCGTATCGGGCGCGAAGCACGGAAAGATGGTCAATGCCATTGAGCAGCGGGACGATGGCCTGCACCGCCGAAGGATTGGTGATGGCGTTGAGTGCCGACTCGAGTTGCGTGGCTTTTGCGGTAAGCCAGAGAACGTCGGCGGGCGGAACTTCGGCAGCTGTTGCGATGTCACCGTTGTAGTTGCCGAAAGGGCTGTCGAGGCGCAGTTGCTTCGGGTAGTCGGCGAGCGACTCGTGGCGCACGACCAGAGTCACCGGGGCGCCAGCGCGCGCCAGGCTGCCTCCGATCAAACCGCCGATGCCGCCGGCGCCGAGAATCGCGTGTTGAAGTGGCTTGGACATGACGTAGCGTCAAACCAGGGGAGAGTCCTTTGGCTTCATCTCAGGGGAGATCCTTCGCTCCGCCTCGCTATGCTCGCCTCCGGCTAAAGCCGGAGGTCTACCAAAAGCGGCTCCGCTCAGGATGACGCAGAATTCTAACAGAGTCAGGCGTTCACAGTTCCAGAGGCATTCGTCTGCGGTTCACTTATGCGGGAAGGCACCCAAGGATTTCCGCTTCGGTCAGGGTGTGGTCGCTTTGCTTGGCGCGGGCGAAGATTCGGTCCACGACTTCATCGGTTGCCGGGATGCCGTGGCGCTCGAGCCAGAAAAGTACGTTCGATCTGCCGCTCATGGGGCCGACGTCAATGATCTGATCAAGGCCGAAGACGTGCGAGGGCACGCCGGAGTAAACCGTGTTGGCGAGCACGACATCGTTCTTGTGATAGGCCTTGATGATGGCGGCGGCGTGCACGCCGGTGGCGGTGCGAAAGGCGTCGTCGCCGACCACGGGATAATTTTTCGGAATCGGCACGCCTGTGGCCCGGGAGATGGCCTGGCAATATTGTTTTAGCTTGGTCAGGTCTTGCTTGTCCCACGGGGCAATGGCCATCAGCTTGAGATTCACTAGCATTTGGTCTATCTGCGTGTTGCCCACACGCTCGCCGAGGCCGATGGCGCAGCCGTGCACGGAGTTCGCGCCGGCGATAATTGCCGCCATGGAGTTGGCAATGGCCAGACCGCGGTCGCTGTGGCCGTGCCAGTCCACGCGAATTTTCTCCCCCGACGGCTTCACCACTTCCGCGATCACGAAGCGGACGAGCGCGAGCACGCCCATGGGCGTGGCGTGACCGGCGGTATCGCAAATGCAGATGGCGCGCGCGCCACAGCTAATGGCGGTCGAGTAGAGGCGCTTGACCGTTTCCGGATCACAGCGGCTGGTGTCTTCGGTGACGTACATCGAATCGAGGCCGAGCGAAACCGCGTACTTGATGGCTTCTTCGGTGGTGTGGAGGAGGAAGTCGTCGGTCCAGCCTTCGGTGAAGCGGCGGATAGGGCTGGAACCGATGAAGGTTGCGGCTTCGATGGGGAGGCCGGTCTTTTGCACGATGTCGGCGATGGGACGGATGTCGTTTTCGTGGGTGCGGGCCGCGCAGTTGGCGCGAATCTTCATTTTGTTCGCGACGATTTCCCGGGCGAGCGCGGTGACCGCCTCGACCGCGCGCGGGCCGGCGCCGGGCAGGCCGAGATCGAGCGACTGGATGCCGAGAGCCTCCATCAAGTGGAGGATTTCGATTTTTTCCGCGATCGAAGGATCGCGCACCGAAGGCGACTGCAGCCCGTCGCGCAGGCTCTCATCGTTGAGCAGGATCGGGCCGGGGGGCTTCAGTCCCGGAGGATGGTTGTTGTTCCAGTCGTAGATAAGGTCGGAGGTGTTCATGAATCGGCTATTGGCTCTTGGCCTTTGGCCATTGGCTTCTCAGTTCGCTTGCCGCAGACGTACGCTTCCCCAAAGGATTCCTAATTTATGCGAACTACTCTATGCGAGCTACCCCCAGAGCCTATGCGGACGGGTTCAGGCCAAAAGCCAAGAGCCAAAAGCGAACAGCCTATTTCTCCTTCGGCGGCAGCGTCAGGCCGAAGACGGAGATCATGCCCTGCCCGGCGACGTTGAGTTTGGCCTCGCCGGGAGTGGGCAGATACAGCGTTTTGCAATTTTCGCAGCGATAGACTTCGGCGTTCGGTCCCCAGGCTTTCTCGGCATCGCCACACTCGCGCTCGACCACATCCTTCATGTAGAACCAGAGCTTCAAGTGGCCGCCACAGAATTTTCCCTTTGCGTCTTTTTCATTGCAGGCGCGCTGGCCCGCTTTCTTGATTTTGACCTTGTGGTGCGGGAGCTGCGGGACATTCTGGGAGGCAGGGGTCACTTCGCTGGTCGCCAACGTTTGTACCCTCGTGCAAGCGGCGGGAGCGCCGCCGGATTCGTGCTGATGCGGTCATTGTATCCGAAATGTGGAACGGCGGGTCACGTGCCAGCGCGGGCGGCGTCTATTTCTGTTTCCACTGGGGCGTCATCCCGAAGCCCCCGCGCCTTCACCAGCGGGGCGAGGGATCTCCCGGATAGCACCGTCGGCGGGAGATCGCTCGCTCCACCTGAAGAACGGTTCCGCTCGGGATGACCACCGTTAGGCAAGGCTGCTAGTCTTTTACTTTCCAGATTTCAGGGATGAGTACAACGACTTCATGATCACGATCGTTTCCGGGCTGCCGCGGTCGGGCACGTCTTTGATGATGCAGATGCTGGTGGCGGGCGGGATGACGCCGCTTTCCGATGGGGAACGCCAGGCTGACGCGGATAATCCGCGGGGGTATCTGGAGTGGGAGCGGATTAAGACCCTGCCCAACGACCCGGGCTGCATTGCCGAGGCCGAGGGCAAAGTCGTGAAGGTGATTTCCCGGCTGTTGCTGGCGCTACCCTCCGGGCACCAGTATCGCGTGATCTTCTTGCAGCGACCGATGGCGGAAGTGCTGGCTTCGCAGGATGCGATGCTGCGCCGGCGCGGAACCTACAAGGAAGGGGCCGACCCGGCGGCGATTTCTGCGGCGTTTGAGAAACATCTGCGCGAAGTTTATGCGTGGATGGATGGGAAGCCGCATGTGAAGGCGCTGCGAGTTGCGTATCACGAGGTACTCCGGGACCCGGAGACAGTGGGAAAGAAGTTAGCGGAGTTTTTGGGGTTGGAATTAAACCTGCCTGCGATGGCCCGGCAGGTGGATGAGTCGTTGTATCGGAATCGTGAGAACTAAGTTCGAGGTATGGAGCCCGGACGCCCTCGTCCGGGGGACGGCGGATGGGGCACGGCGGACTGGGGCGTGCCGCTCCACTTCAGAATTCCCGCCTCGGGGTAGCTTGATCGGCGCCGACCCGTCCCACAGTGATCTCGGCTTTGTGGTAGTTCTCCCCTTTCACCGGCGCCCCGGCCATGCGGCGCAGGATCGCGATCTGGCCGATGTGGGTGAAGGCGTCCGCAACGGGGCCTTGGAAAAGTCTCTCCAGTGAGTCCTGCACGGGGTCGCTCGACGCCAGGAAGTCGTCGAACTTCTTCAGCGCGGCGAAAAAGCGCTCCACTTCCCGGTCCCAGGACAAAGGCGACGCGTTCTGCCATTTCTGTTGCCCCTGGGCAATGGACAGCGCCCAGTCGAACAGATCGCCGATGTGCGCGAGAATTTGTCCCGGAGTGCGCAGGCCCTCACCGGCGTGGAAATCGGCGAACCCGGCGGGCGCGTTGCGCACCGCCTTGCCGCCCCGATAAGCGAGGGTCGCGAGGGTGTGACGGAGCAATTCTCGTTTGGGATCAGTCATGGCTTCAAGATTACACTGAGGGACGGGAGGCGAAAAGCATGGCGAGAGATGCCGCACAGGCGGGAGCGGTGAGCCGAGGCAATGCCGAGCACTATCGCTGGGGAAACGATTGCGACGGCTGGCACCTGGTGAAGGACGCGGAGTTGAGCGTGATCGAGGAATTCATGCCTCCGGGAGCGGCGGAGATTCGGCATCATCATGAGCGGGCACAGCAGTTTTTCTACGTGCTCGCCGGCGAAGTTCTGATGGAAATTGAGGGACAGGCGACGCTCGTGCCCGCCGGGAGCGGGATTCGGGTGCCGGCCGGGACGCAGCATCAGATCAGGAACCCATCGTCAAGCGCAACGCGGTTTCTGGTGATCTCGCAGCCGCCGAGTCATGGGGATCGCTTCGACGTGACGCCGGAGTAGTTCCGCGGCGCTTCGCACTTCGGAAACGGACTGCTAGCGCGGTTTTACTTCGTAACGCGCGTCCATGCCCGCCAGCATGTGGTCGCTGATGTGGCAATGGTAGAGCCAGATGCCGGGCGCGTCCGGCACCATGTCGGCTGTGATCATCTGTGCCGAAGTGACTGATACCACGTCTGTGCGCTGTCCGGCAACCAGCAACGTGTTGCCGTGCCAGTGCGGGGTGTGGCCATTGTTGAAGTCCCCCAGCGTGGCGACGTACCAGCGCACGCGGTCGCCTTGCTTCATGGTCATCAAAGGCATGTTTCCGAAAATATAGCCGTTGATCGACCACTTGACGTTCGTGTCTACGAAGCCCGACCCGGCGATGGGGGTTGGCATTCCTTCCGGTGTGACCGGCTTGAACTCCAGCCGGTTCAGTTTCTTGGGATCGGGGATGTGGGCCTGGATGTTCTCGTCGAGATACCAGCTCTCATTCTCATTGAGAGCGATATACATGCTGACAAACTCGTGGTCCACGTCCTTGGGCCGGCCGTCGGGGAGCGCCGCGCCGCGTCGGGTGATGACGATGACGCCGAACAGGCCTGAGGCAATGTCGCGCAGTTCGTCCGTGTGCGAGTGGTAGAGCCAGAACACCGAACTGGGGTCGGAGGGCCCGGGTCCGGCACGCTCGGGAACTTGCCACAGGTACGTGTGGGTGGCGCCGGGAGGCACGCCGCCGTCGGACTTGTCCGCGCCAGAGGTGTTGTCGTTGTAGTCGGCGCCTTCGGAGTCCTTCTGATAGAGAACTCCGTGCGGATGCATGCTATAGGGATGCGAAGCGTGATTCTTGAAGACAACCTTGATGGTGTCGCCCACTTCCGCGCGCAGAACCGGTCCGAGCAGGCCCAGATATTGTTCGTCCGCCGGGCGCGGTTTCAGGGTTGAGAACGAATCGTCGGTGTACTCCCGGTAGATTGCTTTCTTGTAGACGCGGCCGATGTGGTTGGCGCCTGGCTGGGTGTAACCCTTTTGCAATTCGTCGAAGGGCTGGCCCATCGCTTCGTCACGGCCGGAAGGAGCGTAGTCCCAGTTCAGCTCGTCGGCGGCGACGTAGTAGATCCGCGTCTTGCCTCCCCCACCCATCGCAGCCTGGGCGCCAAGTGCGGGAGCAAGGAACACCATGCCTGCCAGACCAACGCCAAGAAGAACACTTCTGACCATTCGATGACGCACCTTTGCCTCCGCGCAACAGGACACAGATGTGCAAAAAAAGGACCGTGGATTGCAACGGCGACCAAGTGTACACGTAGAACCGCCGTTTGGGAGGACTTTCCGCGGCCGGAGGGCACACCAGTTTCATAGCCCTCTGCGGCGGATGACGCCGGCGGCGCGGAGGGCGCCGCGAACGCGCACACCCAGGCTGGCGGCGAACTGCATGTCAAGGAAGCCTTCCATCTGGCGACGGAAGCTCTCGCCGTAGCCGTGCCACCAGAGCTTTTTCATGCCGGGGACGCGGTCGGTATCGAGGTACTTCACGCGAACCATCTCGTCGAGGCCGAAGCGGCCATGAGTGCGGCCCACACCGCTGGCCTTGACGCCGCCGTGGGGAGCTTCGCTGATGCCGAAGCAGGAGATCACATCGTTGATCATGACGGTGCCCGCGTGGATGCGGCGGGCCAGGCGCTCGCCGCGCCGGGCGTCGCGCGTCCAGACGCTGGCGGCCAGTCCGTATTCGGAATCGTTCGACAGTTGCACGGCTTCGTCGTCGTGATCGAAGGGCATGACCGGCAGGACCGGCCCGAAGGTTTCTTCGCGCATGATGCGCATATCGTGGGTCAGATCGGCCAGCACGGTGGGGGCGTAGAAATTGGTCCCGAGTTCCGGCAGACGCTTGCCGCCCGCCAGAACCCGCGCGCCACAAGCCTTTGCGTCCTCCACGTGCGACTCGACGATGCGCACCTGGCGCTCGCGGATCATGGGGCCGACGTCGGTATTGGAATCCATGCCGTTGCCGACGCGCAGTTGCTTCGTCTTTTCCGCGCAGGCTTTTGCAAATGCTTCACACAAACTGCGATGGACGTAGCAGCGTTCAACTGACAGGCAGGCCTGTCCGGCGTTGACGAACGCTCCCCAGACGGCGGCGCTGGAGGCGACGTCAATGTCGGCGTCGTCGAGCACCAGCATGGGATCTTTGCCGCCGAGTTCGAGCACCACCGGAAGCACACGCGCCGCCGCAGAAGCGGCGATGCGCTTCCCTGTTGCGACACTTCCAGTGAAGACCAGCTTGTCAATCGGCGATTGAACCAGCGCGGCGCCGGCCGGGCCTTCGCCGACCACGACCTGAAATACCTCTTCCGGCACGCCGGCTGCGTGCAGCAGGGAGGCGAGTTCCATCGCCACCAGTGGCGTGAATTCCGAAGGTTTCAGCACGACAGCATTGCCCGCGACCAACGCGGCCAGGGTTTCGGTGGCGGGAATGGAAAACGGATAATTCCACGGCGAGATGATGCCGATGACGCCATGCGGCTCGCGCACCAGCCGTCCGTTCTTGAGCTTGGTGACGAGGTTGCCGTGGGGGACGGGTTCGTCGCGCAGCAGGCTGAAAGCGTTCTCAATCAGGAAGCGAGCGGCGTCAAGCACCACGAGTACTTCGGTGACCAGCGCCTCGACCAATGGTTTGCCCGCTTCGCGGGTGATGGCGGCGGCGATCTCCGATTTTCGCGCGTAGAGTTTTGCCTGAAATTCCCGGATGACATCAATGCGTTGCCGAAGGCTGAGATCGGACCACGCGGCTTGCGCCGGGCGAGCGCGATCCACGGCGAGGAGAATATCGGCTTCGCCGGCGCACTCGAGTTCGCGCAGCAGCTCGCCGGTCGCCGGATTTACAGATGTGATTCTGCTGGCCGCGATTTGCAGATTGGTTGCCATGGGCAAATTGTAGTCCCCAAGGCAAGCGACTGCCGTGTTTGCAGCCTCGCGGCGCTAGTATTCCACACTCACCAGGTACAATCCGCTGGCGGGGACGGTGGCGCCGGCGGCGGAGCGGCTGCGGGCGGCGAGAATCCGGGGAACGTCCTCAGGCTGCAACGTTCCCTTGCCAACAAGAATGAAGGTTCCGACCAGGTTGCGCACCATGTGATGGAGGAAGCCCGAGCCTCGCACAGCGTAGACCAGCTCTTCCCCGGCCCGTTCCCAGTTGGAGGAAAGAATTGTTCGCACGTTGGATATCGGCTCATCTTCTCGACCGCGATCCCGGTCTACGGCAGCGAACGAAGTGAAATCATGCTCTCCGATGACGAATCCGGCAGCCCGTGCCATGGCCTGCTCATCCAGGGGATAAGGAAAATGCCAGACGTAACGAGCTAGAAACGGCGGGCAGATCGTTTCCCGGTAAATCCGGTAACGATAGGTCTTGGCTCGCGAGGAGTGACGGGCGTGGAAGCTAGGCGGGGCTTCGGTCACTTCCAGAACGCGGACGGCGTCCGGAAGAAGGTCGTTCAGCGCTTTGACGAAATTTTCCGTGGGGACGGAGGACTCCGTGACAAATGTCGTGACCTGGGCGAGGGCGTGCACGCCTGCGTCGGTGCGGCCGGAGCCTTGCGGAAGGACCTTTTCGCCGGTAATGCGTCCAATGGCAGAGGCGAGTGTGCCCTGGACGGTGACGGCGTCGGGCTGCACCTGCCAGCCGGAAAATTCAGCTCCATCGTAGGAGAGAATCATTTTGAGATTGCGCATGCGATCTTTCGAGTCCGGCGCGTCTTGCCATCATCTAAGTCTTTTCGGGTTTGGGACGTGCCCGCCTATGCGGCGGGCGTCCGCCAGCAATGTACCAGTTCTGAAGCTGCCGCCTCGGTGAAAAACAGCCCTAAGCGGTCAGCTATACTTGGGAGTTTCGCAGCTGCCCGGGTTGGTGGGCCGCAAGTTTCGGGAACCGTCTAGTTTCAGGAACCTTCAGGGGCCGGCTTGCGTACCAATGCTCGAGCGGAGCTTTGAAGTTTTGTGGAGTCTGCGGCCTCGGCCGAAACCCCAGGAATTCGCAAAGCACTAATTCATCGGTTTGAATAGAACGGAGATACGTAGATGCCATTCGCACTGAGAATCCCAACCCTGCGGCGTGCGGTTGTTGCCGGGCTGTTGGCGTTGTTGGCAGTGGGCTGCTGGGCTCAGGAACCGCCCGCGGCGCCCGCCCCGGAGTCCGGGCAGAAGCCGCTGCCGGTCATGAACTACGCCAGGCCGGTGTCGCATTTTCCGAATCCGGTAGGGCCGTACACGGCGCGCCATCTGGCCGCGCCGAATCTGTCGAACACGCCGCGGATTGACAGCCTGATGCGCGACGGCAAGCTCTACCTGTCGCTGAACGACGCGATCGCTCTGGCGCTGGAGAACAATCTGGATATCGCGATCGCGCGCTACAACCTGAACATCGCCGACACCGACGTGCTGCGGGCCAAGGCCGGGGCGTCCACGCTCGGCGTCAATACCGGAATCGTGCAGAACACGCCCGGCGGGGGCGTCGGCGGACTCGGCGGGCAGGTCGGATCGGGCACAGGCGGCACTACCCTTGGAGCGGGCGGCGCTGGAGCCGGTGCGGGCGGCCTGGTCGGTTCCACGCTAGGATTTGGGCCGCAGATCACCAGCTTCGATCCGGTGCTGACGGGGACGCTGCAGAATGACCGCTTTCACATCCTTCCGACGAGCACGTTCAGTCCCGCTTCCCCGCAGAACACCACTACCGGAAACTTTGCTTATCAACAGGGGTTTTCTTGGGGAACCAATCTGTCGGTGGGATTCAATAACACTCGCACAACTGTTGGCAACGCCCCGTTTACAACTCTCAGCCCCTCACTCAACTCCAATTTCAGGTTCCAGCTGACCCAGCATTTGCTTCAAGGCTTTGGCTTTGCTGCCAACAATCGCTTTATCCGTATCGCCAAAAACAACCGGGAACTCTCCGATGTGGCTTTCCGCCTGCAAACCATTACAACGGTAGATCAGATCGAAAACATGTACTGGGACTTGGTCTATGCCTACGAGAATCTGCGAGTGAAGCAGGAATCGCTCACCTTCTCCGAGAAGACGCTCTCCGACACCAAGAAGCAGGTCGAAATCGGTAGCCTGGCGCCAATCGAAGCGGTGAAGGCGCAGAGTCAGGTCGCCCAGGACCAGCAGTCCCTGACCGTCGCCAAAACGAACCTTCAGCTGCAGCAGTTGCTGATGAAAAATGCGCTGAGCCGCACCTTGCACGATCCAGCGCTGGCCGGGGCGGAAGTGGTTCCGACTTCCACCCTGCAAGTGCCGGAGAGTGAGCAAATCCAACCCACTGAGGACCTGGTCAATGAGGCGCTCCGTCACCGGCCGGAATTGGTCGAGTCGCGCATCACGTTGAACACCCAGGAAATCAGCAACAAAGCGGTGCGCAGCGCTCTGCTGCCCACCGTTGACCTTTTTGCCTACTATGGTGGCTATGGCCTGGGAGGTTCCCAGAATCCTTCGGCTTTGTGCGCGAACCAGCCGCTTGACGAGCAATCCAAGGGTTTCTGCGCCGGCCCGAACGCAGCCCTTGGTGGACAAACCCTGATCCCGATCGCTCCCACTGTAGGCTACAGCGGAACGCTTAACCAGCTCGTCAACTCCACCGCCCCTGACAAGGGCGTCGGGCTGCAGCTCAATATCCCTCTCCGGAACCGCGCCGCCGAGGCGGTGCAGATTCGCTCCGAACTGGAATACCGCCAGGCTCAGATGGCCATGCAGCAGACCGAGAACCGCATCAGCATCGAAGTCCGCAACGCGCAGTTCGGCGTCGAGCAGAACCGGGCCAGCGTGGCTGCGGCACAAGCTGCCGTAGATTATGCCAAGCAGTCTCTCGATGCCGAGCAGAAGAAGTATCAGTTCGGCACCTCGACCACCACGGCGGTGTTGCAAACCCGAAGCGCGCTGGCGACGGCCGAGTCTACACTTCTGTCGGCGACGGCCGCGTACGAAAAACAGCGGTTGGAACTGGATCGCGCCACCGGTACGCTGCTCGATCACGCCGGCGTGAGCATTGACGACGCGGCCCGGGGCCAGGTCACGCACCTGCCGAACGTGCCGTATGTCGCTCCGCGCAAGGACTTGCCGGAGGCCCAGTCCCAGCAGTAGCCTTCGGCTGGGTAGCGCAAATCCCCACTTCTCGCGCAAAGAACGCGCGAGAAATGGGGCACCCGGCCAAAACCACTCTCAGGTCTGAGGCCCTGGGCCGACTCTGAGGTCTGAGGTCCGAAGTCTGAATTTCTGCTCCTCACAATTCTTTACAATCCCTGGCTCTATCCGCGAAACTTCTCCCGCTAAGATGAACTGATCAGCTTTGATGGTACGTGGTCTGCGCCGGCAGCTATGTATCTTGCTGCAAGAATCTGCCCGGCGTGACACCAGGAGAAGACTCATGTCGCTACTACGCTGGATGTGTGTGGTTCGGCCGTTTTTGCTGGCCGCGATCGTGATAGGAATGCAACCTGGCTTGTGGGCGCAACAGGCGCCGCCTTCGGCGCCAGAGCCGGCGCCAGCGTCCGCGGTGCATCTCAAGGACTATTCTGTTCCGCGCCCAGCCTTCCCGAACCTGGTGCGTCCCTACGCGGCGCAGGATTTGGCACAGCCTAAGCTCAGCAATTCTGCGCGGATTGACTCGCTCATGCGCGAGGGAAAGATCTACCTTTCGATTGACGACGCCATCGCGCTGGCCCTGGAGAACAACCTCGATCTGGAGATCGCGCGCTACAACCTGAACATTGCGGCCGCGGACCTGCTGCGCGCCCGCTCAGGAGCGAGCATTCTGGGCGTCAACACCGGCATCGTGCAGAACACGCCCGGCGGCGGCGTCGGGGGATTAGGGGGCGCGGTGGGCTCGGGGACTGGCGGCACCACCATCGCCGCCGGCGGCGCAGGCACCGGCACCAACGGCCTGGTGAGTTCGACGCTGGGCATCGGCTCGCCGATCATCAGCTTCGATCCGCAACTGACCGGCACGCTGCAGCTCGACAAGAACGAAACCGTGGCGGCCAGCGTCTTCAGCCCCGCCTCGGGGGGCATCATTGCGCAAAACACTTATACGTCGAACTTCGCCTACGCCCAGGGCCTGCAGTGGGGCACGACGCTGACCGCCGGCTTCAACAACACCCACGTCACCACCAACAGCACCGCCAGCCTGCTGACGCCGCAACTGAGCTCGAATTTTCAGTTCAGGGTCACCCAGAATCTGCTGCAAGGCTTCGGTTCGCTGCCCAACACGCGGTTTATTCGCATCGCCAAAAACAACCGCGAGATTTCCGACGTGGCTTTCCGCCTGCAGATCATCACCACCGTAGACCAGATCGAGAACATGTACTGGGACCTGGTGTATGCCTACGAGAACGTGCGCGTGCAGCAGGAGGCGCTGGCCTACACACAAAAGGCGCTAGACGACGCCCAACGGCAGGCGCACGTTGGAACCATACCGCCAATTCAGGTGGTCAGCGCGCAGAGCACGGTCGCCACCGGCCAGCAGAATCTGATCGTGGCCCAGAACAATCTGCAGCTTCAGCAGCTCCTGATGAAGAATGCGGTCACCCGCAGCATTGAGGATCCGGTGCTGGCCGAGGCCGACCTGATTCCCACCTCCACCATGCAGATTCCTCAGGACGAGCAAATCATCCCCATTCAAGACATGATCAACGAGGCGCTCGGCCATCGTGCCGAGCTGGTAGAAACGCGCATTGACCTCAACTCACGCGACATCAACAACAAAGCGGTTCGCAACGCCCTGCTACCGACGCTGGACGCGTTTGCCTACTACGGAGGGTCCGGCCTGGGTGGGGACGTGAACGCGCAATGCAAGTCCGGCGGCAACCCCTGCTCGCCCCCGCCCGTCTTTGGCGGGGCAACGTCGGTGGGTTACGGCGGAACTCTGAATCAGCTGGTCAATTCGACGGCACCCGATAAGGGCATCGGCCTGACGCTCACCATTCCCCTCCGCAACCGCCTGGCGCAGGCCAACCAGGTGCGCGCCCAACTCGAGTATCGGCAGGCGCTCACTCGCCAGCATCAACTCGAGAACCAGGTGCGGATCGAGGTGCGCAACGCGCAGTTTGACGTGCGGCAGAACCGGGTGGCGGTGCAGGCGGCGCAGTCGGCTTTGGATCTGGCACGCCAGACGCTCGATGCCGACCAGCAGAAGCTGAAAGTGGGCCTGACGACCCAGACGGCGATCCTGCAGGATGCGGCCACGCTGACGACCACGGAGTCGAATCTGGTCTCGGCGAAGGCGGCGTACGAAAAATCGCGCGTCGAACTCGACCGTGCGACCGGGCTGCTGCTGGATCACGCCGGGATCAACGTGGCCGACGCGGTTAGCGGCGAAGTGCGCCACCTGCCCAGCGTGCCCTATGTGGCGCCGCGCACAGATGCCGCTCCGGCGTCGGTGCAGCGGGGAGGCCAGATGTAGAGCGCATCTCGATTCCAGCACAACGCCACATCCAGCAAAGAAACGAGACGTGGGCACCGGCCGATTCTCGATTTCCATATGAGACAATACCGCGTTCGCAGCTGATTTCCGGTCTGCACTATGACTCTTTCCGTCGCCATCGTGGCCATGGACGAAGAAGCGAACATCGGCCGCACCCTTGCCAGCGTGCGCTGGGCCGAGGAGATCGTGCTGGTGGATTCTGGCTCGAAGGATCGCACCTGCGAAATTGCGCGGGAGTACGGCGCGCGGGTCGTCGTTGAGCCGTGGCGCGGGTACGTCGCGCAGAAGCAGTATGCCATTGATCTGTGCACGAAAGATTGGGTGCTGCTGCTCGATGCGGATGAGGAAGTGAGTCCCGGCCTGGCAGAAGAGATTCGGGCCGCCGTCGCCGATCCCAACGCGGCGACCGGCTACCGACTGCCGCGCAAGAATCTGTTTCTCGGCCGCTGGATGAAGCACGGCGGGTTTTATCCGGATCCGAAGTTGCGGCTGTTCAAGCGGGGGCAGGGGTTCGTCACTGGCCACGATCCGCACGACCGCTGCGAACTGAAGCCGGGTTTGCCGAAGGCTCCGCAGCAGACGCTCCAGTTCAAGAACGCGATGGTGCACTACACCTATCCCACCCTAAGCCTCTACATCGCGCACATGAACCGCTATTCGTCGCTCGGCGCGCAACTGGCGGTGGCCGAGGGGCACCGCAGCTTCAGTTTCGCCGACATCGTGGTGCGGCCGCTGGCGACGTTTATCTACAACTATGTTGTTCGTCTTGGATTTCTCGATGGCCGCGAAGGATTGCTGTTGCACCTCTATCACGCCGTGTATGTGTCGTGGAAGTACGCCAAGGCATGGGAGATGAGCCGCAAGCCGAGCTGACCGACCGGTCGTTCTGATCACGGCTTCCTGCCTTGCTCCGGGGCTTGCGCTTCCCTATCATCAAGCCTGAACACGCGTTCGTGGGGTTCGATCGAATTATGGAGAAAAAGACGGGCAAACCGCAGATCGCCGAGAGTCCGCTGACGGACATTCTGCAGAACCGCCATCCCTCCGAGGGCGAAAAGCAGTGGGCCGAGAAAACGCTGGCGCCGACGCTGGACAAGGCTCCGGAGCGGCCGATCGGCGCTCCGACCGGCGTGAATCTCGACGAACACGGCCAGGCGCGTTTCACCACGATTTCCGGCTTGCCCGTCCGCCGTCTCTATACGCAAGCCGACCTGCCCGCCGACTGGAGCGAAGAGAAGTATCTCGGCTATCCCGGCCAGGCGCCGTTCACGCGCGGCATTCACGCCACCGGATATCGCGGGAAGCTTTTCACCATGCGGCAGTTTTCCGGCTTCGCCTCGCCGGAGGAAACCAACCAGCGCTACAAGTATCTGCTCGAGCACGGCGGCAGCGGGCTTTCGGTGGCCTTCGACCTGCCGACGCTGATGGGCTATGACTCGGACCATCCGGCGAGCGAAGGCGAAGTCGGCAAGTGCGGCGTCGCCATTGATTCGCTCGAAGACATGGAGATTCTTTTCCGCGGCATTGATCTGGAGAAGACCACAGTCTCGATGACCATTAATTCTCCCGCGTCAGTGCTGTGGGCGATGTATCTGGTGGTCGCCGAGAAGCAGGGCGCGGACTGGAAGAAGATTTCCGGCACGATTCAGAACGACATTCTCAAGGAATACATCGCGCAGAAGGAATACATTTATCCGCCGGCACCTTCGATGCGGCTGGTGATTGACACGTTCGAGTTCGGCTCCGTGTTTGCGCCGCGCTTCAACACGATTTCAATCAGCGGCTACCACATTCGCGAGGCGGGCTCGACGGCGCTGCAGGAACTCGCGTTTACGCTGTACGACGGAGTCGAGTACGTCGAGTGGGCGCGGCGGCGTGGGCTTGATGTAGATGAGTTCGGCCCGCGGCTCAGCTTCTTCTTCAACGCGCACAACGACTTCTTCGAAGAGATCGCGAAATATCGCGCCGCGCGCAAGATATGGTATCGCGTGATGAAAGATCGCTTCGGCGCGAAAAATGAGCGCACGCGGCTGATGCGCTTTCACACGCAGACGGCGGGAGTGTCGCTCCCGGCGCAGCAACCGATGAACAATATTGCCCGGGTGGCGCTGCAGGCGCTGGCTGCAGTGCTCGGAGGGACGCAGTCGCTGCACACCGATTCCTACGACGAGGCTTTGGCGCTGCCCACCGAGGAAGCGGCGCGCATCGCGCTGCGCACGCAGCAGATCATCGCGTATGAGTCGGGCGTAACGCAGACCGTGGACCCGCTGGGCGGGTCATATTTCCTGGAAACCTTAACCCTACAGATGGAAAGCGGCGCATTCGACTACTTTGGCAAGCTCGATGCCATGGGCGGCATGGTGAAGGCCATTGAGCGCGGATATCCGCAGAAAGAGATTGCTGAGTCGTCGTATCAGTACCAGCGCGCGGTCGAGGCGAAAGAGAAGGTGATCGTTGGGGTCAACGAATTCGTCATCGAAGAGGAATCGCCGCATATTCTCTACATTGACGAAAGCGTGGCGCGGCAGCAGTCAGCAAAATTGAAAGCGCTGCGGGCCAGGCGATCAAATGACGACGTGCGGCGCGCGCTCGATGCGCTGAAGAAAGCCGCCGCACAGGATCCGAAGGCAGGGTCGAACGGCAACGTGTCTGCCGCTAACACGATGCCCTACATCGTGGACGCGGTGCGCGCCTACGCCACCGTGGGCGAAATCTGCGAAGCGTTGCGGCAGGTTTACGGCACCTACACGGAAGTCAGCATAACTTGAAGTCTGGGGCTAAAGCCCCGGTTGAATTTTTCGGGCCTTATCGCAGCGCTGAAAGCCTGCCCTGAGCGGAGTCGAAGGGCGCTGCGCCACCCTAGATCAAGCCGATGATTCACCGCAAATTCAGGTCTTGATAGTGTCCGAAGTTGGCCAGTGAGACCTGGTCGCCGCCGGGGATGTAGAAGCCGAATTTACCGGCGGAGAGATCCGTTCCTTGCAGCGTGAAGCGGTCGAGCGTCACCCATTGCTCGCCCTGCCGGATCTGGTGAACAATCTCGGTCGGGCTGATTCGTACCAACAGCGTGCGAAAGCCTTTCTTCTCGCTCTTGTGCGGGATCTTGGCTTCTGTCTTCTTGCCGTTGCGGACGTCGGTGCGATAGAGGTTGTTGTCGTCCAGCTGGAAAAGAACGTAGTTGTTGGCGTCGGTGTAGTTGACCAACCACTGCAGCCGGTGCGTGGCAAGAATCGCGCCCTTCGACAGCATGGCGGAAAAGACGAACGTGCCCGCCGGCGGCGCGTTGTAGAGGACGAAGTCTCCGCCTCTGCGGACGAACGCCCCCTGTTCCTGCTTCCAACCGGCAGGGTCCGCCCACTTCGACATGCCCTCAGCGCTGAGCGATAAATCGAGATTGCGGGACTGGCCCGCGGTCAGTTCCAGCGTCGCGGTGCGCACGAAGCCGTCGGCGGTCCGCGCAGAAAGGCTGTACATGCCGGCGGGCAGGCTGAGCGTGCTGCCGCTGGCGGCCTTGACGGGAGACTCGGCTGACTTGGTAAGCGTGACCTGCGCATCGGTCGGAGAGAACGTGATGCGCAGTTCGGAGGGCGCCGCTTCCAGGGCAATCTCGGAGTTGGCGAGAGACACGGGAGCTCCGGCGACGAAGTGCCTGTGGAGCTGCTTCGGCTTGAAGCGATCTTTTCGCAGCTCGATCACGTGATCGCCCGGTGAAATGGAACTGAGGTTCAAGGTGCCGTCGGGCTGCACGGTTCCGGCGACGACCTGGTCCACCAGCACGGTCGCGCCCGGCGGGCCGCTCTGGATGCTGAGCGTCGCCATGTGCGGCACGGGAAGCAGGCCAAAAACGACGCGCCCTTGCTCGCCCTTGCGAATGCGAACTTTCTGTTCCGGAACGTCCTGAAAGCCTTGCTTCGCCACCCGCACCGTGTATTCCTTCGGCTCCAGGTTGGCGATGCGAAGCTGGCCGCCCTGAGTCAACTGGTCGAGCGCTTTTCCGTTGAGAAAGACTTTGGACTTGTCCTGCCCGGTGACCACGACGAGAGTGCCGACATTCTGCCCGGACTCGACGAACGCATTCAAGGCAGGCGTGGCCCCGACTTCAATTGCGAGCTTGTATTGCTCTCCTCCGTAGGTCAGTGCCAGTTCGTGGGCGCCGGGCGTAACGGACGATAGATCAGCACCGTCACCCGCGACGTCAATCGGCGGTTGCCCGTCGAGACTCAGCTTCGTTCCGGTGTGGCTGGAGTAGACGCGCACATGATCGCCCATACTGCTGACCAGCACCGCGAGGATGCCTTTTGCGGCAAGCGGTGGCGTGATCGCCGGCATCGCTCCAGCGGATGCACTGAACGCCGCGCTGAAACTGCCCGTGGGACTTTCGAACTTCAAGGTGTGACCGCCGGCGGAAATCTTGTCGAGCGACCACTGGGCGTCCTGCAAGTCGGCGGCTGGCTGATCGTCAAAAGTGACCTTACCCTTGGCCGTGTCGGATGACAGTTTGAAGACTGGCAACGGCGGCTCGGGCGGCGGGGCGACGGGCACTGCCGGTTGAACGGCTACCGGCTGCTGGGCGGGCGCCGCTTGTTCCGCGGGCTGGTGACGGCGAAGGAACGTCACCAGCACGAGTAAGAGGACGAGTGCGGAACCAATCGCGGCCAGAGCCTTTCTGGAAAGTGCAGCCGGAAGTTTGAACGGCAACCCCGCAGACGGAGCTTTCTTCGCGGCGGCTGCAGGAGCTTTCGGTGGCGCAGTCTTGGCTGGAGGCTGAGCGGCTGAGGCCGGAATCCCGGGCCGAACAGCCGGGGGAGGAACTGCCGGAACCGCTGGTTGCGCCGGCTTTGGTGGAACCGTCTGCACCGTAGGAGCCGAGCCAAGCGTGATGGTTTCTCCGGCCGCGGTCAGATCACCACCAGGCGGTTTCCCCTCCAGGACGGGCAAGTCTAATTTCTGCAGAACTGTATTGATGCTGACCAGAACTTCGCCGTCCTGGGGATATTTGCTGGCCAGAGCGCGCGCCTGCGCCCCGAGAGTCTGCCGGATTTCAGGATCGGTGGCGGCATTGGCTTCGCTTTCCAGACGCCGCAATTCTTCCAGATCGCGACGGCGGCTTTGCTTGCGCTGCGTCTGAAGATCGCGCTGCAAAGCGTCCTTGATCTGGACCAACCGCATTTCCCGCGGATAGAGCGCCAGGCCTTCCTCCACCTTCGCCGCAGCCGCCGCCAGATCACCTGCAGTTTGCAGCTTGCGGGCCTGTGCGACGCACTCTCCCACGTAAGTTTCGCGCTTGCGGTCCTGAATTAAGGTGCGCAGCGTCTTGGCCATGGGATGCGAGGGATTCAGCTCAAACGCTTCCTTGGACAGCCGCTCTGCATCTTTCCAGTCGCTCTCGACGAGCGTCTGGGCGTGCTCGACCAGGGCATTGGCCAGAACGGCGCGGGCGACGGTGTTTTCTTCGTCGAGTTCGTACGCTTGGCGCAGCAGTTGAATGCCCTCGGCGGCTTTTAGCTGCGTGCACAGATCCTGGCCCTCGCTCATCAGGCGCAGGGCTTCGGTTCGGCGCTCGACTCCCTGCTGGGCGAGCTTTTCGAGCGACTGCAACTCCTCGTCGTTGGGAAATTCCGCCGAAGCGCCCTGCAGCAACTCGAACACGCGCTCAAAATCGCGGGCGCGCATGCAGGAGTCAACCTGCTCGATCAGGCGAGTGCGGCCTTCAATGCGCGCCTGCTGGTCGCGCTTTTTCTGCAGGCGCTCGACTTCGAACTTCAGTCCGGGGTACTGCAGATAGATCGTCCGCAGGATTTCCCAGTCGTTCAGGGCATCGCCGAAAGCCCCCTGCTCCTCGTGCAGGTGAGCGCGGGCCACAATGGAATTGACCAGATCGCGTTTGTCCTGCACCAGCCGCAAGGCGCGTTCAAAGTGCGATTCACCGGGATGCTGATCGAGCGCCTCGCGCAGAATGCCGACGCGCTTTTCCAGATCAGGCTCGGCTTCCACCTGACGGTCCACCGAGGCAATGAGCGCCGACAACTCCTGCCGCTGCTGTTCTTCAATGTCGTAGCGGAGGGCCTGAAAAATGGCGTTGGTCGGATACTTGGCCAGATAGGCCTGGCACGTCGCCAGCGCTTTGGCGAACGAGCGCTCGGCGAGCTGCTTGCGGGCCTCCGCATACGCGGTGTTCATGGCGTCGTGCTCGGATCGCACTTCGTTGTAGAAAGACTGATAGCGGGCCCCACCCTCGGGAGTCACGGAATCGGGAGCCTTGCGGTCGAGTTCGAGCACGACCCCGAGCTTGGCCAGCGCGCTGCTGACATCGCCTTTCTGCCAGGCATCTACGGCGGAGCGGTAGACCTGTTCTTTGTCCTGGCGGAGCTTCTTGTACTCCTGCTCCTGACGGTCCACTTCGGCCAGCAACTGCAGGGCACGGGCCTCTTTAGGGCGAAGCTGTAAAACGTTCTGCAAAGCCTCGCGGGCGTGCGGGTAGGCATGATTGTCAATGTGCTGGCGGGCCAGGCGGTACCAGTTTTCAATCTGGCGCTCGCTGCGGCGATTCTCGATCTTGCTCTTCAGGGCGAGCGCGGTGGCGTTGTCCGGCTCGATCTGCAGGGCCTCCTGCAATTTCTGCAGGGCCAGCGGATCTTCCTCTTCTTCGAAGCGGGCGCGGGCGTTGTCCAGCAGCTGGGCCAATGTCTTGCGGCGGACGGCGCTGTCGAGCTGGCGGCGGAGCGAGCCGATTTCTTCGTCCAGATGGCCTTCGGCCTCGAGTTCGCCGAGAATTTCGCCGGCGAACTGCAGGTCGCCATCGGTCAGGGCTTTGCTGGCGCGCTGCAGACGGGGCCGGGTGCGTTCCGGATCGAAGAACTCGATCGTTTCGTTGCGCAGCGCTTTGCCGAGCGTGTCGCCGAGTTCTCGAGCACTGGCAAAGCGATGCCAGGGCTGCTTGGCCATGCCTTTATGCACCACGCGGCTGATGGACTGGTTGACTGCGGAATTTACTTCCGTGGCCGGCGGAGGACTCTGGTGCAGGATCGCGTCTACGACTTCGTCCGCCCGCGCACGCTGGAACGGATGCCTCCCGGTGAGCGCCTCGTAGCAGACCACGCTGAGCGAGAAAATGTCGGAAGATCCCGACAGGGGTTTCAGCTGAATCTGCTCAGGCGACATGTAGAGCAGAGTGCCTTTTTGCGCGCGCGTGGTGTGCGCGTCGGCCATGTGGGCCACGCCAAAATCAATGATTTTGACGGAGTCGTCTTCCATCACAAAGATGTTGCTGGGCTTGAGGTCGCGATGCACCAGACCGCGCTCGTGCGCCGCCTGCAGGCCGCGGCAGGTCTGGGTGACGATTTCGATGGTGCGTTCGACGGTGAGGCGGTGGCTGGCTTTACGAATGAAATAATCCAGCGTCGTGCCGGGCAGCAGCGGCATGACGAAATATGGCTTCTTCTGGCCGTCCTCTTCAAATTCTCCGATGTCGAAGATCTCGATGATGTTGGGATGGCTCATCGAAGCCAGCACATCGCATTCCTTGTAGAAAAGTTGCAGCGAACCAGGGTCTGGGATGTCGAGCAGAGTCTTGACCGCGACTTCTCGCCGCACCACGGTATCGTAGGCGCGATAGACCAGGCCCATCCCGCCCTTGCCGAGGATCTCCCTGACCTCGTACCGGCCGGCGAGTTTTTTGGGCGAGCTGGGCGTATCCATGGCGAAACCGCCTTCCGCGGCCCCAGCATTTTATAACGATTTCGGCGGGATGTACCCTCCCCAAACTGGCTAGAAGGAGCAAAAATTGCGGACTTCCCGTGCCTGGACGCGACAATTTTTCACGGGTCAAGATGACGTTCGTAATGGAAATCTACCTTTGAGGCCTTGAGTACGTCCCCACTACGCCGAAGTGCTCAGCAATGGCAATGCTGTCTCATCGGCAGGGCTGGTCGTGGATTCCAACGGTTCTTCTTATCCCCAATGTTTTCTTTGCCATAAGCGCGGACGATGTTCCAAAAGCAAGTTACCGCACCGACGCCGCCGAAGTGCGGATCTCTTTCTTTGCCACTGACGAACACCACCGACCGCTGGAAACTCTGCGCGAGCAGGACTTCGCGGTGGTGGACGACGGAATGGTGATCCGGCAGTTTCGGAGCCTGACGCGCAGCGCTGAGACCGCGCTGGATGTCGTGGTGCTGGTAGACGCCAGTGAATCGGTCGGGCGCCGGTTCCGGACATCGGTGCAAGAACTTGCGCAGCTGATCTCCGAGGAACGGGCCGCGGAAAACGTCCAACTCTCGGTCATCTCGTTCCGCGGCCTGCAGCCGGAGTTGCTCTGCGCCGGCGATTGTAGCGGCGTGCTGGCGGGTCCCCGGCTGTTGCCCGTCCAGGCCGGCGGAGCAACTCCTCTTTTCGACTCGCTCCTCTACGCCGCGCCCGCTTTCTCGACGGCCGTGAAACGCCGGGCACACGGCAGGTGATGATCCTCTTTTCTGATGGCAACGACACGATCAGCAAATCCACCGCGCGCGAGGCCATGAAGGCAGTGACGGCATGCGGTGCGCTGCTCTATACCGTGGACCTGAACCATCCGGGAGAAGACCCGCGTGCCAGCGCAGCCCTTGCGCAAATGGCCGAGGATACCGGAGGCAGGGCGCTCCTGGTCGAGGACCAAGCAGCCGGCGCGCTGCAAGCAGTGCTCGCCGACTTGCGCGCCTCCTTTGTAGTCACCTATCAACTCCCCAGCCGCAAGGCTGGGTTTCACTCGCTCCGCATCCTTCCTCAACACAACCTCAACCTGCGGTTTCACTGCCGGAGTGGCTATTCCTATGAAACAAGCATCCCTTAAGGCGAAATTTCTGAGAGTTCCGTTCTGGCTGGTCTTGGTTTTCGGCGTCCCAGCCGCCTGGGCCGGGCAGATCGGCATCTACCAGCATGGCACAGTGGTGAGAATGCGCATGGGCGACTGCGCGGCTCCCCGCCACGGATTCATGGCGACTCTGGGCGGGCCTGCGCAATCGGTTCCGGAGGCGTGCCCGGAATACACGCTGGTGTCGGACAAAGTGGTGCTCGTCATTGTCGGGAGTTCGTCGGGCCAACTGGTGCCACTGGCCGATGTCATTGATTTCCGCCTGCACAAGAACGAACTCGACGTGCGCATCGACGACGCCCGCCACGAAAGCAAGTTCAGCATCCGGGAGATGATCTTGCGTTCGGAATGGGACCTGGTGCAGCAGCACGTCGCCGAACAACTCGGTCATTCGTCGCGCGGGCCGGAAGCTGCGGCGCTGCGCACCGAGTAAATGCGGGCGGGCTAGAGTCTTGCGTTCTTGCGAGCGCGCGCCAGACCTGCCGCGAGTCCTTGGCGGACAATCTTTTGGTAGCCGCCCTTGTCCATGGAATTCATCACCGTGGCGGCGATGCCGCCGGGCGTGGCGGCTTCGTGGAGTAGTGCCGCCAAAGAGTGGTTGCCATCCCGCCAGGCGACGACGGCGTCTCCCAGCGCGTGGGCGGAGGCGGCCAGCGCGGTCTTACGGTCTAATCCCAACTCGCGGGCAGCGTCGGTCAGAGCGGCAAGCGCGTGATAGCCGTGGCTGCAGGAATACGTCGCGGTAAAGGCGTCGAATTTGTGTCCGGGGATTTCGAGGACTTGCCCGACACGAGCAAACATCTCCCAGACTTCGCGCTTCCTTTTCCGCGGAAAGCCGCGGTCGAAGGTCAGCGCAGTCAGACCGCGCCCGGTGCGGCACACCGGACTCGGCATGGCCCGGGCCCAGCGGACATGAGGTCCAGTGGCCGCGCGCAGCTTTGCGAGCGGGATTCCCGCAGCGAGGCTGACGGCGACGAGCGGGGCGCGTCGGGGACGAGTCAAGCTGAATATCCGGCTCATTTCCTGAAGCAACTCACCGACGGAAGCCGGACGCACTGCGATGATGAGCAGATTCGACTGCATGATGGCGCTCTGCAGATCGCGCTCGACTGCAACTCCGTAAAGCTCTCGTAGCCGGCGCAGTTTCTCCGGATGATGATCGTGGACAACCAGCGGCCTGCTGTCCTTCGCGAGGCGCAGGCCGGCGACCAGCGCGGTGGTAATGCGGCCGGCTCCGATAAAGATCGTGGCCTTCACGCCAGCTCCGCACAGGCGCGGTCGGCGGCCTGAACCAGCGCCTCGATATCAGCTTCGGTGTGCGCCGTGGAGATGATCCAATGCAGTCCGTTGGAGGGAGTCATGTAGATGCCCTGTTCGAGCAAGGCGTGCACGAAGCGGGAGTAGCGGGCTGTGTCCACGTAGGCGCAGTAGTCGCGGTAGTCGTGGATGGCGCCGCGGTCGGTGAAATAAATCTGGAACATCGGGCCGAATCCCTGCACGATTGCCTTCACCTTGTGCCGGCGAAAGACATCGCGCAGGCCGGCGATGGCGGCGTCTCCAATCGCGTGCAGCTTGCGATACGTGTCGGGCGCTGACAGCAAATCCAGATTCGCGGCCACGACTTTCATCGTCAGGCGATGCCCGTTGAAAGTTCCGTAGTGAAGCACCATTCTGTCGCTCCAGCGCATGCGATCCAGAATCGCCCGCGGTCCGGCCACCGCGCCCACCGGAAAGCCCGCGCCGAGCGCCTTGCCGAACGCGCTGAGATCAGGCTTGATTCCGTAGTACTGCTGGCAACCGCCGGGAGCATAGCGGAAACCGGTGACCACTTCATCCAGAATCAGCAGCGCGCCGCACTCGCTGGTTAGCTCGCGCAGGCGTTGCAGATAGCCCTGGCGCGGCGGAATGCATCCCATATTGGCCATGATCGGCTCGGTGATCACGGCCGCGAGTGCGGGCCCGTGCTCTTGAATGACTCGCTCGAGCGCCGCAACATCATTCCAAGGAGCTAGTACGACATCCTCAAACGTTGCTGGCGGAATGCCTTCCGAGTCCGGAATCCGCGCCGGATGGTCGGGCGAACCCAATTGCGCGACGGGATGGCTGTGCGCGTTCAGCAGATACGGATCGTACCAGCCGTGGTAGTGCCCCTCGAACTTAAGAAACCTAGTGCGGCCGGTGTGAGCGCGCGCCAGACGCAGGGCCAGCATGGTGGCTTCACTGCCAGTATTGGCAAAACGGACCACTTCCGCAGACGGAACCATCCGCCGGAAGCCCTCGGCCGCTTCGACCTCGGCCGAGGTCGCCGCGGCAAAGTGCGAACCCGAGGACATCGCCTCGTTGACCGCCGAAACCAGCCTGGGGTGCGCGTGCCCCTGAATGAGCGCGCCGAATGACATCATGAAGTCTGTGTACTCGTTGCCGTCGGCGTCCCAGACGTGCGAGCCGCGGCCGCGTTCCAGCATCATGGGGCCGCCGGTATATACGGTTGCGCCACGGGAGGGCGAATTCACTCCTTCGACCAGAGATCTTTGGGCGCGCTCGAAAAGTTGCTGCGAGCAGGTTCGATTCAGCGTAGTCTTCTGGGTCATCGCGATGGCCTTGGTCTGCAAGGCAGCTTCAGGATAAGACGGCGTGGCAGAGGCTGGCTAGCGCGACTCACTTGGCTTCTCTGCCCGCGCCCCTGTAAGATGCGCTGTCCTGTGGAGGACTCCCTGAGATGAATGCGCGAAAACTGAAGTGCTTCGCAGTTCTGGCGGTGTTGGTGGGCAGTGCGGTCGTGGCCTGTGCGCAACAGTCGGACGCTGACGAGGAGAGCTCGCTCCGCTTCCGCTTCGTCGGTCCAAGAGTGGGGAATCGAGTCGCGGCGATCGCCGGCATAGCGGGCGATGCGAGCACATACTACGCGGGAGCCGCCTCGGGCGGGGTATGGAAATCTACCGACGGCGGCAATCACTGGTCACCGATTTTCGACAAGCAACCTGCCGCCGCCATCGGCGCGCTGGCCGTCGCCCCCTCCGATCCGAGTACGGTGTGGGCGGGAACCGGCGAGGCGTGGGTCATCCGCGACAGCGACGTGATGGGCAACGGCCTCTACAAATCCACCGACGCCGGCAAGAACTGGACCCGCATGGGCCTCGAAGAGACAGGCCGCATCGGCCGGATCATCGTGCATCCTTTCAACCCTGACATCGTGTTCGCCTGCGCCCTGGGGCGTGCTACCGGACCGCAGCAGGAGCGCGGCGTCTTCCGCACCACCGATGGCGGCCAGCACTGGGAGCGCGTGCTGTTTGCCGCCGACAATGTCGGATGTTCCGGACTGGCCATGGACCCGCACAATCCGCGCAAGTTATTCGCAGGCATGTGGCAGGTGGAGTTGCACACCTACGGCGAGTTCAGCGGCGGCCCGGGCAGCGGAGTCTACGTATCGCTTGACGGCGGAACGAAGTGGACCAGGATCGAGGAACATGGCCTGCCGAAGGCCCCGATGGGAAAGATTGATGTGGCCGTGGCTCCCACCAATTCCAACCGTGTCTATGCTCTGATTCAGACGAAGGATCAAGGATCGCTGTGGAGGTCAGACGACGCCGGCGAACACTGGAAGACCGTTAACTATCAGCGCGCCTTGACTGGTCGGGCCGGATACTACATTCGCCTCGCGGTTTCTCCCGCCAGCGACCATGAAGTTTATGTAGCCAATAGCTCTTTCCACCAGTCATTGGACGGAGGAGAGAACTTCCGCGAAGTCCCCTGGGGCGGAGACACGCATGACATCTGGATCGATCCCACCAACCCGGATCGCTTCGTGGTCACCGATGACGGCGGGCTGAACATCACGACCGTTCACGGGCGCGGCTTCCACCGCGTCAGTTTGCCCATTGGTCAGATGTACCACGTGGATGTGGACAACCAGATTCCCTACTACTTCTACAGCAACATGCAGGACGACGGGAACATGCGCGGGCCCAGCCTGGCCGAGGATTTCCGTGGCGAATCCGGATGGGATCATGGGATGGGCGGCTGCGAATCCGGTTTCACCGTTCCCGACTATGCCGATCCCAATGTCGTGTGGGCCACCTGCTACGGCAACAAGGTCACGCGCTGGGACGCTCGGTACAAGCACGCGCACTCGATCAGCCCCTGGATGCATACCCTCGATTCGGCGCCGAACGAAATCAAGTATCGTTGCCACTGGACCGCCCCGCTGGCGATTGATCCGTTCGACCACAACACCGTCTACTATGGCTGCCAGGTCATCTTCAAAACCTCGAACAAGGGCCAGAGCTGGACGGTGATCAGTCCCGATCTGTCTACGCAGGATCCGTCGCGCATCGTTCCTTCGGGAGGAATTGTCGGGGATAACCTCGGCCAATTCTATGGCGAGGTTGCGTTCGCGATCGCTCCTTCCAAGATTCAGAAGAACCTGATCTGGGCCGGCACCAACGACGGCCAGGTCTGGTACACCACTGATGGCGCCAACTGGAACAACGTGACCAAGAACATCACAGGGCTTCCGGCCTGGGGAACGATTACCAGCATCGCGCCGTCGAACTTCGAGGCCAACACGGCATACATCAGTGTGGATTTCCATCTCATGGATAATCGCGATCCCTTCATCTACAAGACGACAGATATGGGGAAGACGTGGAAGCAAATCAGCGGCGGTCTGCCCAAGCATCCCTTGTCCTACGTTCGCATCGTGGCGGAGGATCCCAATTGCCAGGGCCTGCTGTTTGCCGGGACCGGCAACGGCCTCTACTATTCGCTCGATGACGGCGGCCACTGGACCGTGCTCGATTCCGGCCTGCCGCATGCTCCGGTCACCTGGGCGGTAGTGCAAAAGGAGTTCCACGACCTGGTCGTTTCAACATACGGACGCGGCCTCTACATTCTCGACGACATCACGCTGCTGGAGCAGATGGCGAAGAAACACTCCGACGCGGCCGTCACCCTGTTTGAACCGCGGCCGGCTTATCGGTTTACCCGCGGCGGAAAGGCGATGATCAACTTTTCGCTGAAAACCGCGCCCAAGAAGCCGGCCGCGATTGAGATTCTGGATGCGGATGGAAAGGTGATCCGAAAACTCGAAACGAAGGCGAAGGTGGGAATCAATCGCACTCCATGGGATCTGCGCTATGAGTCGCCGCGGGTGATCGCGTTGCGCACGGTCGCTCCGGAGAACCCGCACATCTGGAACGAGCCCCGCTTCCGCGATTCCGATTCGCGTCCGGTCACGCACTGGGGAGCCAAGCCGGCAGAGACCGGCCCGATCGCCGCTCCGGGAAAATACATGATCCGTCTGAAAGTGGACGACCAGACTTACACGCAGCCGCTGACCATCCTGCGCGATCCGCGCTCGCCCGGATCGGACGCGGATATTGATCTTTCCGTGAAGACTTTGCTCCGCATCCGCGACAACATCAGCCATGTCTCCGACACGGTCAACCAGATCGAGTGGCTGCGCAAACAGCTGGAGGTGATTCAGACCATGCTTCGTCCGCCGAAAAAGAAAGACAAGGCTCAGTCCGATGAGGACGAGGATGACTACGAAGGCCCCGCACCCACGGCCGCTTCGCCACAGGAACTGGATGAAGCACATGCCCGGCGCAAAGCCGACCTGCTGAAGGCAACTCAGGATTTCGACAAGAAGTTGCAAACCGTGGAACACAAGCTGATCTCGCCGGCCTTGCTGAATTCTGACGATAAGTATTTTGTCGAGGCCTACCAGGTGTACCTCAACCTGATCTGGCTGAATGCGGAAGTTGGAACCGGGGGCGGTGACGTCGCAGGCGGCGCTGACTTCGCGCCCACCGACACGCAGCGCGAGTTATTGAAAACGTTTGAATCCGACATTGCTGGAGCCGACGCCGATTACCAGAAAGTGTTGAATGAAGATCTCCCGGCGTTCAATCGTGCGCTCACCGAGGAAAGCATGACGGCGCTCATAGTTCCGGCAGGGTCCTGAGGCCAACGAAGCGGGAACGTTTATGCGGCACAACCTTCGTCTTCGTCGGAGGCGGATAACCACATTGCGTGTTCTTTGCATGGCCGCTCCGTTGCTCGGCGCCGCCCTGTGTGCCCAGACACAGCCGCCCGCGCCACAACCGGTGGAGCGCTTCTGGTCCGCAAGCGGCCTGGAGTGGAGCGAACCGGCCAACCCGACGCGTTACTTCGATGCCATCGGTCGCCGGGCCGCCGTTTTCGGAAAACAAGACGGCCGCTTTGAGGCCTGGCTTTGGCCGATCAAGGTGCTGCACGGCTTCCGGCTTGAGTTCCAGCTTGAGCGCATGCCGGAGCCGGTACGCGGCGAAAACTACCTGCAGTCGGTGACAGTGCGGCCGGAATCCACCACGCTGCTTTATGTTCACCCGAACTTCACCGTCAAGCAGACCATCTGGGCGGCCGACGACCGCAGCGCCATCGTGCTGTTCTTCGACGTGGATTCCGACCGGCCGCTCTCCATCACCGCCAAGTTCGTACCGGACTTCAAGCCCATGTGGCCCGCCGCGATGGGCGGGCAACACAGCGGCTGGCTGGAAGAGGACAAGGCGTTTACGCTGAGCGACGGCACTTACAAGCCGACCGCTGTCATCGGCTCTCCGGCCAGCAGCGCAAACACAGAATTCATGGATCATTCGCTGATCGGCGGCGAGATGCTGCTGCGCATCTCGACTTCCCCGGCCGAAGCCAGGCATCGCCTCTACCCGCTGGTGATGACGCTGAGCATGACAAGCGAGGAAGAAGCGCGCTCCGTATACCGGGACGTGTTGGCGCACGCACGCGAGATCTACGAGTTGAAGACGCAGCATTGGCGCGACTTTCTCGAACACACGCTGCAACTCGAAACGCCGGATGCCGATTTGAACCGAGCTTTCACCTGGGCCAAAGTTTCCATCGAGCAAGGATGGGTGTGTACGGCTTCCGCGAGCGCGTCTGAGCCCGGCCAATCCCCACCTTCCGCGCCTCCGGAGGGTTTCGCCTTCCCTGCCAACGAGCCGTGCGGAGTCGTCGCCGGGTATGGGCCTGCGGGGGACGGCGAGCGTCCGGGTTTCGCTTGGTGGTTTGGGGGCGATGGCCTGATGGCGACCTGGGCCATGCTGGACTATGGCGACTTCGATGGCGCGCTGCGCGAACTGCGCTTCCTCAAAGCGCACCAGCGCAGCGACGGCAAGATGATGCACGAGATGGTGCAGTCGGCCCAGATAGCGGACTGGTGGTCGAAGTATCACTTCGGCTACATGCACGCCGACACCACGCCGATGTACCTCTACTCGCTCGGTCAGTATTGGCAGCGGACCGGCGATCAAAAGTTCCTGGACGAGTTCTGGCCGTCGGCGGAGAAGGCTTACGCCTATTGCGTCTCGACGCTCGACCCGGACGACGGCCTGATGGATAACACCAAGTCGGGCCTGGGCGCGATTGAAGTCGGCGTGCTGAGAGGCACAGTCAAGAAAGACGTTTACGTGCAGGGATTCTGGGTCGGCGGGCTGCGCGCGATGGCTGCGCTGGCGGCGGTTCGAGGCAGCACAGAACAAACGAACGATGCGGGACAGCGTCTGGAAAAAGCTCTGGCCACTTTGCGTACGAAGTGGCGCGATCCGGCGCTCAACCACTACGCATTCGGTGTTGATACGGCTGGCCAGCGCGCCGATATGATCGGTAACTGGTCGGCGGCCCTGCTCTCGGCGGGCGGCGGCGTGGGCCCGGAAGAGGATGACGAGGCGGCTGTGCAAGCGTTTGCTTCCCCGGAACTGGCAACCGACTGGGGCAGCCGCTGGATCTCGAACAAGAGTCCCTTGTACGACCCCGTGAGCTACAACAACGGAACGGCATGGCCGTTTGCCGGCGGATTCGTGGCATGGGCGCAGTATGCGCACGGCCAGCCGCTGGCCGGGTACTCCACCTTGATGTCGTTGGCTCATCTGACCGGGGCGCAAACTCCGGGCGGCATGCCCGAGCACATGGTCGGCAACCGCAACGAACCCGGTGAGCGCTCCGTGCCTCACCAGCTCTTTTCTTCGTGGAGCATGGTGCGGCCCGTGGTGGCAGGACTCTTCGGTCTCTCATCCAGCGCGGAAAAGGAAGTGTCCATCGAACCGAGGTTGCCGGCAACGTGGGCCAAAGCGAGCTTCAAGCACTACCGTGCCGGCGCAACCGAGATCGGCGCGACGATTCAGCAGGAGCCCGGTCGCACCACCTTCAATCTTCACGCAGCTGGACCTTCACGGCCCTTGCTTGTCCGTCCTCAACTTCCCTATGGTGCAGAAACCTCGCAAACCCACCTTAACGGGCGGCGATTGCCGCAAGCCGCCCTGGCGGTCGCTTCCTCATCCGAGCAGTCGCAGATCGCGTTCGACTACCGGGGCGGAGTAGCCCTCGCACCGGTCAAACCCGTCCCGGAAAGAGGCGCGGCCAACGCTTCGCTGAAGATCCTCAACGTCACCACCAATGACAAAGCACGCTCCGTTACCATTTCACTCGCCGGCCTCGGCGAACGCACGTACGAACTGGACTTGCTCACGGAATCTTCACGTCTTCAAGTAGAAGGAGCGGACAAGACCGAGAAGACGCAGAATGGATATCGCATCTACGTCTCCTTTGGCGCGGGGGAAGATTTCGTGCACAAGAATGTGATCCTCAGGTATTGAGCCGCCCTTCCGTCGGAGTAATGGGCAGCCAACGGCCGAATCGCCGCGGTAGGTTCAGGAACAACGTGGTCCAACACTCACGCAGCATTGACTTGACGCAGGTCCTGGAGTGGCAGGAGGGCAATCTTCGCCGCTTCCAGGACTACCTGGCCGCCGAGGAGCCTCTGGAGATTCGCGTCGGTGGCGCGCCCCTGACCGTCACCATGCGCACTCCGGGTCATGACCGGGAACTGGCTGCCGGATTCCTGTTCACCGAGGGCCTGATTCAGAGCGCGGAGCAGATTGCCGCTCTCAAAGAAAGTACAGCCAAGGAGCAACCCTCATCGGATCAAGCCGCCGCCGGCAATCTCGTAGATGTGGAATTGTCCGGGGCCGAGATTGACCGCGAGCGCCTGCAGCGCAACTTCTTTGCCGCGTCGAGTTGCGGAATTTGCGGCAAAGCTTCGATTGATGCTATTCGCGTAAGAGGGATCGCGGCTCCCAATCCGGAGTTTCGCTTCGATCCTGAAGTGCTGTGCTCGCTGCCGGACAGACTCCGCGCCTCCCAGACGATTTTTGGGAGAACCGGCGGGCTGCACGCCGCCGGCTTGTTCAGCCCACAAGGAGGGCTGATCGTTCTGCGCGAGGACGTCGGGAGACATAACGCCGTGGACAAGGTCGTAGGCTGGGCGCTGCTGGAAGATCGCCTGCCGCTCGCGGAGTGTGTGCTCATGGTCAGCGGACGCGGCGGTTTCGAGATTATCCAGAAGGCGCTGGTGGCGGGCGTTCCGCTGGTGGCCTCGGTGTCGGCGCCCTCCGGCCTCGCCGTGCAGTTGGCCCGAGAACTCGGGCTGACGCTGGTCGGCTTCCTGCGCGGCCGGCGGTTTCTGATCTATTCCCGGGAAGAACGGCTGGCGCCTGATAGGTCGAAATAAGCGGCTCTCGTTCACCGCTCTTGACTCCCCGTGCGGAAAGTGATTTGATCTTGAGCCAAGAACGTGGGCGCAGGGGCGCCCACCGCTTGGGATTTGCTGTCTTGCTGCACGGGTTTTGAACTCAGCCAGTCGGAGACGCACCCATGACCACTTCCAGACGAGATTTTCTCAAGGTCAGCACGGTTGGCGGCGTCGCCGCTTCCATCCTCGGATTCGATCTCACGCAGGCCCAGGCCGAAGTACGGGAGATGAAGATCGCGCGCACGACCGAGACGCGCTCGACTTGCCCCTACTGCGCCGTCGGGTGTGGAGTAATCATTCACACGCTGGGCGACAAGTCCGGCAACGTGAAGCCTTCCGTGGTTCACATCGAAGGCGACGCGGATCATCCCACCAATCGCGGCGCGCTCTGTTCGAAGGGCATCACGCTGAAACAGGACGTTGTGAATGATCGGCGCCTGACCACCGTAAAATACCGCGCTCCGGGCAGCGACAAGTGGGAAGAAAAATCGTGGGACTTTGCCATTGACCGCATCGCTCACCTGCTCAAGCAGACGCGCGACGAGAAGCTCATCACCACCGACGCGCAGGGCCACACGGTCAACGGACTCCCCGCCGTTGGCGTGATCGGCGGCTGCACCGACACGAACGAGATCAACTACCTGCTGGTGAAAGCGTTCCGTGCGGGATTGGGCGTTATCCCCATGGAACAGCAGGCCCGTATATGACACGGCCCAACGGTGGCCAGTTTGGCCGCCACCTTCGGCCGCGGGGCCATGACCAACGGCTGGACTGACATTGCCAATGCGGATGTCATCCTGGCCATGGGCGGCAATCCTGCCGAAAATCATCCGGTCGGCTTCCGTTTCGCCATGGAAGCCAAGCGCAACCGCAACGCCAAACTGGTGGTGGTGGATCCGCGTTACCAGCGCACCGCCGCGGTCTCCGACAAGTTCGTGCAGATTCGCGCCGGCAGCGACATCGCTTTCCTCGGCGGCCTGATCAACTATGCGCTTACCCACAACCGCATTCAGGAAGACTACGTAAAGCTCTTCACCAACGCGACCTTCCTGGTGAAAGAGGGATACTCCTTCGACGAAAAGACGGGCCTGTTCAGCGGCTGGGACAAAGACAAGAAGGCGTACACCGACAAGTCCACCTGGGCCTATGACATTGATCCCAAAACCAACTTTGCCAAAGTGGACGAAACCATGCAGGACCCGCGCTGCGTCCTGCAGATCATGAAGAAGTTCTATGCGCGCTACACGCCGGAAATGGTCTCGTCGGTCTGTGGATGCACGCCGGAGAGCTTCGAGCAGGCCGCAGAGATCATCACCTCCACCTACCTGCCGAACAAAGTCGGCACCATCATGTACGCGCTGGGTTGGACGCATCACAGCTTCTCGGTGCAACTCATCCACGCGGCCGCCATGCTGCAGCTTCTGCTCGGCAATGTCGGCATGCCCGGCGGCGGACTCAACGCTCTGCGTGGACACTCCAACATCCAGGGCGGCACCGACTGCGGCATGGCGTACCACAATCTGCCCGGCTACATCGCTATACCGAAGGCCGACTATGCCAAGCTTCCCGATTTCCTCGCCGTGGTGTGCCCCAAGCCTCTGCGCCCCGGTGTGATGAATTTCATGGCCAACTACGACCGCTTCGTGGTCAGCCAGTACAAGGCGTACTACGGCAAAAGCGCCACCAAAGACAATGAGTTCGGGTTCAACCTTCATCCAAAACTTCCGGTCGGCGCGGCGCCCGGCACTTACCAGAACTGGAGCTGGGCATACATGTTCGACCACATGTATAGCGGTCAGATGGAGGGCTTCTTCAGCTTTGGGATGAATCCGGTGTCGAACGGACCGCATTCGCGCAAAGCCATCGCTGCGCTCGGCAAGCTGAAGTGGTTGGTGGTCGCCGAAAACTTTGAGACGGAGACCGCTTCTTTCTGGAAACCTGAGGTTCAGTGGCTCAATGACGGCAAGCCCCAGGATATTCCGACTGAAGTCTTCCTGCTGCCCGCCGCTAACTTCGCCGAGAAAGATGGCTCGTTCACCAACTCGGCCCGCTGGATTGCGTGGAAATACAAGGCAGTCGATCCCCCCGGCGACGCCAAACCCGATCAGGAGATCATCGCCCGCATCTTCCTCAAGGTTCGCGAACTGTACGAGAAAGAAGGCGGCAAGTATCCCGATCCGATCCAGTCGCTGAACTGGTGGTACACGAGTCCGACCAAGCCTGCGCTGGAAGAGGTCGCGAAAGAGATTAACGGCTGGGCCATCACCGACGTGATGGATGAAAAAGACCCGAAGACGGTTGCGCTCAAAGCCGGTGACCAGCTCGGCAAGTTCCTCGACGCCCGCGCCGACGGCTCGACCTTGAGCGGCAATTGGCTCTACATCGGCTCGTACACGCAGGCGGGAAATCTCACGCAACGCCGCAGCGGTGCCGATCCCAGCGGCCTTGGACGTTACTCGGAATGGGCCTTCAACTGGCCTGCGAACCGTCGCGTAATGTACAACCGCTGCTCGGCCGATGCGAGCGGCAAGCCCTGGGACCCGACGCGGGCCGGCATCAAGTGGAACGGCGAAAAGTGGATCGGCGACGTTCCCGACTACAAGCCCGACTCGGCGCCCGAAGCCGGCATGGGGCCGTTCATCATGAATCCGGAGGGCGTGGCGCGGTTGTTCGTGCCCGGCCAGTTCGCCGACGGCCCGTGGACCGAGCATTACGAGCCGATGGAATCGCCGGTGCAGAATCCGCTGCACCCGGAAGGACAGAACTCGAATCCGGCGGCCAAGCCTTTCAAGACGCAGTGGGACCAGCTCGGCAAGTCCGACGAATATCCGATTGTCGCGACGACCTACCGCCTCACCGAGCACTTCCATTACTGGACCAAGAACAATCCGTACAACATTCAGGGCCAGCCGGAATTTTTCGTCGAGATTCCGGCCGAGCTGGCGGCCGAAAAAGGCATCAAGAACACGCAGAACGTGCGGATCACTTCCGCCCGCGGCTCGATCGTCGGCAAGGCCATGGTGACCAAGCGGATCAAGCCAATGACCATTGCCGGAAAGAAGGTGTATCAGATCGGCATGCCGATTCACTGGGGGTTCTTCGGCGTCGGCGAGCAAAAGGGCGCCATCGCCAACCTGGTGACACACAGCGTCGTAGATCCAAATTCTTTCGCGCCAGAATACAAGGGCTTCCTTGTAAAGCTGGAGAAGGCATAGGGGGCGCGCGATGCCAGGAAAAGTCCTCGAAATTCGCGCGATGTCGGCGAGTTCCACTCCGGCCCCGGGCATTCGCAGCGCGCCCGTCGTCGCTAAGCTGATTGATACCAGCACGTGCATCGGCTGCAAGGCCTGCGAAGTCGCCTGCCAGGAATGGAATGATCTGCCGGCGGAAATCACCGTGCAGATTGGCACTTACCAGACCTTGCCCGACACGACGCCGAATCTCTGGAACCTGATCAAGTTCAATGAGCATGAAACCAGCGACGGCGCGTTCCACTGGCTGTTGCGCAAGGATCAGTGCATGCACTGCGCCGATCCCGGATGCATGAAAGCATGCCCTGCGCCCGGCGCGATCGTGCAGTACAACAACGGCATCGTGGATTTCGAGCAGGACAACTGCATCGGCTGCGGCTATTGCATCGCCGGCTGCCCGTTCAACGTACCGAAGATGAGCAAGCAGACCAAGAAGGTCTACAAGTGCACGCTCTGCGTGGACCGCGTTTCGGTCGGCCTCGAACCCGCGTGCATCAAGGCCTGCCCGACGAACTGTCTCACGTTCGGCAGCAAGGACGTGCTGCTGCTAAAGGCGCAGAATCGCGTCACGCAGCTCAAGGCTGCCGGATTCGCCGACGCGGCTATTTATGATCCTCCGGGAGTGAGCGGCACGGGCGTGGTTACGATTCTCGCCTACGGCGATCCGGCGGCGTACGGATTGCCAAGGAATCCGAACATCTCGTTTGCCCTCGAGCTATGGAAGGGGCCGCTGAAGTGGATCGGCAATCTCGCCATCGTGGGCGGGATCATCGGCACCTTTGTTCATTACTTGCGCTTCGGCCCCAAGCACGTGCCCGAGGACGGCCCGAGCAAACAATTACCACCGAATTGAGGACGACGATGGCGAAGCCCGCAATGTTGAAGCCAGTCAAGGTCGCTCCAGGCAACGTGCTGCGCTACACCTTCATCGAGCGCCTGGTGCATTGGGCGGCGGCGCTGTCTTATATGTATCTCGCGCTCAGCGGGCTTGCTTTCTGGACGCCGTGGATGTGGTGGGCTGCGATCCTGCTGGGCGGAGGCCCCGTGACTCGCGCCGTGCACCCGTGGATCGGGCTCGCCTTCACCGTCTCTGTGATCTACATGTACCGCATCTGGCTGACCGACATGCGCATCACGAAGACTGATCTCGAATGGAAGAAGGCGATCCGCGCCTACGTGCGCAACGAAGAAGAAGAGATGCATCCGGTGCAGGCCGAACGCGGCTTCACTCCCTACGCTCCTGTGGACCGCTTCAATCTCGGGCAGAAGTACCTGTTCTGGCTGATGTTCTGGGGCGGGTTGACGCTGCTGGTGACCGGTTTCGTACTTTGGTTCAGCGACTACCTGCCGGGGAGTCTGCGATTCCTCCGGCTCATCTCTGTGCTCCTCCATCCGGTGGCGTTCCTGATCACATTCGGCGGCTTCATCATCCATGTCTATATGGGGACGGCGGTGGTGCGCGGCGGATTCTCCTCGGTCATTCGCGGCGAGGTCTCGGAATCGTGGGCGCGCCATCACCACCCGCTGTGGTACAACCGGATCACGGGCGGCACGGCCAAGAAGTGAAGGCTGTTCTGATTCCGTTTCTTTCTTCTTCCAGCCATGGGCACTGATTCACCATTTCCTCTGCTCGGCGACCAGCCGCTGTTTCCCGAGTTGCCGGCGCGACCCTCCTTCGCCCGCCGAATCCAGCGGGCGCACGCATTGTCTGACCGTTATTCGGCAGCCGCCGAATTGCTGCGTTTCTATGGACGTTTGGCGTTTTCCCAGCAGCACATCTTTGATGCTCTTGGTCAAGGCGTGGAAATGCCGGACGCGGCCGATCCTTGGCCTCTGCAACTCGGACTCTTCTTGCCTCTCTTCCCTGATTTCGCGCGCGGGCTGGCCGAGATTTCTCCCGAGCCGATGCGCGACCGGGCCTTAACCCTCGCGGCTGCCAGCATCGTCGAACACGAAGAACTTCTGACCCGGCTCTGGAACGGCAACTCGTGGCATCACTCGGAGGACTCGCCGCCCGCCGATCATTTCATCGCGCTCGCCTTTCTTCAGCCTTACGCGGAATGGCTGGCGCAATCCGGTCACAGTATCTCGGCCGCGGCAGGCCACGCCACCTGCCAGGTCTGCGGCTCGGAGCCGATCTGCTCGGTTCTTCGCGATCAGGATCACGGAGCACGCCGTTCCTTGGTCTGCTCTTTGTGCATGAACGAATGGAATTTCCTGCGCGTCGTCTGCCCCGCTTGCGGCGAAGAGCGCTTCGACTCCCTTCCCATCTTCACGCCCCAGGAAATGCCGCACGTCCGCATTGACGCCTGCGACACGTGCCATCACTACATCAAGGCCATTGATATGACCAAAGACGGCCTCGCCGTTCCCGTCGTGGACGCGATTGCCGCCGTCTCGCTCGACCTGTGGGCCGCTGAAAAGGGCTACAAGAAACTGGCTCTGACTCCTGCCGGCATCTAAACCCTTAACGCGTCTTTGCCGTCTTGTTGTTCTTTCGGTTGACAGGGAGTGTTACGCTTTTCACTGCACAGCTTCTGTCAAGGAGCACAGCGCCGCTCCGGCAAAGCCGGCCGTCACGGAAAGCCGATGTCTCGCCCGTCCCAAAGAGCAGTCCTTGTCTGCTCCGCCGCTCTTATTCTTCTGTTCAGCGCATCCTCCGGTTGTTCCTATTCTGAAAACCGAACCCAGCGTGTCGTGCACGGAGGACTCCTGTTCCAGATGCACTGCAACGGCTGTCACAATGGGAAAAGGCTCAACCTGCAGAGGGTGCCCCCCGATCTGCACGGGTTGTTCGATGGCAGGTTGCTGCCCAGCGGACGATCCGCCACCGACGATATGGTTCGCTCCACCATTCTGACTGGACGCAGCGGCATCATGCCTTCGTTTGAGGGAAGCCTAAGCGACGAAGACATCCGGGACGTCATTCTCTACCTGCACACTCTGAGGCCTACTTCCGAGGGTGACCGTTGAGAGGGCTTAGTGTACCCGGCCGCGGATGCCAACCGCCTCATGGCGGGAGACGCATTATCGTTTGTAGCCGATCTTGCGCAGCAAGTCGTGCCGCCACGCGACGTCGTCTTTGGTCTCGACTCCCTTTGGCGAATTCCCGTCAATCACCCCGAGGACTCCCCTGCCCTGCCCGCTCTCGGCCACGATGATGTGGACCGGGTTCGCGGTAGCGCAAAAGATGGAGCAGACCTCTGCAACATTGCGAATCGCAGGCAATACGTTGATGGGATAAGCATTCTGCATGACCAGCACAAACGTATGCCCCGCACCCAGGGCCTGAGCGTTGCGCACGGCGCAATCCCGCAGAGTCTGGTCATTTCCTTCCGAACGAGTCAGGCAAGCGCCTGAACTCTCGTTGAATGCAAGTCCAAACCGCGCCTGAGGGGCGGTCGTGCTCATCGCCTCATAAAGATCTTCTACAGTTTTGATGAAGTGCGCCTGGCCAACGATGATGTTGGCGTCCGCAGGAAACTCCATGGCTACGGTCATGATTTCCACCATGATCCTTCTCCCTGTTCTTGCCCAGACGTTTTCCTATGCGATCCGTTTATGGGTTCCGTGCGCCCGTTCCAGGTATCGGCCAGTTCGCAGATCAACCCGCACCCATTCTTCCGGAGCAATGAACAACGGAACGCGGATGGTGATGCCGTTGTCAAGCTTCGCCTCCTTCCAGGCGCTGTCCTGCTGGGAATGGGAAGGAGGCGCGGTATCCACCACACGGGCCTCGATCACCTCGGGCAAAACCGCGCTCAGAGGGCTGCCTTGGAAAAACTCTATCGGCACAACCATCCCGGACTGCAGAAAGGCAGCTCCCAGTCCGAGAATCTCGCTGCCAATTGCAACCTGCTCGAACGTGTTCGGATCCATGAATGTGCAAGTGTCTCCGTCGCGAAAGAGGAATTCCATGCTGCGCCGCTCGGTGTGGAGTTCTTCCAGGCGTTCCTGGGGACGGAAGCGGGCTTCCCGCAGCCGTCCCGTCGTCACATGGCTCAATTCCGCCTTCACAACGCCGCTCAGTTTTGCGGCCGCTGCCTTCGACTCGACACTCAGGACGCGGTAAATCTGTCCTTCCACGCGGACGACCCTGCCTGGTGTAAGTTCTGCCGCAGTCACCATATCGTCCTCCTGACAAAGGCCGCGTTGGCCTGATTGCGAAACTTGTATGCCCGCAATCGCTATGGCCTCTCGATCACCCGGCGGATGCGGTCGAACGCCCAGTCAATCTCCTCCCGCGTGATAGTGAGCGGAGGCGCAATCCGAAGCACTTTGTCGTGGGTCTCCTTGCACAGGATGCCTTGCTCCTTCAGCGCTTCGCAATAGGGCCGCGCGGCGCTGTGCAGTTCGATCCCGATCCAGAGTCCCTTGCCGCGCACTTCTTTCAAGTCCGGGCTGTGCAGGGTCTGCAGGCGGTGCAGGAAGTAGGCGCCCAGTTCCGCGGAGCGCTCGACCAGATTCTCTTCGACCAGAACGCGCAGCGCTGTTCGTGCCACTGCGCACGCCAGGGGATTTCCTCCGAAGGTGCTGCCGTGGTCGCCCGGATTGAAGACACCCAGCACTTCTCTGGACGCCAGCACGGCCGACACCGGATAGAAGCCGCCAGAAAGCGCCTTGCCGACGATCAGCACATCCGGCCTGATCCCCTCATGCATGTAAGCGAAGAGCTTGCCGGTTCTGCCCAGGCCTGATTGGATCTCGTCACACATCAGCAATACCCGTTGTTCACGGCAAATCGCCGCGGCTTCCTTCAGGTAGCCCGCCGGCGGAATGATAATGCCCGCTTCGCCCTGCATCGGCTCGACCAGGAAGGCGCAGGTGTTGGACGTGATTGCCTTCCGCAGTGCCTCAGCATCGCCGAACGGAATCACTCTGAACCCGGGAGTGAAGGGTCCGAACCCGTCGCGATACTGCTGATCAGTGGAGAAACTGATGATGGTCACGGTGCGTCCGTGGAAATTGTTGGCGCAGACGACAATCTCGGCCTGCCCTTCCGGAATGCCTTTGACCTTGTAGCCCCACTTACGCGCAGCCTTCACCGCAGTTTCCACTGCTTCTGCGCCCGAGTTCATGGGCAGCGCCATGTCGAAGCCCGTGAGTTTGTGCAGTTCCTCATAAAACAGCGGCAACTGGTCGTTGCGGAAGGCGCGGGAGGTGAGCGTCACCTTGTGTGCCTGCTCCATCAGCGTCTGCAAAATCCGGGGATGGCAATGGCCCTGGTTGACCGCGGAATACGCGGCCAGACAATCCATATAGTGCCGGCCTTCAATATCGGACACCCATACCCCTTCGGCGCGCTCGATCACAACGTCGAGCGGGTGATAGTTGTGGGCGCCAAACTGCTCTTCCAGTTCAATGAGTTCCTGCGAGTGCGTACTTTCCATAACCGGCATTGCTGTCTCCTCGATTGCGTATGCTATGACTCATTTCTTTCGAGCAGCATGGTCAGCAGCGCCATGCGCACATACAAACCATTGGCCGCCTGCTTGAAATAAAGCGCCCGGGGATCGTCATCCACCGTCCTGTCGAGTTCCACGGTTCGGGGAAGGGGGTGCAGAATCAGCGCATCCTGCTTCATCTTCCGAAGAACCGAGGAATCGATGGCGTAGCGCTGCAACTCGCGCTCATCCCGCACGCGCTCCGGACGGATGCGGGTCTGGTAGATGACGTCCACCTCGCGGATCACGCGGTCAATGTCGGACTCCACCTCGTAGCTCACGCCGTGCTCGTTCAGATAGTCAAGAATGTCCTGCTTCATGCGAAGTTCGGGCGGACTGACCAGAACAATCCTGACTCGATCGAACTTCGCCAGCAGATACACGAGGGACCGTGCGCTTCGGCCTTTGTCGAGTTCTCCGACAATCGCCACACTCAACCCGATCAAAGGCCGCTCGCGATAAATCGTGTACAGGTCCAGCAGAGCTTGCGTGGGATGCTGGCCACCGTCTCCATCTCCTGCGTTGATCACGGGAACTGGTGAAACCTGGGCAGCACGCCGGGCACCTCCGGATTCGGGATGTCGCACGACAATCACGTCGGCATAGCTGCCGATAATGCGAATCGTGTCCTCGATCTGCTCGGCTTCCACTTCAGAGGAAAACGCTCCCGCATGCTCCGTAGAAAGAACCCGTCCGCCCAGCCTCTGCATGGCCGCTTCAAAGCAGAATCGAGTGCGGGTGGACGGGCGGTAAAACAGCGTGGCCAGAATTTTGTTCTGATAGTCGAGAGTGCCTCCGCGAGCTACCACCCGCTCCATTCCGCGGGAGCGTTGAAACAGTTCCATGAGCAGCGGCACGGTTAGCTGCTGCGATTCGATCAAGTGCCGCAGCCTCCGGCCAGCGCTCTCCGATTCAGGCTCGAGCGAGTCCGCGGCAAGGTCTCGCACTGGTACAAACGTCGCATCTGGCATATTCACCGCCCTCCCACAGGCACTTCACACTGCGTATTGAACTGGGTAGTGGCCGCGCTCGAATCGGGAACAATGTGCGTACCGGCCCGGCCGGCAATCGCTTCGCAGAGATGCTCGTAAGAAGTAATGACCACTTCCCTGCCGCCCTCTGTCAGAAAGCGCAGCGCAGACTCGACTTTCGGCCCCATGTTTCCCGGGGGGAACTGGCCCCGATCGAGGTAGCGGTTAAGGTCGGACACGCTGACTCGATCCAGCGGCCGTTGCGTCGCTTTCTTGTAATCGAGATATACGTAGTCTGTATCGGTCGAGATGGCAAAGATATCCACGCCGAGTTGCGAAGCCAGCAGGGCGGAAGCCCGGTCTTTGTCAATGACAGCTTCCACTCCGTGAAGCGTTCCGTGTTCCCGCACTACGGGAATCCCGCCACCGCCGCAGGCCACGACCAGAACTCCTTCGTTCATCAGCGAGCGGATCACTTCAAGCTCGACGATCTCCACCGGTTCAGGCGACGGCACCACTCGCCGATAACCGCGGGCCGCGTCTTCCACAATCTGCCATCCCAGCTGGCGCTGGCGTTCTTCTGCCTGGACGCGCGAGTAGAAGGGACCGATCGGCTTGGTAGGATGCTGCAGGGCCCCATCGTGGGCTGAAATGACGCACTGGGTCACGAGACTGACCACGGGAACGCGCAGGCCCGCCGCCGCCAGTTCGTCGTCCAGCGACTGTGTGAGCATGTACCCGATTTCGCCCTGGCTGGCTGCGCCGCACACGTCCAGAGTCTGGCCTGGCACCTGATCGGCAGCCCGCTCGGAGCGAAGCAGCTCCGCGCCCACCTGCGGGCCGTTGCCGTGAGTCACCACCAGCCGATAGCCATCGCGGATCAGCCCGATGATCGCCGCCGCCGTCCGCCGGGCATTAGCCAGCTGCTCGGCGACAGTTCCTTTCTCTCCGGCTCGGATGAGGGAGTTGCCGCCCACCGCGAGCAGAATAGATTGGGAATCTGTTCTCACCGTTACGCTCCCTTCAGACCTGCGTCAGTTCGTGGAACGCAACTTCCGCCGGTTCGATCACTTCCCGGTATTGCATCAGCTCTAACAGGATCGCCTTCTGGGTATGCAAACGGTTCTCTGCCTGCTGATAAACCACCGAATGCGGGGAATCGATCACGGCATCGGTGACTTCATCGCCGCGGTGGGCGGGCAGACAGTGCATAAACAGGGCGTCGTACTTCGCGTGGCCGAAGAGGCCGGAATTCACCTGATAGGGAGCAAACTTCTCCCGCCGCAGCTCTTTCTCGGCTTCCTGCCCCATGCTCGCCCAAACGTCTGTGTAAATAACGTCGGCAGCGGTTGCCGCTTCGACCGGATCCTGCGTAAGCGTGCATGTCCCGCCGGTCTCGGCGCCGCGCTGTCGCGCCCAGGCAACGGCTTCCGCCTTCGGCTCGTATCCCTTCGGAGTAACCACCCAAACATCGGCTCCCAACTGCGCTCCGGCAAACATCAGCGAGTGACAGACGTTGTTGCCATCTCCGATGAACGCCACTTTCAGGCCAGCCACCTTGCCCTTCACTTCCTGCATGGTCAAATAGTCAGCCATGGCCTGGCAGGGATGGCTGTAGTCGGTCAGACCATTGATGACCGGGATGCTGGCGTACTCGGCCATTCGCTCGACGATCTGGTGGGCGTAGGTGCGAATCATGATGGCCTGTACCAGCCGTTCCAGATTCTTGGCCACGTCGTAGACCGACTCGCGCCTGCCCAGGTTGATTTCCGCGTTCGACAAGTAGAGAGAAAAACCTCCCAGTTGCTGGATGCCAACATCAAACGAGACGCGCGTGCGCAATGATGGCTTCTCGAAGATCATGGCCAGCGTCTTGCCTTTCAGCACCGAAGTGTGAGCGGAAGGGTGCGTCTTCATCTCGCGGGCCAGATCGAGCAGATACTGGATTTCTTCTGCAGAAAAGTCCTTGATGGAAAGAAAGTTATGACGGCCCATGGGACTCCCTCTTCTCCGGGAAGGCTTGGCTCTGTACCCGGCTTGGAACTCGGCACGATTTCCCTTGTGCTGTGGCAAGTTCCTCGGCTATCTCACAGACAACGCAAAGGAAAGGAGGATCTTGCCGAGAATGGTGGCGTACGAAGATGGCTGACGAGGGCGAGCGGAATACAACTTCAGGGATCAACCGCCGGTATGGCTGCCGCTGGCTGTAACTCGCGGAGAACACGTCAACATCCCCGCTCTTATAATGCCGTTTCCAGCGCCGGGAGGGCAGTGAAAGGCATCACCCCGCCGAGTGATGCGGGTCACGCCATTGGCAGCGTTCCCGGATATCTCGTCTCACAGCCGGACCCCGCCGAATGGGCAAACACTATGACAGTTCCTTCACTCGAGTGAGCACTTTCTCGAATTCGTAGGTCCCCAGGCCGCGCTGGGCTGCCATTTGCAGATACGGCAACGCAGAAACCTCCAGGTTCCAATAGGCTTTCGCTACATACGCGTCCAGCGCCACCGGATCCGTGCCGGCAACCACGGTCTTTTTGACTGCCACGTCCTGTAGATTGCCGCCGGTCGGCCCGTTGCGCATCAGTACCCGGTAGCAATCAATCACCGTCAGGGTTGGGCGCATGAAATCAGCCAGGTCGGCCAGGCTTTCGTGAATCTTCTGGTGCAACTGATGACGCGCCCCGCCGAGAATGCCGTACCAGTTCTTCATGCCCAAAGTAGTGCCGGTCAGGCTGTGATGCTTTGCGATCGGAAGGTTGATGATCTTATCGGCATTCAGGAAAGGATCGAGAATCGGCCAGGCCCGCAGGACTTCGCCTTGAAGGTCCACTTCCTTGAATCTGCCGGGATCGGGAAGGATGACCTCCGCGCCTTCGCGGCGCGCGGCCTCTGCGATTCCCGACCGCTGAAAGCAGCGGCGCGGATCGTTGCAGCTGACGTCGGTCACGCGGATCTGCTTCGCCCCGGCGTTCAGGCACTGCCGGATCATTTCCACAACCAGATCGGGATTGGTGTTCGCCGCCTGTTCGGGAGTCCGATCCCAGCCGATGTTCGGCTTGATCAACACAACGTCCGAACGAGAAATGAAGCGCCTGATTCCGCCCAGCTGTGCCAGTGCCTGCTGCAACAGTTGCTCGGGTTCACCTCCTCGAACGACTGCCATGGCGGGCAGCTGCGGATCCGCCGCTACGGTGTGGCTCCGCTTCGCGTTTAATGCCAATTCCGGCGCCGGGCGTTCGGAGCGTTCGTTGAGCCAGAAACCGATGCCGGCTGTTCCGGCAGCGGCCCCTCCCAGGCGGAGCAATTGAATTAACGCCTGACGGCGACTGAGCGGGATGTCGGCTATCGCCATGTTCTACCCCTTCACCCAACCGGCAGCTTCGTTGGAAAGGAAAACCAACCACTGTGCCGTGATCATCGCATTGCGGACCCTGCCCTGCTGCATGGCTACTCCCTCCCCTTGGCTCGATTCAGCAGAATCTGGTTGCTGCGGGAACGACTCTCCCCGACGCTGGTCACATACACTGCCGGCCGGTCTTGAACCGGACAGGCATATTCGCACGCGCCGCATCCCACGCAGCGCGAGGGCTCCAGATAGGGCTGCTTCACCTGCTTCGCGTTGCCTGCGGCGTCCATCACTTCGGCCGGCCGGAGATAGATCGCCTTGGGCGATGTGGGACACCATTCTTCGCAGACAATGCACTCCGCAGCCATGGCCCAGGGCAAGCATCTTCCGCGATCATAAAACGCTGTGCCCAGTCGGATGGGCTTTGTGCCGGCACTCAGGTCCACCGACCACCCCTTCTCTTTGGCCGTGATCTCCCAGATGGCTCCGGTGGGACAAACCTGCGAGCAGAGCACGCAACTGGTCTCGCAGTAGCCGATGCGCGAGACCAGAACGGGCGTCCATAGACCCTCCAGACAGGCCTCGGTCCACGCGGGATGAAGAGCGTCGTTAGGGCAGACCTTCATGCATTCGCCGCAACGGATGCAGCGTGACAGGAACTCTCCCTCCTCCAACGCTCCCGGCGGACGCACCAACCTCTCATGGCGCTCGACGGCAAAACCGGGGGTGCTCCGCATCAGAGGAACGAGGGCCGCTCCCGCCGCCAGCCCGGTCAGCACTTTGCGCCTCTGCAGGTTCGCGCCCCCAGGCTTCTGCGCCGGAAAGAACCGGAACTGCAAACCGTGCTCGGGACATTCATCCAGGCAATTCAGGCAGAGATGACACTCCGCCTGCCGCCAGGGAACGCCGCCGACCGGATCATCGCCCCCCTGGCATCGCAGCAGGCAGCGGTTGCAGTTTTCGCACTGATGTGGACTCTTGACCAGGCCGAGAATCGCCCAGCGCGACACCAGCCCGAGCAACGCGCCCAGCGGGCAGAGGGCGCGGCACCAGAATCGCGTGATGTGAAAGTTCAGCACCAGCAGAAAGACGAAGATAACCCCCAGCCAAATGCCCTGCCGGAAGTACGGCTGCTTGAAGCCGAGGAGCAGCGCTCCCAGAATGAAATGCATCCCACTGCCCAAGTTCTGAACCGAAGCGTATCGGCTATGTTCGAGCGCGCTCAACACCGCCCTCAGGCCGTAATCTGTTGCGGGCAGAATGGACAAACCCAGGGAGCGCACCAGCAGCGAGAGTGGATCCAGCCATCCAAAGATCCCCGTGCCCAGGGCCGCGGCGACCAGGCCTGCGCCCAGTAGGTAGTACTTCGTGGTTTGCCAACGCTTGTAGCGGTTCGACTCAATCAGCTGTCTGCCGCGTTTCCGCTCGGACTTAAGGCTGCTGAAGAAGTGGTGGATGGAGCCTAAAGGACAAATCCATCCACAAAAAAAACGGCCGAGAAACATCGTCGGGATGAGAATCAGCAGACTCCACAACAGCCCGCGATACAGAGCGTGCCCAGCCAGAGCGTTCGACAACGCAGCCAAAGGATCCAGCCGAAAGAACAAGTTCACTGGATACGGAAGGCGAATATCAGATGCGTCTGTGTGCAGCGACCCGCGGAACTCGGTCCGCAGGAGAAGAAACAGAAACAGGAGGAAGAAAATCACCTGCGAAAGCCAGCGCAGCCTGGTTGTTTTTGCCACGCGCATTCTTCGGGCTCCTGGTTGCCGGCAATCGACTGCGCAAGCTCGACCTGGCGCTAAAGCTTTTCTGCCGAAATCAGTTTCAATCTTCTGCTGGGCGGGATTGCATTGCTGTGAGCGGGATCACGTCGTCCCGTTTGAGGTCAATCTGGACGGGCCGCTGCCCTCCCCTGCCTCAACAAAACGCCACGTGGCGACACCCGCCGGCGGTGGGGAACCGCCATTTACGGCTTCCAACGGATTTCGAAAGGTCCGATGGATTCGCCTTCCGGGAATCTCGCGATCAGTCCCTGCTCCAGGCGAACCGGCGGAGGCCCTGACATGCCGCTCTGGCGACTGAGCACGACAACATGGACACCGGCGGCGTCAATCCGCTTCAGGATGGCGTCGGGCTCACCATCGGGCCCGGAAACGAACTCGAAAATGTCCGGAGTGGCGTTTCTACACCCGGTTAGGAAGTAGAACCCGGCCGCATTTGGGCCAGCATAAATGGGAGCGCCCGCGCAGCGCCGGGCAACCTCGGACGTCACCCGCTCGACTATATCAACCGTATAACGGCCGCCGGACACTCCCCTGGCTCGCTCGATAACAAAGGGTCCCATCGCAAACTGAGATCCGCTGAACTGCGTCGCATAGACTTCCGGACCAGCCAGCAGGACCGCGAACAACAGAAAGAAAACGGCGACCGGCAAGGCCAGGGAAAACCGCTGCGCCCCGTCGAAATGAACATACGCCCCCAACAGGAGCATCAGCAGCGGAGCGATATAGCAAAAGTAAAACGCCCCGGAGAAGGGAAACTGGTTCAGGTTGCAGAGTGCCACGGTCGCCACCAGCAGAAAGAACTGCGATGTCCTTTGCCGGGGGGCCTCAGGCCGAAGAAAAATAAATGCCGCACAACCTACGATGATCAACGGAATCGAACTGCTCGCCGACACAAACAACCGGCGCGCGACCGGCAGATTGCGCCAGCAAATGAACAGAAACCCTCCCAGCCCTGCTGTGACGACGAGCGCAGCATAGCGGCGCAGCGAAACGTTCTTAAGGCTGCGGTCAAGCACCAACACCGCGAGGAAGGGCACAGAATACAAGGCGTAGTAGACCGGGGCCGGCAGCACCACATACGTGGTAAATCGCGCTTGCGGCAGAACCAGAACTCCATTCGCCATCTGGTGCATCGTTCCACCGAGCATGTAGGGCACACAGAAGATCAGAACAGGAAGAAACACGCCTGCCAGAAACGGCACAAGCCGCGCCGCTAGACCGGAGACGCGAGCGCCGCTAGAGGCCCGCGGGACCATCCACTCCCGGTACAGGAGCAGACAACCCAATGCTTCTCCGGGGACCAGGAAGTTGTAATACTCCACCGGGTAAGGCAGTTTTCGGATCGTCTCCACCAGCATGACGATGAAGCCCAGCAAGGCCGCCGTGACCGCAACGGAGACTGCCCAGGCTCGTGAGGAAAGTGTCGCGCGGCGGTGTTCTTCCTGCTCGTCAAAGAGAAGGAACAGGCCCGCCGCAGCAATAAAATAGAGTCCTGAGACCTTCACCAGAAACGAGAGGCCTCCGCAGATTCCGGCAAGGAGGAGCCATTTCGCCCGCCGCACCTCCACAAATCTCATCAGTGCAGCCGCGCCGAAAGTCGCAAAAAACAGGTTGTACCACGACGGCACGGGACTCGGGTAAAGCGGCGTACTCCAGGACACCGCCAGAAGGGTCAGCAACGAAGCCGCCAGAGGCCCGAAGAACCGGCGGGCTACATACCAGAACGCCGGCACCCACGCGCAGAAAAAACCGAAGAGCGCATATCGAGGCGCCATCAGGTGCACTCCGAACATGCGCATGGCCAGCGCGCCCAGATAACTCAGCCCGCCGGTGTATACCTCGTGATAATCCACATGGGGAATCTCGCCCTGCAGAACTCGCTCCGCCTGATGGGCGAACACCGGGTCATCCTCAAAAAGAAATGCCTGATGCAGATGGAGCCACATCCAGATCCACGCCACCGCACACGTCGCGACCAGGATCCAGACCTCGAATTTCGCGAATTTCGCGTCGAGTCCGGTGCGTATGCGACTGTCTTTCCAGCCAGCAGTCGGTATAGAGTTCTGAGCGTTCACAATTGTCCAGGAAATCGTTTCTCTGCGCTCCTCAGGGATCCTTCTCTTTCATAATAGCTTGCGCCCGTTTCCAGCCAGGCATCCCTCGTCCGGGTCAGAATGGCGAAGTCCCAGGCGGCTTTTCCTCCGATCGGGTTGCACCGTTGCCACGGCTGAGCCCATCTCAAGCTTGACTGCGGCGTACCTTTCGCTGTGCCCTGTGCTGTGAATTAAGCTGTGGAGAAATGGGGACGACCGAGGCGCTCATTCACTAAGCCTCAACAAAATCAACGGGTTGGATCCTCGGTGGGCGCGTTTCTGAATTTCAGGCTTTGCACTGAAAAGCGGCATTGACAACTCTGAAGCAAGCGTTTAAGGTGACGCGCGTCGACGGCTGAAAGGGTTGGCTTAACTAAACTTTTGCCAGTCCGAATTAGGCTGAGTGATCAGCTCGGCGGGGCAACCCGAGGAGCAGCCAGACCTGAAAAAACCGACGGCTCTGCGAGGGGCAGTTGGGGTCTGGGACCGCGAAAGCGGTGATCGCATCAAGGGCTGTGACGGTGCATGCATCTACGCTGTTGGCTCCCTCGCAGGAGCTGGCGGCTAGAGCATAACCAATGTCACAGCCTTTCCCTTTTTGTGGCGCTCCTGGACAGGTTCTGAGGCCCTCTGCCCGATTTTTTGCAGCGCCCAATTTCCACAAGAATTGTGAATAACGTCTTGAAACAGGACTTGATTCGCGCTGTCCATGCGCATTTGACCGCTCTGCACAAGAACTGATTCAAAGCTCTCCGCGCGAGTGCGCGGACCGCAGGCGTTTCTCAGCAAGACAACGACTGAGCACCCACCAGCGCCTTCAGGTGTGCGATCTTCTGTGCGATTTGCACGGCGTGGCGACAGATCGCCCCGCACGACTCGCAGCCATCACATCCATCTAGTCCTCGGCCTGGCGCAATGCCCGCCAACATCTCGCGCGCCATGCTGGTGTTCCTGTATTGCACTGCGTACATGTGCGACCTCATCAGCACGGGGATATCTACCAGCCGGGGGCAATCCGTTCTGCATGCGCCGCACTGCTGGCAAAATTCGGCCTTGGCCGCGAAACTCGTATCCGCCAGGAATCGTTCCTCTTCCACTGTATAGGCTAGATTCCTCGCTACCGAAAAATCCTGCTCGAGATGCTCGTAGGTGCTGAAGCCCGGAATCGCGGTCGTCACAGATTCATGGTTCAATGCCCACTTCAGCAGCGCAGTTTGGCTTGCCGGCGGCAACTCCTTCGGCAGCTTCGGGTCCGGTTTCACCGTACCGCCTGCCTGGGTCTTCATCGCCACGATCCCCATGCCACTCTTCGCGGCTCGTTCGATCGTGCCCAGCATTCCGGTGTCGTGCGCCATCGTGTAATTCAGCATCACTAGTGCCACGTCGAACAGATTCAGGCGGATCGCCTCGTTCAACACATCCTGGGTCTTGTGCGTGGATAAGCCTAGAAACCGGGCCTTCCCATCCTTCTTGAGAGTCTGCAGAGCCTCCAGCGGGCCTTCCGCACGCGCGTCCTCCACCGAGTCCACCGCATGGTGATAAAGAATGTCGACGTGGTCCATCTGCAGTCGCTTCAGGCTAGTTTCCACTCCCTCCACAAAACGTTTCTTGGCCTCGGCGATACTCTGGGGCAAGTTCCGCGACGGCTGCTTGGTCGCAATCACAACCTGATCGCGCACACCCATCTCTTTGATCACGCGCCCTACCATCTCTTCGTTGCGGCCCTGCTGATATCCCGCTGCCGTGTCGAAATGCCGCATGCCCACTTCGTAGGCTCGCCGCACCAGTCCCGGGATATCCGCGTTCATGACTCCCATGCTGACCACCGGCAGTCTGAGGCCTGTTCGCCCCAGCGTGCGTTGCAACACCGGGCCTGGTGTCGTCTCATTTACGGCATTGGCCAGCAGCACGTCCGCCTTCCCTAACACGCTTGCCGCCCCCGCCCAAAGGATCGGTCTCACGATGAATTCACGCCGATTCCATTCTCCTTGTTTGCTCATGGTTCAACTCCTCAAACTAGCGTCCGCACGGTTGATGCAGAATTCTGTTTGTCTACCGAAGATTCTGCGCCACGGTCTTCAAGATCTCAGCTCCGGTCTTCGGAGGGTTCAACAAAGCAATCAAGTAGCGCCCCTTTGTCCGAGCCATGACACGCCCCTCGTAACTGTTCCTGGCCCGGATTCCACCTTCTCCAAGTTCCGGTGCGGCCACACATTCGCCACTCTGCTTGAAGTGTTTCGCGAATTGATCCAGTCTGGCCTTGGATTGCAGCGCGTCGTTCGCCACAGAAATCACCAGCTTGCCCTCCTGCCGTCCCCAGGCATACGCCGCGACGTAGGCCGGCGCAAGGAATGCGTGCCCAAGAGGATCTTTTCTTACGAACTGCTCGGAATGCTCAATGCGACGTTCCCGGGGAAAATCCTGCAGTATCGCCGGTGGCGTCCGGACGCCACCGATTCGTCCGGACAGAGTTTGAGCAAATTGATCGAGCAGTGCGTCGAGGTTCGCTCCAGATCCCGAAAGTTTTACGTAGTAGCGGTCCTGGAAGAAATTGAGGATCCCTTTCGCCTGATAACCCTCCGCGCCGATTCGGGAGAATTTGTAAGCTGGCGAGCGCTCCGCGGCGTAGATCCCAAACGCATCCTCCGGCCTTCCCATGTCGTAGATGTCCACCGTGAGTTCAGTGCCGCCGCTCTTGAAATCCTGATGCAGCAAAGTTTGGAAGTCGTAGAGGAGATAAATGTCCGCGCCCCCGTCAATGTATTGGTAGAGATTGTCCGGCTTGTAGAAAGAAGGCGCTTCTTTGGCGGACGCGCGGCCCGGAACAGGCGGCCGCAGCAAGGTCACAACCTGCGCTTGCTCCGTACCGTGTCTGGGTGTGAGGGAAATGTGCTCGGGGTTCGCCGAGGTCTGCGCTTGGACCAATTGCGCCGCCAGCGTGGCGCACATCATTCCTCTAGTCCATCGAGAACCGAGTCTCATCTCAAACCTGCCTTCTGCTCTTAATTCGCCAATGGCTTCTTTCTCAACTGTCGGGAGCTGCTTTTCGGACGCCACCCTGGCCGGTGCTTGGCCAGTTATTCTTCAACCGCAACCGGCTTTTCCGTCAAGATCTTCGGCTTAAGTTCGACGGTGGAGGAAAGCGAGCGCGTCACCAGACACAGCCTTTCTGCTTTCTCCAGAAGGCGCTGAGCACGTTCGCGATCTTGTTCTGCGAAGATGATGGCTACCGGCCTCAAGCTGACTTTTGTAAAGCGGAAGCCGCCGCTGTCTTTTTCGAGCACACCATCGGCGGCGACCTCAATTCCCTGAAAATCCAACTTCGACGCGCTGGCTACCGCCCAGAATGTCGCGACAAAACAGCTGGCCACGGCCGCCAGCAGGAAGTGTTCCGGCGTCCAGAACCCTGGGTCTCCGCCGAACTCGGGTGGGGCGGAAAAATCGATAAAGCGCGGGGCGCCATGCTCGAGTTCGACGAAACCACGATCGTGCTGATGCCACTGGGCGTTGGCTTGGTAGGTGTATTTCGTTTCCATGCTCGTCTCCCTTTTTGATGAGCCTAACAATCTGTGGCCGCGACGGCTGTGAACGCCGTCACACACTCCGGTGACCTGACCCGAAGCCTAATGGCTCGAGGGCGACTCGTCTCTGGCTGTGGTGGGGTTTCCCTGCTCTTGAACTCTTCTAAAACCCGGCTGCCAAGTTCTCCAGTTGGGCGAGTTGCCACTCGAGAGCTCAAACGGCGTGCAATACGGCGTGCAATAAGGATCAAGCAAACTGATTCCAGAAGAAACCCGCGAGACACCCTCAAGCGCCGCTGTTGAGTTCTCGGAGGGAGACCTTTCGTATGGACGGGATCCGACCGTAAACAGGTTGCAGACGCTGAAATCAAAAGACTTATTGGCTCCTGTTCACCGAATGGTCTGCTTGCCAGAGCGAGTCCGCGGGAATCATTGGGTCGCGACGACTTAGACCCATACAGCAGAGTTCAAAAACAGGTCGAGCATGTCCTTACGGATGCCCGGAAACCGCCTATCGCCAATACACAGTGAAAAAACCAAACTCCTTGGCGTGACCGTATCTCTGCCAAAGGAATTCGCGCATGGCCGGATCCAAGGGAGGTGAGAATTCCGGGTGATCCCGAATCACGACCACGGAGTTGGTGGGATCTTCCAGGGCGCTCTTAGCGAGCGGTTCCTTGGATTTATCAAGGAAGTCAAATAGCACGCCGGTCGGATTGGGCTTGCCTGCCAGAAAGTAGATTTGTGGACTGTCCGGTCCCGCATAGAGCTTGCCTTCGGAGGAATGTTCCTGCACAAATGAGACCAGTTGCTCATACATCGGTCCGGTGATCGGGTCTACCCTCAGTCCCGCGGCTCGATCCAGGTGCAGTTCATAGGTCTGGACATCAGTTTGGTAGCCGAAGGCCATGATGAAGATGAAGCCCGGGGTTACCCGCACAGCGACATACAAGAGAGCAGCTACACCCAAGGCAAGGGGCAACCCAGCCGCGTCGCGCTTGATACTCGTGAGCGCCGCGAGCACCAGCCACAGCAGAGGCGCTACGTAGACGAAATAAATTGGATGGGCGTAGGGGAACTGAACCAGGCTACAGAATCCGGCCGCAGCCAGCAGGAGGAAAATCTTCGCGGAGGATGCCGCATCGATCGTGCCGCGCCGGCGGCTAAACTCGAGCCATCCACAACCGAGCAGGACACAGAGGGGAATGAGATGCGAGACCGCAAACCATACAACCTGATACAGGATGACGTAGTCACGGGTTGCGAGAATCACAATAAAGAGCGTCAGGCCGGCTATCGGCGGCACAAGTCGGGGCACGCTGCGCCAGACTACCGCCGCGGCAACCACGATCATCAGCACCACAAGCGCAAGATAACTGAATGCGTTCGCTGGAGGGGAAATGTCTCCGCCAGCAAAAGCCAACCTCGCCTGAGGAGCAATCAGCGCCCCCTGGATCAGATTCCCCACGGAATGGGAGGTCCAATAAGGAATCAGCAGTATCGAACAAGGAACAACCACTCCGGCGGCGAATGGAACAATCATCCGCATAAGAGTTCTTCCCCGGGTCAGGAAATCTGAATGAGCCGAGGCCACCTCACGCCAGACGATGGCGCCGGCCAGTGCCGCACCGGGCAGGACAAAGTTGAACACGAAGAGCGGGCTCCCCAGCGTCCCCAGCAGGCGAAACAGCAAGTACACGAACGACAACATCGAAGCGCCAAGAGCAGCTGGGAAGAAGATCGGCTTAGAGGTGGAGTCCGCCCGGACACTATCCTCGTGTTGCTCACAGTAAACAAGAAACAGGAGCAGGGCGGCGATGTAGTAGAGGCCCGAGACCTTCACGCACACCGATGCGCCGCCAAATATCCCCGCCCCGAAGAGCCACCACCGACTTCCCGTTTCAAGAAAACGGAATGCAGTCCACGCCCCTAATGTTGCAAAAAAGAGGTTGTACCAGGAGGGCATGGCAGCGGAGTAATTCGGCAGACTCCACGCCGCCGCAAGGATCGTGATTCCCGCGGCAGCCACCGCGCCTGCAAAGCGGCGCGCAACCAGAAAAACCACTGGGATCCAGGTCAGAAAGAACAGAAACACAGCCCATCGCAACGATGTCAATCGAACCCCGAGTAACTTGAACGCCAGCGCATGATAGTAGGCCAGCCCGCCAGTATAGAGATCCTGAAAATCCCGGTGCGGAACGTCGCCCTTGAGGACGCGTTCGGCCGTAAGCGCCAAGGCTCCGTCATCGTGCGGTACCCACCCTCGCATAAGGTGGAGATAGGCATAGACCGCGCAAACAAGAAAACTCGCGCCCAGCCAGAGCAGATCCCGGCAGCGGTAGGAAAGCTGTGCATCGGGCGCAGGTGACTTCACTTCTGTGGCTTCAGATCGCAGGGCGAGTCTCCGGCAGGCGCGGTTCGCAGTTTCACCATTGGTTCCATGCTAACGTCGTTACAATCTATGCGGCACGACGCTCCAGGAAAAGTACCGCGTATCACAGCTCCATGTGAGGCGCGTCACTGACGGCAGCTATTTTCGCGGCTTCCCCACGCGCCCGGCGGTGGCAAACATCTTGGCAACCGTGTCCATGTCTTTTGGTTGAACCTTGCCGGCTGGAATGCGCAGGTGCGTAAGCTCTTCGAGCTTCAGCAGCAAATCCACAAGCGCCATCGAATCGATCAGGCCCGAGGAAACCAGCGGAGTGTTCTCATCAATGGTCGCACGCGGTTTGCGGATCAACCTGACAATGTGCTCGATCATCTGGTGCGATTCTGCCGTCATGCGGATCTCCGTCCTCTAACTCTCGGTGTTCAACTCCGGATGCTCGTGCAGCAGTTTCTCCCGCGTGGCCGACCGCGCCGCTTTGCCCGCGGTGCTCTTCACAATCCATTTCGGCGGCTTCAGAAAGATCGTCCGCACGGCAACTCCCGTGGCGGCGACGATCCGGCAGCGGATTTCGCGCTCCAGTTCCTCTGCCCTGGTGAACGCTTCGTCGCGTTCCACTTCCGCCACCACAACCACGTCCTCGGTACCGAGATCGGGATTGTACACTCCCATGGCAATCGCGCGCCCGTCATGGATGGCAGGGTGGCCGCACACGATTTCCTCGATGTCCTGCGGGTAGATGTTCTCGCCGCCGATAATCAATAAGTCTTTCTTGCGGCCGACCACATACAGTTCGCCGTCTCGATAGAATCCGAGGTCGCCCGTGTGGTACCAGCCATCAATAAGCGCTTGGCTGGTGAGGTCGGGACGGTGGTAGTACCCCGCAAACAAGCAATCGCTCTGCAGGACGATCTCGCCAACGGCATCGTCCCCGAGAACAACACCGGACTCGGATACGATGCGCACCTGCTGCTGGGGCAGCAGGCGGCCGGACGACATGAACAGAAGAGCCCCTGGAGTCCCCGCCGCCACGGGCACGATCCGATGCGCGCTGCGGAATTGTTGCCCGTCAACCCAGATCGTCGGCGGGCCTGACGAACGACCACTGTCGGACTGGGTCACTGCAAAGACATTCTCGGCCATTGCATACGACGATTGCAGCACCCCATTCTCAACTGCGAACGCCTTCTGGAATTCGCCCATGCTGTTCCCCCGCACTGGTTCCGAGCAGTTAATCAGAAGACGAAGCGACGAAAGGTCATACTCGGCCCATCGCTCCTGCGGGGTTCGCCGCGGCACGAACTGAAACGCGAAGTTGGGCATCCAGGCCAGCGTGCAACGGTATTCGCTGATGATCTGCAGCAGTGTCTCCGGGCGCATCACCCAGTCGAGCGGCGACTGCATTACGAGGGGAACGTGGCAAACCATGGGCAGCATGAAGCAGGCGATCAATCCCATGTCGTGGTAAAGAGGCAACCAGCTGTAAATCCGGTCGGCGGCGCCGTCAACTTTCAGAGCCTGCGCGAGATGTTCAATTTGACGCAGCACGGCAGCGTGAGTCAGAGCCACTCCCTTCTGCAGCCCGGTTGTGCCCGCTGAATGTTGAATGAACGCCAAGCTCTCGGGTTGGATGTCGGCCGCTCCTGCTCCAGCATGCGCTTGCCCATCAGGCAGCTTGTTCTTTTCCCCCTTGACTCCGGCGCGCAACAGCCTGGTTTCGGCCCCAACGGATACGCAGTCGAGCATCTCCTCCGGAAAGTCGTTGTCAATGATCACGGCTTTGGCACTGAGGTTGGCGGTCACTCCAGCCAGTCCGGAACGATACTTCGCAAGTTCTACTTTGAAATTGGGATAGGCGAGAAAGGCGGGCGCCGCTCCCAGCATCATGGCCGCCACGAACGTCGTCATCGCGCCGACGCCTTGGGGCATGATGATGACCACACGGTCGCCGGCATTTACACCGCAGCTCTTAAGCGCAGTTGCCTCCGCGCGGGTACGAGAGCGGAACTCCGCGAAAGTCACGCTTTCGCGTTCATCCTCGTCGACCCAAAACGTCACAAACGGCCGGGCGCCCGGCGCCGCATCGAGAGCCTCAATGAGATTGGCGAAGCGAAGCATAGCCCATTGTATTGGACGCCATCGAGCGTTCTTGTAACCAGTTTGATGGCCCATTATGCTGGTTGGCCGGCCGGAAAGCCCTGGGGCGAATCCGCCCCAACAAAGGCAATGGAGGAAGGTTGATCCAAGGAACTCTATACATGGCGCTGTTTCTCGCTTGCGCGATCACCCTCGCGAACATTCGTGCGCGCGGCATTCGGCAGGCCGTCCTTATCGCCGCCAGCTTCGGACTTTACCTCACCTGGACACCGTGGTTCGCGGCAGTCCTCTTCACGTCCATCGTCGTGAATTTCCTGGTAGGAAAGTGGCTGCGGCGAAACCAGTCCGGGCTGCCGTTGTCCTTGGGAGTCTTTCTGAACCTGGCACTCTTGTGCGCTTTCAAGTACCTCCCCGAACTTGCGATCCACACCCAATCCGGCACCCTGCAGAGCTTTGCGCATCTGGTCTTGCCGCTGGGCATTTCATTCTGGACGTTCCAGGCCCTCAGCTATATCTTCGACCTCTATCGTGGCCAGGAACTCGATCCATCCTTCTTCGAATTCGCACTGTACATGGCCTTTTTCCCCGTTACGATTTCCGGCCCCGTTTGCCGCATGCCCGATATGCTGCCGCAATTCCGCTCCGAGCAAACGACTTCGTGGCGCGACATCGGGCAGGGTTTCCGCCGAATCGCCATAGGCGCACTGATGATGCAGCTAGGCAAGTTGCTGGGACAGGGGATTCTGGCCGGCGACGGCATCGTCAGCGGATTCGACCGGTCAGAACACTGGAGCGGTCCCGACGTCTGGTGTCTTGCCGTCGGCTACGGGCTGCAACTCTTCTTTGACTTCGCGGGATACACGCACATTGCCGTAGGAACTGCCCGGGCGCTCGGTTTCACCGTGCCGGAAAACTTCCAACGTCCATTTGAATCCGCCAGCCCCTCGGTTTTTTGGACACGCTGGCACATGTCGCTCTCGTTCTGGATCCGCGACTATGTTTTTCTGCCGCTGGCAACGTTGCGCCGCGAGATTTGGTGGCGCAACCTGGCCCTGGTCCTTTCCATGGTCCTTTTTGGGCTGTGGCACAAAGCCAGCCTCCTGTTTCTGCTCTGGGGCACATACCACGGAATATTGCTGGTACTCCATCGCCAGGTGCAGCAGTTGAAGCGAAGATTCGACTGGGAGCCGCCCGCCAAACTTTGGAGCCTGGTCGCGTGGATCACGACCATGACTTTCATCAGTCTGGGGTGGGTCTTCTTTCGTGCCGCTTCCTGGCCGCAGACGCGTGAAATGCTCTCAGCAATCGCCTCGCCTGCGAGCTATGGTTCGCACTGCCTGAGCTTGAGCCTCTATGCCCTGGTTTGCGCTCTGGCAGCGGGATATGCAGCGGTAGCCGCCATCGGTAGAATGCTTCAGCTTTACACAGAAATCCCGCAAGCCCGAACCGCCCTCCCGAATTCAGGGCTGGCGGCCCTCGCCCATTACCGCTGGTTTTGGATTCCGCCGCTTTATGCTTTGGCCTTGATCCTCGTGCTGCTGATTACGTTGACGCAGGGCGGTAGCGCGGCACAGCTGATGTACCGCGGCTTCTGAGGCTTGGCCGGCAACGGTTGAAAGACTACTCCCTCACCGAACCTGCGTCCCGTCAGGCAAAAACACCGGAAAACCGTCCCAGGGCTGAGCCATTCCCATCTGCACGGCCGCAGCCTGGCGATTGTATCTGAAAAGAAACATGCCATAGCTGAGCCGCAACATGCGGTCATCCGGTGCGCGTTCAATCGCCCACTGATACTGCAGAGCCGTATCGTTTGGATCCTCATCGGAAGCCGCTCTCGCCATGAATCGCAGCAATTGCTCGGGGTGGTTCAGCTGATTGGTAAAAGGGGGCTTTTGCAGGCGGCGAAGCATCTCTGCTGCGATGCGGGCCCGATCATAGCCGGTCAAGGCCAGGAGCCGCTCGCATTCCGCCTCCGACGGAGGCTCTGGATCAGCCGATTGCCCTGCTCCCGACGGCAGGTTCTTTGCGATCTCGAGGAACACGGCTCGCGCGAATACGTAACTGGCCAGAGGAGTCAGGTGCACATGCTCGTAGATGAGATCGCTGCCCACGATGCCGTCCTGGCTTGCGCTGGCCAGGATCGCGTCCGTGTCCACCAATCCCGTTCCAGGAAACGAGGCCGCTACAGCGCGATTGATTTCATTTATCCTGCTGTCCGCCCGGAAGCGGAGCGTGTCCAGGTCACGGGCGCGGAGAAAGTGCTCCTTTGCCTTCTGATAATCTCCCAGGGCGCGGAGGCAGAGGGCCATTCTGAACTCCAGTTCGGCATATTCGTCGTCGATGACCGAAGCGGCCATATAGCGCTTCAGGGCTTCCGCGTAAGAGTTCGCCGCTTGTAGTTCGCTCCCTTGCTGGACCAGCGCGGACCAGGAGCGCAAATCGTCCTGTCCCAGATTTTCCTTGTGCAGAGATGCAAAGGGCGCGCAATCCTCCACATTTGTAGCGATGGTCGCCACCATGACCCTGGCCCCCGCATTGCGGGCGACCGCAATCGTGTCCCGCAGATTCTGTTGGAAGTTGGCGTAGACATATTTCATGAGGGGCGAGCTGGCCGGCACCTGTTTGTCCAGAAACATCGCCATGCCGCGCCACTCTTTCTTTTGAGTGCCCAGTTTGGTCACAAGCTGGCCGATGCGGGTGGAACGCAGGAAGATACTGCTTCGCACAACGGACATGCTCATGCCGGACGAGGTGAGTACCGTGCCCGGACCATAGGGTCCAACGACTTCATTGTTCCCTGAGTAGATGATGAACAAATCCGGACGGTGCTTTGCCAGATCTCTGGCAATGGGCAGCAACACGTGTGAATTGATGGCTACGCTGCCCGTGTTCACCACTTCGAACTTCATTCCGGGGAAGCGTTCCCTAAGCATGACCTCCAGATATCGGCTGAATCCATAGGCGGGATCGGGATCGCCCATGGCGGCTGATTCCCCCAGCACGAAGATCCGGAACGTGCCGGGCGGCTTCTGGTCTGGGATGGAATAGAGCCGCGGCGTCTGCACCATCCCGGCCGGAAAGAACGGCGCCGCAAAAAACAGGTTGTAACAGGAGGCTGGTTTTCCTTGAACTGTACAGGGAGTCAACAGATCAGTCTCGTATCCAACCCCGGCGGCCCTCAAAGAGGCCTCAACGATGGCCAGGATCAGAATTGGGGCGAAAACCGCCGTCGCGGCCAGAAGAACCCAGCGGCCAATCCTGGCGGGCGCAATCATTGCAGTCTCGGACTCAGGATTCATCGGCTAGCGTCCCCACTCCACTCCTTTGAGGAATTCTCCCGTAACCTTGGCAGACGGCGTGTGATTGCAATCACACTTATGTGTGCTTCATCTCAACGTGGGTGAAATCGCTCTCCTTCGGGTGATTTCTCAGATCGCGCCGACGAAGGATGCGGGTGTTTCCTCTGTCAGCCGACGTAAGTTGCTGAAACAACGAAGTGTCCTAGTTCGCAACCACGTGGCCTTTGGTATCACAACTGCACATCGTTATTGAGCTAAGGGGAATCCATGGAAGCAACCCGTCAACCTCACAAAGCTTGGACCAGCGTTCAGGCTTACGCTATGGCCTCCATCTGCCTGATTCTCGGCGCGGTAGTTGGCTACCTTCTGAACTCGCCCAAACAGACGACGTCGAGCGTACCGGTGGCGGCAACTCGACCACCCGCACTGCCGGGCGCGCCAACCGCCGGCATGCCAAGCGCGGACGACCTAAAGCGCATGGCCGACAAGCAGGTCGCCCCTCTGCTCGCCGATTTGCAGAAGAACCCCAAGGACGCCGGCCTGCTGGTTAAGATTGGCAAATCCTATCTCGCAGCTCAGCAGTACCAAAGCGCCAAAACGTACTACGAGCAGGCAGTCGGGCTAAAAGCGAGCGCCGACTCCCTGAACGAACTGTCGTTCGTTTATTACTCCCTGGGCGCCGTTGACAAAGCGATTGTAACGCTCGACCGCGCCCTGAAAATGGAGCCCAAGAATCCCCAGCTGCTGTATAACCTCGGAATGTTCCAATGGCATGGAAGATCGGATCCAAAAGCGGCCATCGCGGCCTGGCAAGACTTCTTGAAAGCCAACCCAGACAATCCCAAACGAGCGCAAGTGGAAAAGATGATTGCCCAAGCTAAACAGCATCTGAACATTCCGCCCGGCACCAAGACCGACAAACCAGTAATGTGAAGTTGGATTAAGGCGAGTGGCGGCATCAATAAACCTGCTGCGCGAATGGGTAATATGGCACACGCCATCGCGCAGTTTCTCACAGTACGGCACACTGCATTTGTTTCCAGGTTCAGTTTGTGCCGGTGTATAACATACGGGCTACCAGGCCTTCGCTTCCGGAATCGCTCAAAAAACGGTGGCAGTGCGCGTGCATCTTGGACCTTGGAGTAATCCATGAAGAACCTCCTCCCTCTGGCTGTTTTCCTCCTCGGTTCACTCGGCGCTCTGGGGCAGAAGCCGCCTGATCTCGAAACTTTCACGAATCCGGATGGCGCCTTTCACTTTCTGTACCCTGCAAACTATGAACTGCTGGTGGGCGACCGCATGCTCAAGGCCACGCAGGGCAGACATGTTGGTATTCCCGTGTGCGACTTTTCCACCGCATTCGTTTGCGTAATTTATCCCCTGGAGGAATTGGATGATTCCAGGTTCGAGGCCGCCGGTTTCTCTGTGGACGGCGTTCCCGGTGTGACCAGCGAATCGGACTGCCTCTCGTACGCAGATCCATCGGTGCGAACCAAACGCGACCAGCCTCGACCTTCGGCACTTAACATCAACGGCCGCGTGTTTCGCTACGTTTCCAGCAAGAGAACGATACCCGGGCACACCCAATTTGCCCATCTCTACAGAACCTTTCGAAGCGGACGCTGCTACCAGTTGCGTATCGCAGCCTCGCTCTCCGATGAGCAAGGCGTTCAACCGCCATCTAAATCGGCGGGGAACGCAGAAGCCGAGAGCGCCCGGGAATCTCTTAAACTGATACTCTCGACTTTTGCCTTTGAGTAGGGGTTGTCCTGTATCGTGTTCCGCAGCGGCCTGAGCACCAGGCAGAGGCAGCCCTGAGGCACACACGTCGATGAGCGTGATCCAGGAACTGATCGGGCTTCTGAAGCTCCGGGTGCTGCAGTTGTTCGCCTTGACGGCACTCATCGTCGGGGTCGGCACCGAAGCCTTCATCACCAAGCTATCCGTCCTCGATCTCGACATCTGGTGGCATCTCAGCGTTGGCAGCTGGATCGTGGAGCACCGCGCTTTTCCGCACAATGGCATCTTTTCGCGTACCGCGGCGAATCGCCCGTGGATGGCTTACAGTTGGGGCTACGAAGTCCTGCTCTCCCGCTCTTATGAGTGGTTCGGCTTCATCGGCATGGCGGTATTCGGCGCGATCCTTACCATTGCCGTTGCCATCGCCATATTCTGGATGCTGCGCCAGCTCTCCGGCCGGTTCTGGTTTTCCTGCCTCTTTGCCATCCCGGTTTACTCTGCCTTCCTCTTCAATATCATGCCCCGCCCTGTGTTCTTCACGATGATGCTCTACGCCATCACGCTGACGCTCCTCCTGAAAGCGCAACGGAGCGGCCAGGTGCGCTGGCTGTACTGGTTGCCGCTGGTTTTTCTGGTTTGGGCGAACTCTCACGTGCAGTTCATCTACGGGCTTTTCACGCTGGGGCTCTTCGCCGGGACAAATCTCTTGCAGCGCTTTGCGATTTCATTGCGGAGGTATCCGGATTCCCTGGTGCGCCCCACTCTGCCCCTGGCTTCGATCTTCATCGTTCTAAGCTGCTGTGTTGCGGCCACGTGCGTGGGCCCTTACACGTTCCATCTTTACGGGGTTGTGTTCGGGTACGCAACATCGAAGGTCATTTACTCGATGATCACCGAATTTCAGTCGCTGAGCTTCCTCGGCATAAGCCACTACCTGGAGCTATTTCTGGGAGCCGGAGCATTCCTCGCCCTGGGTTGGCGGAAGAAACTTGACCCATTCCATTGCGCACTGCTGATCGCGGCCAGCATCCTGGGATTCCGCATGACGCGCGACGCCTGGTATCTCTGCATCTCCGCGTCGGCCGTCATCGCGGACTTCCCTGCCCCTGCCGAAGACCGCGACCGCGGAATCAACGTGCTCGAAGGTGTCGGCGTGGCGGTTGCTGCTGTTCTGCTGTTGGTGGTGATCGCTCCCAACACCGGTTTCAATGAGCGCGATCTGGATCGCGCCATCGGCGGCCACTTCCCGGTAGACGCGGTGAACTTTCTCCGCAGAAACCCGGTCGGCGGACCTTTGTTCAACAGCTTCGACTGGGGCGGGTTCCTGATCTTCTACATGCCCCAGTACCCGGTCGCGATTGACGGGCGCACCGATCTCTACGGCGACGAGCTCGATGCGGAACTCTATGCAGTCGAGGGCGCGGAAGACTCCTATGCCACAGACCCCTATCTCAATGAAGCCGGCGTTGTGATTCTGAAGGTTGATGCCCCGTTGGCACGAGTCCTGCCCGCTGACCACCGGTTCCGGGTGATCTACCGCGACGATATCGCCGTGGTTCTGGCCCGCAATTCATGACTATTGCCGGACGAAGACCGCGGCGAGGTCGTCGCTATAAACCAGTTGGTATTGTGAGCTCAGCGCGGGCAATTTGATCAGTGCGATCGCCATTCCCGATTGCCGATCCAGCAGCAAGGTGCGAGCAGAAGCAAGATCCGGATTGGCATCGAGACGCAATTTCGCGGTCGTGACCTTGAAGTATTCATCGAGGATCTCGTCGCCGTAGAGGTCCACACGGCTGTCTATAGCCACCGGATAGTCCGGCAGGTACCAGGTCAGGAATCCGCCCCAGGTATATTCGTTGAACAGAGGCTGCGGGGGCCGATTCTTCACGATGAAGCCGCAGGCCTTCAGGGGGAACTCGCGGCTCATCCTGGTCAGCAGCGCGTTTTGGCCGGGTAAGCAAGCCGCGGCAGCGACAAAGACCCACATGGTCAGCGCCAAGGCGAGGGCTTCCGGCCACCCACGCCTGTTTTCCTCATTTTCTTCACCTCCCCGCCAAAGGGGTCCATCCCCCACGACAACCACGCAAGGCAACACGGCAAACCAGATATCGCGCTGAATGCGAAAGGCGAGCGCGGTAGCGGCAACCAAGGCCATCAGCTCGAATACTTCCAGCGAGCGCCGTCGGCCGAGAACAAAGAATGCCCCCATTACCAGCAGCATGAGAGCAAAATCCTCGGGCTGCCGGAAAGTCATGGCGCGCATTTCAGCACCGTAGTGAAATGAAACCGCGCTGTATAGACTTCGCCCGTATTGCGGAAACAAGCGGAAGGAATACGGCGTTGCCAGCGAACATAGGACCGACAGTGCGGCCACAGCGCCGGCCTTCGAGAACGGAATCGGGCGGATTCGATTGCTAAGCCATCCCACGCCAGCACTGCGCAATGCTTGTTCGATGCCAAGCGCCAACAGGAACAGGCCCAGCAGAAGCAATCCCGCCACAAACTGGATGTGCACATTTGCCCACAAAAGAAACAGCGGAGGCAGCCAGAACAGAATGCGCGGGTCCCCGCTGCGCCGGCAGTGGACAAGCAGCAGCAGTTCCGCGCCGAAGAGAGCAATCGAGAGCACCGCCGGCGGCTGTACACCGCGCATCAGGTACTGCGCTACTGCAGTGAGAGCCACGGCCGTCCAGAAATTCCTCCTGCCCACACTCGCCAAGTGGAAGGTAATCCAGGCGACTGCGCCCTTAAATGTCATCAGCAGCATGGGAATCGCTCGCAGGCCAAGGACCCCGTGGGCAGTTCCCAGCAGCACGTCGTATGCCCAGCTTGATGCACTCCAGGGCAAATCCGGATGCTGGGAGAAAAGTCCGGTGCGAGGTAGCGTGTGATTCTGCAGGATCCACAATCCCGTCCGCAGATGCCACCAAACATCGGTGCTGGACAGGGCCGAAAGGCGCGACGCTTCGTAGACTGCCGCGGCGGACAACAAAACTGCTAGGCAAAAAGCTCTTGCCATTGAGAAACGAGAAAACTGCCTGCGGGAACCTGCCATCACTTCGGTGGGGCCTTCGGGTGCCCCCTCTGCGCTGCCGCCGCCGCGAGCTGATGCGGGTGATTGTGGCAAGTCAAGCTGCAGGAGTTGGTGGCTCGGCTGTAGGCGATCGGATTCGTGCCGTTCGGCGCGACCACGTTGATATCGAAGTTGACCATGCGCTCCCCGGAGATGCCCGGCGAAACCGTCCCCATGCCATGCGCCGTGTGGCAGGTCGAGCACGAGAATCCGTCGTTGATGTGACGCGCATGCTCGCTGAAGCTGGTGTTCGCCACGATCTGATTCAGATCGTGACACTTGGCACACAACGAATAAGGACCGCCGGACGAAGGATCGAGACTGGGATTCGGGGAAAGGTTTAGGATGGTGGAGCCGGGCCCGCCTCCGGGTGGTGGCGCAACCTGGCTGAATTCATAACGGCGCTCCAGGATGTGTGGGAACTGCGAACCATGGGGTCCGCTGGGGCCGGTTCCACCGAACTCGCGATTGTCGTCGGCGTTGTGGCAGTCCGTGCACAGAATCCGCACGCCCATTGCCCGCCCTTGTGTCTTCCCGTCCAGATTCCACATATAGCCCAGCAGGCTGGGCTGGGCCAGCGCGCTGCTCCGGTCGTGCAGCACCGGGTGACTGGAAGTGGAGGTGACAGTCAGTTGAGGAATAATGTTCAGGGGATCGCCTGCCGCAACCGCCCAGGTCGGCAAGTATCCGAATACTGCCAGCACCTGCTTGCCGCTGCTTGTCCCATGGCAACGCAGACAGTTTTCATACTGGTTCATGGCTGGGTTGGCGATCATCGAGCCGTCGGTTGCACTGATGCCCACCACACCCGTCTGCGACCCACGTATGGCCGGAGGCAAAGGCGACCCAAAAGCATTCACCGCCATCGAAGCATGCGGGCTGTGGCAGTCCACGCAGGTGGCATGGCGATTGTTTTGGAGCAGCGCCGGCTCGCCGGCGTCGTGGCCGCTGTTTCCCGAAGGATAGGGATGCGCAATCTTGGCGAACTCAGCGTACACGTTGGGGATGGCGGGTGAGATGTTGGACCCGCCATTGTGGCAGGTGATGCAGTTCTGCGTGGATACATCCATGTTCTGGACTGCCGGCACCGGCCCGCGCAGCAACCGCGCCCCGGCCACGGAATCGTGCGGCATGTGGCACGAGATGCACGCGTTCTGCGCGACGTTGGGGTAATTGCCCAGGATTGGCGCGTTCGCGATGCGGTTCCCGGCCTGGGCATGGATGCTTGCCGACCACTGCGCCAGGGGATTGGTCTGTCCTCCCACGGTCCGCGCATTGACTTCGTGACAGGAGGTGCACAGCTGTCCACTGGAGCCGTCGCGCACCAGGAAATTCTGCGAAACCATATCAATCGACTGGGCATGCGGCGTGTGGCAACTGGTGCACTCCACATTGTTGGCAATCAGATTCACCTGCTTCAACGGATCGGCGGTTGTATGCGTCGTGGTTAACGCGGCCACCAGGTCAGGTCCGTCCACCAGGGGCAGCTTGAGGCTGAACGGATGGGAACCCTGCAGATTGGCGCCGAACTGATCTGCCTGGTACATCGCGCCGCTCATCACCTGCGTCCCGTAGGGCTGGGTTTGTCCCACCGCCACAGTCCCATCATGACAGCTCAGGCACAGACTGCTGTCGGCGCCGAGGACCGGCTGTTGCTGGGTATTGTGCAGGGTCGAGCTGGAATACGGGGTATAGACCTGCATGGAAAGAGTCTGGCTCCACAGCGCCGCGTTGGGGGCCTGGACTCCCGAATGTGGGGCGTGACAGTAAAGGCACGGATCCAAATTCCCTTTAATCGGCGAGGTGCCGCTCGCCGAGAGATTATGCGCGCCCAGGATGTCGCCATTGATCTGCGCTCGGGCCGTGATCCCAAGCGCGAGCAACGCGGAGACTAGCAGGACTCTCTTCATCGCCCTCCTCCTGCCGCCGCTTGCTTGGGCAACCCGAAATAGCGGAACACCTGCACCCGCCGGTTGAAGGAATCCACCACAAAGATGCGATCCCCGCGGTCAATGAACAGTCCCGCCGGCAGCTGGAACTGTCCATTCCTCGACCCCGTTCCCCCGAAGTAATAGAGCAGCCTTCCCTGTTGATCGAAGACCTGCACCAGTCCCCAGAGCCCATCCACCACATAGAGATGTCCCTCGGAGTCCATCCCGATCCCCTTGGGCCGGAACATCGCGCCGGCAGAATCTCCGACCCGGCCGACCGACGTCTGAAATGCCCCCGAGCGATCGAGAAGCTGCACCCGGAAATTCATCGCATCCACGACAAACAGGTTCTGATCGCGGACCAGCACCTCCGTCGGCAGGTTGAACTCGACCTGCCCCGTGCCCTTTTTCCCGATGGTCTGCAGCACGCTGCCATTCATATCCATTACATAGACTTTGTCTCGCAGCGTGTCGGTGATGTAGATCTTCTGCGCCGCCGAATCAATCGCGATGCCGGTAGGCCGCTTGAAATATCCCTCCCCGCCCTTCAAGCTGCCGATGGTCCGCCGGAACTTCCCGCTGGGATCGAAGACGAAAACCTTCCCCGTCGTGGAATCCGTCACATAAATGTTGTCCTGGGCATCTACCGCCACGCATTGCGGAGACCTCATCGGGTCCCGGTCTTTATCTCTCCGCTCGATGAACTTGTACTTGTGCTGTTCCAGGTCAAAGATGTGAATTCCGTTCGCGCCCGGGTCGGTGACGATCGCTCTTCCGCGCGAATCCACCGCGATGCTGTAAGGCCGCACCATGTAGGGATGATCGGGCTCCCCAACCACGACGTCTACCAGCTTGGTCCAGAACCCGCGCTTCCCTTCCATCTCCCGCTCCGAGCTGAAGCTGCGCTCATAATGCAGCTTGCGCCCGCCTTCCAGCAGGATGTCGGGCGGAGGAGGTTCTGCCTCCGGCTTCTCCCGCCGCACTTTCGCGGCCCACGCCGGACTCGCCAGCAGAAAAACCATGCAGGCCAGCCCGGTTCCCATGCGCAGGAATTTCTTCTCCCCGATCCTCAGAAGAAGTTGAACCATCTGGAAATCCCAACGTAGAAGGTCGTCACCTTGACCGGCGCCACCCCGGCCGCACCCACACTCTGTCTTAGCTGAGTATATCCTCCATTGAGGTAAACCTTCCGCAACCTGTATTGCATGATTGCGTTGTACAGCCGGTTTCGCGTGAACGTGCTCAGCAGAGGATCCACTGTATCCCCTTTGGAATCAGCATATCCTGCGCTGATGTTCAGCCGCTTGATGGGCATCGCGCTCGCGCTGAAGCCATAGGCCTTCGAGTCAAAGACAATCAGCGCGTCCGGCGAAATCACGCCCGGCGGCAGCCCCGGCGGCACTGCCACCAGCCCCGTGCTCGTGAAAGCGGCCGTTCCATGGGACTTTGAATAGAAGCCGATGAGGCTATACGAGTGATACGTAAGTGTGCTTTGCACCCGCTCGGCGCTGCTCAGGCTGCTGGCTAATGTATTAATGCCGCTGTGCGACCCACTGTATCCCGCCATGAAATAAGTCCGGTTGGCGATCCGGCGTCTGGCGTTGGTCACCCAGCCCATCGCAGAAGTCGTGTACACCAGTAGGACTGTCTGGACGTTCTGCGAGTAACTGTAATTGGCATTTACATCCCAGCCGGCAATCTTGCGGTTGAAATTCAGATTGCCCACCACACCCAGGCCTGTATTCCCTTGCTTGTTCGCTGTGTCAATCACACTCAGGGAGAACGAGAACGATCCGAGGAACTTGTGGTTCAGGTTGTAATTTGCATTTCCGGCGAACTGCGTCGCGCCATAGCTCCGGCCCAGAAACGTCTGCTCCTGGCGACTCACCGTAGCGTGCAGGAAGAGATTGCTGAGAAGCTCGTAGTATGCGTCGCCGTTCACCTGAAAATTGCGGAAGGTGCCAGCGCTCGTGAATGTGGTCACTGGCGTCCCGTTGTTGAGGATTGTCTCCGGAACGCTGCCCAGCAGGCTGTCGCCATAGTTCGCGCTGAACCCCAGGCTGAGTTTCCGCGTGGGCCGGAAGTTCAGGTTCCCGCTGAGCGTGTCCGAAGCTCCGGAGCTGTGACCATTGTTGGAGTCGTGATAGTCATAGCTGTAGTTGGAGCGGTTCCAGGCGACGCTGAAAGTTCCAGTCATGGGGAACGAGTGCATCGCATTCACCTGGTAATTGTTGTTTCCCGTCGTCGTCGCCACGGGCTCGGGAGATCCGTTCAGCACTTCCGTAAAGGTTGCATCCACCGTCCTGTGGGTGTAGCCGCCGTTCAGCCGAAAGCCCGCCAGTTCATACGTCGAGAACAGGTTGAGGTTGTGATCATGCTGATTGCTCTCCTCCTGCGATCCGAAGATGGATGAGCTCTCACTTCCGATCATGTAAGTTGCCGTCAGCGTGGGCAAGTCAGGAATGAGCTCACTCCAACTCACCCCAAATCCCTGACTGTCACCGTGCGAGGCCAGTCCAACCGAAGATGCCGGAACACCAAACTCGGAAATCCCATTGATGTTCTTGTTATAGGAAATGGAACCGGGAAAATGGCTGCCGCTGAACAAGTTCATGCTCGAGGTCACACCCTTGTTGTCGCTCAGGGCTCCAAACAGCGAGTTGGATTGCTGCCGGTTGTAGTAAGGATGAATCGTGAAGTTCACAAATTTGGGTGAGTAGTAATTGCCCGTGAGGGTGACATTGCCCATAAGACCCGAGCCGTGGCTCGACATCCCCTGGTCAATGTTGCCGGTGTAGTTGTACCCGATATCACCGCTCAGGTTCAGATGGGTGTTGTCGCCGACTTCCAGTTGCGCGGCCAGCGGCAGCGCCAGCGCGAGAATCATCCCCAACCCGGCGAGCACAGCACGAACCATCGTTTGGAAGAATCCCCATCCGGCCTCTGCCCTCACGCCCCCGGGTAGCGGTAAGCGATGGGACGCCGCGTTGGGCAGAAGACTCACAAGACCTCGATTTTGGCCGTCTTTCTGAGCCGCTTGTTCAGGGCAGCGCGGAGCTGCTCGTTCTTTTCTTTCTGCAAGTCCACCATCAGCTTCGCCTTCACTTCTTCAAACGGGCTCGTTCCCGCCGGAATGTGAGCATTCAGACGGACCAGCGTGGAGTTCGGACCAAGCTGGATGAGATCGCTCACTTGTCCCGCCTTCAGCGCCTGCGCCGCCTTCAGCACCGGCGGCGGCAACTTCCCGGCTTCGACCGCCTTGCGGTCGCCCATGTTCACGTGCCAGTCGTCATCGGAAACCTTCTCGGCCAGCAGCCCGAATTCCTGGTAGCTCTTGGTCAATTTGGCCTGCTTCAGCGCATCCTCCGCTTTTTTGTGGGCTTCTTTCACCACGTCCGGATTCGCATTCTCCGGCGGAATGATCGAGATGGTCTGGATGCTGAACATCTCAGGATGCTGAAACTTCTTCGGATTCCGGCTGTAGTAGGCCCGGGCTTCGGCCTCAGAAACTTTGGATTTGTCCGTGACATCACCCTTCAGCAGGTCGTCAATCAGCAGCGAGCGCCGGATCTTCTCGCGCATCAACTGCCGGGAGCCGTGTACTTCGATCTGCATCACCTGGTCAAATTCCTGCTGCGTCGGAAACTGTTTGCGGAATTCAATTTCCGCCTGCTTCATGCGTTCCGGGGCAATCGTCATCTTCCGCCGCAGCGCTTCCTGATAGACCAGTTCCTCGAAGATGATCATGTCGAGCGCGCCTTTGCGCATCTCCGGCTCCATGCTCTTGGGAATGCCGCTGTGCGTTTGCTCGTAAGGAAAGATGGCCTGGATTTCGCGCGCCAGATCGCGGTCGGTAAGCACCGCGCCATTGACCCGGGCGACCGGTTTGCCGGGACTGGGAGAAACTGCTGCGCTCGCGGTGGGAACCGCTGGAGCCACACTGGTCGGAGCGTGGGAGGCAACCATCTGCGCAGCGCTCGTTAATGCTGAAACCAGCACCGCGCCACAGATCATCACCCAGCGTTTGAATTGGCACCTCATTTCGTTTCTCCCATGCAGAACGTGTGTCAGCGAGTTTTAAAACGGGGGGAGAGAAGCTCTCCCCCCTTTACAGCGACTGGTTAGAACTGCGTTGCAACGCTGGTGACGCCGAGAGCCTCGTTCGCTTCGCCGATATGGCATTGGCGGCAGAACTGGGTCGTCGAAGCAGCCAGCTTTGCGTTTCCATTGCCGGCGCCGGGGTTGTACGGAGCGTTCACGAAGAAGTAGGTCGGAAAGGTTCCGCCGGCGATGGCAGTTCCGGTCTGACCGTGGCCCGTGTAGGCTGCCGGGGTCTTATAGACGTACATCACGTGCTGGTTGTGGCAGGTGGTGCAGGTCATGAAGGCCGACGCAGGGTCCGCCGAGACGCTGGAGAGGTGGAAGCCCCAGTCCCAGGCCGTGCCGGCGATCGCCGGATAGCCATAATTGCCAGCGAACTGCTGATACCTGGTGCTCTGGGGTGCGATGTTGCTGATGGCGCCGTTGGTGACGGTCACAACCAGATCATCGGTCCCTTTTCCGCCATTGGCGCTGACCAGACGGAGAGCGCCCAGGGTAGCCTGCGTGCCCACCGGGTGGTCGTTGCCGTAGCCGGAGGTGTTGCCGTTGCCGCTGTCATTGCCCAGCAGCGTCGGGATCGGACGGTTGCCGTATACGGTCGAGGGCAGAATGCCCTGGGTTTGCTCCCAGGACTGGCCGGTCATCATCTGGCCCTTGGCAATAACGCCGTCATGGCAGGCCAGGCACATCATGATGCCGCGCAGTTCGTCGGTGTTGGTGCTGTAGGCAGCGGCCTCGGACGGGGTAGCCTCAACATAGCCGTTGCCGAAGGTCAGGGTTTGGCTGAACAGCGGAGTAACGTCCTGTCCGAACAGGGCGCTAGTGCCGGAGAGTGGGTCGTTATAAGCAGTCCCGTTGATCGCGTTGCCGCCGCCGCCCGCCGCGCCACTGTGTGGGGCGTGGCAGCCTGCGCAACCGCGGCCGCCGTTATTGTGCGCGCCCAGAACGTCGTATCCGGTCAAGCCATTCTTGCTGTTGCCGGTGTACGTCTGCGCCGCCACAAACGTGACTGCAAGCAGTACCACGAACAGTACTAACATCATTTTCTTCATAAAAGTATGAAACCTCCTGGTTTTGTAACAGCTGTTACTTCTACCGCTACTGCAGTTCCGGATCCGGAGTATTAGGCCGGATTCCACTTTGACCGTCCGCGGACAGCCAAACTCTATTGCGGCTTCTGCGCCGCAGAACTTGGGTTTGGAGCTGCATTATTTGCTCCCGGCTTCGCGCCGTCCTTCTTCTCCGCCTCGGCTTTCCGGCGGGCCAGTTCCGCTCTTGCATCGTCGTCCGGGATGTAGCGGAACATCTGCACCCGCCCCGGATATTGTTCCGAGGTGAAAATCCGGTTGTTCTTGTCTATGTACAGGCCGGCCAGCGTGCGGAACTGACCCGGCAGCGTGCCGTGCCCTCCCATCCAGATGAGCAACTGGCCGTCGGGCGTGAAGCACTGGACTCGGTCTTCCATGGCGTCGGCGACCCAGACGTGTCCGTCCACGTCAATAGCGATCCCTTTGGGCCGCATGAATGTTCCCGGGCGGTCGCCGGCCTTGCCCCACGCCCGGATGAAGTTGCCGTCCGCGTCGAAAATCTCTACGCGGTTGTTGTAGGTATCGGTTACGTAGAGGTTGTTGTCGGCATCGAGCGCGACGTTGGTCGGAACTGAGAACTGGCCGGACTCGGTCAGGGTGTGGCCCTTGCCCGCCGTGCCGATCCTGCGGATCAGCGTCAGCTTGTCAGCGTCGTAGACCAGAACCTGATCGAGCGACGCGTCGGCCACGTACAGGAAGCGGTTTTCGTTATCCACCACCATGCCGCCGGGATCCACCACGCCCTCGCCGATCGAGCCTTCCACCTTGTGGTTCTTGTCGAACACCAGAATCCGGTGCAGCTTGGTGTCGGAGACAAACAGCCGGTCGGAATCGTCAATCGCGAGCCCGATGATGTCGCCGAAATTGGCGTGGACGCCGTGCTTGATCATCGTTAGATCTCTGGTTTCGGTGTTGAACATGAAAATCGCGCCCACCTTGCCATCGGCGACGTAGAGAGTGCCTTTGGAATCGGTTACGATGCCGTAGGGCGTCCACAGCGCGAATAGCGGCTTGTCGGCCCGCTTCTGCTCGGCGCTCTGCTCACCGGCCATGCGATCCATCCAGGAACTCTTCTTCTTTTCCGGCTCGGGAACATACCTGTCGCAGCAGAAGTAGTTGAGGTACTTGATCCGCGTGATGGCCGGGGGGTTCGGCCACACGATCTTGGAATAGTCCAGCGTCTCAAGGATGCTGGGTTTCTTGGGGACTTCTTCCTTTTCCTTCTTCTTCTTGCCTAAGACGGTCGGCGGATCAGCCAGAGTCAGTACGAGCAGCAGCCCGATCAAAACGGCCGCCAGCCCATTTGCTCTGCGCATCAACTTGGACGCTTTGTTCACTTCGACTCCTGTGCAGCCGCAGCGCCGCTGCCGACCAAGTTTGTATGGCACGACATACAGAACGCCATGTTGTTGGCCTGGTCCTTCACCAGCAGGCTCGGCTGCGCGGAGGAGTGCGGCTGGTGGCAGGTCAGGCAGTTGATCGGTTTCAGGACCTTGGTCACGTCCGACGGGTCCATGACGTCGCTGACCGGGTGGCGGTCCACCGGGTGATCGCGTCCGTACTTGATGGGCAGGATCGGCACCTTGCGGAAATAGTCCTCCGGCAACTTCACCTTGCCGCCGAAAATCGTGACCAGATGCTCCGTCTCAAGCTTCTGCCACGCCATGTCCGGTCCGTGGCACTCAAGGCACAGTTTGTTCGGACTGGCGGCGCGGAGCAGGTGCTGGTTCTCTCCCCCGTGTGGTTCGTGGCAGGTCGCGCAACCTTGCGCGGCAGCCGGCTGGTGCAGGTGCGCTTTCTTCATCTGATCGGCCTGGTCACTGTGGCAGGCCAGGCAGGCGCTGACCGGGTCCGGCTGAATGAACCCGGGCGACTTTCCTCCGTGGGGGTTGTGGCAGGCGACGCACTCGCCCGCTGCGCCCGGATGCTGCACCTTGGCCTTCTCGATCTGTTCGGCCTTATCGGTGTGGCAGGTCAGGCAGAGCGCGCGGGTGTCCGCATTGGTCAGGACGACTTTTCCGTCTTTGGTGGGCTGATGGCAGCTGTCGCACATCTTGCTCTCGAACGGATTGTGCAAGAACTTCTGCATGAGCTTCGGCTTCGCCGACTGGTGCGGATCGTGGCACTGCAGGCAGTTGGCGGCGGCAAACGGCTGATTCAAGTGCGCCTTCTGCAAAGCAGCGTCTTTGGCGTCGTGACACTCAACGCACAGCGCGGGAACATCCTTCTTCAAGTGAGCTGCGAATTCGACTTTGGTGCGATCACCGTTCTTGTGCGTGACGTGGCAGGTGTCGCAGCCCATGTCGAGGGCGGCGTGACGGCTGCCGCCCTTCGGTGTGTTCAACCCGATGCCGTGGCAGGCGAGGCAAAGATTCTCGTCGCGCGTCGCGCCCGACGTCGCCTTCAATAGCTGATTGGGATTGGCCGCCTCATGCGGGTCATGGCACTTCACGCAGTCGCGAACTGCCGGCGGATGCATCGTCTGTCCGGCTTGAACCTTCTTGTCGTCGTGGCACTGCAGGCAGAGCGCCTGGGTCGTGGTCGTCGTCAGCTTAACCCGGGTGACGTCGCGGCTGATCCGGACTTCGTGGCAGCTCATGCATCCCATGGCGATCGCGGAATGCACCGCTTTGCCCTTGGACTTGTCCTCGTGGCACTCGATGCATTTCGCAGCGTCCACATTCTTGTCGAGCTGCACCGGGTGGGTCTTGGCCACCGCCGGCGCAACTGCCATCACAAGGATCGTGGCTGCCAACTGCAGGATTCTGGGGAGGGCTCGGCTGCTAGCCGCCTTTCTGGAGGGTACGGGGCGATTTGGAAAATCCGGGACCATTGCCACTTGTGCTTGTGCACGACCGTGTCCTTATTCACCAAAGCCGCGCGGTCGGACCGCCTGACCTGTAAGTTATTGCATCACTGCGGGTTCAGTTCGGCCCAGCAACCCGTTGCGAATATCCACAGAGCAGAGTCACCGAAGGTGCTGGGCCTTCTGCCGCACCTCCAGTGGTGAAATGCCCCAAACTGGAATATTGGCATGTGATTGCAATCACATAATTTCCCGTGGGTGAAATCGCAAGGGATCTTTGTTGGCATGAGTGTTATGGCTCATCGCACGCCCTCCGAAAGACAGCATTGCGAATCGCAACGCATTGATGACAAAGAAATTGGCAAATTCTGCGAGGTTGGCGGGGAACGTGCATTGTTACAGAACGAGGGAAGCTATGGCCCTGTCATTCCGCACCACTTTCCGTAAGACTTGGCTGACTTTAAGCTCGATCAAGACTGGCGTGGTCCTGATTATTCTGGTCGTCATCTTTTCGGCCGCGGGCACGGTGATTCTGCAGCGGCCGATGACCGATCCCGATGACATGCAGCGCGCCTACTCGCCGTCCATGCTGCGCTTCCTCGACGCCACGGGGCTGACTGACGTCTTTCACGCACGCTGGTTTGTCGCCTTGCTGGTGCTGGTCAGCCTGTGCATCATTGCGGCCTCGGTGGAACGCTTCCCCAACGCGTGGCGGTTCTTCTCACGGCCCTACAAGAGTCCGGACGAGACTTTCCGCCGGGTGCTGCCGACTCAGGCGCTGATCCCGGTAGCCGATGAAGAGCAGGGACTGGACGTGGCAGAGCGCGCTCTTCGAAAACTGGGCCTGAATGCGGAGCGGATTGTGCGCCCGAACAGCTTTTCCCTGTTTGCCGAGCGCAACCGCATCTCGGAAATGGCGGTTTACATCGTGCACGCCAGCCTGTTGCTGATCTTTCTGGGCGGCATCGTAGACGCACTGTATGGCTGGCGCGGATTTCTGATGCTGACCCCCGGCAGCGCGAGCAACCATCTGGAGATGAAAAACGGCGCCAGCCGAACTCTTCCCTTCTCGATCCGCTGCGACGGCACTGGCGAGGAGACCTATACTGACGGCACACCGAAGCGCTGGTGGTCGAAGCTTGCAGTCCTGGACGACGGACGGGAAGTGGAACACAAGGAAATTGTCGTCAATGACCCGCTCGTTTATCAGGGTGTGCGCTTCTACCAGGCGAGCTGGGGCCGCACCGGGAAACTGGACCGGATCACCCTCGAGGCGACTCCCGCGAGCAGCGCCGGCCGTGCCCCGCAGGAGATTTCGCTGGGACCGAATCAGATCGTCTCCCTGGACGCGGATACCAAAGTGCAGTTGGCGGAGTTCATTCCCGACTACACCGTGCAGGATGGGCAGGTCTATGCGCGCAGCAATGATGTGGTCAATCCGGCGGTGCATTTGATTGTGACCTCCGAGAGAACGAGCAAGATGGTGAATGTGTGGCTGCCGGAGATTCCCGGTGTCGCCGAGAACGCATCTTCCCCCTACGTTTTCCAGCCGAAAGACATGAAAACAGGCGTTTACACCGGTCTGGAGGTCTCGCACGAGCCTGGCCAGTGGTCGGTGTGGGCCGGAGTGATCCTGATGGCCATCGGCCTGACCTTTGTTTTCTACGTTGCCCACATGCGCTTCTGGGTGGTTCCCGCCACGGACGGAAACGGCCGTCTGGTGCTTTGGGTGGGCGGCACCACGAACCGCAACCGCGAAGCTTTCGAAGAGAAGTTCAAGCAACTGTTGGGCGCGATTCAGAATGAGCTGAAGCCCGCCCGGGTGGCCGCGGAGATCCCGCAGACCGCAATCAACGCCGGAAGGTGAGTCCGGCCACGGAGGTTTGTACATGTCGCGAGCAAGAACTGAGCAGCATCCCGCAACCGGCACAACCCTGATTGTCCTGGTCGGGCTGAGCATTGCGTTCCTGCTGTTCATGGCGTTCTTGAATGTGGTCAAGACCGGCAACATCCTGAATGAATCCAACCTGCTCTATGCGGCGCTGATCTTCTACTCCGGCGCCGGCGCCCTGTACCTGGGCTTTGGAGTAACCGCGACCGAGTCTTACATCCGGTTCGCTTCCCTGGCCACCTGGGCGGGACTGATCGCGAATTCAGGAGCCGTCGCCCACCGCTGGTACGAAGCCGGACATCCTCCGTTCGCCAGCATCTATGAAATGCTGCTGAGTTTTGTGTGGACGCTGGCGGCACTCACCCTGATCGCGGAAAAGCGTTATGGCGTGAAGGTGATCGGCACCGTGACCATGCCGGTGGCCATCGTGGGCGTGGTGCTGATGCAGTTGCTCCGCACCGAGGTTCGCCCGCTGGTGCCGGCTCTGCAATCCACCTGGCTCCATGTGCATGTGACCCTGGCCATGCTCGCTTATGCGGCCTGTGCGCTCAGCTTCGCTTTGGCCATGATGTTCCTGATCCAGGACAAGATGAAAACCGAGTCGCTCCTGGCCGGAACCAGCGTGTTAACCGTGGGAATCTATGCCGGCATCCTGACCCGCTTCGAGAGGTGGGGCGGTTTCAACGTAATCGGCTGGGACGCAGAAAACAAGACGGAAATGTACATCTCGCGGGGCGTGCGGCTGTTCGTTACTATTCCCGACCTGGGCTGGATGATGCTGCTGGTGTTCGCTGCGGTGGCGGCTCCCCTGGTGTTGTACGTGATTTCCCGCGTAAAGAAAAATGACGCCTACCTCGGAATCGCTAACCGCGCCGTCTTTATCAGCATTTTGCTGCAAGCTCTGGCGTTGGTCTTCTTCCTGCTGCGGGCGCGCGACGGCAGTTATCCCTCACTCGACGCCGAGGGTCTTTACCCCACGAGTCTGGCGGCGAGTCCCTTCATCCTCTCGGCGCTGGTCGGAGGTGTCTTCGCCAACCTGCTCTATCTCTTGCTGCTTTGGCGACGCTCGGATCTGGAACGGTTGCTGCCCGACGCCGACGCGCTCGACCGCATTACTTATAAGACGATCTGTATTGCCTTCCCTCTGCTCACCCTGATGATCGCGGCCGGCTCCTACTGGGCCAACCGGGCCTGGGGTTCCTACTGGAACTGGGACCCGAAGGAGGTGTGGGCGGCGATCACCTGGATGGTTTATGCCGTGTACCTGCACTTGCGCATCACGCGGGGTTGGAGAGGACGACGTGCGGCCTATTTTGCCATTCTGGGCTTTGCCGTGGTGATGTTCACCTTCTTCGGGGTAACATACCTGCTGCCCGGTCTGCACGCCTATGCCTGATTCCGCTGAAGAACTGACGAATGCGAAGACGACGTCCGAGGCGGCCGCCGCCCCGGCTCGGCCTCGTACCAGTTTTTTCAGCACCGAGTACTCGAGTTACGCCTCGGCGCTCGAACCCGTCCCGCCTCCGCCTGCAAGCGAAAGTGGCGCCGAAGTGGCCGCCCAAGAGGAATTGGAAAGTTCGCGCGCGCTGAGCATCACCTGGGAGATAAAGGCGCTGGTCCCGATCGCCCTGGTTCTGCTGGGCGGAATGCTCCTGTTCCTGCTGGCCACACTCTCCTGGCGCGATCCGGAGCGGCATACCGTGCTGCTGGTGGCGGGTGCTGGAGCGGTGGCGATTTGCGGCGCCTTGCTGGTGGTGCTGACCTACACCGTGCAGCGTCCGATGGTCGAACTGCAGCAGAAGATCGCGCAGTTGGGCGCGGGCAGCCTGGATGTGTCGGTGAGCTTCGCGCATCGCAACGACGAGATCGGGGATCTCGGCCGGAACTTCAATCACATGGTGCGGCAGCTTCGCGAATCGCGGCAGGAAATCGAGCGCCTGCACCGGACGCAAATGTCTCGCGCGGAACATCTGGCTACACTGGGCGAACTGGCCACCGGCCTGGCGCACGAGATCCGCAATCCGCTCGCCGGTATCGCCGGCGTGATCGAAATTGTAGGCCGCGACCTGCCTGCCGCCAGCCCGGCGCGCTCGGTGGTCAAGGAAGTGCGGCTGGAAATCGCCCGCATCAATCACATCGTGACCGACCTGCTCCAGACGGCGCGTCCACATCCTCCGACCGTACGCAAGAGCGATCTGAACACCACCGTAGAGCATGCGGTCATGCTGGGACGCCAGCAGGCGCTGGCGAAGTCGGTCGAGATTACCCTGCAAAAAGACGCTTCCCTGCCCGAGGTGGAGCACGACAGCGACCAGATTCACCAGGTGCTGCTGAACCTGATTCTCAACTCGTTGCAGGCCATGGATGCGAACGGAAAAATCGCGGTCACCGTAAAATCGCAGGGCAAAATGGCCACCGTGGAAGTCGCCGACAACGGTCCGGGCATCGCGCCCGAACACATGCCCAACATTTTCCGCCCGTTCTTCACGACGAAAGGCGACGGAACCGGCCTGGGGTTGTCCCTGGCACGGCGCATCGTGGAAGATCACCAGGGCCGGATTAACGTCACCAGCACAATTGGCCGGGGCGCCACGTTTGCCGTCCTGTTGCCGCTGCAGCGATCCACCGCCCCAGCCTCAGCCTCCTGAGCAAATCTCCATAGCGAATCTCCTACAGGAGGAGCGCATCTTTTCGAGAGACTCATATCACGACCATCTGTGATCTGAATCACTGAGCACTGTGGAGAAATAGTGGATAAACACTGCGTTCGATTCGATTGGCCGACCGCGGGCGTGGCAAGGAAGGAGCGTCGGAGGGCAAACGGGACAACGAAAGCTCATTAGGTCACACTATCTATACGTTCTCATATCGTTTCGTTACCTGACAGATTCCCATCAGCCTCACCGGCACTTCCAACCTCAGTTGCCATAGAACCACGAGGGTAAGGCAGTTTACGGCGGTGCCTGACGCACCAGCGCCGTGACCGCGCCTTTTCTCATTTTCGGACCGGCCTCCGCTCGAATTGACCGACGTCAAACGTTGCCAGGGAGAACTGTCCATGAAGACAGGCGAGGGCGAGTCAATTGCGGCACATCTGAAGAAAAGTGGTGTATCCCGGCGCAGTTTTCTACAACTCTGTTCAACCCTCATGGTTACCGCGCCGGTAGGCTTGAGCCTCACCAGCAGAGCCACGGCCGAACAGGTGGCTCGGATCGTAGGCAAGGCGCGTCGCCCCTCGGTCATCTGGTTGCACTTTCAGGACTGCACCGGGTGCACGGAAACGCTGCTGCGCACCTCCGCTCCCGACGTCGGTCATCTGATCCTCGATGTGATCTCGCTGGACTACCACGAGACGCTGATGGCAGCCTCCGGCACCCAGGCAGAGGCGGCGCTGCGCTCCGCCATCGAGGACAACGCCGGAAAGTACATTCTGGTCGTCGAAGGAGCAATCCCCGCCCGGGACAACGGCATTTACATGGAGCTGGGGAGCAGGCCGGCCATTCAGGTCGTCAAAGAGGTGGCGGCGCAGGCCGCGGCGGTGATTGCCATCGGCTCGTGCGCTTCGTGGGGCGGAGTTCCTTCCGCCGATCCAAATCCAACCGGCGCGGTCGGCGTTGATTCCGTGATTTCCGGAAAGCCGATTCTCAATCTCCCGGGGTGCCCGCCAAATCCCTACAACTTGCTGGCGGTGGTTCTGGAATACGTGACCATGGGCCGGTTGCCCGAACTCGATCAGTACGGCCGTCCGAGATTCGCCTATGACCGGGTCATCCACGAAAACTGTCCGCGGCGCGCGCACTTTGATGCCGGACGATTCGCCGCGGCCTTCGGCGACGAAGGACATCGCAAGGGCTGGTGCCTGTACAAGCTCGGCTGCAAGGGACCGGTGACCCATGCCGCCTGCGCTACTCGTCACTTCAACGAAATTCCAGGCGTGTGGCCGATTGGGATCGGTGCGCCGTGCATGGGCTGTACCGAGAAAGGAGTGCTCTGGGAGATGGGAACCTTTGAAACCGTTCCTATCCACCTGGCAACGCCGCCCGAAACCTATCCGCCCATCTACAGCACAGCGGGCCAACTCAAGGTCGGCGCGGCGGCGCTGGTCGGGGTGATCACGGGAGCGGTTGGCGGCGCTACCTGGGTGGCCTCGCAGCGCTTCCACAGCAGCATGGACGCGGGGCTGGCGCGAATTGCCACGGACCGCGCGCATGCCGAGAAAGCGAAAACACCTCCCGAGAAGCCAGCCGGCAAGAAAGAGGACTGACGTGTCCATCACTCGGCGACAACTCTTTACTGGCATCGCGAAAGCGGGAGCGCCGGCCGCGGTGGCCCTCACCGTCGGCACGAATGTGCTCGCAGCCGAGGAGCACATCCCGGTTCCCAGCGCCGCTGTCGGACTGCTCGATGACGCCAGCGTCTGCATCGGTTGCAAGGCCTGCGTCGCGGCCTGCGCTGAAGCCAACGACACTCCACCCGACACGCGCGGCGACGCGCTGCACCAGGCGCCGGAGGACTTGAACGATCTGACCCGCAATGTGATCAAGCTGTACAAGCCGGAAGACGGTTCAGCGTTTTCGTTCGTGAAACGGCAGTGCATGCACTGTCTGGACCCAGCGTGTGCAGCAGGTTGCCCGTTCCAGGCGCTGCACAAGGACCCGGAAAACGGGATCGTGAAGTGGGACGCCGACAAGTGTATCGGCTGCCGCTACTGCACCATCACCTGCCCGTATCACATCCCACGCTTTCAGTGGATGGGGTTCAACCCGCGCGTCACCAAGTGCGAGTTGTGCAAAGACCGCCTGGCAAAAGGCCTGAAGCCGGGCTGCACCAGCGTGTGCCCGACCGGCGCCGTGATTTTCGGGCCGCGCTCCGTGTTGCTGCTGGAGGCCAAGCAGCGAATTCAGAAAAATCCCGGCCGCTACTACGAGGATCGCGTGTACGGGGAGATTGACAACGGCGGCACGCAGGCGCTGTACCTTTCGCGTGTTCCATTCGAGAATCTGGGCCTGCCGGAACTGGGGCCAGAGTCGGTTCCTGCCAGGACTCTTCGCTGGCAAAGACGTTTTTATCAGTACTTCGCCCTGCCGGCGCTGCTCTATGCGGGCCTGGTGCAGGTGATTCGCAAGAGCCTCAAGGGCCACGAGGAAGAAGCTCACGAACGCGAAAAACAAACCGGATTGAGGGCGCAACTATGAGCACCGCAGCGGCAAACGTCGACCGCGCCAGCACCCGCTGGGAACGGAACGTGCCCGTGTACGGGTTCCCGGTGGTCAACGGATTCTTTTTGGGCCTGTCAGCGCTGGTCCTGGTGGCAGTCATTTTGAGCGGGTACCGCGAACTGGCGGGATTGGGCCCGGTGAGCGGAATGAATGATGCCTATGGGTGGGGGATCTGGAAAACCTTCAACCTGATGGTCCTGACCGCACTGGGATCGGGAGCGTTCGCGGTGGGAATTGCCGCCTGGGTTTTCCGGCGAAAACGGCTGCACTCCCTCATGCGCATGGCACTGCTCACCAGCTTCCTCGCTTACGCCTGCGGCCTGCTGCTGCTCGGTATTGATGCCGGACGCCCCTGGAACTTCTACTGGATCGTTTTCCCGTGGAGATGGAACATGCACTCGCCGCTGGCCGAAGTAGCGGTCTGCATGTCCATCTACGCCATGATTCCGCTGGCCATCGAGAACATTCCGCCGGTGCTGGAGCGGCTATGGTATTTCGATTCCCGCCTGCGTCCGGGAGTGGAGAAAATCGAAAAGAAGCTCCACTACTTCTTCCCGTGGATTATTGCCGCGGCCTATCTGTTGCCCGGGATGCACCAGTCGTCGCTGGGGGCCTTGATGCTGCTGGCCGGAGAGCGTGTCCATCCGCTCTGGCAGACGCCGTGGCTGCCCGTGTTGTACCTGGGCGCGGCCACCTTCATGTCATTTGGCTGCGTGGCCGGAACCACCATGCTGTGCTGCCTGGTGTGGAAACGCGCCATGGATACGGAAGTTCTCGACGAGGCCGCGCGCATCACTTCATGGCTGATTTTCGGATGGATGGCCCTCCGCATCCTCGACATCATGTTTCGAGGGGCGTTGGGAACCGCGTTCCACTTCGACCGCTTCGCGGCAGTGTTCTGGCTGGAAACGGCCCTGATTTCGATTGGCGCACTGCTGCTTCGCCGGTCTATCCGCGACAACGATCCGCAACCCATGTTCGTCGGCTACATCCTGAGTTCATTGGGCGGAATGATCTACCGCTTTAGCCCGACCACTCTGGCGTTCCGGCCGAATCCGCAGGCGCTGTATTTCCCCGCCACCATCGAAGTCCTAGTATCGCTGGGGTTCATTTCCCTCGGTGTCGTGGGCTTTCTGATCGCGGTCAAGCGCTTTGCCATTCTTCCCGCCCCTCTCAGCGAGTGGCACGACATGGCGAGTTATTTCCGGTTCCGGAGGCCCTACATCCGGTGGACAGGCTACTTCAAGTACGGACATTTTGGCGAAAACGAAACGGAAACTTCAGGCTCGGACTAACAGCAGGTTCCTATGGCGAAACGAATCACAATTGATCCCATCACCAGAATCGAGGGTCACCTCCGCATTGATGTCGAGGTGGACAACTACGCGGTCAGCAACGCCTGGGCTTCGTGCACCATGTGGCGAGGCATCGAAAAGATTCTTCGCGGCCGCGATCCGCGAGACGCATGGCTCTTCACTCAGCGCTTTTGCGGAGTCTGCACCACGGTGCACGCCATGGCCAGCGTGCGGTCGGTCGAAGACGCGCTGAAGCTGGAAATCCCGCTGAACGCGCAATACATCCGCAACCTGATTCTGATCGCGCACGCCCTGCACGATCACATTGTGCATTTCTACCAGCTCTCGGCGCTCGACTGGGTGGATGTGCTGCAGATTCCCAAGGCGGACCCGGCTGCGGCGTCGAGGCTGGCGGAAACTCTTTCGCCCTGGACGCGGAATTCGCGCAACGAGTTGAAGGCGGCGCAGGATCGGGTGAACGCGGTCGCCAGCAGCGGGCAGCTCGGCATCTTCGCCAACGGGTATTGGGGACACCCTGCAATGCGTCTTTCACCTGATGTGAATCTGCTGGCGTTCTCGCATTATGTGCAGGCGCTCGAGTACCAGCGCAAGGCGCTGCAGGTGGTCGGCATCCTGGGGGCGAAAACACCCCACATCCAGAACCTGACCGTGGGCGGCGTCGCCAACGCCATTGATCTGGACAGCCAGTCTGCGCTCGGCATTGACAAGCTGGAACTGATTCGCACGCTGCTGGCCGATGTCGCGCAGTTCGTGCAACAGGTGTACTTCGTTGATGTGTGTGCGGTGGCGGCGATGTATCCGGAGTGGTTCAAGATCGGCAGCGGCGTGCGCAACTATCTCGCCGTTCCCGATCTGCCGCTGGATAGCCGCGGCTCCGCCTATGACCTACCCGGCGGCTACATTCGCGACGGCAACCTCGCCAGCCTGAAGGGATTTCAGACGTCATCGGACCCGATCTTCCGCCAGGCTGTCACCGAAGACATCATGCACGCCTACTATCAGGGCAACAAAGCTTTGCATCCGTGGGCCGGAGAGACCGAACCCGCCTTCACCGGCTGGGATGGAGAGCAGAAATATTCCTGGGTAAAAGCGCCTCGCTTTAATGGCGAACCCATGCAGGTGGGCCCGCTGGCACAGGTTTTGATCGGATATGCCCACGGACATCCGCTCACGCGCAAGTACACCGATCTGGCGATGGAGAAGATCGCAGCCGTTGGCGGGGTGCGCCCCACTCCGGCCTTGCTGCACTCCACGCTCGGCCGCCACGCCGCCCGGGCCATTCGCGCCTGCATGCTGGCGGAACTGGCGCAGAAGCACTTGCAGTTGCTGGTGGAAAATGTTGCGAAAGGCGACTACACGGTTCACAACCAGCCCGTCATGCCGACTCATGAAGTCGAAGGCGTTGGGACTCATGAAGCGCCGCGCGGAACCCTTTCGCACTGGATCGTAATCAAGGACGAGAAGATCAAGAACTATCAGGCCGTCGTTCCTTCCACCTGGAACGCGAGCCCGCGTGATCGCTCGGGCGCACACGGTCCCTACGAAGCCTCGCTGTTGCATACGCCGCTGGCGAGGCCGGAGGAGCCGCTGGAAGTTTTGCGGACGGTGCACTCGTTCGACCCGTGCATGGCCTGTGCCTGCCACGCGTTCGATCCGTCCGGTCGAAAGATCGCCGTCGCGAAGATACTGTGAGAAAAGCTCCCGTGAAAAGAGTTCTCATCGGCGGCATCGGCAACGTTCTGCTTGGAGATGACGGCGTGGGGCCGTATGCAGTTCGGCTTCTCGAAGCGATTTATGCCCTCGACGAGAACGTCGAAATCGCCGACCTCGGCACTCCGGCTTTGGACCTCACTCACCAGATCGCGGGCTTGGATGCTCTCATCCTGGTGGATTCTGTGGCCGGCGACGGGCTCCTTAACGATGCCCCTGCGGGCACGGTCGTGCTCTACCGAAAGGAAGATATCCTTCGGGAAACGCCGGCCCCGCGTATGGACCCGCATTCACCGGCGCTTTCGGAGTGCCTGATGACTGCCGCAATGTTAGGAGCAAGCCCAGAGCACGTGCTGCTCGTGGGAATCGTAGGCAAAAGCTACGAACCCGGAGGTCCGCTGAGCGCTGCCGTTCGCGAATCGGTGCCGCTTGCGATTGACGCCATACTTGAGGAACTGCAGCGCCTGGGCTTTGCGTTCCGGAAGAAGCCGGCCGCCGATGACCCAATCATCTGGTGGAGCGACGGGCACGCATGGCGCCAACTAAACTCCTGAAAAGCCTCGGGCGCTTGCATCGTGCATTTGCAGCAGGGCCGATTCCACACCTCGGGAAAGCATTCACCCGAGAGTTGGGGCTGTGCGCGCTATAGTTCGCTTCGCGGCATCCCGGCGTCGCCGACTCTTCCAAAGATGTCTGGACGAAGCCCTTGTCTTGCGATTATGCTCTGCGCTCATGAACCGGCGAACCTTTCTCAATGGAGGCTTGCTCAGCGCCGCTGCCCGATGAAATCCAAGCTTCTGTTGCTTTCGATCATTCTGTTTTGCGTCGCCGCTGCCCTAGGTATTCTCAGCCACAGCGTAACGCCACTGCCCACGCGCTTGCTCTTCAGCATGCGCTGGGCGGCGATTGCGACCCTATTCCTGTACGGTTGTTACAGCAGAAAACTCACGACCTGGATCCTGATCGCGATGGTGGCGGGTGCTGCGGTCGGGCACGACTGGCCCGGGTTTGCCGTGAACCTGCGCGTGATCAGCGCGATTTTTCTGCGCCTGATCAAGACCATCATTGCGCCCCTGCTCTTTGCGACGCTGGTCAGTGGCATCGCGACCCACTCCGACCTCAGAAAAGTCGGCCACATGGGTGTCAAGGCGATCATCTACTTCGAGGTGGTCACCACGCTCGCGCTGGTCATCGGTCTGGCCGCCATCAATCTCAGCAAGGCGGGAGTCGGCGCGCCGATTCCAGCAGTCGCGGGCGAAACCCTGCCGGTGCAGAAGCTGACCTTCACAGAAACCATTCTGCACATCTTTCCAGAGAACATTGCCAAGTCCGTCGCCGAGGGGCAGGTGCTGCAGGTGGTGGTGTTCAGCCTTCTGTTCGGGATCGGCCTGGCGATGGTGCGCGAGGAACGCCGCCGCCCGCTGCTTCAACTGACCGAAAGCCTGGCGGAAACCATGTTCAAGTTCACGAACATCGTCATGTACGCCGCGCCGCTGGGCGTGGGCGCGGCCATTGCTTACACCGTGGGCAGCACGGGCATGGGCATCCTGCTGAATCTCGCGAAGCTACTGCTCACACTCTATGGAGCGCTGCTGGTCTTTGTGTTGGGCGTGCTATTGCCGGTCGCACTGCTGGCGGGAGTCCCCTTGCGGAAGTTCATCGCCACCGTGATCGAACCAGTTTCCATCGCCTTCGGAACGTCCAGTTCTGAAGCTGCCCTGCCCAGCGCCATGGAAGCCATGGAAGGACTCGGAGTGCCGCGGCAGGTCGTGGCCTTCATCATGCCGACCGGCTACAGTTTCAACCTCGACGGCAGCACGCTCTACCTTTCGCTGGCTTCGATTTTTGTTGCGCAGGCCGCCGGCATCCATCTGAGTCTGGGCCGTCAGCTCCTGCTGGTGGTGACTCTGATGCTGACCAGCAAAGGCGTGGCTGGCGTGTCGCGCGCTGCCCTGGTGATCCTTCTCGGAGCCGTCGGATCGTTTGGCCTGCCCACCGAGCCAGTGTTCATCCTGCTGGGCATTGATCAACTGATGGACATGGCCCGCACCTCGGTGAACGTGCTCGGCAACTGCCTGGCGACCGTGGTGATCGCTCGCTGGGAAGGCGATTTCGCAAAGGAGCCGGAACGTTCCACTCGGTAGGCGCGTCATCGGGCCCTGACGGCGGCGCCGAGGGCACGGGCCTCACTTGATACCAAGTTCCGCAAGCTTTTCCACCGGCCGCGCCAGCACCGCTTTATTCCCTCGCAGCACGATCGGCCGCTGGACCAGTTCCGGATGTTCTGCCATCACTTTGATCAATTCTTCATCCGCGAGATCGCGGCCCGCAACATACTGGCGATACGCGTCCTCTTTTGTGCGGAGAGCATCCTGTGGCTTCAGTCCGGCGCTGCGCAGCAGACGTTTGAGCTCGCTGGCCGAAAGCGGGTCCTTCTTGGTGTAATCCACGCTCTGGAATCCAATTCCTTTTGCAGTCAAGATCCTCTTGACCTCGCGGCACTTGCTTCATGTCGGCTTTTCGTAAACCACGACTTTGGCAGCAGGCTTCATTTTTCCCCAGCCTAACAAGACAGATCGCCGCATGTGCTTTAGCCATTCGCGAGGAATGACCACACCCGAGTCACGCCGCAGCCGGATTTGCCTTGAGATGATTCTCGATCTGGAGAATCTCATCGGTACTCAGACGGAATTCCGCCGCGCCCACCACCTGTTTTGCCTGCTCGGCAGAGCGCATACCGACAATCGCTCCGGTGACAACCGGATCGCGCAGTGTCCAGGCAATCGCCACCTCGCCGGGCGTGCGGCCATGGCGCTGGCCGATGCCGCGGAGCATCTCCACCACCGCCAGGTTGCGGCTCAGCAGCGGTTCCTGAAAGCTGGGGGTTCGCGGACGAAAGTCGTCTGGCGGCAGCAACGCAACCCGCTCGCGTGTCATTTTGCCGCTGAGCAATCCTGATTTCATCGGCGAGTAGACGATGACCCCGATATTCTGCTCCCGGCAAAACGGCAGCACTTCCCTCTCGATCTCGCGGGTCACGATGTTGTAGTTCGGCTGGAGTGAGGTAATCGGCGCGATCTTCTGCACCCGTTTCATCTGCGTCACGTTGAAGTTCGACACGCCGATGTAGCGAATTTTCCCTTCTTTCTGCAGTGCGGCGAGCGTTTGCCAGCCTTCTTCAATCTCAGGCTCCGGATCGGGCCAGTGGATCTGGTAAAGGTCAATCACATCCACTCCTAGCCGCTGCAAGCTTGCTTCAAGTTCGCGGCGCACGGAAGCCGCTTTCAAACTGTGCCCGATCTCGCCTCGCTCATTCCACACCAGACTGCACTTCGTGAAAATATAAGGACGGTGCGCGCGTCCCGCGATCGCCTTGCCGACGACCTCTTCGGAGTGCCCGAGACCGTATACGGCAGCCGTGTCAATCCAGTTGACGCCAGCGTCGAGCGCGGCGTTGATCGCTGCAATGGATTCGTTGTCGTCCTGCTTTCCCCAGGAGAACGCCCACTCGGCGCCGCCCATGGCCCAGGCGCCAACGCCAATGGGGGTAATCTTCAGGTCGGAATTGCCAAGCTGTCGAGTTTGCATGATGGTCCCCGGATATTCTAGACGATTGGCAGTTTGAGGACAGCCCTCGTTTTGCGGGAACAAAACCGCGCGCGGACGCGTAAGGGTACAATAGCTGTCTTCGGTGAAAACGACAATCCCAGGAATTTCAGGAGATTACTCATGGTTCGTAAAATCTGTCTGGCGATCTTTGCTTTAGCCGTGCTGGTTCCGTGCCTTTCGGCGCAAAGCGTGGACGAGATCATTGCAAAGAACATTCAAGCCCGCGGCGGGGCGGACAAGCTGAAGAGCGTCCAGTCCATTAAAGCTACAGCGACCATGTCCATGGGACCGGGGATGGAAGCTCCCGGCATTCTGATTCAGAAACGGCCGGCTCTCGCACGCCTGGAGTTCACGATTCAGGGATTGACCGCGGTCCAGGCCTATGACGGCAAGAACGCCTGGCAGATCATGCCCTTCATGGGGAAGAAAGATCCGGAACTGATGTCGGCGGACGAGGCGAAGGAAACCGAAGAGATGGCCGACATTGATGGTCCGCTCGTGGACTACAAGAGCAAGGGACATCAGGTGGAGTTGCTGGGCAAGGAAAAAGTCGAAGGCACGGATGCCTACAAGATAAAGGCCACTCTCAAGAACGGGGACGTGCAGACGATCTACATTGATGCCGACTCCTTCCTTGAGATTAAGGAAGAAACCAAGCGCACGATCCGCGGGAGTGAGCAAGTAGTTGAATCCGCGATCGGCGATTACAAGGAAGTGAACGGGCTCATCTTCCCATTCGCGGTGGAGAGCAGCATCAAGGGCAGCCAGGACAAACAGAAGCTGACCATCACCAAAATCGAGCTCAACGTGCCGGCCGATGATGCCATGTTCAAGATGCCCGCCGCCGCGCCCAAGGCCGATGCCCCGAAAACAGAACCACCCAAGAAGTAGCAGGCAGGCCGCGCGGGAACAATTCGACGTTGTGCGATTTCCCTTCGAGGTGATCATGAGCAACCGTTCGCGTTTGCTGTGGGTAGTACTCGCTCTGAGCATGACCATGTCCGCTCGAATCATGTCCGCTCAAAATGCAGTCCTTGATTCCGACACGTTGAGCGGGCTTCCGATTCGCGCCATCGGCCCCGCCGCCATGAGCGGCCGCATCGCCGACATCGCCGCCGTTCGCGATGGTCAGCGGCTGACCATCTACGTCGGTTCGGCGAGCGGCGGCGTGTGGAAGTCGGCCGACAGCGGAACCACCTTCAAGCCCATCTTCGACAAACAGCCGTCGCTGTCTATTGGCTCCATCGCCATTGATCCGCAGAATCCGAAAACCGTCTGGGTCGGCACCGGCGAGGCCTGGACGCGCAACAGCGTGTCGGTGGGCACCGGTGTCTATCGCTCGCGCGACGGTGGCGAAAACTGGGAGTCCATGGGCCTCACGGACTCCGAGCATGTCAGCCGGATGGTCGTGCATCCCAAGGACAGCAACACGGTGTATGCCTGCGCCCTGGGTCATCTCTGGAATTCCAACCCCGAGCGCGGCGTTTTCAAAACCACCGACGGCGGCAAGACCTGGAACAAAGTCCTGTACCGCAACGACGGCACCGGCTGCGCCGAACTGACGATGGACCCGCAGGATTCGGCCACTCTCTACGCTGCGATGTGGGATGTGCGGCGCGAACCGCATAATTTCCGCTCCGGCGGACCGGGCAGCGGACTGTTCAAGAGCACCGACGGCGGGGCTACCTGGCACGAACTGCGCAAAGGGCTGCCCGAGGGCGACCTGGGCCGCATCGGCATCGCGGTGGCCGCCAGCAACCACGCCCGCGTCTATGCAGTAGTGGAGGCCAAGAACCACACCGCGCTGTTCCGCTCCGATGATGCCGGCGACAGCTGGACGGAAGTCAATAATTCCTTCAACGTCAGCGGGCGGCCGTTTTACTTTGCGCGGCTGGCGGTTGATCCCAAGAATGCCGACCGCGTCTACAAGCCAGGATTTTTCCTGACCGTCAGCGAGGATGCCGGCAAGAGCTTCAGCGCCGCCTTTGCCGCCAGCGAAGACCAGCCGGGCGAAGGCCTGCACAGCGACATGCACGCTCTCTGGATCAATCCTGAGAATCCCGAGCAGTTGCTGGTCGGCACTGACGGCGGCGTGTATCAGTCACTGGATCAAGCCAGCCACTGGCGCTTCCTGGCCAACCTGCCGGTCGCGCAGTTCTACCACGTAAGCTTCGACATGGCCGAGCCGTACAACGTTTACGGCGGGCTTCAGGACAACGGCTCTTGGATGGGACCGTCGCGCGCGGTCGGCGGCATCGCCAACCGCCATTGGAAAGTCATCGGCATGGGCGACGGCTTCTGGGCGTTCTCCGATCCCGCCGATCCCGAGTACGCATACGTCGAATACCAGGGCGGCATGATCTCTCGTTTCCGCAAGTCCACCGGCGAGGCAAAAGATATCAAGCCACTGCCGCGCGCGGGCGAACCGGAATTCCGCTTCAACTGGAACTCGCCGATCCACCTGAGTTCGAATCATCCCGGAACGATTTATCTCGGCGGACAATTTCTGTTCCGCTCCCGCGATCACGGAGAATCATGGGATCGCATTTCGCCGGATTTAACCACTAACGATCCCGCCAAACAGCATCAGGAACTTTCGGGCGGTTTGACGATTGATAATTCCGACGCCGAGAAGTACGAAACCATCTACACCATCGCCGAATCGCCCAAGAATGGGGACGTCATCTGGGCGGGCACCGACGACGGCAACGTGCAGATTACGCGCGATGGCGGCAAGCACTGGACGAACGTGGTCAACAACATCCCCGGACTACCGCCGAACACGTGGGTCTCCACGATCGAAGCCGGCCATTTCGATCCGGCGGTTGCCTACGCAACCTTCGACGGCCACGCAGGCGGCGACATGAAAACCTACGTCTACCGCACCAAAGACTACGGCGCAACCTGGACTTCGCTCTCAACGGCCGAATTGTCCGGCTACGCGCACGTCGTCCGGGAAGATCTGGTCAACGCGAATCTGCTGTTTCTGGGCACCGAGTTCGGCCTGTTCATTTCCATTGACAGCGGGGCGCACTGGGCCCAGTTCAAGGGTGACCTGCCCAACGTAGCGGTGCGCGACGCGGTCATTCATCCGCGCGAGTCCGACTTGATTCTCGCGACCCATGGCCGCGGCGTTTACATCCTCGACGATCTGACGCCCATCCGCGCCCTCACGCCCGAGATACTCGCCAAAGATTTTGCTCCGCTGCCGTCGCGGCCCTCGGCCCTGGCACTGCCGGCCAGCGAGCAAAGATTCGACGGCAATGCCGAGTTCGTCGGGCGCACTCTGCCCGAAGCGGCAGGCATCGTCTATTACCAGAAGAAGCGCCACGTCTTCGGCGATCTGAAGCTGGACGTCTTCGACGATAAGGGAAACCTGCTCACCTCCATTCAGGGCGACAAGCGCCGTGGTCTGAATCGAGTGCAGTGGCCGGAACGCGCCAGGCCGCCCAAAGTGCCGCCCGCTGCCGGGTTGGTGCAAAACGAATATCTCTTCTACGGCCCACAGTCGCCAGAGGGCACCTATCCGGTGAAGATCACCAAGGGCAAGGACACTTATTCGTCCGAGGTGAAACTTGTGCCCGATCCGCGAACCAAGAGCACGGCAGCGGACCGCGCGCTGCAACACAAGACCGTCGTGCAGCTTTATGACATGCTGGCGTCGCTGACCTACGTTGTGGATTCGACCAGCGACCTGCAAAGCCAGGCCCGGCAGCGCGCCGCCACCGCCACCGACAGCGGTGTGAAAGCTCAACTCGACGGCCTGGTTCAGAAACTCGAAGACTTCCGCTCCACGCTCGTATCGGTCAAGGAAGGCGGAATGATCACCGGCGAGAAAAAGCTCCGCGAGCATTTGGGCGAGTTGTATGCAGGCATCAACGGCTTCTCAGGGCGTCCAACGCAGTCGCAAGTCGAAAGCACAAGCTTGTACCAGAAGAAGCTGGACGACGCGACAGCCCAATACCAGTCCATCACCGCATCAGCGCTGCCTTCGGTCAATGCCGCGCTGCAGGCCAAAAACCTGGAGCCGCTCAAGGCCGTGTCGCGCGAGGATTGGGAAAAGAAGCAGAAATAATCGCCGGTAGAAAGCAGGGTGCCCCGCTTCTCGCAGCTTTTGCGGGAAGTGGGCTTCCCGCCGTCCACATCTATTTTTCTCTCCCTCACAGGGAATGGACATTCTCCATCCCCGTTGTACAATCCCAATTCAATTCTCGTCTTCGTGCAGGAGTGGATTCGACCATGGCCTCGACCGCGCCCCAGCTTACCCCGCCCGCCGACTACGGCTTAAAGCGGGGAATTCTTTCGCCCATGGAAACGCTGGCGCAATCGGTCTCCACTATGGCGCCGACGACCACCCCTGCGGCGACGATCCCGCTGGTCTGCGCTCTTTCCGGCAACGGCACATGGCTGGCCTACGTGCTCGCGACGGTCGCTATTCTGCTGGTCGCGCTCTGCATCGCCCGGTTCGCTCGGCATTCGGCTTCTCCTGGATCGCTGTACACCTACGCATCCGGAATTTTGCCGCCCTGGATGTCGGCCACCGTAGCCTGGAGCCTGCTGCTCGCCTACGTCGCCACCGGATCGAGCGTGATTGGCGGTTTTTACTTCTACGCAAACCTCTTGCTTCGCGATGCGACCGGCCATGTTTTCTCCGCCGTTCTGCTGGCCTTGCTAGTGACGGGAGTTTCCATCTGGATCGCCTACCGTGACGTGAAGATTTCCGCGCGGCTCATGCTGTGGATCGAAGCCGCCTCGGTTTCCGTAATCGTGATCGTGGTGGCGCTGCTGCTGATCCGCCACGGCTGGCACTGGGACTGGGATGAACTTCGCCTGCACGGCATGACCGGAAGCGGACTCCGTCTGGGTTTGGTGCTGGCGCTGTTCAGCTTTGTCGGCTTCGAGAGCGCGACTACGCTCGGCGCGGAAGCGCGGAACCCGCTCAAGACGATTCCGCGCGCGGTCATTCAAAGCTCGGTTCTTGCCGGTGCTTTTTTCACGGTCTGCGCCTATGCAGAAGTCCTGGGATTCCACACCGTAGGCCAGGATCTGGGAACCAGCCAGGCGCCGATGACCGTCCTGGCTCAGATCGGCGGTGTGCCGGTGCTCGGATTGCTCATTGACATCGGCGCGCTGGTGAGCATGTTTGCCGGTACGCTAGCCTGCATCACCGCCGCGGCGCGCCTGCTGCTCCGCATGGCTCACGATGGCATGGCTCACGACTCTTTGCGCACCACCCATGCCCACAACCATACTCCCAGCCGCGCCGTCGTCATTACCGGCGTTGCAGCCGTTCTACCGGTCGCGGTTCTGGCCGCGCGGGGCGCAAGCGGGCTCGATGTCTACGGCTGGATGGGATCGCTGGCAACCTACGGTTTCATCGTGGCCTACGCCCTGGTCTGCATCGCTCTGCCGCGCTATATGCGGCAGCATGGCGTAGTCCGGTCCGGCGTACACGTGCTCCCGGCTCTGGCCGCGACGGCTATGCTGCTCGCCTTGATCGGCAATCTCTACCCCGTGCCCGAGGGGCCTTACGGAAAGCTGCCTTACATCTATCTCGCTTACTTGATCGCTGGGCTGGGCTGGTTCTTCCTGCGGGCCAGAAGCAAAGAGGAAGTGGTGGCTGAAGGCGAGCCCACTTCTTGATATAAAAATTCCTGATTCCCGCCAGAAGAATTTTCATTGCCCTGGCGTCTTTCCCTTTTGCCGGAATTGTCGTACATTTTCGTGCAGCGTAACCTCCAGGCTTGGTGTGCGCAGACACCCTCTCTGCAACCACTTGCCGTACACAACTGAACTTGTACGCTTCTGCGATTCGATGGCAGCATTGTGTTTCTTCAGCACCCTGACGAGGAGCCCGCGAATGTCGAACAAAATGAAGTTTGTCATTACCGTTCTGGCTGCAATCCTCCCGGTTGGTCTTCTTTCCGTTTGCGCTCAGGCCCAGCAGACTCTGGGCGGCATCACCGGCACGGTGACTGACAAAAGCGGCAGCGTGCTGCCCGGTACCAATGTGACCATCGTGGGAGATCAAACGAGCCTCACGCGCACGCTCAAGACGAATGCGAGCGGCGCCTATGACTTCGTCAACCTGCCGATCGGAACGTACACGCTCACCTTCACCCACGAAGGATTCCAGACGCAGAAGAGCCCCTCGATCCTGGTCCAGGCGGACCGCACCGCGACCGTGAATGCCACCCTGCCGGTCGGACAGGTCGGCACCGTGGTCGAAGTGCAGGCCGATCCGCTGATCAACGCCGTGGACACCACCAACGGCTACGTGCTGGACAAGAATCAGATTGATGCGGTTCCTCTGCCGACCGGCAGTTTCACCGGACTCGCCATTCTTTCTCCCGGTGTGAATGCCGAGTTGCCCGGCGGAACCGGCGTCAACAGCGGTCTTGGCAACCAGCCGATCTGGGCCAATGGACAGCGTGACACCAGCAACAGCTTCCTCGTCAATGGCGTAGACGCCAGCAACCTGTTCAACGGCAAGAGCACCAGCCAGGTCGCCTCCGCCCGCATTGTCAACAATACCGGCGTAGCCAATGCCGCCAGCACCAGCGCCGCGCCCATCCAGAGCACAGCATCGGTTTATCTGGCCATTGGCCAGGCCATCCCCACGCCCGCTCCGGAGACCGTACAGGAAGTCCGCGTCAACACTTCCATGTATGACGCGCAGCAAGGTTCAACCAGCGGCGCTCACATTGACATGAGCACCGCCACCGGCACCAACTCGATTCACGGCAGCGCCTACGTCCATCGCGGCACCGACTGGCTCAACGCCGCGCCGTTCTTCTACAAGCAGGACGCCAACCTTCCCGCCAACGATAAAGTCCCGCAGATGCATCGCTACACCGCCGGCGGAACGTTGGGGGGAGCGCTTATCAAGGACAAGCTGTTCGGATACGTCTCCTACCAGCACGTGCATGATTCCGACCAGGAAATTGGGCTCTCGCGCATGCTGGTGCCTCACGGACTCAGCAATGACCGCTCGGTTACTGCCCTGGAAACGATCTCAGACGCTTATTGGGGCACTCAACTTCTGAAGGGGATCGGTACAGTCAACCCCGTGGCCGTCGCGCTCTTTCAGGCCAAATTACCCAATGGTCAATACCTGATTCCTTCCGACGATGGCGTTACTCCGACGCCCATCTTCCCTGAAAACGCCATCAGCCCCGGCACCGCGTATTTCCTCTCCAACCAGGCGGTCGCCAATCTGGATTGGAACAAAAGCACGAAGGACACGCTGTCCGCCAAGTACTACTACCAGCACGATCCAACTACCGCTCCCTATGCGTATTCCAACGTGCCCGGGTTCCCGCAATTCCTAGACGCGGGAAGCCAGGTCGCCTCTATCACCAATACGCAGACGCTTACGCCTGGGCTTAGCATCACCGAAGTCCTCGGCATCCTGCGGGAGAAGGCGTACAGCACCATCGGCCAGCCTTTCACGCCGCAGCAGCTCAACATCAACACTTTCGGCTCAACCTACTTTCCGGGCATCACCATCGTGGACCCTCTGGGACTGGGCAGCGCAGCCAATACCGGGGGCGTGGCCAACCTGCAGTTCCTGACCATTGGTCAGGGATCCGCCTCGCAAGGCGCGTTCACCGGAGTGTTCCAGAACCGCATCATGCCCTCGGCCAACGCCATCTGGTTGCGGGGACGCCACACCGTCACCTTCGGCGGGAGCTATTCTTACACCCAGCTCAATACCCGCGACCGGCGCACCAATCAGGGCATGATCTCCACCGCCGACTTCTCCCAGTTCCTGCAGGGCTTCGTCAATACCAACGACGACTTCACCACAACCAAGTTCCTGCAGGGCAACGCGAATCGCTACTATCGCGCCGGTCAAGTCGGGATGTATTTGCAGGACAAGTTCCAGATCCACTCGAACCTGAGCGTGACCGCTGGCTTGCGCTTTGACTGGGACGGCGGTTTGACCGAGAAATACGGCCGCATCTTTAACTTCGACCCCAACAGGTACTCATATGACGGCAACTCCGATACCATCACCAACAATGGTTTCATCATTGCCGGAAACAACAAACTGTTCCCGACCAAGGGCGTCAGCAATACGACTCTCACCGGACGGCAGTGGGGTCTCGCACCTCGCCTCGGCTTAGCCTGGAGCCCACGAAAATTCAATGACAAAGTAGTCGTGCGCGCCGGCACTGGAATCTACTATGATCGCGGCGAGCTGTATACGTATCTCTCGCCCGGCTTCGCTGAGGGCGTTATTAACGGCGGACCGTTCGGCGTCAACCAGACCCCACCCTACGTCAACGCACAATCTTGTACGAAATTCACATCCCCACCCTATCTGGGATTCATTCCGACGTGCGACCCGACGGCGGTTGGGAGCGGCGGCGCTTCACTCTCGGCTCCGTGGGGAACCAGCCTCGGCCCTGCACCCAGCGGCAATCCCGCCGATATTACCCAGTATCTGCCCAACGAGGCGGCGATTGCCAACGGTGCCCAACTCTTTTCGTTTGCCACTTACAACCGCGCCAATAAACTGCCCTATACCATCAACAACTTTCTTGACGTTCAGTGGCAGCCCCGGCATGACCTCGCCATCGAGGTCGGCTACGTCGGCAACCTGGGCCGCCATGGAGTTATTCCCGTTCCGTTCAACCAACCCGGTATCGCATCACCCAGCAACATCATTCACGCGAATTCTCCATATCCGCAGTCGTACACCTACGGTTACACCTTGGTTGACTCCAGTTTCAATTTTCAAAACCTCCCCAACGGGCAGCAGATGTTGGCGACGTATGAAGGCGGCAACGTGGACTTGCGCGTGCCATACATCGGCTATTCGGCTGAGTCGGAGACTTACAAAGCGGCCGGAGTTTCCGCTTACAACGCGCTGCAGACGCATATCGAGAAGCGCATGAGTCACGGCCTGCAACTGGGCTTCTCCTACACCTATTCCCACGCGCTCGATGAACAAAGCGGCATGGGCCTGTTCTTCAACGGCAACAACCCGCTCGACCTGCGCTCGGCCTACGGTTCCTCGGACTTCGACCGCACACACGTTTTCAATCTCAGCTATTCCTACGAAGTGCCGAAGCTGGCGCGGGAATCCTCAGTGCTTGGGAAAGTGTCCAACGGATGGGCGCTTCAGGGGGCCGGCGTATTCCAGAGCGGCCAGCCTTACAGCATCATTGACTACACGGGCGCGGTCGGCAGCATCTTCTACAGCGTGTACGATGGCATCACCAACCCCATCGTTCCCCTGGCCCCCGGCTGCACTCCGAAAAACGCGCTTACGGGCGCCTCTGGCGCATACGCGAACTCCGACCCCTCGAACCTCAGTCTCTACGCGCTCAAGCAGGCCTGCTTCACCCTCCCATTACTGCAGCCCGGGGATCTTGGCGGCGCCATCCCTCCCGGCGACCTCTATGAGACCAACTTTACTACCGGACAGCGGAACATCTTCCGCCAGGCTTGGCAGAAGGCGCTCAATGTCTCCTTTGTTAAGACCACTCAGATTACCGAGCATGCCTCGCTGAAGTACAAGCTGGATATCTTCAACGTGACCAATACCGCCAGCTTCGATATTCCGATTGATGACGTTTCGCAAAACCAGTTCTACAACCAGTTCCCGGTGGTCGGCACGGTTCCTACTCCCGCACTTTGCAAGGTAACCCCCGGCTGTACTAGCAGCTTCTATAACACTCCCGCCGGCCTGGGTGCGGTGAACAAGACCATCGGCAGCCCGCGCCAGATCCAGATGTCGCTGCACTTTGTGTTTTGAGCTGCGCAGAAAAGAGCACGGCTTCCTTCGGGCGTAGAGAGGGGTCTACTCTCACGGCTAACGAGCGCCGTGCGAAATTCTGCTGGTAAGTTGCGGTTCACAATCCGGTCAGGACGCCATTGCTTGCGCTCGTCTGGCGACGAACTCCCCCACAAAAAGGAGAGCTGGCGGTTGATCCCCGTCAGCCCAGAAGTCTCGAGCCCTAAATTTGGCTCCATTTGAGCACCACTGCATCGCCCTTGCGGCGTCGCCTCCAACTCACTAGCTGAGCGGCGGCATCTCTTCCTTGATGCACTTCGGGTTGTTTGGATCGCACAGCGGAATCGGACCACCGTCGGCTACGAGCGGCGGCATCTCTTCCTTGATGCACTTTGGTTTGTTTGGATCGCACAGCGGAATCGGACCACCGTCGCCAACGAAAAGCGGCTGGAGGTTCGCTGCGACGAAGGAAACCACGAGACCTACCGCCAGAATCGAAATCCTGACCGCCAGCTTTGCATTCATCTTTTTCATTGTCGTGCTCCTTTTACCTGGGATTCACTTCCTTGCTCGGTTCATCCGCCGCAAGTGCCCTTCTAGAAAGCAAGCCGCATACCAATCGTGACGTCGGCGGAATCCAGGCCTCGCCATCGCAGATTTCGCAAAGAATAAGGGTTTAGCTGGGAGTCGCTTCCGGTTTTGCACACCCGTCCCGCACTGGTAGCACCGGGAACTCAAACAAAACTGCTTGCCGCTAACATTTATGTTAGGTCGGACCCGCGCTGCGACCTTGAGCCTCGGGATATACTCTTGGCGTAATGGGCAACTTGGACGAAAACGACGTATCCCCAGCGACTGGCGCTCGGCTGGAAGCGGTCAGCGGACCCCTGAAGGGCAAACTCTTCCCGCTCAACCAGGACGAGGTCTCGATCGGCCGCGATCCGTCCAATGAAATCTCGCTCCTGGACTCGCTGGTCTCCCGCCGCCATTGCGTTATCCACAAGGAAGCAGTGGGCTTCCGCCTTCAGGACCTGGACAGCCGCAACAATACGTTTGTCGGCGGCGTGCCCATCCGGGAGCGGGTTCTGGTTCACGGCGACCAGATTCGGGTCGGCGACTCCATCCTCATCTTCCAGGGGCCAAACGGGGAGTCCACCGCCCGCCATGCCTCGCTGCAGCTTGATGCCAACCCCGCCGCAGGCGCCGCCACGGTCATCCTGCGAAAAGAGGATGCTCGCTATCTACAGCCCCCTCGACCCGATAGCCTGCCGGCGACCCCCAAGACGGTCCGCGACCTCAAAGTCCTGCTCGACTTCAGCCGTACCCTGAATTCAATCCGGGGCCTGACGGCTCTGCAAGACACGGTTCTGGAAGCCGTGCTGGCCATCGCGCCTGCCGACCAGGCTGCTATCTTATTGACCGACAATGGAATAGACGAATTCTCTTCGATTGTGGGCAAAGACCGCCAAGGCTCGAACCAGCCCATCCGGGCCAGCCAGACCATCCTGAATCGCGTGGTCGAAGAAAATCTCGCCATCCTCTCCAATGACATCCAAAGCGACGAGTCCTACCAGGAAGCCGACAGCCTGATCGAGCGCCGGATTCGGTCCGTCCTGGCTGTCCCTCTGGCTACGCAGGACAAGGTCCTGGGCGTGCTTTACCTGGACGCCAGTTCCCCCAGCGCGAAATTTGATTCGGACCTGCTCCAGCTAGTCACGACGCTCGGCAATATCACGGCACTGGCCATCGAAAACGCCCGCTATCTGGACGTGCTGGGCGGCGAAAATCGGCGCCTGAACGAAGAACTCAATATCCATCACAGCATGATCGGCGACAGCAAGGCCATGCGCGAAGTCTATGCCTTCGTTTCGCGGGTCGCCGGGCGGGATTCGACCGTGCTGATCTCCGGCGAAAGCGGCACCGGCAAGGAGCTGGTCGCCCGCGCCGTCCACCTGAACAGCCCTCGGGTAGACAAGCCCTTTGTGGCCATCAATTGCGCCGCCATTACCGAAACGCTGCTCGAAAGCGAGCTGTTCGGACACGAAAAAGGTTCTTTCACCGGTGCCGTTTCCCAGAAGAAAGGCAAGCTGGAAGTCGCCGAAGGCGGGTCGGTTTTTCTCGACGAAATCGGCGAACTCGCCGTCCCTATGCAAGCCAAGCTCTTGCGCGTTCTGCAGGAGCGGGAATTTGAGCGCGTCGGCGGCACGCGTCCCATCAAACTCGACGTGCGGCTGATCGCGGCCACCAATCGCGACCTCAAGGAAGCGTCCCGCACCGGAGCCTTTCGTGCGGACCTTTACTATCGCCTGAATGTCGTCTCGCTCCACATGCCGGCGCTGCGCGAACGGCGCGAGGATATTCCTCTGCTGGCCGCGTTTTTTGCCGCCCAGTATGCCGAGAAAGTAAAACGGCGTGTGACCGGCATTTCCCCCCAGGCTCGCGCCTGCCTCCTGCGCTACGACTGGCCCGGTAATGTCCGCGAATTGGAGAACGCCATTGAGCGGGCGGTGGTGCTGGGAGCAACAGAATTAATTCTCCCCGAGGATCTGCCCGACTCGGTCCTGGAAGAAACCGCCGCCGCCGGCGAGCCAGTCAGCGCACTCCACGACGGCATTCAGAAAGCGAAGAAGGACTTGATCGAGCGAGCCATCGAGCAGGCGAACGGAAATTACACCGACGCCGCCAAAATCCTCGGCGTCCATCCCAACCACTTGTTCCGCCTGGTCCGCACGCTGAACCTGAAGCCGAAACGCCAGCGGCAAGCGTAACCGGAATCCGCCTTCCGACGAACATCTGCTTCCGGCTGCGCAAAATCTTGCAACCTGGCCTGACCGCGCGTAATACAAGAACTCGCATATTGACATGCCCTTTCTACGCGAACACAATCGCACCGTATGAAGCAAAGACTGATTACCTCCAGCTTGCTGGCCGCGCTTTCGGCAATGGCTGGCTCCGCATCTGCCCAGGCAGGAATCCCGGTTCAAAGAAATCCAACTGTGACCGAAGCCAGACATGCCACTACCCCGGTCGCGTTTCGCGACATGCTGGATGTGGGCTGGCACAACGTGAGTAAGGTCATGATCGAACATGACCGCGCGCCGTTCCGCCACATCAGCAACCAACCTGATACAGCAGCGCAAACCCGGGCGTTGCCTCAGGTGAGCACCGTCAGCCTGCTCAGCTTTGATGGAATCACAGACTCGCAGGGCGGTGGATTCGTCCCGCCCGACACCAACGCTTCCGTGGGCGACACCCAGATCGTGGAGACCGTGAACGTCGCTTACTCGGTATGGGACAAAACCACGGGCACGCAGCTCATGGCTCCCAAGAGCATCCAGACGCTGTACACGCCGCTGGGCGGGCAATGCGCCTTCGGCAATTTAAGTGACCCCGTCGTGAACTACGACAAAGCGGCCGGACGCTGGGTCATTACCATGATCGCGTTCAACAACAGCTTTTCAGCCAACGACGTCTGCATGGCGGTTTCGACCTCCTCGGACGCCACCGGGACCTACCATGTCTACGCCTTCTCGTACGCAAATGTTCTGCCGGATTATCCGAAAGTAGGCGTCTGGCCGGATGCCTACTATGTAACGACCAACAGCTTCCTCGAGGGGGGCGGCTTTTCGGGAGCGGAAAGCTGCGCCATGGATCGCACGAACATGTTGGCCGGCAACACGGCAAAAGCGGTATGTTTCCAGAGGAAAATCGCCGACTTCGGGCTGATGCCCGCTGATCTGGACGGCAGCACTGCTCCTCCCTCGGGAGCACCGAATTACCAGATGGATCTGGCGAGTTCGACCAGACTGCGTTTTTTTAAGTTCCACGTCGATTTCCTCACTACTTCAAACTCCACATTCACCGGTCCGGCTACGCTGGCTGTTCCTTCGTACACCGACGCATGTGCGGCCACCGGCACATGTATCAGACAGCCCCGCCCGGGTGAAGCGCTCGATGCTCTCGGGGACCGGCTCATGTTCCGCCTGGCGTACCGCAATTTCGGAGACCATGAGGCCATGGTGGTCAACCATTCCATCAAGGCTCCGGGAACCGGCAAGGCGCCGTCGGCTGTGCGCTGGTACGAAATACGCAATCCCGGCTCAACGCCCATCGTTTACCAATCGGGGACGTTTGGTGGAGGCGCGAGCTCCGCTTCCCTGTGGATGGGAAGCATTGCCATGGACAAGGTCGGAAACATCGCCTTGGGCTACAGCACTTCCAGCCCCACCCTGAAGCCCAGCATTGCGTATACCGGTCGCGTACCGACGGACCCGCTCGGCATGATGGAAACCGCGGTGACCATTGTGACCGGAGCGGGCGTGCAGCAGAACAGCTACAACCGTTGGGGCGATTACAGCAGTATGGCAATCGATCCCACCGACGACTGCACCTTCTGGTACGCGCAGGAGTACTACAAGACCACGGGTAGCCTTAAGTTCAGTACCCGCCTGGCCTCGTTCAAATTCACCACCTGCCAATAGGAACCGGTGCGCTCCTCTTACGGCGAAAAGAGGGCGCGCTCAGCCGTGCCTGACACCTACGGAGTAACCCGGCCTGCTCCGTAAACCTAGCCGCGCGCGGTTGCCGCCTTGCGGGCGAGCAGAAGAAAGCCTTTGGCGCGGGCTTCTCTTTCGAGCGCAGCCAGCTGTGCGCGACCGGCGGATGTCTGCCCGGACTTCAACGCAATCTCTCCCTGGATCAGGCGTGCCTCGGACAGATAGAGCGCATAACCGAACTTGCTGGCTTGCGCCAGGACCGGCGCGAGTTCCTTGCGGGCGTCCGCGAATCTTCCGGCAGCCGCATCCACCCTGGCGGCTGCTAGCGCTGCATCGAATTGTGCAGTGCGGCTGCCGGTCTTAGCGGCGAGGCTAACGGCCTGCCGAGCCGAGGACTGCGCGTCCGCCGGCTTGCCATTCGCCAGTTGCGCGAGAGCCAACACGGAGTTCGCGCTCGCTGAGAGTTCAGGAGAGTGCGCGTTTTCGATTTGACGGGCAGACTCAGAGGCGGACTTTTCCGCATCTGCAGGTTGGCCCTCCTCCAGAGACAAGCGGGCCATCTGAATCAGGCTCGTGGCTACCAGAGAAGCCTCCTTCAGTTCTTTGCGAAGGGCCAAAGCCTGTTCAGCCTTCTCGCGGGCCGCCTTTAAGTCGCCCTGGTTCAAGAGAACATCGGCCAAGCCGAACAGCTTATACCCTTGGCCTTCCCGGAAGCCGATCTCGCGATTGATCTGAAGACCCTGCTCATAGTGCTGCGCCGCCCCGGTCAGGTTGCCTTGTTCCTCGAGCACGGCGGCGAGGTTGCCCTCGGTCGAGCCAAGCGCACGCTTGTCGCCCGCCTCTTGGAACATTTGCAGCGCCTGCTCCTGCATCTTCTGTGCCCCAGCCAGATCGCCGAGGCCATCCAGAACGTTGGCGATGTTCCCCAGAAGGCTGTTGATTCCCCGTCTGTTTCCCACTTCGCGTGCGATGCGAAGACCCCGTTCGTAGTAGGTCTTCGCCTCCTCGAGCTTGCCTTCTTCGTAGAGAGCATTCCCGATGTCTTCAATCGCGTTGACGGAAGTGAATTCATTGCCAATTCTGCGATAGATGAGCAAAGCTTCTTCGTACTGGCGACGGGCTTGCTCGTAATCTCCCTTGTCATACGAGACAGTTCCGCTGCCCAGCAATGTGTCGGCCGAATGCTTAAGATCGCCCGCGCTGGCAAACAGAACCTTGGCCTCGGCCATGCCCGCGAGGGCGCCATCGAGGTTGCCGAGACGCTCGAGCGCCCAACCTTGCGTCCGACGTGCCTGGGCCAACAGGAGCCGAGCGTGCCGAGTCTTGCTTTTCTCTGCTGCAACCGCTGCCAATTCCTGCCCTCGTCGGAACTCACCCAAGCTGTTCAGCGCCTCCGCTTGGGCCAAATCAATTCTCGGATCATCCCCGATTGGCAAAGGGAGTTTGCGGTAGGCTTCCAGCGTCGCCAGCGCCTGCTTACGCGCATCCGCCATGGACTCAGCGTTGGCCAGCAGCAACCCGTAATCAAGATTGTCGGGAAACAAGTCCGTCAAAGCGCTGCAAAGTTCGATCGCCTTCTGCCATTCCCGGTTCAGTTGACGGTATTGGGCCTCGATCGAAAGGCTCACTTCGTGAGGCAAATTTCCAGACAACTCGAAGGCGCGTCGCGCCTCCTCTTTGGCTTGTGTTTCGTACCCCAGCTGCAACCAGGCTGAACTCAATGCCGCATGAGCCTCTGGCGACTTGGGATCGGCAGCGACCGCTTGTTGCAGCAAGTCGCGCGCGGCCAGTGCCTCGAAAACGCGCAGCTTCGTCAACCCTTCGGTGTAAAGCCGCGCCGCCCTGGGATTGGAGGGTAGAGATGCCCGCACTTGGGCACTCTCCTGGCTTGAAACCTCCCCGAACCCTAGGCGCTTCCGCAGCCGCGAACCGGCTTCCTGGGCCAGGTCAAACAGGTCGGTCTCGCTTCCAGTAACAGCATCTTCTGCAATGGTCTCCCCTGCCACCGCATCCTGCAAACGGAAATCCAGGCGGATCAGAGCCTTGCTTCCCTCACCTACAACCGTGTAGGAGCCCAGGGTGACGTAGTCGGCATCCAGATTAGATCGGAGCGTGGCCAGCGAATCCTTGGCCAGCGTGTCGGTCTCACCCCAGGGTAAGTCGCGGCTGGCCCGAGCTACCTGTTCTCCGGAGACCACACGCAAATGCTCGCCGGCTCCCAATTCTGTATTCAGCATTTCAGACAGTGCAGCCGAGAGCCACTCCTTGTCGGGGCGGTGGGACAGATTGCGGAAACCCAGCACCGCCACCGAAGAGCGTATCTTTACTGCGGATGGTGCTCCTACCCCCGAAGTTGCGCTTTCCGGTGAGCCACCGTGCCTGGCGCGGTACATCAGAAAACCGCCGCCCATTCCGGCCCCAAGCAGAATCGCCAGCACCACCCAAAGCCATCGTGGACCTGATGTTTGTTCTTCCACCACCACGCGCGAGAGCGACCGGGTTTCCACAACGACCGTTTCTTCCTCTTGCTTCTCCTCCTGTTCCCCGATCTCGCGCACGGTCTCGGTGAACTGGTAACCACGGCCCGGGACCGTCAGGATGTAGCGCCGCTCCTGAGAGTCCCCAAGTGCCTTTCGCAACATGAAGATGTTCTGGCTCAGGTTCGACTCCTCTACGAAACTGTCGGGCCACAGCATCTCCATCAGGTCGTTCTTTGGGACGACGCGCTCTCGGTTCTCGACCAACGCTAACAGTGTTTCGAGCGCTTTGGGAGTGAGCGAAACCGGGTCATTTCCGCGCATCAGAACCCGCTTCTGCGGATCCAGACGAAACGGGCCGAATTCGTATAAGCGCTTGATTTGGCTAGACATGTCTGTCATTGAGAATCTTTGAGAACTTCTAAGGACCGATTTAAGGACTTTTCCCAGCCACTTGAAGCAATCTTCATTGCGTTCGCGGGAAGTCGCGGGCTGCACCACCCCAGTGCGAAGCAATTTATCACTGATCTTCAGCCTGGGCAATGAGGAGGGGCAGTGAAACTGCGAAAAACGGAGACCACGATTGAGACCGAGCAGGTGACGGTGATCCGCTGCCGGCGCGTGATCCGGTCTTGGTGCACCGAGTGTGGGAGAGAAGCCGAGTTTGTGTCCCGGCAAGGAGTCAGCAACTTGTTGGACGAGCGGCCCAATCACGCAGGCCCGAAGGCGATAGGCGGCGGTCCCCACATCGCCAAGGCTGCGGATGGTTCGCTCGTCGTTTGCGTCAAATCACTGTGCCACGGAGGCAAATATGTTCTTTAGCAAATGCAAGTCCACAACGGGATTGGCTCGTCTTGCCGCATGCGCCGCGTGCATCCTCCTTCTGGCCGGGCTGACCGGCTCGACCAGCCTCCGCACACCGTTCTATACGTATGACTCGACGGGCGTGTTAAGCACTTATAGCACGGCCGGGGCCATTGACCTCACCAACCCATTCTTCCAGAGCCTGGGCTCGAACGGCCGCAGCTGTTCAAGCTGCCACCAGGTGGGCGATGCCTGGTCGGTCACTCCAGACCACATCCGCGAGCGCTTTGAAGAAACCGAGGGCACCGATCCCATTTTCCGTCCCGTGGATGGCGCCAATTGTCCGAGCGCTGACGTTTCTTCCGAGAACGCGAGAGAGCAGTCCTATAGCCTGCTCCTGAGCAAAGGGTTGATCCGCATCTCGCTGCCCATGCCGGCAGGTGCCGGGTTTTCGATCACCCAGATTCAGGACCCCTACAACTGTCCGCAAACAACCACCACTCAGCCGGCCATGTATCGCCGGCCGCTTCCGGCCACGAACCTGGATTTCCTAAGCGCCGTGATGTGGGACGGACGTGAAACCATTCCCGGCGCGGTCGCAGGCAAGTCCATCAACTTAACCCGAAGCCTGGCCAACCAGGCCACCGATGCCACGCTGGGGCATGCGCAGGGAGCCAATCCGCCAACCCAGCAACAGCTGGCGGAAATCGTGGCTTTCGAAACGGCGCTCTACACGGCGCAAGCCTACGACTGGGAGGCAGGCAAGCTGACTGCCAAGGGCGCGACCGGCGGGCCGGTCAACCTCTCAACGCAGAACTTCTACATTGGAATCAACGATGCCCTTGGTGGAGACCCCACCGGGGCCAAGTTCAACCCGAGCGCGTTCACGCTCTACAACAACTGGGCGGGACCCTCCAATCTGGCGGTGCGGCAGGCGGTCGCTCGCGGAGAAGCGCTGTTCAATACCCTGCCCATTCCGATTACCGGCGTGGGAGGTCTCAACGACGCGCTCGGCCAACCCGTCATCAACGGCTTCTGCACGACTTGTCATGACAGCCCGAATGTGGGCAATCATTCGTTCCCGGTGCCCTTGAATATCGGCACAACCGCGTATCCGGCCGTTTCCGCCTTGGACATCTCGGGCCTGCCCGTCTATACCACCCAATGTGCCGACGGGACCACGACCCAGGTCACCGACATTGGACGCGCTATGATCAGCGGCAAGTGCGCGGACATCGGAAAAGTAAAAGGCCCGATCCTGCGCGGGCTGGCTGGCCGCGCTCCTTACTTCCATAACGGGGCGGCCGCACGCCTGAATGACGTCGTGGAGTTCTACAATGAGCGTTTCAATCTGAACCTGACGGATCAGCAGAAATCAGATCTGGTGGCGTTCTTGCAGACGCTATAGTCTCGGTGGCGGTGAGAGCAGGGGCCCCCTCCTGCTGCTCACTTCAGCCCCCGAACCAAGAACAGATTGGCGAGATCGTGCTGGAATGTGCTGGCGCAGGCTTTGCCATCGGCCGACATCGCCAATGGCCCGAAGAACGTGGCCCCCGGCTCAGGGACTTTCACCACCAGCCAGGGCTCTTTGTATCGTGTGGCCACTTCGAGGCGGATGATCTTGATGCTGCCAGGCTCACGTTGCTGCAGGAACAGATATCGCCCGTCGCCGCTCCAACGCACCACGCTTTCGCCGGGCTGCAGATCCATGATCGTTTTCGAATCGCCGCCACCCACGGGCGACAGCACGAGTTTGCGCGGATCCACCGTGACGAACCACTGTCCGTCGGGTGAAACCCGTATACCCCGCGTTCCCTCCGGCGTCAGCGGCGTAGCCTTGCTTTGGTCAAAGTCGTACATCCAGGTGCGGATTCCATGACCCGTTTCATTGCCCGTAAACAAAATCCGCTTGTTGTCGGCGAACCATTCCACGCCGTCAATGTGGATTCCATCAATCTTCGGAAAGCGCGACTCGCCCGCGCCGGTCGGCAGCAGCATCAGGGTCGAGCGATCCCCTTCGTGGTGGATGCACGCCACCCATTTTCCGTCCGGCGAAAGTGAGGGACGATTTCCGTATCCAAGTTGGATGGCGGGAGAGCCGTCGGCCTTTCTCAAGTAAATTGCGGAGTTGCGTCCCTGGCCATTAGAAAGTTCGACGAACACCAGCGATTGCCCATCACTGGAAAGTTCGTACAGCAGGGATGCGTCCAGCCAGGCCAGATCACGGGGGGCGGCGCCGTTCTGCGCCAGGTAGAGAATGCCCAGCCGCGAATTCACCGTGCTCAGCAAGACGCGGCCGTCGCGGGCGACGTCTTGCATCACGATGATTCCGCCAGTCTGCGAGACCAGCCGCTGCGCGCCCGACAGCGTCACCGCGTAAAGCGCCGGATCGCCGCCGGGCTGCCCGCCCGAAAACCAAATCTCACGATTATCGGGAGACCAGTTCAAGGCTCCGATCGCTCGCCAGCCACGGGAAAGCACCTGCCTCGGATGGTTTGGGCCGATCACGCACAGCGCATAGTCTCCCACTTCGACGTCGAAATCGAAAAACGCGACCAGCTTGCCGTCCGCCGATACGCGCGGCATCTGCGGCGGCCGCTTCTCGGTTTCATACAGCACGGTGCCGATGGGATATTCCAGACGAAACTTTCCGCCGGTGGCCCGTACTACCGCCAGCGAGTCTCCATCTGGTCCCCAATCCGCGCCGCTCACGCCTTCCAGCACTTCGCGGGGAGCGCCCCCGCCAAACGGCACGCGGGCCAGCGTGCCAACGTCTTCGCCGCCCAGCAGAATCGCCATTTCGCCCTTCGGCGAAATGGCCAACACCCGCGCGCTGGGCAGCGCCAGCGGCCGCGACTCGCGATTACCGGGCTGGGCCGCAAATAGAGTGGAAGCAGCGCCGTCCCACTCGGCGCTATAGACAACCGCGTCGCCCGGGGCAAACTTTGCGGAAGTGACGTCACCGCGGCGAAACGTCAGTCGCTGAAACGATGGCGGCTCACTGGGGCGTAGATACTGCTGATCGTACGTCGCCCGCAGACCGAGTCCGAGTAGCACGCCTACCAGCACGCCCACGCCGGCCCACAGCTTCGTGTGCGGCTTTTTCCGCGCGACCGGAGCGGGGCCCGCAGCCGCGAAGTGGCTTGAATCCATCTCTTCGCGCAACTCTTCCAGCGCGACCTTCACGTCAGCCATGGTCTGCCAACGCCGCTCGGGATCCTTCTTCAGGCAGCGCCCGATAATCCGGTCGAACTCAGGTGGAAGTTCCGGAACCGCCTGTGAAGCCGGCTGCGGATCCTTGTAGAGCACCGCCGACAGCAACGACACCTTGGAACCGCCTGAGAACGCGCGCTGGCCGGTCGCCATTTCGTACAGCACCGCGCCAAAGGAAAAAACGTCCGAGCGAGCATCTACCTTCTTGCCCTCAGCCTGCTCCGGAGACATATAGGCCACAGTCCCAAGGATGGTGCCTTCCTCGGTGAGCGGCGATCCCTGGCCGTGCAAGGTTTCCGCGTAGGCGTCAGGCTCAGCCGGTTCGGTCAGTTTGGCCAGGCCGAAATCGAGAATCTTGACCAGGCCCTGGGGCGTCACAATCACGTTCGCCGGCTTAAGATCACGGTGCACAATCCCCACCGCGTGCGCCGCCGCCAAGGCGTCCGCCATCTGCACCGCATACTTCAGTACATCGCGAATCCGCAGGCCCTTGCGCCCGATCAGGTGGTCGAGCGTATCCCCCGCCACGTATTCCATGGCGATGTATTGCAGGGGCTTGCCGTCAACTTCCTGGGTGTCAATGTCGTAGATGGTGACGATGTTGGGATGATTGAGCGAGGAGGCAGCTTTAGCTTCCTGGGCAAACCGCCGCTCGCGCTCTGGGCTGAGAGCCACATTGGAGAGGACCTTGATGGCAGCGGTTCGGCCCAGGCGGGAATCCACCGCCTTGTACACGACACCCATCCCGCCGGCCCCCAGCTTGGCTTCAATGCGGTACGAGCGAAGTGATTTCCCGATCATGTGCTCAGCCCTGGCTGCGCGGTCACAGCCCTGAAGAATAAAGCTGCCGAAGAGGAATGCACTCTGGGAAGGCTGTGGCGAAATCCCCTCGGCGCACTCTCCTGGAAAACTTCAACGTCCCGATCGCGTCGGCGCCCATCATAAGACCAGGAATGCGCACCGACGGCTGCACCCGTGCACGCGAAACTTGAGAGGCTGCAATTCTAACCCAGACTGGCAAGTCCTGCTCGGCAAGGCGCTGGGAAATGCGTCCCGCTGGGCCCAGCTCCCTTCTGGGCCGCGCGGTTACCGGCGGGAGTCCCATCCCTTCGCCCTTCCGTAGTAAGCTAAGGCAAGCATGCCAGGGGATAAAATCCTTGTTGTAGACGACGAAAGGCTAGTTCGCTGGTCCCTCCATCAGAAGTGCGAAGAATGGGGGTACGAGGTCGTGGAAGCGGCCGCCGGCGAGCCCGCCCTGCGCCTCGCCCAGCACGAGTCCCCCAATCTGGTCCTGCTCGATGTTCGCTTGCCCGACATTAGCGGACTCCAGGTCCTGGAACAGCTCAAGAAAAACCCCGACGCTCCGGCGGTCATCATGATCACAGCCGATCCACAACTGGACGACGTGAAACACGCCCTGAAGGTCGGCGCCTACGACTTTGTCGGCAAGCCGCTGGACTTCGACGAGCTTCGTGTCACCATTCACAACGCCCTGGAAGCCACCCGGCTCCGCACCGAAGTTCAAACGCTGCGTGGCGAAGTACGCCGCACCGCCGGCTATCACGAAGTCGTCGCCGTCTCGCCCAAGATGGCCGAGTTGATGAGCTTTGTGCAAAAGGTCGCCTCCAGCGAAGCCACCACCATTCTCGTTCAGGGCGAGAGCGGCACCGGCAAGGACCTGGTTGCTAAGACCATTCACTACGACAGCTCGCGCCAGAACGGGCCGTTCGTGGCCATCAACTGCTCCGCCATTCCCGAAACGCTGATGGAGGCCGAACTCTTCGGCCACGAAAAAGGCGCCTTCACCGATGCCAAGCAGATGAAGAAGGGCCTGTTCGAGACCGCCAACGGCGGCACGCTGTTTCTCGACGAAATCGGCGAGCTCTCGCCGCTGCTGCAGGCCAAGCTGCTGAGAGTCCTCGAAGACCAGGTCATTCGGCGCGTAGGCGGCGTGCGCGATCTGCAGGTGGACGTGCGGGTGGTGGCGGCTTCCAATCGCGATCTCGAAAAAGCCGTGCGCGAAGGGCACTTCCGCCAGGACCTTTACTACCGGCTGGCCATCATCGCCATTTTCATTCCGCCCCTGCGCGAACGCACCGAAGATATCCTTCCGCTGGTGGATTTCTTCATCAGCATGTACAACCGCCGGTTCAAGAAAGCGGTTCGCGGCATCAGTCCCGATGCACGCCGCCTGCTTCTGGCGCACAACTGGCCGGGCAACGTGCGTGAGCTCAAGAATTCGATCGAACGCGCCATGATCCTGGAGGACGAACCCATTCTTCGTCCCATCTACATGCCGTTCGCCGTCGGTGAAGCCGCCCGCAGCGGCCTCACCGCCTTCGAGCACAGCAGCGCCTCCACCGATGGCGGCAAGCACCTGGCCAACGGCCGCGTCCTGCCACGGCTTTACATTCCCGATGAAGGTACCTCGCTGGAGGAAGTCGAGCGCGCCATGGTCGAGCTCGCTATGCGCCAGGCCAACGGCAACCAGACCCACGCCGCCCGCCTGCTCGACATCAGCCGCGACGCCCTGCGCTACAAGCTCAAAAAGTTTGACCTGGTCCGCGGCGACGAAGAAACCGAGGATTCAGTCCCTTCCGAAAACTCCGCCGGTTAGCAAACATCCAGCGGTTCCGGCCTACAAAAAAGGGACTTCCTGGCGGAAGCCCCTTGGTGCAAGATTATGAGTTGTATGAACGTGCACCCATTACTCGGAACTTGGCTACCCTCGAGACGCGTGCTCTTTCGCCTTCGCAATGTACTGTTCGACCTGCTGTCTCTGCGGATAATTGGGATTCGTCCTCAGCAATTCCTCCCAGGCCGCGATCGCTCCCTTGGGATCGGCTTTTCCCTGCCAGCGAATCCAGCCCAGGTTGAATAAGCTCTGCGGATGTCCGGGCTGATATTTCAAAGACGTCTGAAAGGCTGCGATCGCCTTGTCGGCATTTCCGCTATACCAGTAGGCCGTGCCCATGTCGGTGCGAACATCGGCATTCTCGGGATGGATCGCCAGCGCGCGCTCGTAATACTGGATTGCGTCAGGATACTGCTGTCCGTCGTAATAGACGTTACCCAGCTTGACGAGAGAATCGTAGTCGTTCGGATTCTTGTTGACAGTGTCCAGCAAGGGCGCGGCCGCCTGAGCCAGGGCCACCTGTGCGCCCGCGTCGGGCCCCGGCGGCATTGCAGTTCCCTGCTGCGCCGACGGCGTGGCCGCTTGCGCGCCGGGCGAGGCCGATCCGCGGAAAAGGTAGCCTAGCGCCACTCCCAGCAACAGGCAAAACGCCGCCAGAACATACGCCTGCGTGTTCGTCCAGGCAGCACTAGTAGTTGATTGCGACGGATCGTTTTTGACTTGGCTCATTTCGTGTCGTCTCCGATTTTGCGGCCTGCGCCGAATTCAGGTGGAACAGACGTGCCACCGCGGCGGCCATTCTCTCTTGTTCTTCTTTCTCCGGCAGTTCCTTCAGTTCGTGCGCCAGCGAGTTGGCAATCTTCTGCGTAACCTGCGCCGCGATTGCGTGCAGCGACTGATCCTGCTCGCGCGTGAAAGGCCCGCGCTCCCGGATAAAAGCGTCCAATTCCGCCCTGCAGATTTCCTCCAGCCGATGACGCAAGGCAACGAAGATGGGCATCACGCTCTGCGCCTTCAGCTTGGTGCGAAAGGCCGGAATTTCCCCGGCAATGATCTTCTTTGCCTCAATGAGGGCCGCCGCTCTTTCCGCAGAGTGGCCCTGCACCGAGTGCTCCAGCCCTTCCAGGTCGTAGAGTAGAATCCCGTCCACACGGCGCACCTCAGGATCTACGTTGCGCGGCATTCCAAGGTCCATCACGAGCAGGGCGACACGGTTGCGCTCGGCGGCAATATGCTCGGCTTCATCGCGGGTCAGGACCAGATGCGGGCACTCGCTCGCGCTGATCACAATGTCGGCCGACAGCAGCCACTTCCAGCGATCCGCCAACGTAGCCGCCTCGCCTCCCAATTGCCGCGCCAGTTCTTCGGCCCGCCCCGCAGATTGATTGATGACCACCAGCGATCCTGCGCCGCTGCCCGCCATCTTGCGCGCCGAAGCCTCGCTCATCTCGCCCGCGCCCAACAGGAGAATCTTTCGTCCTTCCAGCGATCCGTAAATCTGCCGCGCCAGTTCGAGCACCGCGGTGGGAACCGATACCCCGAGTTTCTCGCTGCCCGTCTCGCGGCGCACTCGCTCCGACACAGTGAACGCCTTCTCCATCACCGCGTTCAGATAGGGCCCGGCAGCGCCTACCAGGCGTGCCTGCTCCCATGCCGCGCGCACCCGCGCCGGAGCCTCCGACGCGCAGAGCAATTGGCAGTCCACGCCGCTGGCCAGGCGGAAAATGTGGTCCAGCGCATCATCGTCCAGACGCCGGTAGAAATGCTCCCACTCGCTTAATCTCAGGCCGTGCTGCACGCCCAGGTAATGAACCAGGGAATTCGCCGCCAGCGTCGGCTCCTCGGCCCACACCAGGAACTCAGTGCGGCACCGCGTAGACAGGACAATGACTTCGTCAATGCCTTCCGCGCTTTTCAGCTGCCGCAGCGCTGCATAACGGTGGGGTTCGCCGATCCAGAACCGCTCCCGCATCGCCAGGGAGGCGGTGCGATGATTCACTCCAACCACCATCAGCGTAGGTTCCACAACTACACCTCGGGCCTTGACTGCCTTTCTTATCGCAAGCATCAGGCCAAAACGTGTTGCTCGGGCGCAGCCCCAACTATTTTCCTTTCAACGTCTTGCGAAAGTAGCAAAAGACAACAGCCGGTCCCCACCCTCCGGCACTGCGGCATATGACGCGGGACTGCGAGGGTTTTTTCGCCATCCACGGAATTCTTCTCGCCGCGGTACCGATCCAAATCACGATCCGCCGTGATTGCGATCACTGACCAGCTTCCAGCTCAACATCCAAACTGCAAGACGATTCGTCCTGGATTTATCACGTCTCGAGATCCGTGCGCGAAGATCACAGCGGGTTGGCGGGACTACTTGGTTCTGAGGAAGGAAGCCATCATGAGAATCACGAAACTCGCAGTTCTAATTGCCCTGATCGCGTTGGCACTATTCCTGATTCTGCCCAATCTCTCGTGGGCCGCCGACGATGGAGCAGGGATCTACAAAGCAAAATGCGCGGCCTGCCACGGCGCAGATATGGCCGGCAAACCGGCGGCTAAGATTCCCAGCCTGCTTTCTGACAATTGCAAGAAAGCTTCCGACGACGATTTGACCGACATGATCGCCAACGGCGGCAAGGACAAGAAGGCCACGCACGCGTTCGCCAACAAGGGTGTCACCCCGGACCAGGTCAAGATGGTGATTACCTACATTCGCGACGCGCAAAAGAAGTAGCTCGACTTCTGCAGAATCGCCGTTCCCAAGGGCGACCGTCAGGCTGCCGACGCACGATTCCGGCAGCGGCGGATAACGCGAGGGTGTGTGATCCGCTCACCGGCATGTCTGGCACTTCGGCCGGCCCGCCGGATATCGCCCCTCCATGCGCCATCACGGGGAACGGCCAGCCCGGGTCTCGGTGCTCACCCCCAGACCCGGGCATTTGTTTGTTCGATCACTTGCGCTCGGCTTCGGGTGCGGTGGCCGGAGATTTCGCGGCCTGGGAAGCATAGCTCATCAGAGTCACCAGTTGCGGCAACGTGACCTGGAGGTTGAGGTCCTTACCTCGGGGACCTCCAATCTTCTTCAGATCCCGAGTGCAACGGAGCCTCTGACTCGTGTAGGTGGGATCTGGGACGCGGATTGTGTACGGGGTCTCCAATCGCACAATGTCCTGCGCGGGCAGCGAGAACTTGTGCCGCTTTTTGCGATCTCCAAGTTCCTCAAAATCAAAGGTGCTCGCCGAGAGCACGACTTTGCCATCCACCAGTTCCGACCCAGCGATTCTCCAGTACTTCACGGGCAACTCCAGCGGGGGCACGAGTTCGAGAGGCGTCTCCGCCGCCACCGGAGCAAGTGTGTGTATTGCTCGCGAGTCGTCGAATGGCTCGAACCGCTTGACGATTCCCGCCTCGTCGAATTCCACCAGCAGGTTCCCACTCTTCCAGGCTCTGCCCCCGTTAGCGATGGCACCTGTGTACCCTGCCAGGACAACCCAGCCGCCCCAGGTGGAAGACGACCAGCGGCCGAGGAAATAGTGATCGCCCCGGTAACCGGAATCGATCAGCTTGAGCTTTTCCTGTACTTCAGCCCGGGTGGTCTGGCCGGGATGAATAAACGTAAGATCGACGTTCTTCACCTCCGGCCCTGCTGGCGTCCGCGTGCGCTTGGGCAGAGGCGTAGCGCCAATGCATCCCATCAGGGTCGCACAGAGAACAAACGCGGCCCCGGCCTGCAGTTTTCCCCAGAAACCAGTTCGCCGGCGCTTTGGAGTCGCGAGCATGCGCAGCGCCCTATCCAATGAATTCATTCTACGCCGCAAAGACCGCTCCACGCCCCGGCAAAGGCTGGAAATAGCGGTTTTTTGCGAAATCGGTCACGGGCCAGTGTGATTCTAATCACAGCCTTTTTTCACCCCAAAATTTAGCCTGAAACTTGCTTGTGGGGCTTCACACAGTCACAGCCGCACGCCGGAGGGGGACGCTATGGCAGCAGCAGGAACTCATCTAAACATGGGCCATGTGGCTCATGATTTTTCCAGGAATCCAATGCTCGTCTACTGGGAGATGACCCAGGCTTGCGGCCTGGCCTGCAAGCACTGCCGCGCCGAAGCCATGCCCACTCCGCACCCGCTCGAGCTCAATACCGACGAGAGCAAGCGGTTTCTGAAGCAGCTTGTGGATTTCGGCGATCCCCTGCCGCATTTGATCCTGACCGGCGGCGACCCACTCAGCCGCAAAGACATTTTCCCGCTCATTGACTACGCGAACGGCCTGGGCTTGGAGGTCTCGATCACCCCCAGTGCGACTCCTGAACTGACCAACGAAGCCATCACCCGGCTGAAAGAACACGGAATTCAGAGCCTCGGACTGAGCCTGGACGGCTCCTGCGCCGCAAAGCACGACGCCATCCGCGCCGTTCCCGGCACATTCGAGCGCACCATCGAGGCCGCCCGCCACTGCGGACGCCTCGGAATCCCCATCCAAGTCAACACGCTGGTCGCCGAAGAAACCGCCGACGATCTGCCGGCCATCTATGAACTGCTGCGCACCAGCTTCCCGGTGATGCGCTGGAGCCTGTTTTTCCTGATCTCGGTCGGCCGCGGCAAAGCCCTGAACGAAGTTTCTCCGGAAGAAGGCGAGTCCATCATGCGCTGGGTCTTCGATCTCTCGCGGCGTTCTCCGTTCCAGGTCAAGACGACGGAAGCTCCTTCGTACCGGCGCATCGCCATTGACATCATGAAGTCTGCGGGTATGGCCTCTCCGGAAATGAAGGCTTCGTCGGTCTACAAAGGCTTCCAGATTCGCGACGGACACGGCATCGTCTTTGTCTCGAACCTCGGCGACATCTTTCCGTCAGGCTTCCTGCCCTTGCGCTGCGGCAATGTTCGCACCGGCTCGCTGGTGGACGTGTACCGCAATTCCGATATTTTCCGCGCCCTGCACTCTCCAGAACAGTTCCACGGCAAGTGCGGAGCCTGCGAATACAGCCATATCTGCGGCGGATCGCGCGCCCGGGCCTTCGCCTACACCGGCGACGCCCTGGGTACGGATCCGTTCTGCCCTTATGAGCCGGGAACCGCAGAGCCCGCAACGGCATAGCACGACTCTCAGGAATAGAGTTTGATCGGCTGAACCACCCGCGTAATGACGCCGTTCGGGCTGGGCTGATCGGGCCTCAGCCCGCAGCGCATCGAGGCAAACAGGCCGATCAATTGCCCGAGCATTACATCAAGGATGGGACGAAGAAGATCCGGCAAGCCCTTCGCGCCTTCTAGCATTAAAGAAAAATCTGCCAGAGAATCGGCGTCATCCAGTTTCTGCGCCGACACGACAGCCCGCACACGGCCCAGTCGTTTACGATCCAGTTCGCGCAACAGGTCGAGTTCGTAGCCGCGACGTCGCGGCTCACTGGAAAGAAAAGCCACAAACACGGTCTGACTGTCCACGCTCGACATGGGGCCGTGCCGCAACCCGAGCGGCGTTTCGGCCAGGGTCGTCACCTTCCCAGCGCTGAGTTCGACCACCTTGAGAGCACATTCGTCGGCCACCGCGCGCAGCGCCCCGGACCCAACAAAGCAGGCGCGCGTGCAACCCAGCATGGTGATCGCCGCCGCGGCTTCGGCCGCCACAGGAAGGAACTGCCTTCCAGCCTCCGCCATTCGCACCACCGATTCCCCAAACTCGCCGAAATCGTCCAGATGCGCCACACACTGCCCGGCCAGCACCATGTTGCTGAACGAACTGGTCATCGCCAGGCCGCGGTCGTTTACCGCATCGTCGAGAACCATGGCGAATGCCCGGTCGGGATACCGCGCGCATGTTTGCGCCATCTTGCCCTGCGGATTGCACGTGATCACGACATGCCGGATTGCCGGATGCTTGTCGAGGGCGCGCTCGAGCAGCGCCACTCCCTCGGGGCTGTCGCCGGAGCGGGAAAAGGAGATCCAGAAATAGTCTCTCCCGGCGGGATGAAAGTCTTCGAATTCGGTCAGCAGAGTCGTGCTGGGAAGAGCCCAGACTTCACATCCCCAGCGCCGGCGCAGAAGCGGCGCCAGCGCTCGGCCGGTGTAGTCGGAAGTCCCGGCGCCCACCAGATACACGGTGGGCGAAGCGGTAGCGCCTCGGCCGATGCCAGCCGCCCGCAGCATTGCTTCAATCTCGCCGCGCATCGCCCCGCAGCGCTCGCAGGTTTTGCTCCAGGTATCGGGCTGCTGCCAGATTTCCCGTGGCGTGTGCTCCAGCCCGCGTTCTGCTTTCTCCTGCTGGGGCAAGTCCAGTAGCATGCGCAGCGGATCGGCCACGGTCGAATCTCCTCCTGTCAGAAACAATGTAGTCTATTACAAAGCGAGCCTGTTGAAAAGCAATCGAAAGGAAAAGAAATAGCATCCGCAAGCGAACGTCAACCGCCTGGTTTATCCACAAGGGCAGCGGCAACGAATGCTCCCGGACGGTGTTATTTTCCCAGAGGGAGAACAACATGATCCATCGCTCGCGCGCTTTCCATGCTCTGCTGCTCGCGACGGCTCTAACATTGTCCCTGGCCGGACTCGCCTGCGAACATCACTACTACCGCGTTTACGACCCCTACTACACTGACTATCACGTGTGGAACGACGACGAGATCGTCTTTTACCACCGCTGGGCCGATGAGAACCATCGCGACCGGGACCGCGACTTCCGCAAGCTCCGCCCTGAGGAACAGAAAGAATACTGGACCTGGCGCCACAACCATGGCGACCGGGACCATGAGCATGATCACGACCACGATCATCGCTAACCTGTCGCCGCAGCGGGCTCTCAGCCTTTCAGGATCGCGTTGAGAGCCTGCTCGGTGGTGATCAGCCGCGCTCCCAGCCTTTCAAACTCGGCGAGCGCTCTCTGGCCGTCCTCGGGCTTCAGGGTTTCGATCGCATCCCGCACCACGGCTACACGGCGTCCCCGCTCCAGCAAGCCCTTCACCGCAAAAGCCACGCAATATTCCGTCACCACTCCATAGACAACAAGTTCGGCCCGGTCTCCGAGCCGCTGCACCAGAGCGTCCGCATGGTGGCTCTCGAAGATATTCAACGTCTGCTTCTCCAGCAGAATCTGCTGGTATTTCAGCAAATCCTCCGGCAATTTCGCGTCGGCTTCATTCGGCACGCGCACGACTTTCTCCGTCAGCGCCTCCGGAACCAGTTCCGACCCCGCCGTTCCCTTCACGCAGTGTGGCGGAAAAATCTTGAACTCCGGATCGTCCGCCGTGTGGAAATCCCCATGCGACACCAGAAATACGCGGCCCTGCCGGGCCAGATCCGTCAGCCGGCGGATGTTGGGCAGCAATTTCTCCGCGCCGGGCACATAGAGTTTACCTCCCGGCAGCATGAAGTCGGCCTGCACATCCACCGCCCAGAGAATGAAGTTAGACGAAACCACGAATCTCCTCTTCCCGAAAAGTCGAGGCTAACACCGTTCATTGGATGCGGACAACGTCGGCCCGGCGCTTGGTCGGCCCTCGCGCGATGCGCTAAGCTGATTTGACTCGCATGAAGAAGGCAGGCGTCACCTTCGACATGGTCCGCCACGTGGCCCTCGCCTTGGCCAACGTGGCCGAGGGCACGTCCTACGGAACTCCAGCCTTCAAAGTCCGCGGCAAGCTGTTTGTCCGCCTGCACCAGGACCTCGACAAGCTCGTAGTCAAAATGCCTTTCGACCGCCGTGAGGAGCTGCTGGCCGACGATCCTGAAACTTATTTCATTACCGATCATTATCGCGACTACGAGTGGGTACTCGTCAGCCTCGCGAAAGTTCGTCCCGATGCCCTGCGCGACCTGCTGCGGACCGCCCATCTTGCCGCGTCGGCGAAAAAGGCTCGCCCTTCACGGGAATAAACGCCGCATCGTCTCCGCTCGAAAATCGAAAATGCTTTCCACATCCCGGCGCACCACCGCCCAGTGCGCCAGCCGTCCAATCCATCCGAACGGGAGCGCGTAGGTCACACGGTCGCGCATCGTCGTGCCCCCATCGTGCGCGGCGAACCGGTGTTCGTGATTCCACAATGCATACGGGCCGGAAACTTCGCGGTCCACGAATCCGTGCGGCGGATTCCACTGGCTGATTTCGGTTGTCCAGCGAATTGGCACGACCCGCCAGCGCAACCGGTAGTGAATCAGTGCTCCGGCCCTCAGCGTCGGGGGCGCCTCCACCATGCGGAAGTCGAGCCACGGTGGCGTGATGACCTGCAGATTCTCCGGCCGGGAGAAGAACGAATACACCTCTTCCAGCGCCGCGGGCAACCATTGTTCCCGTTCCAGCAGATAGGTCTGCATTGACCCGTGGCGTCTCCTTCAACGCCGGCTGACATCTTTATCGGCGAGGACTCGGCGAGCCCGCCGTTTTGTGTTCTAATCTCCGCGTCGTAATTCTCGCATGACCGCTAATCTCTGGGAGAACACCATGCCGCGCCGCTCGCAACAACTCATTCTAGGAACCTTTCTCGCCCTGGTCGCAGCAGGTACCATGCGGGCGCAGACCCCCGCCCCCTCCACCCCGCCTCCTGCCGATCTGGACGCCTACGTTGCCGCTTCCATGAAAACCTTCGACGTCCCAGGCATGGCCGTCGCCATCGTGAAAGACGGCAAGATCGTCGTCACCAAAGGTTACGGCGTCAGAAAAATGGGTGACCCCGCGCCCGTGGACGAATTCACCATGTTCGGCATCGGCTCAAACACCAAGGCCTTCACCACTGCCGCTCTCGCCACCCTCGTGGATGAAGGCAAACTGTCCTGGGACGATCCCGTCTACCAGCGCCTGCCCGGCTTCGTCATGTACGATCCCTACGTCTCGCACGAGATGACCATCCGCGACCTGCTGACCCACCGCAGCGGCATGGGACTCGGCGAAGGCGACCTCCTCTTCTGGCCACACACGACCTACACGCGCGAAGAAATCATCTACAGGCTGCGTTTCATGAAACCGGCGTCCAGCTTTCGCAGCCACTACGCCTACGACAATCTGCTGTACATGACCGCCGGGCAGATCATCCCAGCCGTGACCGGCACTTCCTGGGACGATTACGTTCCCCAGCATATTTTCGCGCCGCTGGGCATGAACCACTCCAATGTCAGCACCACCGCCTACAGACCCGGCGACAACTATGCCTCTCCTCATTCGCGGGTGGACGGCAAGCTTCAGGCCGTTGAGTTCGAGGTGCTCGACAACGCCGGCCCGGCGGGCTCCATCAATTCCTGCGCCGCCGACATGGCCAGGTGGGTGCAACTGCAACTCAACCGCGGCAAGTTCGCCGACCGCGACGGCCGGCTGTTTACCGAGCAGCGCTCGAAAGAAATGTGGTCACCGCAAACGATTTTGCCCATCAATGATCCACCTCCCTCACTCGCGGCACTCAAACCCAACTTTGCCGACTACGCTCTCGGCTGGGGACTGCGCGACTACCGCGGCCGCAAACTGGTCGGCCACACCGGAGGCCTCCTCGGCTTCGTCTCGCGGGTGATGCTCGTCCCCGACGAAAATCTCGGAGTCGTGATTCTCACCAACGCCGAACAGTCAGGCGCCTTCGACTCAATTCTCTACCACGTGCTCGATCATTATTTTCATCTGCCTCCCACCGACTGGATCGCCGTCCTCAAGTCGCTGAAAGACACCCAGGAAAAAGATGCCGCTGAAACCATGAAAAAGGCCGAGAGCGCCCGAGCCGCAGGCTCGAAGCCCTCTCTGCCGCTCGAGAAATATGCCGGCGTCTACAACGACGCTTGGTACGGCCCCGTCACCATTCGCCTGGAGAACGGAAAGCTGGTCATCAGCTTCGACCACACGCCCGGCATGGTCGGCGACCTCGAACCCTGGCAATTCGACACCTTCAAAGCGCATTGGCGGGTCCGCACCATCGAAGACGCCTTCGTGACTTTCGCGCTCAACCCAGACGGCACGATTGACAGCGCGAAGATGGCGGCTGTTTCTCCGCTGGCCGACTTCAGCTTCGACTACCAGGACCTGCTGCTGAAACCCGCAGAGAAAAAGTAACTCAAAATGCGGAGCAGCCACACAAGACGGGGTGCCCCATTTCTCGCGCGCTTTTTGCGCGAGAAGTGGGGCTTTTGAACTTTACTCTCAAGGCCGGACAACTGAACCTTGACCGCCGCCCACAACCCGACGCTGCCCATCGCCGAAGCCCAAGTGCAGTCTCATATCGCAAATCTGCGCCGCGAGCTCGGCATCACCGACCTCGTCCTGGCCCAGATTCTGCTGGTCATCGTTCCCGACTTTTTCGGCACCGCCGTCAAAGCCGGCCCCGCCCACGTCGTCCTGTGGCTGGCGGCCATTCTGCTGTTCTTCATTCCGCTCGCCATGATCGTCGCCCATCTCAACCGCCTGATGCCGCTCGAAGGCGGTTTGTACGAGTGGGCTCGACTCGCCTTCAACGATCAGATCGGATTCCTGGTGGCGTGGAATCTCTGGCTCTTCATCATGCTTTACGTCGCTGTCATCGGGCTGGTGACCACGACCTCGGTCGCCTACGCCGTGCCCTCCCTGGCCTGGATCGCCAACAACAAGTGGACCGTCCTCGCCGCCTCAGTGATCCTGATCGCGGCACAAATGTTGATGGCTGCCGTCGGCTTCCGCGTCGGCAAATGGTTCAACAACGCCGGCAGCGTGGCCGTGCTGGTGACCGTGGCTGTGCTCGTCGGCCTGCCTGTGAGCGGCATGTGGCGTGGCACGCTGCACTCATTTCATCCCCTGCGACTGGTGGCGCCGCCGCCCACCGTTTTCACCGTCAGCGTGTTCAGCAAGATGACCTTCGGTGCGCTCAGCGGCTTCGAATATGTGGCCATTTTTGCCGGAGAATCCCGCAATCCAGTCCGCAACATCGGCCGCTCCATCCTCATCACGGCCCCGGTCATCGTGCTGATCTACATCCTTTCCACCAGCGCGATTCTCGCCTACGTTTCTCCCGATGCGGTGGACGTCATCGGCCCCATCCCGCAGGCCCTCCGCCAGGGCTTTGGCAACTTCGGCGCCGTCATCGTCCCGATCGCCATCTTTCTTCTCCTGATGAACTACCTCTCCACCTTCAGCCTTTATTTCAGCGGCAGCGCCCGTCTTCCCATGGCTGCCGGATGGGATCATCTTCTGCCCGCCTGGTTCTCGCGCCTGCACGCTCGCTACAAGACCCCGGTCAACTCGATTCTTTTTCTGGGAGGCGCGACTCTGGCGGCAAGCATCGCCGCTCTCATCGGAGTCGGCGAGCAGGAATCCTACGAACTTCTTCTGACCTGGGGTTTCACTTTTTATGGCGTTGCGTACCTGGCCCTGTTCGCCATTCCGCTGTTCGCTCCGAAGGCCAGCGGAATCCGGCCTGGCCCAGCCTTGCGCGCGGCTTCTGCGTCTGGCCTGCTCGTCACCCTGCTGTTTGTGGTGCTTTCGATCTTCCCGATCATCCACGTCGAAAGCGAGTCGAGATACTCCCTGAAAATCGCCGGAGTCGTGCTCGGAGCCAATCTTCTCGGCTGGATGATCTACCGCGCGGGTCAGCCTAAGCGTGCGAGCCCTTCACCGTAGAAACACTTTCCCTGCATCCTCCACTCGCACGCTCGACTTCCGCCGCGCTCCCGTCCCCACGTTGTAAGCCACGAGCATATGATCCTCGACGATCAGAATTTCCTTCTCACTGATCCACCCCACCAGCGTGGCATGAGGCACAAACGCTACTCGCCGCGAAGCATCCCCCAGGCTCTTCACTTCCACCGCAGGCAATTCCGCCAAAGCCGCACGAATCTGCTTTGATTCATCCGGATTCGCCTGCCCCTGTTCGGACAACTGCATCGGCTTGCCTGCCTGCGCGGTCGAAGCGATGGTCATGGCAATCTGGGCCAGATCGGGCGACAGGCACGCATTGTGCGTGAAGAAACTGACGTCGTAGTCCGGATTCTTGTAGGTAGCCAGTTCGTCGAAGACGACGGTCACTTTCCCGTGATCTTGCACACGATGATCCAACCCCCGATGATCCAGCACCCGCGTCTGATCGTTGCTCGCGTTCGACCACCCGCAACAACCCGTGTCGGGAATCGCTTCCACAATGACATCTCCTCCGGACGCCGCGTCCAGCACGCGACGCAGCGGCTCGGCCATCGGGCTAGTCGTCCACTTCCCGCCATCCTGGTGAATCCACCTGCTGCCTTTGTAGCCGGGCTCGGTCTTTCCGGCCACAAACTGGGTCACGAAGAAAAAGCTGCCAACACCCGACTCCGGCACCCAGACGATTCCATACGGACAGCTTTCTTCGCACGATCCGCTCGGGCAGCGGCAATCCGGCATCTTCTCCGAAGCCAAATCCTCGCGCGCGCCGCCGCTCAGATCGGTCTGCCAGGCCTGCCACGTCGTCGCCGTTGACAGGTCCATCTCTTCGCGCTGCAGCCGTCGGGCCTGGTTGGCGAACCAAAACAGATGCTTGCCGTCCTCCGAAAGAAAGGGGTTCGGAGCCGACTCCGACACCGCCTGGTTCGAACCGGTCGTCGCGACCTCACGCGTCATGCCCCGCTCGATCGTGTTCCCGGCCTGTCCATTCCAGAACCAGATCTTGTTAGCAGCCCGCCCATCCGGCTCCGAAAGCGGCAGCGATTCAACCGGTGCAAACAGAATTTGACCTGCGTGGTTCAGCGCGAAGCTTTCCGGCGAGATCGCCGTGCCCCCGGGCACTTTGACCGTCTGCTTCACCCCAAACGTCGCGGGATCGTACTCCACCATTTCTCCCGGCGCGCGCAGCACCCAAATCCGCTTCCCTTGCGCCAGCAGTGGCGCCGCCAAGAGCAAGACCACTCCCACCTTCCACACGAATCTCCGCATGAGCTATTTATATCGCAGGGCAGGTCAGTTTGAGATGCATACCACGAAGGACACGAAGTCCCACGAAGAAACCGTATACAAAATAATTCCTTCGTGATACTTCGTGCCCTTCGTGGTTCAGGCTTCCGCCTTTCTCCGCGTACAATATCAATTTGTGTCCGGAAGCACTCCCGGAAAAGGGGTTCTCATGACCACCACACACCATCCCCGGCCTCAGGCCGCAACTGAAATCCCGGCCGTCCCGCTCACCACGGAAGGCTACAGTGTTCTGCACCAGATGATGCGGTTCCGCCGTTCCGCCTGGCGCACGCTTCCCTCGGCCGAAAAATCGGCCATCGCGAAAGAAGCCTCAGAATCTCTCGCTGCCCTGGAGAAAAGTTCCTCCGGTCAGTCCGCCCTGTACTCGCTCATCGGCCACAAGGGCGACCTCATGCTGATCCACTTCCGTAACTCGTTCGCCGACCTGAACCAGGCCGAACTCCAGCTGGCGAATCTGCGCCTCAGCGATTACCTCGAGCCAACAACATCGTATCTTTCCATCATCGAACTCGGACTTTACGATTCCACCCTTAAAATCTACAAGGAACTCACTGACCAGGGCATCGTGCCGCACTCCGACCAGTGGAAAGCGGAAATCGAGTGCAAGCTCAACCGCCATCGCGAGGCCATGCACCCGCGCCTTTATCCCGAAATCCCGCCCAACCGATACGCCTGCTTCTACCCGATGGACCGCCGCCGCGGCGAAGACAAGAACTGGTACACCCTGCCCATCGAAGAACGCGCTCGCCAGATGGGCGAGCACGGGCTGGTAGGACGACGCTACGCTGGCGAAGTCAAGCAGATCATCAGCGGCTCCATCGGCTTCGACGACTGGGAGTGGGGCGTAGACCTTTTCGCCGACGATCCGCTGGTTTTCAAGAAACTGATCTACGAGATGCGCTTCGACCAAGTCAGCGCCGTCTACGCACTGTTCGGCCAGTTCTATGTAGGAGTTCGAGTGCCAGCTGCGGCTCTGGAGAAGTTGCTGAACGGTGAGTTGCCGGAGTCGTAACACCTACCACAGAGCCACGGAGAAACTTTCTTTTCAATTCGTCTCGGTGACTCCGTGTCTCCGTGGTGAATTTGCTGCCTGAATGACTGGAGGTCCCATGTCGACCCTCGGCCTGATCGAATACCAAGACGCCAGCCCCGAAGTCCGCGCCGTCTACGACGACATCATGGCCACGCGCAAGACTGACTCCATCAACAACTTCTGGAAGGCTATCGCCCACGATCCCGCTACCCTCAAGCGCACCTGGGAAAGCATCAAGCAGGTCATGGCCCCGGGCGCGCTCGATCCGCTGACCAAAGAAATGATCTACGTCGCGGTCAGCGTCACCAACCAGTGCCATTACTGCATCGCTTCCCACACTGTTTCCGCCCAGCAGAAAGGCATGACCGACGCCATGTTCAAAGAATTGATGGCAGTCGTCGGCATGGCCAACGAAACCAACAAGATGGTCACGGGATATCAGGTAGAGATCGACGAGCAGTTCAAAAGCGGTCGTTAGTCGTCGGCCGTTAGTCGTTGGGCTTCGGAACAGGCCATGTGGGGACAGCCGCCCTCGGCTGTCCCGGCTCGGGCAAAGCCCGGCCTTCTTACGGGTGCCCCTTCCTAGCCGCGTTCTTTGCGGCTAGGGTGGGGACTTTGACTTTGTGTGTACTCCGCCCCCGCCCTCTGAGTTAACTTCCTCCTACCGTCCACTCCGTTTCGCTTTGTACTCGTGAGCCTTCATATCCACCCGCCGCCCGCGAAACCGAACCCCCTCCGCTTCCAGCCGCAGCCGCTGCTCAATCGCCGAATCACCGGTGAGCTTGATCGCCCCTCCCGCTCCCAGCACGCGCTGCCAGGGCAATCCGAAACTCCGCCGCAGAACCGTTGCGACCTGCCGCGCCGCGCCAGGATAGCCCGCCGCCCGCGCCACTGCGCCATAAGTCGAAACTTTTCCCCGCGGAATCGCCCGGATCGCCCGCTCAATCCGCACCAGCATGGCGCCGGAACTGTCTCCCGCACGGGGCTTCTTCCGTTTCATAGACGCTCGCCTAAACTGAGCACAAACGCGGAGATCCGCAGGGCACACGAGGGTGCCCCATCTTTGCCGCGCTCTTTGCGGCGAAGGTGGGGATTTTGACTTTTCTTGAGAATCAAACCAAGCTCGCGATGAGCGAGACTACGCCGCCTTCCGGAACGCCTCCAGCGCGTCGTATTCCGAGGTGTGCACCTCAAACACCGTCAGCAGCTTGGTCACCTGCAACAGATCGCCCACGCGCTTGGTCAGATTGGCCAGCTTGATGACGCCGCCCGCGTTGTGCGCCGTGGTGTGCAGCGCTACCAGCGTGCCCAATCCGCCCGAATCAATGTAGTTCACTTCGCTCAGGTTGAGCACGATGCGCTTATTGCCTTCCTGCACCGCCTTCTTCACTTCGTCCCGCAGCAGCGACGATTCCTCGCCAAACACGATCCGCCCGCTGCACCCAATGACCAGAATTCCGTCTACCGTCCGCTTCGTAAGTTTCAGTTGCATACGACGTCTCCTTTGCGGCCTACCCAGACACCTCAAAGGCCGCACCCTGCCTCATCTCTGTCGCACCAAGCCTATCTCTTACTGCACGCCTTCGCAAGGCCAGCGGAGGCAGTCCAGCACCCCGCCCGAATTCTTTAGGTCTGTGGTATTCCCGGCCTTCGGTCGCTGCGCGAGCCGACGCCTTCTCCCTCCCATCACGTATAATCTTCTCTTCCGCTCATGAGCTATACCGTCCTGGCCCGCAAATACCGCCCGCAGCGATTCTCCGAGGTCATCGGACAAGAGCATGTCACCCGCACCCTGCAAAACGCCATCGAGCAGGGCCGCACCGCCCACGGCTACATTTTCAGTGGCCATCGCGGCATCGGCAAAACCACCGTAGCCCGCATCCTGGCCATGGCGCTGAACTGCCGTTCCAAGGACAAGCCCGTCCCCGAACCCTGCGGAGTCTGTGACTCCTGCACCGAGATTCGTGCCGGCAACGCGGTGGACGTCATTGAAATTGACGCTGCCACCAATCGCGGCATTGACGAAATCCGCGAACTGCGCGAGGCTGCCCGCTACCGCCCGGCCCGCGACCGCTTCAAGATCTACATTCTCGACGAAGCCCACCAGATTACCGACGCCGCCTTCAATGCGCTTCTGAAGACGCTGGAGGAGCCTCCCGACCACATCGTCTTCATGCTCGCCACCACCCAGCCCGAAGACATCCCGCAAACGATCCGCTCGCGCTGCCAGCACTTCAGCTTCCGAGCCGTGAAATTCGACGACATCGTCGGCCAGTTGCGCGATCTGGTCACCCGCGAACAACTCGAAGCGGACGACGATGCCCTCGCCTTGCTCGCCGAAGCCGGCGACGGCTCCATGCGCGATGCGCTCTCCATCCTCGACCAGGCCATCGCTTCCGCCAGCGGCAAACTGACCGCCGAATCGGTTCGCAATCTTGTCGGCTCCGCTCCCGCCCATATTCTCGAAGAGGTGATGCAGGCCGTCTCAGCCGGCAAGAGCGAAGAAATCCTCAAGCAAGTGGACCACCTCCTCAGCGAGGGCCACAGCCCCACCCACTTCGCCCGCCAGATGGTGCGTTTCCTGCGCAATGCCACGGTGGCGCAGATCGCGGGCAAGGATTCTTCCCTGCTGCAGATTTCTTCCGAAGAACGCGCCCGCGTGGCCCGCGTGGCGGAACTGTTTACCGAAGAAGATCTCACCCGCCATCTACAGATCATGCTCCGCACCCACAGCGAGCTGGGATACAAACAGGAACAACGCTTCCATCTCGAACTCGGCCTGCTCAAGATGTCCCATGCGCAAAGACTCTTGCCGATCGAACAACTCCTGAGCAGCGTGACACCGGCTCCATCCCCCAACGCCGCGAGGCCAGCGGGACGCCCCGCCATCGTCAGCAGCGCGCCCGGCGCGGAAACGCGCCGCCCCGAGCCTACGGCCGCGAAACCGAATTACATCTCTCCGTTTGCCGCTGACTCCGCCCGCAAAGGCACTCCCCGGCAGGAATCATCGCTCGAAGCCGCCCCGCCCGGCCCGCGCATCGTACCCAGCGCCAGTCAATCGGAGCCCGTGATTCTCGGCTCTGCCGCTCCTGATCGCAGGGACCAAGCCGGCTACATTCCGGCCGGGGCTGGGGTTCAGCCGGAACCAGAAAAGCAAGAAAAAACGGCATCGCCGCCCGCCGCCCCCTCCGAGATTGACCGCGTGCAAGCTGCCGTCCTTCAGGCCCTCCACGAAGGCAACCAGCGCATTATCGCCTCCATGCTCGCTTCGGGCGAGTGGGCCGTGCAGACAAACGAACTCGTGATCAAAGTGAGCGAATCACAGACCATCGTGGATATGTCTCTCGGCCCCGAAGCCAAGCGCCTGACGATCGCCTGCGCCAGTGGTGTGCTGGGCCGCGCGATCAAGCTGAAGATTGTCCCCGGCGCGACGGTGGCTCCGCCGGAAAAGAAAAATAATGGCGCTCGCCCATCCGGCGCGGGAGGCCGAAGCCGCGCCGAACAGGACCCGGTCGTCCGCCGCATGCAGGAGAAATTCGGAGCAGAAATTCGTACGGTGATTGATTACCGGGAGAAGCGGTGATGGGTCTTAGGTTTTAGGCTTCAGGAATTACGAACCTAAGTTCTGATTGCCCAAGACCTAGACCATGAAAGGCAGCAGTCCATGGGCGGATTCAACCTGCAAGACCTGATGTCCAAAGCGAAAGCGCAGTACGACAGCCTGCAGAAGAAAATGCAGGAGACTGTGGTCGAAGCCACATCCGGTGGAGGCACGGTCACCGCCAAAATGGACGGTCGCAAGCAATTGCTCAGTCTGCGCATTGATCCCGAAGCCGTGAAGGCAGGAGACGTCGAGATGCTGCAGGATCTGGTCCTCGCCGCCATCAACGAAGCCGCCCGCAAAGTGGACGCGCAAATGCAGTCCACGGTGGGAGGCATGCTCGGCGGCCTCGGGCTTCCGGGGCTCTAGCACAATTTCTGCCTTGTCATCCTGAGCGAAGCGAAGGACCTGTGCACTCTGCTGCCGCCATCCAACTGCATGCGTGCTTCGCCGCTCTCAGAATGACAAGCCGTGTGAAAGTGAATTGAGAATGTCCAAGTTCGCCGAACCCATGTCGCGCCTGATTGACGAGCTGAAGAAGCTCCCCGGCGTCGGCGCCAAAAGCGCGCAGCGCCTGGCCTTCCACATCCTGCGCTCAAGCGACGAAGACGCCGAGGCTCTCGCCGCCGCCGTGCGCGACGTAAAGGCTAACCTGCGCCTGTGTTCCGTCTGCAACAACATCACCGACGTGGACCCGTGCGTCTACTGCACCAGCCCTACCCGCAACCAGCGGCTGGTATGCGTGGTCGAAGAGCCAACCAACATCGCCGCCATCGAGAAGACCAAACACTTCAACGGCGTCTTCCACGTTCTGCATGGCGCCATTTCTCCGCTGCACGGCATTGGCCCCGAACAACTGCGCATCGCGAACTTGCTTACGCGCGTCGAAGCCGGCAGCGTGGACGAAGTCATTCTCGCCACCAATCCCACGGTCGAAGGCGAAGCCACTGCGGTTTATCTTTCGCAACAACTCAAGCGCGCAGGAGTGAAGGTCACCCGCATCGCCATGGGAATTCCGGTCGGCAGCGACATCGAATACACCGACGAAATCACCATGCTGAAAGCCATGGAAGGTCGGCGGGAACTGTAGGAAGGATTCCAGAGAGTTAGCAACTCAGCCCGATATCTCGGGTTCGAGGAACACGTTCATTTCCTCTTCGACGGCCGCAAGCCCTTCCGGCAGCGATCCCCGATTGTATTCCGCCATGCGGTTTTTCCACTTGAGGAAGTCGGTGATGCTCTGCGGCTCAATGCGCACTTCCACGCGCCGCAGGCTGGCCAGCAGCAGATTCATCTCGCAGCGGAAGCCGGCCGTGGTCCGCAGGTTCTTTGCCGAAGGTTGCACCATTTCGATCCGGCGGCGGCGATATTCCAGCAATCCCCAGCCCGAAGGCAATTCGTCCAGCCTCATTAATGCAGGAAGAGTGAGATAAAAACGCTCGCTGCCAACTCCTTTTTCGGGCTTTTGCCGGAAAGGTTTGTCGCGATCCGCCAGAAAATCGGCCCGGGTGACTTTGCACTCGACCAGCACGGAATGGCACGCCTGCTTCCATCCAATCGCGTCCGGCATTTCGCCGCTGGCGCAGGCCTGCTCGGACAGGACCACGCCACAGCGGTACACCCTCAGCCAGCGCACAGCTTTTTCGACCAGTTGGGCATGAGTCATGAGCAACCCTCCCGACTTCCTGCTTCAGGCTTCCGAATACGCCGTAGCGAACTTCCGACATTCTTACGCCCGTCCAGGGAACTAGGAAGTGACTGGGAGGTTTCGTCTTGAAGGATGCTACGCAGAAGCGGCAACCCGGACGCCCGACGCAGCCCTGACCACGACCGGCCTTCGCAGCACGGTCTCCAGCAGATATCTTTCGGCGGCGATGGTCTGAGCGGTGGGACTTCCCGGCACGAACCCTTCGGCGGCGATAACCAGCGATTCGTTCTTCCCCAACGCAGCCGGCTTGCGCACGAAGCCGTTGATCCGGCGCTTTGGCGGCTCGACATTCTCAAAGTGCACGCGCCGGATGTGGCCATCGTGCGCGTCATCCATCGCGTTCGCCAGCCGCAGAATTGCCGCCAACTGGATGATGACTTTTTGCTCGTCAGGCAGCAGGTCGCGCAGCGCCTTGTGACTGCGAGTGGGCAAAGCTCCGGCGTGGAAGCGGGCGACAATCGCAGCCCGTTGCATGTTCTCCGCTTTCCATCCCAAGGGCGTGCCATGCGCGCGAATCAGTTCCAGCGACGCTTTATGATGCTTCTTCTTTTCCTTGGACCGGCCCACGTCGTGCAACAGTGCGGCGACGTACAGGCTGTCGCGAGCGTCGCCGCCACTGCCATTCGTACTTCCCAGCAACCCTGCCTTGCTTAGTCCGTCATACAGTTCCAGCGCCAGCCCGGCCACACGTTCGGAGTGGGCAAAGTCGGGATCGAGCGCCTTCGCCCATAACTTCATGCGCATGGTCGCAACCTGTTGAATCTGCTTGCCTTGCGGGAGGCCTGCCCGCCACACATTCCATAGCGAATCCGGGCCGACAGTCCGCTGCCGGTACTCCTCAATCCGTTTCGTTCGTTCTTCCACGATACGCGCGTGCCACGCCTTGCGCGAGTCTTCGTCGGGGAAAACGTGGCTGGCGAGCGCCGTCGCCCAGAGCACATCAAGGTCGTGCACTTCGCCGAGCAAATCCTGCATGTGCTTCAGGTCGTCGCTCCACGCCTTGTGCTCGGCCGGCAGGAAGTTCTCCACGATGTAGCGAAAGCGTTTGATCCCGATGCGCAAGGTGTGAAAAGCGATCTGCGACCGGTTGCGCAGGGCCCGGGTGTGCAACTCGCGGGCAGTGGTCCAGCGCTCGAGAGCGAGATGCTTGAAGACGGCGCTTCCTGGCCGTATGCGGGCTGCGCGTGCCGGCAGAGTCCGGCTCCATTGCCGCCATTGTTTGACATCGAATCCTTCCAGCGCGGCGCGGGCCTCGTGCTTATGCTGGCCTTCGCGGTGGCGCAGGATGCCGAGCAGGGCGTGGGCGGCCGGATCGCGCGCAGGCGGATCCATGGCAACAATGGCGGTTTCGCCTTCCAACGGAATCCGGGCCGCTTCTGGCAGCGCGGGCGAGGGCGCCCGCGCCACACCGGCGGGATGCAGCTGGTCAATCCACTCCATCATGATCTGCACGTCGCGCAGGTCGCCCAGACGCTGGAACAGGCGCTTGCCGGCTTTCTTCATAGCCTTCCAGTCCGGGTCGGGATCTATGGCCATCATGCCGTCGGCCATGGAGCGGCAACGACGCAGCGCCACCCGCAGATCGTGCACCGGATCGGCGCCGAAATCGGCGGCCACGTGGTCGCACTCGGCGAGCACGCGCGTCATCCAGTAGCGGAGGCCGGTCGTTGGTTTCTTCACGGGATCGCGGGAAGATTTCTGCTTCGTCAATATTCTACTGAAAAGGGCCACTGTTCAGGGAATGGGCCGCGTTCCAGCCTCGCGAGACTTCTCGTCCCTTGGCTCAGGTACCCACTCCCCCTCCAGCTAATCTCTTAGAACCATCGGGGAGCCGCGATCTTACGACATGATCCAGGAACTGCGAGCAGTTGCGAGCAAAATCTTGAGGGCAACGAGTTGCTCGCCTGACGTTCACTATGCGAGTATCGCCGGCTAGATGTCTCGTCAAGGCTGAATGAACACTGGTGCCGAGGAAACCGAGGCGGGGGTTCAAACCGTCTGCACGGACTCTGTGTGGTCGCCCTCTTTCACCCCTGGGCCGTTCATTTCCAGCTTTTGACCCGCTGCCTGCGCCGTGGGGTGTTATTCTCAGGGCCGAGAAGCAAACCGTGAAGTCAGTCCCGCTCATTATGTTAATCCTGGTATGTTAACGCCAAGCTTCGCCAGACGCACCGCTGAACAATCACCACCCCGGCGGGAGCCCCAGTCCAGGTCCGCGCCAAGCCCTGTGCCGGGAATCCTGCTGATCATAGCCACCTGGCTTTTCATGGCCACACTTATTCATCCACAAGGTAATTTCCCCCTTAATGATGATTGGGCGTATGGACGCGCCGTGAAGTCATTCCTTGATACTGGATCGATACGACTCCCAGACTGGTGCGCTATGAACTTCCTTGGGCACATGTTCTGGGGTGCACTTTTCTGCTTGCCATCTGGATTCTCCTTTACGGCTCTCAGGGTTTCAACTCTCGTCCTCGGTCTGATCGGTGTTTTGACCGCATACGGTCTATTCCTGGAAATCGGCGCTACCTGCGGTGTCGCGTTGTTCGGCGCACTATCGTTCGGTATGAATCCGTTGTATCTCGTCCTTTCATACACCTACATGACCGATGTTCCCTTTCTGACCTTTTGTCTGTTGTCCCTCTATTTCCTGCTTAGGGCAATGAGAACGAACTCGACCTGGGAAATGGCCATTGGATTGATGTTCGCATGCGTAGCACTGCTGATCAGGCAGAGCGGCTTGGCGATTTTCATTGCCGCAGGGCTGGCGCACCTTGCAAAGGACCGGCCCCGAGCCAGGACTGCGCTAATCGCCGGTATCCCGATACTGATCGGCTTCGCTGTCCAACTTCTCTTTAAGGAGTGGTTGAAGTTTACACAGCAGGCGTCCGTCGCTTACGGACTCCAGGTGCGCTGGGTCCTCTACGCATGTTCCCACATTTCATGGCGCTCCATCGTGCCTCTCACCCAGGCATCTATCGTTTTCCTGGTTTATTTAGGGTTGTTCTCGTTCCCGTTCCTGATCTTCATGGGACCGCGCCGGCTGATGAGCCTTTTTCGTTTCCGTTCTATAACCTTCGTAACGCTCCTCTTTGCAGTCTTGACGGTGTATTTTCTGCGAGATAAAAGAATCCCGCTGCTGCCGAATTATCTCTATGATCTCGGGCTCGGTCCCGCCTTGCTTTATGACACTGACATACTGCACCTGCGCCACCTGCCCACGGCAGGAAAATCGTTCTGGACGGTGATGACATTTGCGGGACTGGTCGGTGCAGTATTCCTATTTCAAGCGATGTTGGTAGCAATCGCAGAAATATTCCGTCGCAGGACGCTTGCGCTTGTGCCAAAGCAATCAATGCTGCTGTTACTTGCGACGGGAATGGTCTACATCGCCCCTTTGCTGGCCCTTCGTCTTACCCCCGAGGTGGTTTTCGACCGTTACCTTCTTTTCCTGGTGCCGTTGGCGGCTCTTCTTCTTGTCCAGTCATCGGCGACCCCTGAGTTGGTCAAGACCAGTTCTCGATTCACGGTTCCCGGGGTCGCAGCCTTGGTGTTGTGCGGGGTATCTTCTGTTGCTGGGACACACGACTATCTCTCCTGGAATAGAGTTCGATGGCAGGCTCTGAACAACCTCATGCAAGAACAACACGTGCCCCCAGCACAGATAGATGGAGGCTATGAGTTTAATGGGTGGTATCTTTACAGCCGAAGTTATCCCAACCCGCTGCCGATCCCTGGCGTGGAAGGCAGACCCGCTTCGAACAAGAGCTGGTGGTGGGTCGCCAGTGATGATTATCTCGTCACGTTCGGACCTGTGCCAGGATATGCGGAGGTGAAGGAATACAGCTTTCGGCGCTGGCTGCCGCCAGGAGAAGGGAAACTCTTTGTCCTGGGAAGGGCGAGTGACAACCCTTTTCGATGACGTATGGCCTGGCACGGTCAAGATGGACGCTCGACCCACAAGGAAAACCCACGTCTGTTTCAAAAGGATGTTTCCCCTGTAGTCGCCTCAGTAACTGTCGTAATGTTCCTTGACGAGAGGCTTCAGCCGACCAACCCAGTTGCATTGGTCGAAGGCTCCGATCAATAAGGGCATCTCTTCCAAACCCCCTTTTCAGCCAGGATGCCCAAACCATCTCCCAGCTAGGTCTCCTTTGGCCGGACGTACAGCGACGCAGGCCAATTACTTCCGTAACGTTTCAGGCCTTACTGTTTCCCTTTAACCTTGGGATTCAAAGCTCTCGTTCCCGAGGAGTCCGCCATTACTGCCGCGAACACATCCCAAGGCGCCCGCTCGGCCTCGGCTCGCGCGTTTGTGCACAGCCTGAACATCCTCATTAAGTACGCCCGGATGTACGGCTATGACCACAAGCGAACCGAGGGCCAGTTCGAGACCACCTGGAACGAACTGCAGCACGCGCTGCCGGCAAGCGGGGAAGGCGGGTTCCTGCTGGGCGTCTCTGACAACAAGCTGCTGCTCGACGGCATTCCTCTCGATCCGGGTCAGGCCGAGAAAAGCTTTGCCCAGCTGTTGAACACGGCCGGATTGGCCAGCCTGCACTTCTCCAAAGACACGACGGTCGAAGATTTCACCCGCCTGGTGCGCGCTTTCACCGTGGCCGGATCCAAGGCCACCGACGTCGCCCGCCAGATCAAGGAAGCCCTGGGCGCGGGCCAGGAAAAAAGCACCATCAAGATCAATGAAGTAAAGTTCGTGGCTGCCGATCCGCTGACTGGCGACGTGAGCATCGCCGCGCAGATCGCGGCGCAGACCCTCGGCCCCGAGTTCAAGCAGTGGTTGAACGATCCCCAGAAACTGCTGCAGCTGATTGCCGCAGCCGAGGGCGCAAGTTCCGGCGGAGGCCAGACCAATGCGAATGGCACTCCGATGGTTCCGCTGGGCAGCGTGCCCAATGGCGCGCCTGGCGGCCCAGGCGGACTTGCTGGAGGCGGCGGCACCGGAGGCGGCGGCACCGGCACTGGCACGGCTCCGGCCTGGACCGGCGGAATTGTCCCGCTGCAGGAGCAGGAAGTGATCCAGGCCATCCGTCTGCTCACCCGCTTCGGCGAAGTGCAGCACAATCCCAGTCTCAAAGAAGAAGACATTCATAAGGAGCTGCAGGAAACCGACCCCAACACCCGGCTCAACCTGCAAGAGTTGCTCGGAAGCCTGGCCGCCAAAGCCACCACGGACGAGGAAGACACGCCGCTGCTGATGAAGGCGGCCGAGCACATGGCCATCCGCTTCGCGCTCGAGCGTTATCAAAAGGGCGAAATCAAAGTCAACGCTGTGCACCAGATGATGGAGCACATGAGCCGCCAGATGGACTCCCTGCGCCAGATTCTGCGCCTGCAGGAAGAAAAGATGTCAAAGGCCGGGATCCTCGTGGAGTCGCACGCCGACATCCTGGACCGCATGTTCTGGGCGGAAGTGCCGGAGTCGGGCAAGAAGAGCGTGTTGATGTCGCACGAAGCTCCCTGTGTGCCGCCTCGCAACGTGCGGCAATTCGTCGAACTGCTGCTCGAACGCGAAGACAACCAGACGGTCGAGGAAATCCTCAACAACTACTCCAGCTGCCTCACCGCCAAAGACATTGAGGTACGGCGCAAGACCGCGATCGGACTCAGCCAACTGGCTGACCTCTACGCGCGGCTGAGTGGCCAGGCCCTGGGACTGGCGATCAAGCGGCTGAGCGAGCAGCTGGTTGCCGACAAGGATCCGGAACTGCAGAGTCTGCTGAGCGCCGGGTTTGTGCGCCTCAGCCAGGAATCGAGCGCGTCCAAAAATTACGCCGCGGTCAACGAGGTGTGCGCCGGCATGGAACTGGTCGGCGTGCAGCGTCCGGTGCTGATGAACGACTTGCGGCCGCGTGTGGGCGTGGAAAACCGCCTGCCGGAATTCATTGAAGAAGCGCTGCGTCTTGACACCGTACCACCGGACCTGCTCGCGGTTCTGCGGCGCACCTGCCAGACAGGCGCGGAACATCTGGCCGACCGCTTCTTCCGCTGCATGCGCCGCGACGAATGCGACCGCATGATCGAGCTGGTGATGCAGCTCGGATCGCCGGCGCTGACCCAGTTGCGCGAAATTCTGCGCACCGGCCAGCCGCGCCAGGCTTCGACCGCCGTCGGGCTGGTCAGCCGGCTGGATGTGCGCACCCTGCTGGAATTGTTGCCGGTCCGCCTGCCGGAGTTCAATCGTTTCTATCACGACGTGGTCGTACGCCAGATTGCCTACGGCAATGCCCCTGATCGCGGCCGCACCCTGCTTGAATTATCCGAGGTGCTTGATCCCTTCGTGCTGCCAGAGGCGGTGGATGAGATCGGCATGAGTGGAGACATGTCGGCGGTACCGCCTTTGATTGCCATGACCCGGCCGGGAGACGCGGCTTCCCGCTCGCCGTTTGTACAACTGAAAGCCGTTGAGTCGCTGGGACGGCTGCGCGATCCGGAAGCGGTGCCGGTCCTGCGCGAAATCCTCGAAGCCAAGAAGACTTTTGGGTGGGTTCACCATCGCGAGCTGCGTATTGCCGCGGCACAGGCGCTGGCCAAGACCGATCCGCGGTACAGCTCGCAGGTCGTCTCCGACACCGGCCTGGAAACGGCGGAACTGGCGGTGGCCGCGCTTGACATGGCGCCCGCGTGCCCCTGGGTGCGGCAGCGGCGCTATGAGCGCCTGGTGTTGCCGAAGACCATTGGGGCAACGATTGGCAGCTCGTGGGGCAAGTCCAAGATCCTGATCCACGAATTGAGCCTCGGCGGCGGCATGGGCACCAAGGAAGACAACCTCCGCGTGGGCACGGAAGCAGACCTGGAAATTTCGCTCGGGCTTCGGACCAAGATTCGCGCACACGTGCTGCTGCGCCGGGCCCGGGTCAACGAAGTGGGATTTGAAATTGTCGAGACCGACCTCGAGAGCCGCTACCGCCTGCGTCGGCTGCTCATTGACGCGCTGAACAACGTCCCGCAGAACAAAGACCGGGAATGGAGCGGCGAGCGCAAAGTGTAAAGGGAAGTTTCAAGGTTTTAAGCTCTTAGAGGTTCAGAGTTTCAAAGTCTGTACGGAGCCGGGCAATCGACTGGCAAGAAAAAGGCCTCCACGTTCGTGGCGGCCTTTTTCTTTCGCGCGGCTTTGAAACCTTGAAACTTTGCAAACTCGCCTTACTTCACCTTGGCGAAGATGATAACCAGGGTGTACAACGCAAGCGACTCGATCAGGGCCAGGCCCAGAATCAGCGCCAGCTGAATGCCCGGACGGGCCGCGGGATTGCGCGCCAATCCTTCAGCAGCGGCGGCGGTCGCCTTGCCCTGCGCCAGGGCGCAGATGCCGGAAGCAAACGCCATCGAGAATCCGGCGGCGATCGCAACCCAGTTGACTTCGCTCGATCCTCCGCCCTGCGCAAAGGCCGGGACGGCGAACGAGAGTGCGGACAAGACCATAAACAGCTTGCTCAGTTTACCCATGGTGTTGCTCCTTTTATGAATTGCCGCCAGTAGGTGGTTGACGCCATCCCGTGCAGGCGCCCTCACGCTTGCGGCTACAGTTCTCAGTTCCCAGTAAGTATGAGCCCGTGGGCCTTCGGGAAGGGCACGACTTCAGTCGTGCCGTTAACCTCGAAAACTGGCGCGCTTCAGCGCCTGGGGTTCGCTTTTTGATCCCAGAGCAGTTTCTTCCACAGTCTGGTTCATTTACTGACAACCGAGAACTCTTCTTAGTGCTCCTCTGCGACCGCGCCTTGCAGATACACCGTCGTCAGCAGCACAAAAATGTAGGTCTGCAACAGCGAAACACCGATGTGCAGTCCCAGGAAAATGATCGGCACGCCGAGCGGCACGAGGGAGAAAAACACCAACGTGACCATATCCCCGGCGAACATGTTGGCGAAGAGACGGATGGTCAGGGACAGCACCCGCGCCAGATGGCTGATCAGTTCGATCGGAACCATCAGCGGCGCCAACGCTGGCATCGGGCCGGCAAAGTGCTTCAGGTAGCCGATTCCGGCGTGTTTGAAACCCTGGGCCTGGTAATACATGAACGCGCACAGCGCGCAGCCCAGCGGGACCACCGGTACGGCCGTCGGCGACTCAAAACCCGGAATCACGCCAATCAGATTGCAGAAAAGTATGAAGAACAAGAGCGTGGCCAGAAACGGAGTATAGCCTTCGCTGTGGTGGCCGATGATTTCGTGGCTCTGGCCGTTAATGAATCCTTCAATGCTCTCAAACACATGCTGCAGGCCGCCGGGATTGTCCACCGACAGCCGCGAGCGCACGAGAAGGAACAGAATCAGCAGAAACCCGAAAACGAGCAACTCCATGGCCAGGGAGTTCGGGATGGGCGCCTCAGCATACTTGGGAGTAATGCCGATGGCGTGCAGTAACGCCGTAACCGGAGCGGCAAACAGGCGATTCAGGATTTCAGTAAACCAGAGTTGTTCGGGCATAAAGAAGCTTTTGGCTTTAGCTTTGCCGGAATCGGATCGTATTTTTCCTAAACTCCGCGAACCACCGCGGCATAAACTTCGTATGCCGCCTCGCAGCCGATGGCCGCAACGGGCAGGAATAAGCCCGCCAGGAGGCCATTCAGGCTCGCGGGAGAAACAGTCAATATAACATAGGCGCCGACGGCCATCAAAACGTAGCGAAGCAGGAAGCGCGCGACAATTCCCTGCCCTCCGCGCGATTCAGTCGCTCCCGTGGCCCGGTCGGCGAAGCCGCTGATTACGCGCTTCAGCCAATAGAAGTTGATGTATGCGATGAGGCATCCGAGAGCAAAGCCGAGGGCCGGCCGCAGGCCAAACTTCCACCCGGCCGCGGACACAAGCGGTAGGGCGAGCGCAATCATGGAAACACGGATGCGGTCGAGAGCCCCTGCGTAGAACTGCTCGGCGGCAGGGTCCGGCGCGGAAGCGGGCTGAGGCGTGTCAGGCATCATTTCGTATCGCGCAGCACCGTGCGAATCAACTCGATGAATCCCGCCGCGATGCCGAGCAGGATTCCCGCCAGATACAACCAGGTCGTATGCAGCCAGCGGTCGAGAGCGGCGCCCACGAGCCATCCCACAACCAGCGCAGTCGGAAAGACGAACGCCAGTTGGCTGTACCGGGCAAACTGCAGCCAGAACGCTTTTTCCTGTTTAGAGTTTTTGGGGTCAGGACCAGGAGACATAGCTGTGGCGGGTAAGAAACCCACGCAGAACGATTCTACGCCTGGCCCCTCACCGGATCAGCTTGGCCACGGCCGGATTCTTCGCGATGCCCCATGCCCAGTTCACCATTTCGATGAACGTGTTGGGCATAATTCCGATGAAAAGGGTGGCAAAGCCGGTGATGCCGAGCGCCGTGCGCATCGCATAACTGACGGGCAGTCTCTCTTCGCCCTTCTCCGCCTCCCGCATGAACATGGCATTGGCGATCTTCAGGTAGTAGTACAGCCCGAACACGGAATACAGCACGCCCAGCGCAGCCAGCGCGTAGTGCCCAGTCTCAATCAGGCTGAGGAAGATGAAGTACTTGCCCCAGAATCCCGCCAGCGGCGGAATTCCGGCCAGCGACAGCATGAAGACCAGCATCAGCACCGCCTCGACCGGAGCGCGCGAGTACAGGCCATTAAGGTCGTCGAGTTCGTCGCCAATGATGTTGCGATGCCGCAAGGACGTGATCACGCCGAAGGCTCCCAGGTTCATGAACGTGTAAACCAGCAGATAGATCAGGATGCCTTTCAGGCCGTCGAAGTGGATCTCGGCGGCGGTGCCCGCAATCAGGCCCAGCAACATGTAACCGACATGTGCAATCGAGGAGTACGCAAGCAGCCGCTTGGTGTTGGTCTGGGTCAACGCCGCAAAGTTTGCTCCCGTCATGGTGGCGATCGAGACGAACACCAGCACCGGGAGCCAGAGCGGGCGCATCGGGTAGAGTCCCCAGAGCAGGATGCGCATCAGCATCGCCCAGCCGGCCGCCTTGACGGCGACCGACATGAATCCGGTGATGCAGGTAGGCGCGCCTTCGTAGGCATCGGGAGCCCACTGGTGGAACGGAATCGCGGCGATCTTGAACAGCAGTCCGGTAATCGTGGTCAGCAGGGCGATGACCAGCAGCGGCTTCATGTCGCTCTTCTGCATGAGCGAATTGACCTGGACGGCGATGACCCGGAGATTGGTGCTGCCGGCCAGGCCGTAGAACAGGGACAGTCCATAGGCAAAAATGCCGGAGGAAAAGGCTCCCAGCAGCAGGTATTTCAGCGCCGCCTCGTTGGAGCGCCGGTCGCGGCGCAGGAACCCGACCAGCACGTAGGTAGAGATCGCCATCAACTCCAGGCCGATGAAGATGAGAACGATGTCGTATCCCGCCGCCATGCACATCATGCCCGCGACCGAAAGCAGCATCAGCGCGTAGTATTCACCGTGATCTTCGTTCTCGATCTCGAGATAGCGCACCGACATCAGGATCGCGACGGCCGTGCCCGCCAGAAACAGGTACCAGAAGTAGATCGCGAAGCGGTCGACGATCATCGTATTCATCATCGCGGCATGGCCGGCGAGCCCAGACACCGTCAGGTAAGTAAGGATTCCGGGCCTAAAAGGATTCCATATCGCGGCAGCCGAGAATCCGACCCCAATCAACGCCGTAACCGCGTTGGCCCACTTCTGCTCTTTGGGCAGCATCAGATCAATCAGCAGAATGCCCAAAGCAAACAGCGCGAGCAGAGTAATGGGCAGGGCAAGCAGGTAATCGGTCGTCGAGAATGGCGCGAGTGGGCCCACTAGTTCTTCCCTTTTTCAGGCTGCGCAATGGACGCCGAACTCGCCGGAACGGCAGCCGCGTCGGGCCCTGCACGCTTGGCCGCGGCGTTGGCGACGGCTTCGGGCGTCGAAGCGTCGCGGTTCACGGTCGCGACCAGATGGTTTACCGGCTGCTCCAGGATCTGGAAAAACGGCTTCGGGTACAGGCCGATCCAGAACGCCATGATGAGCAGCGGCACAAACGTCGCCACTTCACGCGGTGTCAGGTCGTGCAGCTTTTCGTTCTTCGGATTCGTGACCGTCCCGAAGAAAACGCGCTGGTAGAGCCAGAGCAGATACGCAGCCGCCAGAACCACGCCGGGCACGGCCCAGGCGGTCCAGAAGTAGCCCGGGTGGCCCGCGATATCCTTCTGCAGGAACGTCCCTCCCAGAATGGTGAACTCTCCGACAAAACCGTTGAGCAGCGGCAGCCCCATGGAAGACAGGAACATGATCATCGTGATCGTGGCGTAAACCGGCATGACGTTGGAGATGCCACCGTATTCCGAAATCTCACGGGTGTGGCGGCGTTCGTAAAGGATGCCGACGATCAAGAACAACGCTCCGGTCGAGATGCCGTGGTTGATCTGCTGCAGAACCGAGCCGCTGAGGCCGAGCGGCGAGAGCGCGAAAATTCCCAGCGTGCAGAAGCCAAGGTGGCTGACCGACGAATACGCCACCAGCTTCTTCATGTCTTTCTGCATGAGCGAGACCAGCGCCCCGTAAATGATCGCGATGATGGAGAGCACCATCACCCAGAAACGAACTCTGCCGTGCGTGAGGACATCCGGGAAGAACGGCAGCGAGAAGCGGATGAAGCCGTACGTTCCCATCTTCAGCAGGACGCCGGCCAGGATCACCGAACCCGCCGTGGGAGCTTCGACGTGGGCGTCAGGCAGCCAGGTGTGGAAAGGGAACATCGGGACTTTGATGGCGAAGGCAAAGAAAAAACTCAGGAAAAGCAGCGTGGCCGCATAGGGGCCATAGTCCGAGTAGATCCGCGGCGCGGTGTCATAAAGCCCCGTCAGGCTGAAACTGTAGACGCCGGTCACCGAGTGATGGTGGAAGTACAGGAACAGGATGCCCAGCAGCATCAGCACCGAACCGGCCAGCGTGTACAAGAAAAACTTGATCGCCGCGTAGAGCTTGCGCGGCCCTCCCCAGATGCCGATCAGCAAATACATTGGCACCAGCATGGCTTCCCAGAAAACGAAGAACAGGAAGAAATCGAGCGCCATGAAGACGCCGAGCATGCCGGTCTGCAGCACCAGAAACCAGATGTAGTATTCCTTCACCCGGTTCTCGATGGCCGTCCACGAGGAGAGGATCGAAACCCAGCCCAGCAGAGTGGTCAGCATGATGAGCAGGAACGAAATGCCGTCAATGCCCAGCACGTAGCCCGCGCCGATGGAGGGAATCCAGTTGTTGGCCGTGCCTTCCACGAACTTGAACCCAGGCTCGAAACGCTGCGCCCAGAACCAGGGCACGAGCGGCAGCGAGACCAGCAAGCCGGCCAGCGCAAAGATGTTCGCGATCCAGCGGATGGCCTCCTTGTTCTCTTTAGGAACAAAAAGGAGCAGGATTGCGCCTACCAGCGGCGTGAAGAGGATGATGGAGAGAATGTGGTTATACATTGCTTTTGGCTTCTGGCTCTTGGCTTTTGGCTCTTGGCCTTTAGCTAGAAGCTAAGAGCCAACAGCCAAGAGCGATTTTCAGTGGTACACGTAATAAAACGCAAACCCTACCAGCCCGGCGGTCATCACCAGGGCATACCATTGCACCAGGCCCCACTCGAAAATGCGCGCGGGATAACTCAACATGCGCGCCAGAATCGCCGGGCCGTTGACGCCGACGCCGTCAATGATCCACTTATCCCACCAGCTGGAAATCGTCGCGGTGAGGCGGGTGATCCAGCCGGCGGCGTTGACCGCGCCATCAATGATGTGCTCATCAAACCACGAACTCGCTTCGCCAAGGCCCATCGCACCGAGCCGAACATCGCCCAGCTTGCGCCGGCCGGTGAAAACGTAATCGTAGCCTTCGTCCACGTAATACTTGTTGAGCAAAACGTCGTACACGGGCGGAGCGGCTGCGTTGATCGGCTCAACGTAGTCCTTGCCGGCGTACTTGTAGTAGCGCGACGCGAGGAACCATCCCCCGAAAGCAACCACCACTGACGCTCCCATGAGCAGCAACTCGAGGCCGCGACTCCCTCCCTCAGCCGCCGCTGCGGCCGTTTCCCCGTTGGCAAATACCGGTTCCAGGAACTTCTCGAAGGCATTCGACGGCCAGTTCAGATAGCCCGCCGTAACCGAGAAGAACGCCAAAATCACCAGCGGCATCGTCATGGACGTGGGCGACTCGTGAATGTGGTGCTCGACCTCGTGACTCGTCACCCGCGACGGGCTCCAGAACGTCAGATAGATCAGCCGGAACATGTAGAACGAAGTCATCAGGGCGGTCGCAAATCCGATCACCCACAGATACGGGCTGAACTTCCACGCCTGCCACAAAATTTCGTCCTTCGAGAAAAATCCGGCGAGTCCCGGGATTCCGGCAATGGCCAGCGTCGCGATGAACATGGTACGAAAGGTGACTGGAATTTTGTCGGACAGCGCCCCCATGTTGCGCATGTCCTGCTCGCCAGACATGGCGTGAATCACGGAGCCCGCGCCAAGGAAGAGCAACGCCTTGAAGAACGCATGCGTGAAGACATGGAAAACGCCGGCGGCGAAGGCTCCGACTCCCAGCGCGAGGAACATGTACCCGAGCTGCGATACCGTCGAATACGCCAGCACCCGCTTGATGTCGTTCTGCACCAGGCCAATCGAGGCCGCAAAAATGGCCGTCAGCGCGCCCACAATGGCAACAACCAACATCGAGCTTGGCGCCAGCACGAACAAAGCGTTCGACCGCGCCACCATGTACACTCCTGCCGTCACCATGGTCGCGGCGTGGATCAGCGCGGAAACCGGCGTCGGACCTTCCATCGCATCCGGCAACCAGACGTAGAGGGGAAGTTGCGCCGACTTGCCGCAGGCTCCGACAAAGAGAAGCAGGGTCGCGGCGGTGATGATCGGATCGCCTTTCTGAAACACTCCGCTGTGCGCGACGGTGTTCACGTCAATGTAGCGCAGCGAGCCGCACACCCAGGCAATGAAAAACATCCCCAGAATGAATCCTGCGTCGCCGATGCGGTTGACGATAAACGCTTTGTTGGCCGCATCGCTGGCCGACTTGCGATGGAAGTAAAAACCGATCAGCAGATACGAGCACAGTCCCACGCCCTCCCAGCCGACAAACATGAGCGCATAGTTGTTAGCCAGGATCAGCGTCAGCATCGAGAACATGAAGAGGTTGAGGTATCCGAAAAAGCGGTAATAGCCGCCTTCATGGCCCATGTAGCCGATCGAATAAATGTGGATCAGCATGCCGACGCCGGTCACAAACAACAGCCAGATGCTCGATAGCGGGTCGAGAAGGAATCCGGCGTCGGCCTGAAACGAAGCCTGCGTACCGTCGGATTTCACATAATTCAGGTGGCCGGTATCGGTGCCAAGCCACGTGTAGAGAATTTTCTGATAAGGCTGATGCTCATGCGCAGGAGACCAGGCCGCATACTGCCACACCGCGCCGCAGGCCATGAGAAATGCCAGCACGACGACGCCAACACAAACCGCGCTCACCGAAGACTTCTGCAGCCTGCGGCCGAAAAAGAACATGACCGCCGCGCCGAAGGCCGGCAGCAGCGGGATGAGCCAGATGTTATTTAAGAACATGTTGCCTTTGGCTATTGGCTATTGGCTCTTAGCTTGACCACGAAAGGCCAAGAGCTAACAGCCAAGAGCGTTTTTCACCACTTCAGCAAATTCACTTCGTCCACGTTGACCGTCTCTTTATTCCGGAAGAAGGCGATCAGGATTCCCAGGCCCACCGCGGCTTCCGCGGCCGCGTCGGTGATGATGAAAATCGAAAACACCTGGCCATGCAGCGCCCCCGGGCCGCCACCCATGCGGGCGGGCAATCCCTGCCAGTAATGCGAAAACGCCACCAGGTTCAGATTCACCGCGTTCAAGATCAGTTCAATAGACATCAGAATGATCACCACATTCCGGCGCGTCAGCACGCCAATCACGCCCAGCAGAAACAAAGCTGCGCCCAGAACCAGGTAGTGCAGGGTCGAGATGTGGAGTAGATTGTCCATTCTCAAATCCTTGTCATTCCGACTCTTACTCGTTGTTATTCCGACCGAAGGGAGGAATCTGCTTCCCGCCGGCGCCAGCACCGATGCCAGCTAACAGCAGATTCCTCAACGGCTAAACGCCGTTTCGGAATGACAAAAATCTGCGTGTCCGCGCTCACTTCAAATCCTCTTCTTCGCCATCACCACCGCTCCGATAATCGCCACCAGCAGCAGCAGCGAGGCGATTTCGAAGGAAAACATGTACTTGCCCTGGCTGCGATCAAACAGCAGCGTTGCGATGTTCTGCGTATTCTGCTGTTCCACGTAACTGAAAGTGCTCTCCGGGAACAGCGCCTTGCCCTTGGTATAAACCGAGATGAACAACCCGCCCAGCGAGGCCGCCGCCGCAATGCCGACCAGCCACTGCTTGTTGAACTGCCGTTCCTTCTGGCTGCGCTCGAGGTTGATCAGCATGATCACAAACAGGAACAGCACCATGATGCCGCCGGCATAAAGAATGATCTGCACGCCGGCGACGAACGGGGCATAGAGCATCAGGTAAATTCCTGCCTGGGCCAGCAGCGACGTAATCAGCGCCATCGCCGAGTGCACGGCGTTCTTGCGCGTGATCACCAGGATGCCGCCGATGATCATCGTCCCGGCCAGCAGGTAAAAGAAAAATGGTGTGGCTACCGGCGTCATAAAATGTGTCTCAGCCACTGCTCGACGGACGGCTCCACAAACGCCGTCGCCGCCGTCAGAATCAAAAGCCCCAGCCCCATCGGCAGCAGCACCTTCCATCCCACCTTCATGAGCTGGTCGAAGCGATACCGCGGGAACGTGCCACGATACCAGATATAGAGGTACATAAACGCGGCAACTTTCGCCGAGAACCAGAAAATGTCGCCCACCCGGTCACGCACCGCGGGGACAAACAGAATCAAGCCAATCAGGCCGAGCAGCACGCCAAATCCAGCCAGCCCCATCGTCTGAATCCTGAACAGAGGATGCTTCGGCATGCGCACGACGTTGAAGAAGCACATGCCGGCCAAAAACAGAAAAGTCAGTCCGGGGAAAAGCGAAAAAAACAGATCCCAGGTCGAACCGCTCAGCCAGTTGGGGAACGGTCGCAGCCATCCGCCCAGCCACAGCGTCACGGCGACCGAAGAAACGCCAATCATGGCCGAGTATTCCGCCAGGAAAAACAGCGACCAGCGGAACCCGCTGTACTCGGTGTGGAACCCCGCAGTCAGCTCGGATTCCGCCTCGGGCAAATCAAAAGGCGCGCGGTTGGTCTCGGCAATCATGGCCACGGCGAAGATGAAGAATCCAATCAGGCCCAGCGGGAAGAACTTAAAGACAAACCATTCCTGCTGCGCCATCTGCGCCTGCACGATGCCGATCATGCTGAGCGTTCCGATTCCCTGTTCATTGAGGCTGGTCATCAGGATGACGGAAACCACGGCCAGTCCCATCGCCACTTCATACGACACCATCTGGGCGCTCGAGCGCAGCGCACCGATCAGCGGATAGTGCGAGTTCGACGCCCACCCCGCCGTCACGATCCCCAGCACACTCAGCGACGACACCCCAAGCATGAACAGGATGCCGATGTTCATGTCAGTAATGGCGTGCGTCGGGCCGAACGGAACGACCACAAACACGGTGAACGCGGCCAGCACCACGATGAACGGCGCAACCCAGAATACGAGTCCATCCGCTTCGGCCGGAATGATGTCTTCCTTGAGCAGCAGCTTCAACGCATCTGCGATCGGCTGCAGCAGGCCGTGGGGGCCGACGCGCATAGGTCCAAGCCGCACCTGCATGTGGGCCAGAATCTTGCGCTCCAGCCAGTTCATGCAAATGACGGCGACGGAGAGCCCCACGAAAACGAGCAGCACATAAACTGTCGCCCAGAACCAGTTCCCGGCAGCGCCCGGTGTCAGATCGCTGGAAAGATACGAGGTAATGTAGCTGAGGATCGCGTCCATTTACCGGTCCACCTCGCCCAAAACGATGTCGAGAGTCCCGATGACGGCAATCACATCTGCGACGAGTTGGCCGCGGCACATCAGATCGAGCGCCTGCAGGTTCACGAACGACGGCGGACGCACGCGCACCCGGTACGGCTGGGTCGAGCCGTCGCTGACAATCAGGTATCCCAGTTCTCCCTTGGGCGCCTCGATCGAGTGGTAGATTTCGCCGACTGGCGGCTTCATCACCTTCGGAACCTTCGCCATGATCGGCCCTTCGGGGATGCCCTCGACCGCCTGCTCGATAATGCGCAGTGCCTGCCGCATCTCGACCATGCGCACCAGGTACCGGTCATACGTATCGCCGTTCAGGCCGATCGGAATCTCAAAGTCGAAATTCTTGTAGTTCGCGTAAGGCTGCGCTTTGCGAATGTCCCACTTCACGCCGCTGGCCCGCAGCACCGGGCCGGTCACACCAAGCGCGATGCAGTCTTTGCCGGAGATCACGCCCACACCCCTGGTCCGCTCCAGCCAGATGCGGTTCGTGGTCAGCAGTTCTTCGTATTCGTCAATTTTCGGCTTGAAGAAAGAAATGAAATTCCTGACGTCTTTTTCAAAGCCCTCGTAGGCCTCGTACTGTAGGCCGCCAATGCGGAAGGCGTGCGTGGTCAACCGCGCGCCGCAGTATTTTTCGAAGATCTTGAGAATCTCTTCCCGGTCGCGGAAGGTATAGAAGAGCGGAGTGATCGCGCCGATATCGAGAGCATGCGTCCCCAGCCAGAGCTGGTGGCTGGCAATGCGGTTCAGTTCCGTCAGAATGACGCGGATGTACTGCGCCCGCGGCGGAGCGTCCACGCTGAGCAGCTTTTCGACCGCCTCGCAATATCCCAGGCCGTTCGAGACCGCGGCCACGTAATCCATGCGGTCCACGTAGGGATTGAACATCGTGTACGTGCGGTTCTCGGCAATTTTTTCGACGCCCCGGTGCAGGTAGCCGATCACGCACTCCAGTCCCAGAACCTTTTCGCCGTCTAGTCTCAGAATTACGCGCAGCACCCCATGGGTCGCCGGATGCTGCGGCCCCATGTTGATGACCAGTTCGTTCGAGTCCAGAAACGTTTCGTCGTGCGCGGTAACGTGCGTTTCCAGAGCCGGCGGCGAGAGTGGGTTGGGGTCAGTCATGAATTCGGTCGTCGTTCGTTGGTCGCTGGTCGTTGGCCCTCGCTCACTTAACGAATCAGGAAGGGCACGACTTCAGTCGTGCCGGCTCGTGGCTCACAAAAGACCTGGGCTTTAGCCCCTGAGGCCCCTCGGCGTAAGGCCCTCACTGTCCGCTCTCAATTCCCAGGTTGATCTGCACCCATTCATTATCCTGCTGCAGAATGCCGTAATCCTTGCGCAGCGGGAATCCTTTCCACCCTTCCGGCAGCAGAATGCGCTTCAGATCCGGATGCCCGTCGAACTTGATTCCGAACATGTCATACACTTCCCGCTCCAGCCAGTTGGCCGTCGCCCAGAGCGGCACCGAACTCGGCAGGCTCTCCCCGTCGGCAATCTGCGTCTTCACCCGCACACGCTCGTTGCGCGGGAACGAGTAGAGCACCCAGATCACATCGAACTGCTTCTCGCGCTTGGGGTAGTGCACCGCGGTGACATCCACGCAGTAGTCAAACTGCTCGTCATCGCGCAGAAGGTGCAGAATCTCGGGAATCAGCGACCGGTCCACCACCATATAGTTCTGGCCGAGATGGGTGAGCGGCTCGATCCCAGAGCCATATTCCCGCCTGAGCTTGGCCACCATGGGCGAATCCCAGGGCGTGGGCGCGGGTCCGGTGGGCTTGGGCGGAGCGGGGTGGCCGGCAGCCGGTGCCGCCGGTTTCGCCGCAGCGGGGGCAGCAGGCTTTGCTGGCGCAGCAGCCGGCTTTTCAGGAGTCGCTTTGGCTTCCGATGGAGCCCCGGGACTGGCTTTCACCCCGCCCGGAGTTGCGGGCTGTTCCGCCGCCGGCTTCGAGGCGCCGTCCGGCGGCGGCGGCGTGGGGGATTTGGTTTCGTCCGGCATATCGCGAAGGCGCAAACCTGCGGCGGAGTCTGCGTTTCGGAGAACGTTAACTTTTATCAGCTTGAGGGGACGGTGTCAACGAGAGGACGTAGTGAATGAGTCTGAAGACCTTTACCACGAAGAACACCAAGTCACACCAAGGAAACTCCTACCACTAAACCCTTCGTGATACTTCGTGGCCTTCGTGGTTCATGTTCTTGCCTTTCGCGCCAAAACTGCCCAGTGCCAAAAAACTCTAGCCCCGCGCCTGCGCCTGATACTGCTCGATCAAATCGCGGATACGCTTCGCGTCCGCCTTGTAGTGGCCATGGCTGGTGATGGGATCGGTCCCGCCGGTGGATTCAATGACGATCTCCGCCCAGAAGACACCCGTTGAAATGTGCACCGAAGCGATCTTCGACATGGCGATGCTCTCCTCATTGCTGCCGAACAGCCGCGACTTCACACGGCTCACCCGCTGCGGGCTGATGACCAGTTTCGTGGGAAAAAAGAAGTTCCCCTGCGTCCAGCGGCTGGCAGAAAAGGTTTCAGCGGGTGAGGAGTCCTGGATGTCGGGAGCGGCAGTCATTGGGTGAACGATCGGGCGATTGAGTCATTGAGTCATTTATTCCACCGATATTCCACCGAATGTTTCGATGGCTCAATCGCACCATGACTCAATCACTCAATCACTCAATCCCCTAAATCCACTCCAGCGCTCCCTTCTTCCAGACCCAGATGTAGCCCACAACCAGAATGGCGAGGAAGACCAGCATCTCGATCAGGCCAAACAGCCCGAAGGCCTTGAATTTCACCGCCCAGGGAAACAGGAAGATTGTCTCCACATCGAACACCACGAACAGGATCGCGATGATGTAGTAGCGGACCGTGTACCGGCCGCGGGCGCTATCGAGCGGATCAATGCCGCATTCGTACGGCATCAGCTTGACTTTGCTGGGATTCGACGGGCGCACCAGCTTGGCCAGCAGCAGCGTGATCGGCAGCAGCGAGCCGACTACCGCGATGAAAATGAAGATCGGGACGTAGTTTTCCGGCATGGGCTTTTCTCAGGACAGCTGGTCATCGTACCGCGGACGGAGCGTCGGTTCAAGCGGTAAAGACGCTGGGTAGGCGTGCACCGTAACGGCTGGCGGACAAAAGGCGCAAAGTTGCGATAAGGCCTGGCAAGGTCACTCACCTTGCGTGCTGCTTTGTCCGTTGGCGCAGAAATCGCAACTACACTCACTGACCCGATGCCCAAGGTTCCGAGTGGAATCGCCCCGGTGGCGACTACTGTCCCCAGCCTAGACGAATACTTCTCCGGGCAATGCCGTCAACGTGCGCGAGACCAGCGTGTTCTGAATCATCCGCCTCGGTGCTTCCGCTGTCTCTGCGTCCATTTGCTTGCGTTCCATTCTTAGTTGCAGACTACGCTCGATGTGGCGCAACTCCAGCACTTCGGCTCCTGCCACCAAGGTCGTCGCCCAGCCCTGCAACCCGGCTCTGCCGGTGCGGCCCACGCGATGGATAAAGTCCTCGGCCATCTTGGGCAGGTCGTAGTTGATCACATGGGCCACGTCGTCCACGTGCAGACCACGCGATGCGATATCGGTCGCGACCAGCACCTGGAAGCGGCCTTCCTGAAATCCGCTCAACGCTCCATTCCGCTGCGACTGGGAGCGATCGCCATGAATCATAGTCGCGGCGAAGCCGTCCCGCACCAGATCTTTAGCCAGCCGTTCCGCGCCACGCTTCGTGCGCGTGAAAATCAGGGTCTGTCCCTTTTCCGCATAGAGCAATTGCCGCAGAACGCCGAGTTTCTCTCCCGGTCGAACTTCATAGGCTCTGAGCTGCACGCTCGCGGCCGGCTTGAGCACCGAGCCCAAAGCCACCCGCACCGGTTCGCGCATGTAGTCATTCACCAGCCCGGCAACCGATCGTTCCAAAGTGGCCGAGAAGCACAGGGTCTGCTGGTTCTGCGGGAGTGCCGGAATTATGCGCTGAATCGCAGGTAAGAATCCCATATCCAGCATTCGATCGGCTTCATCGAGCACCAGCATCTTGACGTGGCGGAGATCAGCGAACTTGCGGCTCATCAGGTCCTGCAACCGTCCGGGCGTGGCAATGACCAGCCCCGAGCCGGCACGCAGACCTTGAATCTGCGCCTTCTCCGACACGCCGCCGATGACGAGAGCCGCCTTGTGCATTTCGTTGGTGCGCAGTCGCTCGTACTGCTCGTGAACCTGCATCGCGAGTTCGCGCGTGGGCAACAGCACCAGCGCAATGGTGTGGCGCGATGGGTCCCGGTTGAGCGTCTCGATCAGCGGGATCAGATAGGCCAATGTCTTGCCTGTGCCCGTCTGGGCGGTGCCGATGACGTCGCGGCCTTCAAGAGCTGGAGGAATCGCACTTTCCTGGATCGGGGTGAGGTTAGTGAACTGGGCTGCCGCCAGTCCCCGCTGCAATGCGGGACACAAGGGCAGTTCCGAAAATGTGGTCATTCGAATTTGTTTCTTTCTGGAGGGGCTTGTAACGCGCACTCTGACATACGTCGAGAGCTGTCATGCCGCTCACACATTCAATTTTTGGATTTCACGCAAATAAACGGAGGGCAAGAAAGGCGGAGATGATTCTGGTCGAAGAACTGACCACCGCGTGACGAGCAAACCGTGACAAAAGCGCTGAAATGATTATAACAGAGAAAGGCTCGAGCACAGGTTCCTCTCGAGTCAATCATCAGGGCATGTACTTTGGCCCTCCCTGACTGTACTTGTCCGGGAAAAGAAACACGTTTCGCGCCAGGTCGGACTGCAGTGTCCCTTCCCGGTAATACCGCGCCAGAATCCCGTCCTTCCAAACCAGCAAATCTGGATTGCCTCCGGAAAAATCGTCCCAATCTGCAGCTCCGCCCCGCGCCATCCGTTCGCGAATCAGGAAAAAATACGCATGCGTGATGGCCTCGTGGTAAAGCTGCGCCTTGCCGCGGGCCGCCGCATAACGCTTGAGCGCCGCCGAGAATCTCGCGAGCGCCTCGAGCACCGGATATTCCGACAGGTAGGCAAACGCCAGCCGCACGTGGTCGGCGTGGTGAAACGAGCCTTCCGCGACCGCGTCCGCCTCGAAGCACTGAATGAGTTCCTGATGGGTCATGGCGAAGCCTTAACCGGATCTCCCCTACTTCTCTGAATTCTTCTTGCGCGACGTCTTCCTGATCTCCGTCAGCCGATGGCTGGCGCTCGAATCCAGATCCAGTCCATAGAACTTTTTCAGTTCCTGAATCCGCTCCAGCGACGCCGCGCTGAACGGAGTCTTCCCGTCAAAGGCATGCAGCACGATGCCCTCCAGCACATCGCCCAGTGTCATGTCGTGATACTCGGCAAACCCCTTAAGAACTTTGAGGATGCGTTTTTCCATCCGCACCCCCGTCTGCACCCGCTCGATTTCCAGCTTGGCACCGTCGTTCATGTGTACCAATGTACCATGGTACATGAATCCCTGTCAAGCCAACCACCCGCGCCAACGCGGATTTGCGCGCAAACTTCGCCATTGCTTACAGTTACCAGCGTCACTACGCCTGGCTGATTTGCCTTGTTCGCCCCCGCCTTCCACCCTTCCAATGACTCTGGGGGAAGCCATTGGGGGAAACCATGAAGAGACTCTGCCTGCTCGCTTTGGCGATACTGACGTTGGCGGCAATCGCCGCTGCGCAAGACAAGGTATTCGAATGGGTGAAGGCCAGCGACGAAGCGGCCCAACTGGATCCCATGGATTATCACGCTGGCCGCATCTATCGCCCCGCCCCCAGCGGCGGCAACATTCACGTGGATATCTCGGCCAAGCTGCCCGTGACCGTGGCCCTGGCCCCCGATGACCAGTGGCAAGCGGCCCTGCAACATCCGGAAGCCGCATCCCACCTCGAATTCCTTTGCATGCGCGAGCACCTCACCAGCACCACCTTCGAGTGCCATTTACCCGACGGCCGTCCCATGGTCCTGCTGGTCCGCGACGAACGCGCTCCCGACCGTGCTGTCGTACAGACCATCGTGGCCGTCTTCGGCCACGGCGCCCGTCAACTGGTCTCGCCCAACGACCTGAACATCACCTACTACCGCTGGGATTGCGTGCAGAACTGCATTCAGCCCGAGTTCGGATGGTCGGTTCTCGTGAAAGAGAAATATGAACTATCGGCCACGCCCAAGGTCTACAGCCTGCTAAGCCCCGATCGCGACGGCCAACCGGTTTGGATTCGCATCAAGGCCCCGGTCCCGATGACCATCGCCCTGGTGCCGTCGGCCGCGGCCGACAAGATCGAAGACGATCCGTCATCGCTGTCCTCCGCCCTGGAGAGCACTTCCTGCAAGCAGCGCGGGGTGCAGTCTCTCAGCTTCAGCTGCAACGTCAACCTCGCCGACGGACGCCAGTCGTTGGTCGTCCTGCCCGAAGGCCGCGGCAACCTCCCGCATAAGAAAGCCGAGATTGAAATGCAAGCCAACCAGTGCACCGCCAACTGCGAAATGCTGAAGCAACAACCCACGTCCCCTTCCGCGCCGCACTAGGTTTCCTGGCTGTATCCTTCTCGGCCTTGCTAAGCCGTTCACGCCGCTGGGTACTCAGCAAGTACCTTGCCCGGCGCCGCCCTCCGCCTGCACAATGGTGGCGTCTGCGGCGAGATTTTCACAGATCGAAAACCGTAAAAAGTGGTGGTACTTTGACTGTGTCGCCGCATGTGTCTCTGACAACGTCCCGGAGTCCGGCTATGAAAGTCATAGTTGTCGGTATGATGTGCGCGCTTGCTGTGCCGCTCCTGGGGGCCCAGTCCGCACCGCCTCTGGCCCCGGCATCACCGCACATTCGCCAGAGCCTCGTTTCCGACTGGACCCACCGTCACCTCCTCTACCCCGATTCCAGGCACGCCCCCGCCACCGACCGCATTCGCAAGGATCCGCGCTTTGCCCACAACTGGTATCTCCGCCACCCTGAGGCCCGGTTCCCGGGACATCTCCGCTATCCAAGCCAACGCCCACACCGTGACTGGAGCGTGCCTCTGTCCGCCACTCCCATGACCTCCGCCTTTGAGCCGCTGTTCGACTTCTCTTACGTAGCTAATCTCGACACCGGGTTCGGCAGCGTCAACACCACCGACAACGGCAACGGCCAGTACCTCGCCACCGCCGGCTCCCTAACCGTAACTGCTACCGGGACTGGCGTCCCGAACGGAGGCACCTACCCGCTCTATCCCGGTGGCCCGGCTCAAACTACCAGCCCAAGCGGCAAGTTCTTGTACAAGAATGTTCTCTACCCTTCAGCAGTTCCTTTGATTGACAACAATGGACTTCTTTTCATTGGCAGCGGCTTCGAGATCAACGTCTGGAGCAACTTTCCCGGCCCCAACAATTATGAGTTTGATGATTACAACGGTGCCGCTTATACCAATGACGCCGTTGGAAACCCCTTCACTCTGACCGAGGCTCCCGGCGCGGGCCAGACTTCTCCGGCCAAATTTGTCTTCGATGTCACCGCCGTCCCCAGTTGCGCCAACGACTTTGTAGTGATTGGCATCCCAACCACACCGTCCGCCGGCGGTCAGGCCAACCTGGTCGGCGTGAACAATCTCTATAGCGGCGGCGTCGGCGCGCTTTGTCCCACCGGGCCCACCGTGATGTTCGCCTACGCTTCCGGCACAGGCCAGGTTCCCGCTTCCGTGGTCATCTCGCAGAATGGGACGCAGCTTGCCTATATCGAGAATCTCCCGGGCGGCAGTTCCTACTTTCATGTCCTGACCATCGGCACCACCGGAACCAACGGCGCCACCGCCTCCTCCGCAGTTCTGCCCGGGGCTGGCGGGGGCAACAACGCCGTGGACCAGGTCGTCCAACTTTCGCCTGACAACGGCATCACCAATCAGAGTTCCACCACCGCCCCGTGGGTGGTCTACACCCGCGGCGACGCCAACGACGTCGCCTACGCCACCACCTACAGCCCCGCAGGCACTGGCTACCTCTACAAGATCACCAACATATTCAACGGCAGCGCCCCCACCATCGTCTGGAGCGTTCCCATCAACGCGATCCCGTCCACCCCGGTCTACGACAGGATCTCAAACAAGATCTTCTTCACCGACAGCGCCGGCCGGATTGACTACGTGCTCGACAGCGGCCCGCCCTCGGTGGTGTATGGTTCCGTTCTCGCCACTGGCACTACCAGCGAGAATCCGGTCATCGTGGATAGCACCAATCAAATGGTCTACGCTTCGTTCAACACCAACGGAGTCAACTCGCTCGTCGTGCAGGCTCCGACCAGTATGGCAAGTTCCGTCTCTGTGCCGGTCGGCACAGGCAGCAACATCTACACCGCGCCCTACGAGCCTGACTTCAACAACGCCTGGTATACCGGCTCCGGAACGCCTCTTCTGTACATCGTCGGCACCGGCACCGGGACCCTTCCCACCCTGTACAGCATCGGCTTCAATGGCGCCGGCGTGCTGAACTCCACTGCCGACGTCACCACGGCGGCTCTCGCCACCGGCACCGCGGACTCCGCCCCAGTCACCGAGTTCTACAACGCAGCGCTGCAGAAGGATTACCTTTTCGTCGGGGTCACGAACAACTGCGCCGCCACCACCACCGGCGGAACCGCCGGCTGCGTCATGAGCCTCGACATCACCAGCGGATTCCCCACCGTCACCGCCGCCACCACCGCGCTGCCCGCCACTGGAGGACCAACCGGCATCATCGTGGACAATGACAGCGGTTTCACCCAGGCCGCCAGCATCTACTACGCCACCCGGACCGGAGCCGCACTCGTCAAAGCCACCCAGTCAGGCCTGCAGTGACGCGGTTCATCCAACCTGACGCGGAGCAAGCACGTGGAAGACGGAGCACCTTGGAAGAGCGGCGCTTCAGCGCCGCGTCAAGCGGCACCTGCAAGCTGGGCTTTAGCCCCTGAGGACCCGGCCCTTCATTGTATGGATGCGTTGTCTACGAAACCTTGCGGTTAGTCCGGCAGAGAAATTCCGTGGGATCGATCTTCCCGCAACTCAGAGCCGAGGTTACAAACACCTACTCGAAGCGGAAAGCCGGTTTCGTGTACGGTTTCTTGGTCTGCTTCTGGTGAATGAGTTCCTTGTCGTTGGCTTCGGTATTCCCTTTTGCCATTCGGCATGCACCCTCGGAACAAAGATAGGGCTGGGGCGAATCCTTGCGTGGACGGGATTATACAGATCGTACTTGCGGATCGCTATCACACTCATGAGCTCTCCGGCGCGGCCACTCCCGCGCAGGCTGCGGAAAGACTCGATCTTGCGCCCGATTTTGGGTGGCGCAGCGCTTCAGTGCTGCGATGAAGCCTTTCTTTTCTGAACGGTCTTCAGCCCCTGAGGCACTTGGATCGAGTTTCTTAGCAGTCTCCTTAGTCGCCGCCGTCCGGTTGCCGATCAGAAAATACTCCTTCACCAGTCTGCGAACTGCCCAACCAAGACCTTCGTGATCCTTCGTGTCCTTTGTGGTGAATGGTTTTGTACTTCCAAGACGGTTCGACGGGCACTTAGCGTTCTCGCCTTTTTTTCCACAGGCCCCGCCGAAAAAATCTTCTTCATTGTGACGAACAACCTTTACCGAGGATATGGAAAGCCCATACTGGAAACACGCGCAGGGCATCCTCCACGCAATCGAGCGGAAACGCGATCGCGCCACGCATTTTCGAAACCCTTGCAATCGCCTCTAACTCCTTGTTCCGCAATATTTTGCCTGCAACTCCTTACAGCTCAAGATTTTGCCGGCGGGAAGGGGTATCCCATCGCAATAACCCAAACCAAATCAAGATCTTGCCGAGGGCGATCAAAAAAAAATGTGATGCCAAAGAATGGAGAGAAAGCCAGCCCGCGCCAAGCTTCCAGGTCGCGCTCAACCCATTGTTTATAATCTCCCTTCCATCCATACGAACGAAAAGGATCCCATTGGCACTCGACGACAAGATTTACGAACTGCGCCGCGAGAAGCTGAAGCAAATCGAGGCCCTCGGCCAGCCCACGTATCGCACCAAGTACGAATTCACCTACACGGTGGATCAGATCCTGGCCCAGTATTCCGGCAAAACCGCCGAAGAACTCGAAGGCTCGCGCATCAACGTGCGCGTCGCCGGCCGCATCATGGCCATCCGCCTGATGGGCAAGGCCGGCTTCGCCCACCTGCAGCAGGGCGGTCAGAAGCTCCAGATTTACGTCAAGAAAGACGCGGTCGGCGACAAAGGATTCGACCTCTACAAACTCCTCGACCTCGGCGATCACATCGGCGTCAGCGGATACCTGTTTCGCACCCGCACCGGCGAACTGACCGTACACGTCGAAGAAATTACCTTTCTGAGCAAAGACCTCCTGCCCTTGCCCGAGAAATGGCACGGCCTCACCGACGTCGAGCTCCGCTACCGCCAGCGCTACGTGGACCTGGTGATGAATCCCGAAGTGCGCGAAGTGTTCCTCAAACGCACCAGGCTCGTGCAGTCCGTCCGGCGCACGCTCGACGGGCACGGCTTCATCGAAGTCGAAACCCCGATGATGCAGCCCATCGCCGGCGGAGCCGTAGCCCGGCCCTTCGTCACCCACCACAACACGCTCGACATGGATCTTTTCCTGCGCATCGCGCCCGAGCTTTACCTGAAGCGCCTCGTGGTCGGCGGACTCGATCGCGTGTATGAAATCAACCGCAACTTCCGCAACGAAGGCTTGGGATGGCGCTGGAATCCTGAGTTCACCATGATGGAGGCTTACCAGGCCTACACCGACTATCGCGGCATCATGAGCGTGACCCAGGAAGTCATCACCGAAGCGGCCAGGGCGGTCTACGGCACCACGAAATCGAAGTGGACGATTTCGGAAAATGAAGTGCACGAAATTGACTGGTCAAACTGGCAGATTTTGACCATGCGCGAGGCGATCATTCACTACTGGCCCGCCGCCGCGGGCGCGAAACCGGAGATGAGCGATTTCGCCAGTCACGAGGGCGTCCGCAAACTGGTGGAACGCTTCAACGCCTCGCACGCCCACATGCCCTACGAGCCGAATGCTCCCGCCGGCAAAACGATCGCTGCCCTCTTCGAGGCCACTGCGGAAGAACACCTCACACAGCCGACCATCATCTACGAATTCCCCACGGCCGTCTCGCCGCTCTCCAAGCAAAAGCCGGATGAACCCGACTGGACCGAACGCTTCGAAATCTTCGCCGGCCAAATGGAGATCTCCAACGGCTTCAGCGAACTCAACGATCCCGAAGATCAGCGGCGGAGATTCGAAGCCCAGTTGAAAGAGCGTGAGCGCGGCGACGACGAGGCCCACCAGATGGACGAAGATTACATCCGCGCACTTTCCTACGGCATGCCGCCCGCCGGCGGCGTGGGCGTCGGCATAGACCGCCTCTGCATGCTGCTGACTGATTCCCACACCATCCGCGACGTGATCCTGTTCCCGCTCCTCCGCCCGGAGAAGAGCGTGACCAACGAGGAACCTGCCCCAGACGAATCTGGAGTGCAGCCGTGAGCAGCGGCCAACGCAGCAATTCTGCCCTCTGGCTGGGATTGATTCTCACGGTCCTCGCTCTCTTCAGCAATGGGCTGTATTTCGTCCGGTTCCCAGCAGGGATACTTCCCTGGATCAACCTCATCCTTCCTGTCCTCGGCCTTCTCTTCCTGTTGGTCGGCGTTGTGCGGGCCTTCCGCCAATCGCAAGTCTACGGAGGCAAGGTCTGGGGCGCCGTCGTCACCGGGTTTTCGCTGTTGCTGGTGGCGGGATCCATTGGGCTTTTCTTCCTCACGAGGCACATTCCCCAGTCCGCGGGCGCGCCGCAGGTCGGACAGCGCGTTCCCGACTTCACTTTGTCGGACAGCGAAGGGCATCCGGTTTCTCTTTCCCAGCTTCTCACTGGCGCAACCGGAGCCGCTCCGCCGAAAGCGGTGCTCCTGGTCTTCTATCGCGGATACTGGTGACCCTTCTGTAACCTCGAGTTGCGAGGCATACAGAAGGATCTGGCGGAGTTTCAGGCAGAGGGCATCCGCCCTGTCGCGATCAGCGTCGATTCTCCGGCAGACTCGGAGAATCTGAGGCGGAAGGCCGGTTACACCTTCACCTTTCTTTCCGATCCAAAAGCAGACGTGATCCGCCGCTACGATCTGCTGCATCCGGCCGCAGGGGAAGACGGCCAGGACATAGCTCGACCGGCGGAGTTCCTTGTGGATCGCTCTGGAATTGTCCGTTGGGAAAACTTCACGGAAGACATCCGCATCCGGCCTCGCGCGGAACAGTTGCTCGCCGCCGCGCGGGCGATCCGATGAGGTCGGAGCATCTGTCGGTTCGCGGCGTGAGGCATCCAGGCCGGAGGTTAACTGATGTCGTATTAACCACTAGGTACCCGACAATGCACTGGAAGTGGTGCAGCCAGCTTTCTATACTTCCCTTGCATTTGGGCTCGCAATAGCGGCGCTACCGTAGTGTCCGGCAGCCTGCGGGACGCTGGGTCGGTAGCGCTTTGCCATCTACGCTTCCGCCAGGATCCGCAGAACGACCACGGTGATGTTGTCCGGCCCGCCCCGCTCCAACGCCATGTCCACCAGCGCCCGGCAGCATGCCGCCGGTGGATACGCCTGCGCGGTTCGAAGCAATTCCTGCTCGCCCACCAGGCTCCACAAGCCATCGGTGCAGAGGATCAGCACGTCGTCCTCTTCGAGCAGCAGAGGACGGTCCGGCACGTCCGGCTGCACTTCCCTGCCCGATCCCAATGCGGCGGTCAGGATGTGGCGCTGCGGATGCGACTCCGCGTCTTCCAGGCGTACAATCCCGCTTTCAACCAACCTGCCCACGTAAGAGTGATCCCGCGTCAGCCGCGTGATGTTCCCGTTGCGCGCCAGATACAGGCGGCTGTCTCCAATGTGCGCGAACGAGAGGTAGCGGCCTACGATCGCCAGGGCAGTGCAGGTGGTGCCCATGCCGTGCAGCAGAGGATGTTCTTCGCCGTACTGCTGGATGTTCCGGTGAGCCGTCTCCAGGCCCGCCACCAGCGCCTCCTGGGGAGTCGCTGCCGAACTGTCGCCATAGACCTGCTGCACGCTCTCGACCGCCAAACGGCTGGCTTCCTGGCCGCCCTCGTACCCGCCCATGCCGTCGGCCACGACGGCGAGCCGGCCCTTGCGCCGGAACTCTTCGGCGGAAGTGGGCTCCCAATAGAGGGCGGAGTCTTCGTTGTTCGCGCGCTGGCGGCCGACATCGGTCAGGGTGGCGGCGGCAATGCCGGGCTTAGTGGTGAGGTCAACAGCCATAGCTGAGTCGTGCCTTGCGTGGTCCCGTTTCCGCCGCGATGCAGGTTAGAACCCCGACATTATAAGGGAGGCCGGACGCTCCTGCCGTCGTCCGCAATAGCATTCAAGCAAAGAATGCCTAGCCTACCATTTCCCCAGCCCTTCTGAACATAAGCAGAGTTCCTCCCGGGCAAGAAAAAAGCCGCAGAATGGCGGCTCTCTCTTCTACCCCTGGATCAAAGCCCGGGAGGCAGTCGCGGATCTAATTATCTGGGGTGCTTGTCCTTGTAGATACGCTTGCTCATGTTGTTGGCTTCGTGATTGAGCTGGCGCTGATCCTGTTTGGTCAGATGGCCGTTATCTTTCGCCATGTCGCGCTTTTCGTTGTTCTGCAAGCGCTGCTCGCCGTGCTCGAGACGCGAGGCCTGCCCCGGCGTCAACTTATCGTTCTTGATGCCGTTGGCGATGCGGTTCTGCTGGTTCTGTTCGCGCTGGTTGATCTGGTTGACGCGCGGATGGCCGGGATCCACCTTGCCTGCGCCGGCGCCGGAAGTGTTGCTGTTCTGGGTTTGAGCAGAGGCGAGTCCAACCACCATCAGACCACCCGCTGCCAGGACTAGGAGCGACTTCGTGATTTTGGTCATGCGACAGTAAACCCCCACGGGGAAGTTTAGTTTCGTGGTTTCGCCGGGGGCCAATTACCAAAGGGAGTAGTCCGCAGAGCGGACCAAGGCAGGGTGGCGCGAGTCATCCAGGGCTGGTTACCAGGGTCACATTGAGTGCCCGTCCTAATCATGGTTTCTTCGAGCTGGCCTTTTTGCCGGTCGTCTGAAGCGTGGTCCGCGGCGGATCATAGGCAGGCCGATCCGGGGCGAAGTTGATGCTCAGATAGTCAATCAGAGAGTCGCGATCAGCGGGATCAACCACGGCGCCCCACTTGATCATCTTGTCCACTTCTTTCGTCCAGGCAGTCTTGCCTAGGCGCTGCTGCAAGATAATGCGGGCTTCATGACATTCGAGGCAGGATGCTGTGGCCTTCGCCTGCATTGATCCAGGCGGCAAGTCTTCTGCAAACCTGACCTGTGGCGGATTTTGAGGCTGCACGATCACCTTTGGCCCAGGCTCCTGGGCCCGGAACGACGGCGCTGCCCAAGTCAGGAAGAAAAGAATGGCCGGCACCACCAGCAATCGCAAGTGCGATCGATTGCGATTAGGAGACATGAACTTTCACCTGATCCGTGGCATTGTAGAGATACCCGCTGGGATTCCAAACCGGAGTTGCAGGCTGCACGCGTCCTTTGCTGTCCGTAGCGCGTGAGAGGACGGTGTGGTCGCCGCTTCGGGCCTTCCACTCGTAGTTCCACAAGCGCCAGGCGTAGCGAGCCTGCTCGCGACCGAAGCTGGCGGGGTTCCAGTTCGTGCCGCCGTCAGTGGAGACCTCGACCTTCACAACATCCGCTTCGCCAGCCCAGGCGACCCCGTATACCGCAATCTTGCCGGAGCTGAGGTTGGCTCCATCGAGCGGGCTCGCGATCACCGACTTCACACTCAGAGCCGTGAGCACGTGAGTGTCTTCAGCCTTCACGGTGTCCCCCGGGTTCACAGGCTGGTTGGGGAAGCGATAACCGGGACTCATGAAGTTTCCGACGAATTCTGAATCCAGAACCTTGATTTCGGTGAGCCACTTGCAAGATGCGGCTCCGATCCAACCGGGAACGAGAGAGCGCGCCGGGAATCCGTGGTGCCTGGTCAGCGGTGCACCATTCATGTGGGTTGCGATCAGGGTGTCGGAATCGAGCGCTTTTTCAATCGGGATGCTGCGAATGAAGGGAGGAACTTTCCCTGGAACTTCGTCGAGCCCACGGAACATGACGTGTTTGCCCGTAGATTTCACTCCGGCGCGCTGCAGAATGTCGGCCAGGCGCGGGCCGGAGAATCGTGCGGTGCTGACCGCTCCTTTTCCCCACTGAATGCCGGGAACTTGCGGACGGTGAAGGGACCGACCGTTGCCGGCGCATTCCAGCGTGTTCACGACGGAGTGGGTTGGAAGCGCCGAGAGCTCGGAGAACTTCAGAGTGTAGGGTTTCTCTACTTCGCCGCCGACGGCAAGGCGCCAACCATCGAGATCGAGCTCGCTCGGCTCGTGCATATGATTGCGCACGAAAAAGTGTGGAACGGGCGTCAGCCAGGTGTTGAAGTATTCGACCGGAGTTTCGAGGTCAAGGAAGCGGACGGAGCGAACAATCATGCCATCCTCACCCGGAATCTCGACCATGCCGCCATGCTGCGCCTGCAGCCCGCTGACCAATACCGAACGAACCACACCAGCGGCCAAGGCAGCCTTGGATATCTGTTTCAGAAAGTCGCGTCTTGAATTCATGTTCCTTACCCCAGGAGTTCACAGAGAGCAGCGGCGGTGAGGATTGCTTTATCACCGCCGGCCCGGAAAAGGAGAGTAGCCAAAACCGGGCCGGCGGCGATTATGAAAACGGCATGCCTTTAGCCTATATTTCCAGCCGCTCAGGAACGACTAGAAAATGTAGATCGAATCGAACTGCAAGCGCGTGAGCCAAGGCTCGGTTGTTCCCAGCGGGCGTCCAACGAGGGCGGCGGCGCCCAACTGCACGTTTCGATCAAGCTGGTAAAAGAAGTCGAAACGGTGCTGGGTGACGTTGCTGCCCTGGCGGATGTCGCTGTAGTTAAAGTTCCCCAGAACGGCTTCGCGCTCGATGTAGATGTGCGTATATCCGAACTGGAAGTCGTGCTTATCCTGTAAGCGGCCGAGCCGTCCCTCCATCCAGTAGCCGCGGCGCTGATTTGACTTGCAGGGCGCGTTAACCGTTTGCTTATACGTCTGCGTGCTGGTGTTGGCGGGGGCGGGAACGATATTGGCAAGATTGCCGCAGGCTCCCATGTTCTGCACGTAGTCGCCGATAAAGGACAAGGGGAAGCGCGGGTTGCCTGTGTCAATATCCAAGCGGACGAGGGAGTCAAACAGTTTGAACTTCGACGCGAACTGTGCGTTGCTGACCGAGGAGACGCCGGTCGGATAGGCAGTTCCACCCACCGTAACGATGGTGGTCGCAACCGTGGTGTAGGTGGAATCCTGGACCGGATTTGCGGATGCCAGCGGCAGCAAGCCAGTAAGCGGAGTCTGCGGATTCTTGGCGCTGGCTTTGGCGAGGGCCAGGGCAATGGAATCTGCGCCGCGGTAGTCGTAGAAGCCGGAATACGCTCCCAAAATAACGCGTGGGGTGAGCTGCCATTGGGTCTGGAGCTGACCGCCATAGGTGATCTGCTGAGTGACTCGCTTGTCGCCGGCGGAAACGCCGGCTACTTCCGCAAAGGGCAACTGAAATCCAATGAAGGCGATACGCTTCAGAACGGGTGTGTCGAGTTTGAAGCCGAGAGTTTCTGCCGCGCCTTCCGGGTTCAAGTCTTTGTCCCAGGTCAGCTCCGTGTTGTACCAGGGATAACGGAATTTACCGCCGACGAGGGTGAGATTCTTGAAGTCCTTGGGTGTGAATTCCGCGAAAGCCTGGTCGAGAGCCACAGGCTTGCGGGTGTAGAAGCCGGTGAGGGTTTGATTAGTGCTGATGGGATCGTTGATGTCGCCGCTGGCCAGGGTGATGCCGGTGCGGAATTGCTGGCCGAGATCGGCCATGGCGTTGAAACGCACACGCACGCGGGCACGGGCCCGTTCGAGCGATTCGTCACTGGGGCCGCCGAAAATGGGTTCGGCGCGCACCCGGACGTCGCCGCTGAAGGAAACCGGGCCGATACCCTTAATCTGCCGTTCCAGGTTGCGAATGCGTTCGTCAGTGCTGCCGGCCTGGACGGCTTGCGCCCGGGCAGCCAGTTGCTGCGATGTTGAACCGGACGGCGCAGCTGGAGCAGGAACCTGTTGGGCCGTTACGACGGAAGGCGAAGTGGGGGCTGAGACAACGTGGTCGGAGGCTGGGGTGCGCTCCGCTTCGAGCGTTGCGATCCGGGCCTGCTGCTCGCGGAGCAGTTGTTTGAGTTGCTCTAATTCGGAGCGAAGGTCTGCCTCGGGTGCCGGAGCGCTACTGGCGGCGGGCACGGGCGGTGCGGCGATATTGGCCGCGGCCTGGGTTTGCGCCCAGGCGCTGCCGGTCAAAGCGGCCAGGGTCAGAGCGTTGAAAAAGATTCGATTGGCTTTCATAAGAAGTTTTGGTGCTCTCCTTTGGGTTTTCAAAATGCTTCGGGGGAGAATCTCCGGAAACCTGCTCAGATCACTGGCAGACCCCGCCTTGCACGGTGGGGGAGCAGAGTTCGATGAACTCAATTTATATAATCATTACCATTGACATAGTAGACATTGTGATCCAACTTGGTTTCTCCTGTCATTAACAAATCGTTAATTTCTCCCGGGACTTGGGGGGAGACTCTCCTTAGGTCGCCTGGCTAAGGCCCCACTTATGTTGCAGGCGGCGCTCCATCCCTTTGAACACCACGCCGTCCACGATGTAGCCGAGGACGATAATCAGAACCATGACGGCGATGACCGCGCTCATATCGTTCAAGTCGCGGCCCATCATCAGGACCTGACCCAATCCAAGGCTCAGGTAAAGCATTTCGGCGGTGATCAACGAGCGCCAGGCAAATGCCCAACCCTGCTTGAGTCCGGAGACGATGAACGGCAGGCTAGCCGGCAACAGCACGTACCAGAACAGCTTGAATCCTCTGGCGCCGAGGTTGCGGCCAGCCATGCCAAAGATTTTGGGCATCTGCTTGCGGCCGTCTTCCATCGCCAGAGTCACGGAAAGAAGCGAACCCATAATGACCACGAAAAGAATGGCGTTCTGATTGAGCCCGAACCAGAGCAGGGCCAGCGGCCACCAGCAGATGCTGGGCAAGCTCTGCAAGCTGACCAGCAGGCCGCCCATGGTTTGTTCCAGGAACTCGTTGCTGGCCACGCCCAGGCCGATGATCATGCCGAGCACAACAGAGATGGCATAACCCACCAGCACCCGCATCATGCTGACGCGAATGGCAATCAGGTAGGTGTGATCCTGAAATCCGGCATACAGAGCTTCGGCAACACCCCAGGGCGTGGGGAACAGGTAGGGAGGCCAGATTTTCAGTTCCGCGAGCAGAGTCCACAGGCCTAAGAGTGCGCTATAGAAGATGATGTAGCGAGCGGCACGTTTCATGGTTGGCCTCCTGTCTTTACACGCGGTTTGACACCCGAGGTGTATTCGACTTCAAGGGACCGGTTAATCTCTTCCCGCAGCTCTTCCAGAATCTGGCCGGCGGCGCGGGCGACCGTGGGGTCTTCCAGATGACGTGGGCGGGCCAGGGTGACCGGGAATTCGCTCTTGACGCGGCCGGGACGGAACGTCAGAAGAACGACGCGGTCGCCGAGCCGGACCGCCTCGCGCACATTGTGAGTGACAAAAATGATGGTGCAGCCGGTTTCGCTCCAGATGCGCTCGAGCTCGTCGTGCAGCAGGTCGCGGGTCTGGGCGTCGAGTGCGGCGAAGGGTTCGTCCATGAGGAGAACGTCTGGCTCGGGCGCGAGCGCGCGGGCGATGGCGACGCGCTGGCGCATACCGCCCGAGAGTTGGTGGATGTAGCTCTTTTCAAATTTCGCCAGATGCACCAGGTGCAGGTAGTGGCGAGTCTTCTCTTCCCTTTCCGCCTTGCGTACGCCTTTCATCTTCATGCCGAATTCGATGTTCTGCGCGACGGTGAGCCAGGGGAACAGGCCGTGGTCCTGGAAGATCATAATGCGGTCCGTGCCCGGACCTTGCACCGGCTGGCCGTTGATCAGGACCTGTCCCGCGGTCTGCGGCTGCAGGCCGGCGATCAAGTGGAGCAGCGTGGATTTTCCGCAGCCGGAAGGACCGACGACGCAGAGAAACTCGCCGGTCTTCACCTGCAGGTTGATGCGATCGAGGGCGAGCAGACGTTCTCCGCGTTCGGTACGGTAGCTGAGGCAAATATCGCTCAAGCCGACCTTGGGGATCGCGGGAGCGGGACGGTCGCGCTGCACGGGAATGACCTTCGGACCTGGGTGAACGGCAAGCCGAGGTCCGACCGGAAGCGGGAACCGCGCGGGAACATTCTGCAGGTTCGTACTCATGGAATAGCCTTCTTTCCCTTCTCGGCCAGAACCTGGTTGAGAAGCGACAGATCGTAGAGGCCGGACAGATCGGGCATCTGGCGGCCGAGAAAGCCGTCGTCAAAAGCCTGCCTGGCGGCGACCATCAGCGGACCGCGTAGCGGGTCATAAGTGACCTGCATGCGCGAGAATGCTTCGTCAAGAACCGCGGCAGGAAGCGCCTTTCCTGTTTCAAGCTGAATTTGCTGGTTCAGAATCTTCTTCGCTTCCGGCTGGTGGGCATTGATCCAGTCGGTCAGTTCAACGTCGGCGCGAATCCACGACTTCACCAGGTCGGGGTGGGCCTTCAAGAACTTGGCGTTCACGACGAGCAGTCCGATGACGAACTGTCCATCGGGCCAGAGCGTGCGCTCGTCCACAAAAAGACGGCCGTTGCCTTCGTGAATCAGGCGAGTGGCCCAGGGCTCGGGAGCCCAGGCTGCGTCCAGGTCTTTCTTGAGGAACAACGTCAGCTGATCGGGATTGGCCATGGGAAGGATCTGCACGTCGCCGCCCTTGTCGTTGGTCTTCATGCCGTGGTTTCTGAGCCAGGTGCGGAGGGCGACGTCCTGGGTATTGCCGAATTGTGGAGTGGCGACGCGCTTGCCGTGAAAATCTTCGGGCCGGTTGATGCCAGAATCGTTGCGGACGATCAGCGAGGCCCCGCCGCTGGCTGCGCCGGCCACGACGCGAAGAGCTTCCCCGTTAGAGCGGACGTATCCATTGATTGCCGGGTTGGGCCCAACATAGGTCATGTCAATGGCGCCCGCGAACAGGGCCTCGATGGCGGCCGGGCCGGCGTTGAAACTGGTCCACTGCACTCTGACCTGCGGCCCGATGGCCTTGTCGAACCAGCCATTGGCCTTCCCCACCATGGCCTGAGCGTGGGTGATGTTGGGGAAAGCGCCGACGCGAATCGTGCTGCTGGCCGTCTGTGCCGGTGCGGGGACGAGAGCCAGCAGCCCGAGGCACGCATTTACGAAGACCTGCGCGATTACTTTCGAGACTGCGGCCCGCCGCGGGTGTGCAAAATGTTGCGAAGGTCTCATTGGCAACCTAATTCCATAATGTCCATTACTATAATGGACATACATATTCCTCTGCAACTCGCGGGCCAATAGCCCGGAAGTGCCAGCTCCCCTTTCGGTTGTGAAATAAGGGGTTTGAGTCCACGCACCTCACCCATGTGGAAATTACGGGTGCATCGAGTTGCACTTTGTCGGCAGGAAACGTCTCACCGCGCGAGACCGAGGGACGGCCGGAGGTACAGAACCCTGTGATCCGAATCACGGTTAGCAGGAAGGCGTTCCGCGAAAATCAAGAGTCGCGCAGCGCAACCTGATTCGCGAAGTACCGGGTTTCTCGGACCTCGCCAGGAGGATGGGAATGGAACCGTTTCGCCGCCACGTCTTTGTCTGCATGCAGGAAAAACCGGAGGGCGCAGCTTCCTGCCCGGCCAACAAATCGCTGCCTGTCTTGCAGGCCCTGGAGCGCGAAGTGATGTCCCAGGGACTTGACGACGACGTTCAAATCACGACCAGCGGTTGCCTCGGACTGTGCGACGACGGACCGATTCTAATCGTCTATCCGGAAGGTGTCTGGTATCACAAGGTCAAAGCGGAGGATGTTGCGGAGATCGTGGGTTCTCACTTGAAGTTGGGCCACGTGGTCTCACGCCTCGCCTGGAGCGATGCGAAAGCGATGAAGGCGCAAGCGATCGAGCATCGGGACCATTATCGGGCCACGGTCAAAGCTCGCGAGGAAGCAGCCGCGCGCTGATAGCGGCCTATTGTGTGATCACCTGGCCGGGACGGGGATGCACTTGCTCGTTCTGGATCTCGGAAGCATCCCAGCCGCCGCCCAGGGCTTTCACCAGATAAACCGAAGTGACCATCTGCTGGCCGAGAATCTGGGCTTCAATGCGCTGGTTGCTGAGCAAGGCGGACTGCGCGGTGATGACGTCGAGGTAGGTGGTCAGGCCGCCGGTGTAGCGGTTGTTGGCCAACTGCAGCGCGCGCTGGGCGTCCTGCACGGCGGTGCTCTGCGAAGTCGAGGCCAGCGAGAGCGCGTTTAATCCGGACAAGCCATCTTCCACCTGCTGAAAGGCGGTCAGCACCGACTGGCGATAGTCGGCGACGGTAGCCTCGTACGCGGACCTGGTGGCTTCCAGGTTGGCGCGGTTGCGGCCACCCTGGAAGATCGGCTGCAGGACACCAGCGCCCAGCGACCAAACCGCGCTCGGGGCGGTGATCAAGTTGGTCAGCGTCGTGCTCTGGAAACCACCGCTGCCGGAAATCGTAAGCTGGGGATAGAACGCCGCCGTGGCCACGCCGACTTGCGCATTTTCGTAGGCCATCTGGCGCTCGGCACTGGCGACGTCGGGCCGGCGCTCCAGCAAATCCGAGGGGATTCCCAAGGGGATCGCGGGCGGTTCGCCTTTCAAAGCGAGAACGGGAACACTGAAGCTCGACGCCGGGTTTCCCGTCAGTACGGCGATGGCATGCTCGAATTGCGCCCTCTGCTGCTGGACAAGGTAAAGCTGCGTGACGGTGGAATCGAGCAGGGTCTGCTGTTCGGCAAGATCGAGACCCGAAGCCACTCCGCCCTGGTGGCGATTCTCGACCAACTGCAGTCCCTTTTTCTGAATTCCGACCGACTCCTCGAGGACCTGCATTTCAGCATCGAGTTCGCGCAGGTTGAAGTAGTCGGCGGCCAGTTCCGCGGTCAGCACCAGACGCGCGTTGTACAGGCTGGCCGCTGTGGACTGCAGCGAAGCGTTGGAAGCTTCGAGACTGCGCCGGACTGTCCCGAACAGATCCGGCTCATAACTGACAAGAAAAGGAATCTGGTAGGTGCTTTGGGTCAGCGGCGAGTTGGGTGTTGACGCCAAGGGACGATTCCCGGAATACCGGGACCGCGAAGCACTGGGATTGGCGCTCAGAGTGGGAAAGTAACCGGCGGAGGTCACTCGCGCCAGGGCGCGGGCCTGGCTGAGCTGATCTCTGGCAGCTTCGAGTGACTGGTTCGACTTGAGCAACTGCTGTTCGAAGTCGTTGAGTTCAGCGTCGCGGAAAACCTCCCACCAGGCGCTCTTGGGAAGCGCGTCTTTGGGTGCTGCGAGGCGCCAGGGTCCTTCCGTCTTGTATGTTACCGGAGCCTGCACGAGGGGCCGATGGTAGTTGGGCCCAACCGCGCAACTACACAGGAATCCCGCCGACAGGATGACGCCGGTAAGCCGCAATCGCTTCACGACGGCTGGCCTCCGGGTGCGGTGGGCGATTTTTGCGGCGCTACATTGACGAGTTGCCCGTCCTCAATCGAATCGGCCGGATTGATCACGACCCGGTCCTCGAGGGACAAACCGCCGAGAATCTCCAGGGTTGTGCCGTAGTCGCGGCCGATAGCGATGGGCTGCAGATGAATCTTGCCGTCACTGCCTACGACTGCAACCTGCGGCCCCTCTTTGCGGAAGAGCATCGCATTTACCGGAATGGTGATCTTTTGCGCGTTGACCCCCGCCCGGAAATGCACTTCGCCATAGGAACCGGGCAAGAGCTGGCCGTGCTTGTTTGGCACATCCACTTCGGTGAGCAAAGTGCGGGTTGCCGGATCGATGGCCTCGGCGGTTCGCGCAACGTTTCCCTTGAACGTCTGGCCGGGATACTCCTGCAGAGTGACCGAGGCATCCATGCCGTTTCTGATGGCGGGCGCGTAGCTTTGCGGGACGCTGACGTAGACGCGAAGGGGATCTACCCTGGCGATGTCAAACAGTTCCTTCCCTGCCGCGCCACTGACACCGGCGTTTATCAGCGCTCCGGGATCCACGGTGCGCTTGGTGAGCACGCCGGCAAAAGGCGAGTAGACGTGCTTGAACGATTCCAGATCCTGGAGGCGCTTGACGTTGGCGTCGGCGGCGGCAAGATTGGCTTTGGCCTGCTGGTACTGGCTGGATTGCTGGTCGGCCTCCTGCTGCGAGACGGAATCGGTCGTACGCAGATTGGCATAGCGCTCGGCGTTGATCTTGGCCAGATCCAGCTGGGCCACGATCTGCTCACGATTGGCCCGGGCCTGCATCAGTTCCTGATCCACTTCGGGCGTGTCAATTTCTGCGAGCAGTTCGCCCTTGCTGACGCGGCTGCCGATGTCCTTGTACCAGCGCAGCAGGTAGCCATTGGTGCGGGCATAGATCGGGGATTCTTCATAAGCCTGCATGGTGCCGGGCAGGACCAGTTCCTCGTCGGGCTTTTCCGCCTGCGGATGGACCACGGCGACCGTGGAGATGGACTCCTGCTCAGTCTCTTTGGCTAGCACACGGCCATTGTGCAGCCGGATCAGCATGGTGATCACGCCACCGAGGAGCAGCAGAGCCACGACGACGACGGCGGTAACCAAAGCCGTCCGCGGCGCCGCCGGAGGGAGGTTGGGCGGCGGTGTGATCTCTGGAGCTGCACGCTCCGGCGCTAAAGCGTTTTCCTGATTCATTCGAGAATCCATATGTAGTCCGTTAAACCAGTTTGTGTTTTCGCCAACACAACAATATTACCGGGCCGCATCTCTGGCCTCCCGATAGCCGTGGATCATGGCAAAGACGGAGGGTACAAAAAACAGGGTTGCGACCGTGGCAAACAACAGGCCGCCGATGACGGCGCGCCCGAGTGGGGCATTCTGCTCGCCGCCCTCCCCCAAGCCCAAAGACATAGGCACCATGCCGATGATCATAGCGAGCGCCGTCATCACCACCGGGCGAATGCGGGTGTAGCCGGCCTCGAGCGCCGCCTGAATCGCCGGGATGCCCGCTCGCATACGATCCCGCGCGAACGAAACCAGCAAGATCGAGTTCGCGGTGGCCACGCCCATGCACATCACGGCACCGGTCAACGAGGGCACGCTCACCGTCGTTCTGGTCAAAAGCAACATCCAGCAGATGCCGGCCAACGCACCGGGAAGGGCGGTGATAATAATGAACGGGTCGAGCCAGGACTGAAAATTCACCACGATCAGGAAGTACACCAGCACGATCGCGAGCACCAACCCAATGCTCAATCCCACGAAGGAGGACTTCATGGTTTCGACTTGTCCGCGCACCATGAGCTGCGTGCCTCGCGGAAGCCGCGCCCGAAAGGGCTGCAGCGCTTCCATGACATCCTTGGCTACAGCCCCCAGGTCACGGCCCTGCACGCTGGAGTAAACATCAACGACCGGCTGCACGTTGTAATGTGAGACCACCGCTGGGCGTACCGCCGGCGACAACTGCACCAAGTTGCTGAGCACCTGCGCGTCCTGCGTTCTGGGATCGTTGACTGGCACATTCATCAGGTCCTGCAGGGATGTGATCCGATATTGCGGCGCCTGCACGGCTGCCGAGTAAGTAACTCCATTCGCCGGGTTCAGCCAGAAATTCGGCGCAGTCTGGAAGCTTCCGCTCAAAGAAACCAGCACGCTCTGGGCCACATCCCGAGTGTTCATGCCAACCTGGGCAACTTTGGTGCGGTCAATCTGCAGGTGCAGGGTGGGCAGACTCATGGTCTGGTGGACGTGGACGTCGGCAGTGCCGGAGACCTGGCGCAGGCGGTTGGCCATCTGTTGGGCAATCGCGTAGTTCTGTTGCAGGTCCATGCCCGCCAATTGAATGTCAATCGGCGCAGGCAACCCAAAGTTGAGGATTTGCGAAACGATGTCGGCCGGTTGAAAAAAGAACTCGACGCCGGGAAACTGACGCGGCAGGTCGGCCCGCAGTTTCCGGATGTATTCCTCCGTGGGCCGGTGATTCTCGGGGTTCAGGCCCACCAGGAGCTCCGCGTCGCTGGTGCCTACGACGCCGGAGTTGCTGTAGGAGAGGTTGATGCCTGAGTTCGGCAGCCCAATGTTGTCGAGAATGGTGGCCAGTTCATCCTTCGGAATTTCCCGCCGCAGGTATTTCTCGATCTCGTCGCACAGGCGAGCGGTCTCCTCCACGCGCAGGCCGGGGCGAGCCCGCACGTGCAGACGCATCAGGCCAGCATCCACCGACGGGAAGAAGTCTTCGCCAAGAAAGAAGGCGAGCGTGCCGGAAAGCGCACAAAAAGCCAAGAAACATGCAGCAAACATCTTCCGATGCGCGAGCGTGACCTCCAGCAACTGGTAATAGGCGTTGCGGAACCTGTCGAATCCCCGCTCGAATGCCCGCTGATAGCGCCCGAGCATGGTCTTGGGGCCCTCGGCCCTGTGCTCATGGCCACGCATGATGTACATCACCAGCGTCGGGATCAGAGTCCGGGAAAGGAAATAGGAGGCCAGCATGGCGAATACGACGGCTTCGGCGAGCGGAACGAACAGGTAGCGCGCCACTCCACTCAGAAAAAACATGGGCACAAACACGATGCAGATGCAGAGAGTCGAAACGAAGGCCGGCACTGCGATTTGGGCAGCGCCGTCGAGGATCGCCTGTTTCATCTCCTTCCCCTGGGCCAGGTTCCGTTCGATGTTTTCGATTTCGACCGTGGCATCGTCCACCAAGATACCGACCGCCAATGCAAGCCCCCCAAGGGTCATGATGTTGATGGTTTCACCGAGGGCGCTCAAGACAATCACGGAAACGAAGATGGACAGCGGGATGGAAATGGAAATCACGATAGTCGGACGCCAGTCACCCAGAAAAAACAAGATCATGACCGCAGTCAATAAGGCTGCGATGACTGCTTCCCGCAGGACACCGTTGATGGAAGCTCGCACGAAAAGCGATTGATCGAACAGCGGCTTGATCGTAATGTCGCGTGGCAGCGCCTGGGCAGCGACTGGGATCAGGTCTTTCAGCGCCTGGACGATGGTGAGGGTAGAACCGCTCCCCACCTTGTACATGGACATCAGCGTGCCGCGCACTCCATCCTGACGGACGATATTGGTCTGCGGAGCAAACCCGTCGCGGATGTGAGCGACATCGCGCATATAGATGGTCGAGCCCTTCACCGTCTTCACCGGCAGATCATTCAACTCGGCAATGGTGCGCGGCGAAGTGTTCATCTCCACCTGGTACTCGATGGGCCCAATCTTGGCGGTCCCGGAGGGAGCGATCAGGTTCTCCGAGTTGATGGCATTGACGATATCGTTGGGCGAGAGGCCATTGGCCTGTAGTCGCGGAATATCGAGATCCACATCTACCTGGCGGATCTTGCCTCCGTAGGGATACGGAGTAGCTGCACCATGCACGGTGGCCAGTTGCGTGCGCAGGAAATTGAACCCGAGGTCGAAAAGTTGCTGCTCCGGCAGCGTCTTGCTGCTCAGCCCGAGCTGCACGATGGGGGTGGACGAAGCCGAGTAGGTGATCACCAGTGGCGGCGAAGTTCCCGCCGGCAGCTGGCGCACCGTCGCCTGCACGGTCGAGGTCACCTGTGCCAACGCCGTCTGGATGTTGCCTTTCGGCTGAAGGAAGATCTTGATGACGCCGATGCCGTTGACCGACTGCGATTCGATATGCTCGATGTCATTGACCGTAATGGTCAAAAAGCGCTCAGAACTGGCGGTGATGCGGTCGGCCATCTCCGCGGGCGCAAAGCCGTCATACCTCCACACGATGCTGATGACCGGAATGTTGATGTCGGGGAAAATGTCCACCGGCGTGCGCAGCACCACCACCGGCACCAGTAGGATGATGACCAGCGCCATGACTACGAAGGTGTAGGGCCGCCGGAGGGCGAGCGCAACAATCCACATAAAATAGTTTCGAGTTCCCCAGCTTCGGCGTCTGAATAGTCCCCGCGCGCCAAGCTACAGCTTCCTTTGATTCGATACGATACGTATCGGATTTAAATATATGCTATGGTAGGCGTATGGGGCAATCGGTTTCGGAAAGCCGCGGGCGAGGGTCCAACAACGGCGCCAATGGCAGCAGGCGGCTGCCAGGCCGACCACGCAGCGAGCAGGCACGGCGCGCCATCCTGCGCAGTACCCTGAAACTGCTGCAGCGCTCCAACTTTCCCTCCCTGACCATCGAGGCGATCGCCACGGATGCCAACGTGAGCAAAGCGACGGTGTATCGCTGGTGGCCCAATAAGGGCACCCTGGTAGTGGACGCCTTCGCGTCCAGCGCGGAAGACGAACTGCACTTCCCCAACACTGGTTCAGTCTACCGGGACATGAGCCTGCAGATGGCGCAGTTTCTCGGCGTTCTGCGCAGCCGGGGACACATTGTGGCGGCGCTGTTGGGCGCCGGACAATCCGATCCCGAGCTGCTGGTGGCGTTTCGCGAACGGTTCCTGCGGCCGCGCCGGGAGGAAGCCTACAAGACCCTGCGGCGGGCCATCGCACGCGGCGAACTACCCAAGGACTTGGATCTGGACGTCATGCTCGACACGCTCTATGGCGCGATCTATATGCGGTTTCTGATCCGGCACAGCGAACTCAGCGAGAGCTATGTCCGCGAAGTTTGCAGCCTGGTGCTCAAAGGCAGGCTACCGGGCGACTCCTCGTCGTCCGATCGAAAGGCGCTGGCCCGGACGCCCTCGCCCTCCTGATTAAGCGTGTCTCATTTTCTGTCCGGCGGATGCCGACGGAATGCCTTACACTCTGGTTTACTTCATTTCCGGAGGCTGGGTTTGCCCGCTCGTTCAAGAATCTCTTCTGTACTCAAGAAACGCGCCGCCCGAATCGAATTGCTGCTGATGGACGTAGATGGCACCATGACCGACGGCAACGTGATGCTGCTGTCGCAAACCGACGGTACGGCGCTGGAAATTAAAACCTTCGATGCGCACGACGGTCAGGGTCTTACCCTGGCGCACACCGCCGGCTTGCGCACAGGATGCATTACCGGCCGCGAAAGCCCCGCCCTTTCGCGCCGCGCCCGCGAAATGAAGATGGAGTTCATTTACATGAAGCAGCCGCTTAAGATGCCCGCCTATGAAGAGATCCTGGAGAAAGCGGGCGTGCCGGATTCCGCGGTCGCATATGTCGGCGATGATCTTCCCGATCTGCCGTTGATGCGCCGGGCGGGCCTGGCGATCGCGGTGGCCGATGCCGTCGCGGAAGTCAAACAAGCCGCGCACTACACGACGAAGGCACAAGCCGGCCACGGCGCGATTCGCGAAGCCGTCGAGCTGATTCTCAAATGCAAGGGGATTTGGGAAGCCATGATCGAGAAAGCACGCGCCTGACGAGTTCCGGCTTCGGAGGAACGACCGTCCAGGAACGCCGGGTAAACACCGACTAGGGTAAGCCCAGCCCTAGGCTCCCGGCCTGACTCTGGGTAGGGAAGTGCCCGGCTGTGTCACTGCAGCGTCATTGACTGGTGAATTGCGCTATCGTAACGTACCGTCGTGCATGAACGCACGTGCGCAGGGGGCCGGCCAGCCGGGTGGCAGGTTTCTGCGCAAGAGGCGAGTGAGCACATGGGCGGGGCGGCCTCGATTTTGTGCCAGCAAATCCAGTGACCAACCGAGCGCGATCTATCGGGTTATCTGCTCTTATGGCCGCGTCGCTGGTTATGTGGTGGCATCCCATCGTCGCCAACCTCGAACTTGCACTGAGCAGCGAAGCGCACACTCATATGCTGCTGATCCTGCCGCTGAGTGCGGCTCTGATTTATCTTGAAGGCAAAGAAGCGCAAGGAACGTTTGAATCGAGCGGACGTCTGGGTTCGATCTTATTAATTGCAGCCCTGCTGTTGCGTGCGGTTACCGCGTGGAATGCCTGGCATCTATCCCCTAGCGGCTCCCTGTCGCTAAGCATGTTGGCGCTGGTGATCTGGTGGGTCGGCAGCGTGATCCTCTGCCTGGGGCTGCAGACGTTCCGATCCCTTCTCTTTCCTCTGTGCTTTCTGCTCTTGCTCGTTCCCTTCCCGGAACGTGTATTGAGTTGGCTCACCGGATTTTTGCAGAATCAATCGGCCGTAGGTGCAGGCATTCTGTTCCGTTGCGCTCGGATTCCGGTGACGCGGGACGGCATCATGTTATCCATCCCGGGTCTGGACATCGAAGTAGCGCGCGAGTGCAGCAGTATCCGCTCGAGCATAATGCTGGTCATTACCACGATGGTATTGGCCCATCTCTTCCTTCGTTCGTGGTGGAAGAAAGCTCTGCTGATTGTGATGGCGATACCACTGTCGGTGGCGAAGAACGCGCTCCGCATCTTCACGATCGTCGAACTGGGAACTCGAGTCGACCGTGGTTTCCTGGACGGAAAGTTACATCACCACGGAGGGATCGTTTTCTGGAGCATCGGAGTGGCCGTCGTTGTCGGCCTGTTGTGGATCCTGATCAAGAGCGAATTCCGAACGCCGGTCGGCGCTCAGGGGATTTCCGAAGGAAGGGTATGGCCGCGCCGCGGAAAGTGATTTGCGCCGACGTGTTACAAAACCAAAAAGCCCGCGCTCGTACTCGAGCGTCGGGCTTGATTTTCTTGCAGCAGGTTACGAAAGGTTGGGCTTGGACGCGCGAGAGCGAATGAACATCGCTCCCAAACATACAACTCCGGCCCCGACTAGATAAGTAGCAGCAGAACCGCCGTCCGGAACCGGTTGGCACCGGGGGCTGTCATGGTCGCGGCTGTCGCATATCCTTTCTCGATGGGCCGACAACACCCCGGGCGTAACCAGCAGCAGAACAGTAATTGCCAGCCACCACTTCGACTTTTGTCTCGTCATAAACTTCAGTCCCCTAACGCTGCGATTCAGCAGTCGCCACTCGGCAGGGGGAAGTTTAGCCGGGTTGCACTTCTGTGTTCCTGGGGGGGCAAACCCCTAGGTAGAAGCTATTTCACATCCTTCGTAACTCGTTGTCAAGATGAGAGTTCTTGCAACTATGCTGCAAAAGGGCGCACAATTCTGGCGACCAGCCGCAAACCTTTGCACCGCAGCTCGTACGTATTTGATATTGCAGCACTTGTTGCCCTCGTTTTGAAGAATAAAGAGCAAAAAAAGGCTCGACGGTTTGGCCGTGGAATGCCTGACATCTATCTGCTAGCGACTCCGTAGCGCCGAGCATCATTTTCCTGGTGATCTGGTTGTCGGCGGCGTAATCCTCTGCGGCCACGTAGCAGAAACTGATCTGAGGGGAGGCTTCGATAAACAAAAAGCCCGCTCACGTAAAGTCGCGGGCGGGCTCGTTCTCGTAACAACTCGGATTAGGAAAGGCGGGGCTTGGACACCCGAGAGCGAATGATCATCGCTCCCAAACACGCAACTCCAGTTCCAAGCAGATAGGCAACGGCAGAGCCGCCATCTGGAACCGCTTGGCACTTGACGTTGTTATTGTCGCAGCTCTGCCATCCGCTCGGTTGCTGCGGGTCTGCCGACAACAACGCTGGCGTCACCAGCACGAACAGCGTGACTACCAGCCACCATTTCGACCTTTGTCTCGTCATACGTTTAATCCCCTAACATTCCGATTCAGCAGCCGATACTCGGTATAAGGGAGGTGCCGGGTTGTCGCTTGGGAACCCAACCATTTCATATCGTCCCTAAGTTGTTGTCAAGATAAAAATTTTTCCACTTATTGGAAAAAGAGTGCATACTTTGCGGCGCGCCCCCAAAGCCCGACGCTGTCATAAACCTAAGTGCTTGATACTAAGCCAGGTACTTCATTCTTTCTGCGTCTGCGCCGGCAGAGCTCCTGTCTCGGGCCAGGTGTTCTGCCCTTCTGCGGATACGCCCTAGCGCTCTTTCGCGACGGGCGGTACTGTCTCGGCCCTTCCACTCTTCAAGCTGCGATAGGCCGCGTCCAAGACTTCCTGATTCTGCCAGCCCTGTTCCCCCGAAACCGGGAACTCAGCCTTGCCTTCGATCGCAGCGGAGAACATGTCCACTTGGCGCGCATATGCGTCGACATTCGACACCGTTTCGTTCTCGACGACCCTTCCACCTCGGCGAAGTTCCAGCTCAATCGGGTGCTCGACACTCAAGGCATCGTCCGCCCGCAGGACCCCAGTTTCACCAACGATCTCGAGGGGTGTACGGTATTCGACGCGCGTGGAGACCAGAACCGAACCAAGAGTTCCCCGAGCAAACTCCAAAGAGAGCACCGCGGCTGCTTCTACATCTCCGGAATCCTGATCCGACATCCCACTCGCAGATATGCGGACGATTTCATCGTCGAGGAGGTAACGCAGAGCATCGATACAGTGGACACCAACATCGGCGATGGGTCCGCCCCCGGCGATCCTGGCTTCGGTCAGCCATTTGCGAGGGTGCGTTCGGCCCAAGTACGAAAACTCCGAGCGCACAAAGAGCGGCTTGCCCACCTGCCCGGCGAGAACACGCTCGCGCAGGCTCACCAGGCTGCGTTCAAAGCGAAACACCTGAGCGACACCAAGCAGCAGGTTCGCCTGGCGAGCTGCCTCCACCATTTCGCGGCACTCGCCGGCGTTGATGCCCATGGGTTTTTCGCAAAGCACCGGCTTGCCATTCTCAATCGCCAGCAGGACGTCTGTCCGGTGAGAATAGTTGGGGGTGGCCACGAAAATGGCGTCGACCTCCGGACAACGGCAAAGGTCGGCGGCCGAGTCAAAGGCATGCGGGATGCTGTACTCGGAGGCCGAAACACGGGCCCGTTCCAGATCGCGGCGGGACAACGCCGTCACCTTGCTGTGGTGAGCGAGCGCGAAACCGGGCATCAACCGGCGCACCGCGTGGAGACCGAAACCGAGGATGCCATAGCGGATCATATTTCCCTAGAGCCGAGAACAGGGGACGTGACCATGCCTTGGAGGATTGATTTGTAGGATTGGCCTACTGGCACGCGGTACGTTCCCATCTGCTTGACGTTCAGCGCGAGGCGCAAGTACTTTGCCATTTCTACCGCGGAACCAGTCACTCAGAACCCCCTTTTCACGGCGAGATAAGGGACTAGAAGGAGTTCAGCTACGCCTGGCAGTGGATCGTCGTGGCTGAAAACGGCTTCCACATTGCAATTCTTCAAAGAGCGTACGTAGCTCCTCCAATCAAGGTCGCCCTCAAGTAAGGCGGTAACGGCCGTCGGAAGGTCCGTCGTCATGCGCACCCACCCAATTCCTGCCTGGCTCTTGCAGGGTGAGACTGGCAAACCAACTTGATCTGCATACAGCATGTAACTGAAATCGACTCCGGCTCGGGCACCGAGGCTGTGATATCCCCATGTGCGGGCGTTGACATCAAGGAGCTTGTATTCACCGTTTCGCGGGTCCAGTTTGTATTCCAGTTCGACGAGCCCATAGTAATCGGTGGCCCGCAAGAACCGCTCCGACAGTTCCTCCAGGACCGGAATGTCAACGGTCTCTACGTAGGTGCTCGATCTGCCGAATTGAAGCGGGTGCTGGCGCCGGCGTCGGGCAACCATCTTGCCAATCGCTTCGCCCTTGCGAAAGAATGCGCAGTAGGCAAACTGCTGCGTCCCGCCCCCAGGGATCAGCTCCTGAACCATGACCTCGCCACAGCCTACGAGTTCCGACGCTTTCTGAAACAAGGTCCTCAATTCTGCATGGCTCTTGGCGCACCACGCCTTGTCCTTCGTGGCATAAAGGAAGTGTTCTTTGATCGCGGGTTTGATTACAAATGGCGGTGCAACAGCGTCGAGTTCTGCCAGTTGAACGACCTTTTCCAGATAGCGCGTAGAGGGCGTGGGAATTCCAAGTTCCTTGGCGAGCCGGTACGTATTACGTTTGTCCCACGCAAACTGCACACTACTCCACTCCGGCGTCGGCACACGAAATAGTTTGCTCAGTTCGGAACGGTTACGAGAAAAGGCGGCGACCAGTTCTTCCCGGGTTGGATACAGGACCCATCCCTGCAATCCTAGCTGCTTTCCGAGATCGATCAATGCATTTATTGTCTCGCGCTCGTCTCGCAAGTTCGCCAGTCTGACAGAATGGGTAGAGTACTTCGAAAAGCGAGAAATTGACGGTTCGTCATCCACCACGCAGACGGGTACTCCGTGGCGCCCGAGGCTCCGGACAATACCCAGCCCCTGGTAGCAACCACCGACCACCAGCGCTCCGACAACTCCGCTGGCGGACTTCGCCGCCGCAGTCATTGGAACTTGTTTAACGGAACCTCCATTCATTAGTTTCGAGTACCGGCTGTACCATTGTCGCGAGTAATGGATCGGGCCAACTCCGTAGCGGCAAATTCGGTTCCAGAAACAAACCCGAGAAGAGGTCCAAAATTCCACGCAGCAGGCTTCCCCAGGAAATGCAGCCCCGGAATCGAGCATTCGAGACCTCGCTTGAGCACCGGGTAGCCATCCACTGTCTCCAGTCGTTTCAGCAGCGATGGGGAAAGGTACGGGTAACGTGAGACGTCCACCCGAAATCCGGTGGCGAGCAGCGCGTGATGCACCAGTCGCTCTGTGCCGTCGTCAAGCTTCAGGCGCAGCTGACCACCGAGCGGGGTCGCGGAGACTACCCTGCGCCGGTATGTGATTCGCACGTCCATCAGTCGAGGCCGCAACCAACCTGCCACCGCCGGCCGAATTGCCCGGTAGGCAATTCTGTCTTGGAACCAGCGGGGGAATCTGCGAAATGCATGCGGCGCGGCCACCAAACGGCTGATGCCCGCCGGACCGACGTCGCGTGTCGAATACAATAGCGTGGAAATCGGGCCCAGGTTATGCAGTCGAGGGTGCAAGCCTACCCAGTTAAGTCTCTGTTCCCGCACAATCACTTCGACCTCAATCCCTGCTTCCTTTAACAAAGCAGCCGATTCAAGGGCGCTCTGCCCTGCACCGATGACGACTACACGCCGGCCCTTAAACTTCCAGAGATCATCGTGCTCGCTCGAGTGTGAGGCTAACTCTGAGGGAATGCCTTCAAACTCCGAGGGCCGGTTGGCGAAGCTGCCGATTCCCGTGGCTACAACCACACGTTTCGATGTAAACACTTCTCCGTCGGCGACAACCGCCTTGAAGCCCGCAGGGCCAATCTCGATGCTGCGGATGAGCCTCTGGTCGACGTCCGGAACCGCCTTGCATTGGTACCATTGACCGTACCGAACGAATTCGCTCAGCGGAATCGGCTTCGACATCTGCTCTCCGCTGTGACGACGATACGCGTCGAGCGTCAGCGCGCCACTGGGATCGGCAATGTGAGATGCGCCCCAATTCGATCGCAGACACATGCCCGCCGGCATCTGCCTTTGCCAGAATGCCATTGGTTGACCGAAGATCCGCGTTTCTACGTTGGCCGCGCGAAGGAAGGCAGCGGCCGAAAGCCCGTACGGACCAGCCCCAATAATGGTTACGTGGCAGTCCGTTCTATTGATGTTCATGACAGCTCTTCACGGTCTCAATCGGCTTTCGCCTTGCGGACTTCTAATTCCGGGTTTCAAGTCTCGCCACTTGGCAGGTCGAAATCAGAAAGGTCGTCCTTGGGTGAAACGTCCCGGTTGGCGGGTTCGTGGGGATGTAACTCGGCTGCCGCTTACTTGGACACGGTAATCGGTCCACAAGGCAGATTTGCCACGGCCGATCCGTCTTGAAGCATAAAGACAATCTGACCATCTTTCTCACTGGCGAACGCGATGCGCGCCCGCTCCGCACCTTCGCCTTCGATTCGCCAATCAGTGCCATTTTCGACCAGTTGCATCTGAGCCCGCAGTCTCCACCAACGATTCACTTCGCCTGGCGTCGTGATCCAGACGCTCTTTTCCTCCGCCAAGCCAGCGAGATAGCCCAACAAATCCTCATAAACTCTGCGTTCCCGGGCTGCCGCAATGTAGTCAGGATGGACAATGAAGCTGATCAGCCCATGTCTTTGCACAATGAGCTCGATCTGCCGCTTCCAGAGGTCGATCGAGTGTTCATTGAGAATGTTGAACAGCGTGTAATCCTGCGTAGTGGTCACTGGCAACTCCACAATGTTGCCAATGAAATAGGGCATCACGGTACAACATCCACCGCGCTGCGGATCCAGGTGCGCGACATTGGGGACCGACATATCGTAGGCGAAGTCCAGCGCCTCATACCACAGTTGCTTTCGATACAGCACTCCCGCACGGAACCCATCGGCGCCGTAATCCTTGCCATAGGCGTTGATTTTGGCAGTACGTTCCAAAAACTGTTTTCGCGTCCTGTACAGATGCCCGTCATGGTTCAGGTCGTGAATTACCACTTCGAATCCACGCTCGCGAAGCGAAGACAAGAATCGTGGCTCGACGAGGTACCGTTCTTCGGGAACCACCTGGAATGATGACTTGACACCATAAGAGTCGTCCACATCCATCAGGGCGGCACAAAAATCTCGCCCAGCGCTGGTCTCAACATCGTGAGTCATGATGGCGCAGCTGGGGGCACCATCAGGCCAAAACCAAATGAAAGGGATTTGATGAGCCCGGCTCGACCTAAGCGACAGCAACAACAACCGTTCCATCAAACTATCTACCGAGGTGTCCACCGGCCACTGTGGAAACGAAATTTTCTCCCATCCGCTCAGGTACATTCTCTGTATATGTTTTCGTATGGCAAGGGGAAGGATCGGCCGGATGAAGTAGTAAATTTCCGCCAGTGCCCCTAAGGGTTTGTCGTGCCGCCAGTCATCCGCATACGTCTCGCATCGCAGATTTTCGGTGACTTCCGAGGGGTTGAACGGCAGATAGACCGTTCCGTCCTTGATCTCAACATCATCCTGTAAATCTGGCAGAGCCCCTGCGTGGTCCGGGGATGGCTGCCTTCCGTAATATTTGCCAAATCCGGTCAGCTCTTCTCCCAGCCGAAAGTAGCCTCCCTGAACGGAAAGCGGCTCTTTCGATGCGAGTCGAATGAAACGTTCTGGGCATCGATAGTATTCCGTGATGACCTTACTCATCGATTGGCCCTTAAGGCCGCCCATCATTCTCTCATCTCACCCGGACCGGAAAAGCACAATGTTTGCACTATGGACTTTTTTCTCACAGTCTTTTGGCCGCAAGCTGAAAGACAGGTTACGCGCTAGGTTGACACGATTACCGGCTCATCGGCCGCCGGCGGACTTCGAAATCCTCGCAGCGTATCCAAATAGAAACGCTTCTGTCCGAATACGTAAAACAGCATTCCGAGGTAGACCGCAAATACCACAGTAACGCCGACTGCAAGTCTGGGCAGTGGAAGGAAACGAGCTCCAAACAACACCTGCGCTCCAAGGCCAATTCCGGCGGCTACGCCCCCAGACAACAATGGCCGGCTGGCAGCCAGCAGAACGTCAACGACCGAAATGACAGTGTCGCGAACGGCCCAGGCTATGAGTGGTAGCGCACATAGCATCATCATGGTGGAGTACGCGACGGCCACACCGCGCGGTCCATAAGGCAGCCCCACGGCGTAGCCTGCGATCATGATGGGCGCAAGGACCAGAGCCATTCTCAAGCCGCGTCCCACTAGTCCAAGCGACATGAGCAGCCATCCCATCGGATTTATCAATGCGAACGCCAGCGTGGTTGGGGTCAGTAGTCTAAAAATAGGGACTGCGCTGGCCCACTTCGCCCCCAAGAAGACGAAGATCATGTCGCGAGCAAACAGAGCACACGCTGCGGTGATCGGAACGGTCAGTGACAGCACCAGGGCATAACCTTTAAGAAAATAGCTCTTGAAACGATCCGGATCCTCCTTAAGGCGGGATAGGGTGGCAAATGCCACGCCGCTGGTGGCTGAGTTCAGGTTGTCGTTTGGAATATTTACTAACTGGTAAGCCCGCCCGTAGATGCCCACGGCATCCGAGCCCAGGAAGCGACCCAGTAAGACCTTGTCGAAATTGGTAGTGACATACATGACCAGGCTATTGAGCGTCAGCGTGCCACCAAAGCGCATCATGGAGCGCATGCCAATCCCTCTGCGGGGTTTGCCTGGAACCCAGGCCGCTGCCAGCCATACGCACAACGAATAGGCCAATGGAGTAACGACTGTCGAAGCGACCAGGGCCCAATAGGCAAAGCCACGAAGGGCCATCCCAATTCCAGTCAGAGTACCTGCAAGCAAGGAGAGCATGTCGATTACCGACAGTGTGGTGAATCGCATCTGACGCTCGAGGATGGCCGAATGCTGTACCCCGGCTGCGTTGAAGAGGAAGCCGCTGGCCAATGCAGCAGTCACCCCGACCAGGCGCGGTTCGTGGTAAAAGAGTGCGACGAGCGGTGCCATGGCCAGCGACAGCAAACCGAGAACCACTCCCACCGACAAGTTGATCCAGAAAAGCGTCGAGGCCTGGTCTTTTGTGACGACGGTTCGCTGAACGGCCGCGGCCGACAACCCAAAGTCTCGGAACACGCTAAAGACCCCGATTACAGCCGTAACCATGCCAACGAGGCCAAAATCCCTGGGATCAAGCAGGCGGGCCATAATCATCAGCGAGCCCACCCGGATTACGAAACCGGCCCCTTGGGAGCAAACCTTGGCAAAGCCGCCCCGAATCGCTTTTTGTTTAAGATCTTTCACGGTGTTTTCACGGAGGGGCGTGCCAGCGCTTTACAGCACAATCTTCCGGCAATAAAACGCCTCAGCATAGCCGCTCGGAGCATTGCACTCCATCCCACGCAGGCGCATAAGGGCGAGAAATGTTTCCTCCTGGAACCAGTGCTTGGCACGTTGGGACTCAAAAGTCTCGAGGATGCTCCGCGCCTTCTTTCGGCTCAATTCCAATTCGAGGGGCGCGTACAGATTGGGCTGCCCCAGGTCGCCGTCGTATTTCGGGATCTCATATTCCAGGATGAAGTGGTCCCGGAAAGTGTTCCAGGTCAGCTCAGCAATCAAACGGTGGTCCTGGTGGGCATCTTTCCGGTTGTGTGTGAAGATGAGGTCCGGCGACACCACCTGCTTCAACCCTTCGAATACCGCCTTGACTTCAGATCCATCGAATGGCATGAACCCATCGCGGAACTTTTTCAGCATAACGCTTTCCTGGCTGAGGCCAGCGAACCGCTCCGCGCCGCGCAGCGCCTCCGTTTCGCGGACTCCTGTGGCGCTGAAGACCACCCAGTGAAAGGCACAATCTGGATACTGTTTCCCGAGCCGAAGGATGGTGCCTCCGCACCCGATCTCGATGTCGTCGGAGTGGGCCCCGAGGCACAGAACATTCAGAGCTCGGCCGGATACTGCGTCAAGGTTCAGTCGGATCATGGACGTGATACAGCCTGTACTGGCTCAAAGTCAGAGTGCGGAACTTGCGCGGACCTATTCCAACGCCATCGATAGATACGAAATTTGTCTGCTCCAGCCGGAGGAGAGGCAACAATCAACTCTGCGCGCTTATCTGGGATGCCATGCTCCACCCACTCCTGATAATACTTCGTGAACTTTTCCTCCCGGCGCAGGACCACGTAGTCTACCTGTGCCGCATCAAGGTAGCGTAGCGCCAAATCGCCGTCGCAATACGGAAAATAGGTGAACTGCGCGCCCGCATGGAAGGCCAGGGGAATGGACAAATCAATGATTTTGACCGGATGATTCTGTTGGCGTCCGAGCCAAACACCTACATCTTTGTCAATGCGCGTGGGGGCGGCGCTATCCGTGAACAAAGCCAGCCTTCGAACTGCTTTCAACGGGCTCAAGGTCATTGCCACTCCCATTAGACCCGGAACCGCGTACCGTGAGATCAGGCGGGCGCCAAGCCATTTCCACCTCGCCGCACCCCACGACGCGTTGGTCCACCGGCCGACTTCGACCAGCCCATTGGCGGCCCAGATTGACATCAGAGGAACCAAGACAAAGTAGTATCGCTGTTGAGTCCAAAGCGCGAAGAAAGTTGCCGAAACCGGAGCAGCCTCCACCAGGAGGAGGAACCATCGGCCTTTGGCCTGTGGTCCCCGCCATGTCCGGCGCACCGCGCCCAGCAGCGCCAAGGCTGGCAATAGCGGGGCACCGAACCAGTCCGCCGCCAATTCCTGAAACAAGATCGGAACGTTTTCGCGAATGCCTTTCACCACCAGAATCAGCTTGTCTTTCAGCCGGATGTTCGTTTCCCGGATGATCTCGGTATGGCGGCGGAGAGGAAATCCCATTCCCTTCCCATCCGAGGCAATGCCATAAAAGGCCCATTTGTCCTGCCACCGTTGGCCCGACTCCACGTTTGGCTCCGGTGAGGGCACCTCGTGGTGTCCCCCTGGCGACTCATAATCTACGCCAGGATTTCTTTGCGCGGCCAGGATGCGCTCGCCAGTGTAGAAAAATATTTGGCTCTTCACTTCCAGCCGCACTTTGCCAGTGGACCGATAGATGAAGAGGATGACCGGGGACACGCACACCAGAAACACCACAATGGCAAAGGCGGCCCGCTTACATCGGGTCGTCCAATCTCCTTCCGTGGCTACAAGCGCAAAAAGGACTGCAATCGCGAACGCGGCAGACGCTTCCGCTCGGACCAGCCATGCCATTCCGAATGCTGCGCCCACAAGCATCCAGATCCTCGGCGAACCTCGACCCAGAGCCACAATGACAACATAGGTCGCACACAGAAACAACGTGGTGTACGGCCCCTCGGAGAATGCCGCGAAAGACAGGTTCAGCAGCAAGGGGTGGAGCGCCACCAAGACGGCGGCGATGAATCCTGTGCGACGATCAAACAGGCGCGACGCGACGCCGAAAACGGGCAAGGGCAGCAGTGCTCCCATCACCAAAGCGACCACTCGTGCCGCTAATTCGTAGTTGTGGGTGATGAATGACGCACCCGCAATCAGCCAAGGATAAAGTGGATTGAAGTTAAGCTGCGGGCCGGGCGTCACCAAACCAACGTAGCCTACTCCGTTTCCGAGATTCTCGGCGAGCCGTGCGTACTCAGCACCTTCCGACTCAATGGCGCCAGTCTGCCAGTACCTCCATGCCGCGAAGCGGACCGCGAAACTCGCAGCCACCATGACCGCCAGCCACACCGAGTCACGGTGAAGCAGCCGACTCAAGTTGCCAGCGCGATCATTCCGTCGAGCGATGAGTTCCATGGACCCAAGTCGAGACGTGCGATGAACCTTATTGCAGAAACCGGTTATGCCGTTACCTTCTGACGCCACCGCAGAGAGTCATCCAGCTGGCCAGTTTGTTGCTGGCGCTGAATCTGGACAATCCTTGTATAGCGGCCGCGTTCCACGTCTTCGGCCGTGAGACCGACCGTGCGATACGCGTCGTAGAGTTCCTGCGCTCCCGTCCTCGCCGTCCACTCCGGACGGAAATTGGGAAGAACTCGCCGGATCTTGTCACAGGTCACGCGGTAGCAGCGCTTGTCCGGCCCACCGCCCGGGGCATACTCGACGCGGCAGCCAGGGACGGTGTCTGCGACAATGTCGGCCAATTCCCGAATCCGGTAGTTCTCGTCGGTGCGGCCGATATTGAAAGTCTCGTTGTACACCAGTTCGCGCGGCGCTTCCAGAACCGCCAGCATCGCGGCAATGATGTCGCGAATGTGCGTGATCGGACGCCAGGGTGTGCCATCACTCTTAATGAGGATCCGTCCAGTCGTGTATGCCGACGCCACCAGGTCGTTCAGAACGATGTCCAACCGCAGACGCGGAGAGGCACCGTAGGCAGTCGCGTTTCGCATGTAGGTGGGAGTGAAGTTGGCATCCGCCAGCGGGCGGATGTCGCGCTCGACCAACACCTTTGATTCCCCGTAAGGCGTTACCGGATTCAAGGCGGCGTTCTCGTCGAGGAAGTCGTCGCCCGCCGCACCATAGGTGCTGCAAGATGACGAAAACACGAAACGTTTCACCCCGGCTTCCTTCGCCAGCTTCGCCAGCTTCACCGATGCAAGATGGTTAATAGCATAAGTGAGGTGTGAATCAAGATTCCCCAGCGGGTCATTCGACAGCGCCGCCAAGTGCAAGACCGCGTCGAATCCTTCCAGGTCAGCCAGCGTAAGATCGCGGAGATCCTTGCGTACTTCCGGAATCGTTTCCAACAGTCCGAAGTCGCAGCCTCCATACAGGTCGGTATCAAGCCCCACCACCTCGTGGCCGGCAGCACGCAACAGAGGCCCGGCTACAGCGCCGATGTAACCCTTGTGACCCGTGAGAAGTACTCTCATATGCATTTTCCCAGTTTAAACAGATTGCTGCAGATTCTGTGGAAGTCAAACACGTCCCGAGCCAAATAGACTTCGATGCTCACCGATGGAACCTACTGCCCTGTAATCGTGGGACCATAGGGAAGAAGTCTGTTGGGGGCGGTATCGGGCTCAAACAGCCATACTTTGCGGGTCCCGTGATAGTAGTTGAGCAACTCACGGTTCTTCTCTTCTCCCATATCCCGAGCCCAAACAATCTGCGATGCATCAATGTCGGCGTTGTTGTAGACGCATTCGTCACCCCGGTCGATGTGATCCGCAGAGTAGCGGACCAGAATCAATTGCCGGCCAGCCTGTTTCTTTGCCGCCCCCATCGCGATCATTCGCGGGGACACGCGCCCGGTTTCCCATGAGCGCCCCTGCTCTGGCGCTTTTCCTTGCACGCACACGAGCGTGACCAGAGTCAGGACGAGAACAGCCCCATAACCTCCACCGATCATCCTCAGCCACCTCAACCCATACACTGCCATTAGAGGCAACAGCCCAACGCTTGCAGCAACGTAATGAGGAGCTTTGATGCTTTCGATCAGCAGCCCACCCCAGACGCATACACAGATACTCGCGGCTGCCCAAAACCGAAAACTGCCGGTCAACAGAAGCCCCACAACCACCGGAAAGAGGTATAGAGGTGAGCAAAAGAAGGTGAAGATGGCATATAAATCTTTTAAATTGTGCAGCGGACTAGATCTGTTCCTGCGGTACTCGAAATCTTGCTCCTTCCACGTGTTTTCTATATCGGCATGCCGGTACGCTGGAGGGTCATGCTCGGGAAAGATAATCCACGGCGAACCCATCTGGTACTGCTGGACATATACGGAATAAGGCATTCGGAAGGCATTCGTGGTTACTCGATAGTTATAGTAGCCATCCAGCAGCGCGCCTGTTCCGCAGATCAGGAGCAGGGGAAGCACCCAGCGAAGCGACCCCAGGCCAACAAAACTGCCATGCCGGCGCTTGCGCCAATACAGCAGCGCCACGGTGGCCGCGATACTCATTACCAGGCCCTCGTAGGGCCGGGTGTTAGCAAGCAGCACAAGGCTGAGCCCCGCCACCACAACATCTTTCGACTTCACTCGCGGTCGCGCCAGCCGCGGCAGAGCACCAAGCAACAGGCAGCCGGCTGCCGCAGCCACGGTGCCTCCCCAGTACGAGTTCATCCAGTAGCCCAGAACTGAGACCCTCGCCAGCGTGATGGCGGTTCCCAACACGGCATAGACCGGTGGTACCCAGTTTTGAAGCATCCAGCACAAACAAGCCGCGAAAAAACCGAAGCTGATCCAGACGCCAAACCAGGGATGCCCCAGGAGTTTCCACCCCATCGCCAATACCAATGACTGGCCGGGCGGATACTTGCTCATGTACGTGGGCTGCATGAGCTCCATCAACGTCTCGAAGTGCACCCACATCGGGTGCGCCGGGTTGGTCAACCGCCATGAGGCGAAGGTCTCTGCTCCCAGCAAATAACTGAATTCATCGGGGACACGAGGCTGGGGAATGGGGACCCGCGGCAGCAGCACGATCCGGATTGCCATCGTCATGGCCATTACCGCGAGACACATGGCGATCCTTCTACGAGAAACGCGTTCCAACCATGTCCACGCGCGATTTCCAAAACGCAATACCGCGGTAGCTTGCGATTTCAGCATGAGCCCACGAGTGTTCGCCATGAATTCTCTTCGGTGAGCCTAGCTGGTGTGTGGGCCCGGGTTTCTTGGCGAAACATTTCTCGTCTCTGGCGACCCAGGGGCGGCTGTCGAAAGACCATTCGCACTCTTTTTCCACAACTGCCACGGAGCAAGCTCCCGGCTGTATAGGTCGTCGAGTTCCTGCTTCTCCTTGAACGTGTCCATGCTTTTCCAGAAACCGGTGTAGGGATGCCCCATGAGTTGTTTGGCGGCGATGAGCCTCCGGAATGGCTCGCGCACCAGTTCTTCGCCAGCCCGGATATAGTCAAAGATCGAGCGCTTGAACACAAAGTATCCGCCGTTGATCCAGATGTCGGAGTCGGAAAGCGGCGTGATCTCCTGAACCAGACCCCCGCCATTCATCGCCACATGATGACAGCTCAAGCTCGGCCGGACGCAGAGAAAGGCTGCGGTCTTGTTCTGCGCATGGAAGGCCTCGATCAGATTGGGGAGATGAAAGTCGGTCAGATTGTCGCTGTAGTTCGCCAGGAACACCTGGTCGCCATCCAGGTATTTCTCTACGGCCTTCAATCGCTGGCCAATATTGGCGCTCGCTCCCGTATCAACAAAGGTGATCGTCCAATCGTCAATGTCCCGATTGAAGACCTTCACGTCTCTGCCGCCGTTGAGCAGCACGAAGTCGTTCGAGACAAGTTCACTGTAATTGACAAAATAGTTCTTAATGACATCGGCGCGGTAGCCGAGACAGAGAATGAAGTCCTTGTGGCCAAAATGGGCATAGTACTTCATCACATGCCACAGGATAGGGCGGTCACCCACATGGACCATGGGTTTGGGTGTGGTCTCACCAGCCTCTCGGATGCGCATGCCGAGTCCGCCGCAGAATAGAACTACCTTCATGGCGCTACCCTCCTTGCCCACACTCTGGTGATCAGTCGCAAATCGCCGCTTCGGGGATGGGAACAATGAACTTGCCGCCCCACTGGCGGACGAAAGACATCTGCTGCATGATTTCAGTCTTCAAATTCCAGGGAAGAATCAAGAGGTAATCAGGCCTGGTTTCGCGGATTTTTTCCGGCGGATAGATCGGAATGTGCGTGCCGGGTGTGAATCGCCCCTGCTTATATGGATTGCGGTCCACCGTGTAATCGATGAGGTCCCTGCCGACGCCACAATAGTTCAAGAGCGTATTGCCCTTGCCCGGCGCTCCGTAACCGACAATCGTCTTGCCCTCATCCTTGGCGCGAATCAGGCAACGCAAAAGTTCCCGCTTCGTTTTCTTCACCCTGTCGGCGAAGGAACGATAGCAGTCGAGATGTCTCAATCCCGCCGCCTCCTCCCGGGCAGTTAGTTCAAGCACGCGGGAAGTTACGGGCTTGGTTGTGTCCTCCGCGTGCCGTCCGAAAATGCGCAACGACCCGCCATGAGTCGGCAACTCCTCGACGTCGAACAGTTCCAAGCTATGCGCGCGAAAGATCTCCCGCGCCGCGAGGAAGGAAAAGTAGGAGAAATGCTCGTGGTAGATCGTGTCGAACTGGTTCCCTTCCATGAGTTTCAGCAGGTGGGGAAACTCCAGCGTCAGAATGCCCTGCGGCTTCAGCAACCTCTTCATTCCCGCAACGAAATCACACAGATCAGGAATCTGAGCCAGGACATTGTTGCCCACCAGCAGATCTGCCTGCTTTCCCTGAGACGCCAACTCCGCGGCCAGGGGTCTGCCAAAGAACCTTACCAGCGTCGGAACCCGCTTTTCCTCTGCCGCTTTGGCAACGTTGGCAGCGGGCTCGATGCCCAGCACCGGAATGCCTTTTCGCACAAAGTACTGCAGCAGATAGCCGTCGTTGCTGGCCAGTTCCACGACCAGGCTGCGCTCATTCAGGGAAAAGCGGCGAATCATCTCGTCCGTGTAGTGACGGCAATGCTCAAGCCAACTGTCCGAGTAAGAGGAGAAGTATGCGTACTCCGTGAAAATGTGATCCGGACTTACGAATTCCTCCAGCTGCACGAGGAAACACCGTTCGCACACGAATACGTGCAGCGGATAGAAGGGTTCCATCTCATTGAGCTGCTCTGCTTGCAGATAGCTTTCACACAGCGGCGACATGCCCAGATCCACGAACGTGTAGCGCAATTCTTCCTTGCAGAATCTGCACTTGCCCCGGCCGTTCAGCGATTTTGTGCCCATGCGATCCAGCGGCGGTCTATTTCGTCTTTCCTGTGGTCATGCGATCAAGAACCTTCTGCGCGGCATTCTCGCCGCTGATGAAGGCCTCATCGGTCCAGATGTAGAGCCAGTCGCCGTAGCGCCCGCAATAGGCGACGCCAATATCGTCCAGATATCCGTGCACGACAGCCAATGCATCGGCGCGCTCCAGGTCAAAGATGACCTGGGCATAACGGCTCACATGCACGTTGGTATGCAGGATCTTGTCGTCTTCGCGCAGCACGCCGCAGCGTCGCAGATCGGCGATCACAGGTGCGACGTAATCCTCCGGAGCCCCCTGCAGTGGACGGTACTTCTGGGAGTAATACACCTCCGCTTGAATGCTTCCGCATCCCGGAGGAACCACATGCGGAGAAAACATGTGCGGAAAGCTCAGCCGCGTAAAGCAAATGTCGCGGTCATAGTAGTAGGTCCATTGTCCGTCAGAAAGGTCCGCTCGATTCACCCCGAGATTGATCATGACGCAGCCGGTGCAGGCCAATTTTTTGGCGGCGGCGACCACATCCGCGGGCGCCCCCACAATCATTGGAATCAATTCCGTCAGAGGCACGGAAGAGATGACTGCGTCATACTTTGCCACCACGCCATTCGCGAAGTGCAATTCTCTCGCTGCCGGAACCATCCGCACCAGTTTGTGGCCAAGATTGATGTGCGTCTGCTTCGGCAACCGGTTCAAATAGGAAACAAATCCGTTGTAGGAAGGATAGTACACATGATCCACGTAGTGAACGTGCGGCGTTTCCTTGGATACGGCTCCGGTCAGCACTTCATCCAGCTTGGCGCGATACAACCGCGGCCCCAGCCAGGCGGTGCTCATGTTGTCGGCGGTCGTCGTGTGGTACTTGAAGCCGTATTCCATCGGAAACGTTTCTGCGAACGTTTTGCCATAGCTGGCAATCAACCAGTCCGCGTAGTTCTCGATCGGCTTCCGCTCGATATGGTTTTCCTGGTCGTGGTGCGCCGAAATAAAATCGCGCAGGCAGCTCACGACAAGATCTGCCGGCAAGGCCGACAGATTGCAAATGGCAGGGTGCTTGATCCACCGCCCCTTCCAATAGTTGTTCGGACGAGCTTGAATCACTTCAAATTTCTGGTCAACGCTATCGGCAAAGAGCTTTCTTATACGCTCATGCTTGGTGAACGAGACGTGCGGTCCTTCGTCAAAGATGAAACCAGTGGGGTGTTTGAATGAGGCAGTATGTCCGCCGAAGTACTCGTTTTTGTCATAGGTAACCGAGGCAATGCCTTCTTCCTGCAGCCGATGAGCTGCACCCCAACCGGCCATGCCTGTACCCAAAATCGCGACCTGCTCCATGCTCAAACTTCCTCCCTCGTCTTATGATCCGCCCTGACTGTCCTCGATTGCTTAGGCATGAACGGCCCGATAGATCTCTGGGGAACGTTGCCTCGCCAGCCGGTACCACTCCACCGTGCGTTTCAATCCTTCTGGCAGTGCCACCTCGGGTTTCCAGCCGATCCTGGCAAAGGTGTCCGCAGTTTGCGCGGTTCGCACCGGCTCCATGGGGCGGTCCGGAATTGCGCCGAACTCCAACTCGACGCCATTGCCAATCTCTGTTGCCAGCCGCCCCACAATTTCACGGATCGAGACTAACGATCCGGACCCCAAATCCACTGTGGCGCCATCAACGTTGGAAGCTTCCCCCAGGGCCAGAAAACCGTTCACCACATCGGAGACGTAAATCCAGTCTACTAGACGATCTCCGCTGCTGATCCTGGGGGCTTTCCCCTGAAGTAACGAAAGAGTGACGTAGGGAACCAGCTTGGTCAGATCAATCTGCGCCGGTCCATACACCATGAACACGCGGGCGACGACCGTCGGTAACTGATAGAGAGCATGGAACATACGGGCATATCCCGTACATGCCCACTTGGCCGCGGCGTAAGGGGCTGAAGGAAAATGCTCACCCTTTTCCGCTTCCGGTTCGGCCAGCGACCCGGTCAGCACAACGCGCGGGCGAGTCGTTTCAGCCGCCACGGTCAGCAGATTCACCGTGCTTTGCAGATTGCTTTGAAAGGTCGGCAGCACATGTTCGAGTCCCGGAGCACCCTTCACGTGACTGGCAAGATGAAAAATAATCTCCGGTTGCGCCTTGCCGAGGACTTCCTTGACCGAGTCGAGCACCGCGAGATCGGCCTGCCACAAACGCTGGCCTTCAGCGTCGGCGGGACGCCGCGTGCGATAAACGGCATGAACTTCGGCTCCCTCCTGGCACAAACGCCGGCATAGATGAGCGCCGATGAATCCGTTGGCTCCCGTAACCAGAATTCGTTTCCCGCTAACTCTGCTGGTCATTTTTTGGTTGGACTGGTGCTTATGCGTTCCTAGTTGCCCTTACCCAATTGCTCTCGCAGGAGTCTCGCTCGCAGGTCGTGCCTGGGAAGGTCGCGCTGCAACCGGCCACCGCTCCAATTGCTCGCGCCAAAGTTTCTCGGCCACTGTGTCACGCCCAGGTTCCACATCGCCTAGAGTGATCATTTCGTCCTTCGCGATATCTCTCAGCAGTTTTCGGCCTTCTGAGAGGCCAATGGGCAGTGCGTTTGCGGCGCGACTGCTTGCGGCATTGTCAATCAGTCCGTAGGAACAGAATCCGCCGATTCCATCGAGGATCTCTCCGGCTTTTAAATCTCGCTTGGCCAGGGTCACGACCTCGCAGACAGGCCCCGCCAATGGCGCAACCGTCGCATCGCGATGGACCACCGCCCGGCCGATGGCCGATACGATTTGCGCGTACGGCAGATGGAAGGGCGCATAGAAAACGTAGAACGGACCGTCGCCGAGTTTGTAATAGGCCAACTGCGACTGCTTCAGCGGAGAATCTTCGTGCACGATCACGAACGCGCCGGTATAGGGTGCCGCACCCAAGGCATAGTCGACGAGCCCCGTGCTCAACATTTGCTCGGCGGGGAGCAGTCCCGCGATTTCGCCGACGTGATTGCAGGCCGGACCATACATGCCGCGCCGGCCCGCCTGAAACCCGGTGGCATTCGCGAGAATCGTCGTCTCCATTGACAGCTTGGTTGCATCGGCGAAGGAGGTGGTTTTTTTCGCGTCCAGGCCATGCTTCTCGGCAAATTCCTGCTGTGTTTTCGGGGTCCGGTAGTGATCTACCATTCCCTTGAGATTGCCCGCCGCCACTGGACGCAATCCGAGGGACCGCAGATAACGGAGAAGCGTCATCGCCACTCCTGGTTCTTCCCCATCCGTGTGGGTAAGAACAACGCCCGCCTGATCGGCCTTGGCCTTGAGAATCGGGCCGAGCAGCGAATCCAGTTCCGCATTGACCAAGACGACGTGCTTGCCATGGTCGAACGCCTGGAGCACGACGCGAGCCGCTGGTTCGACCGTGCCGGTCACCTCAACGAGCACGTCGATTGCTCCGCATCGGGTCAGTGCAGACGGATCCTTCGTCAGCACCGGCTTGCCCGCCGCGATCGCCGCCTCTGCCTGGGGACCTGTTTCCGCGTGGTGCCAATGGGTGAGACCTGCCTCCCGGAATGCCCGCTCTCCATGCTCCAGGGTGCGGTTCGCAATCGCGACGAGGCGAATTCCCGGCGGCGGCGTCCCGAGTTGCAGCGCAATCGCCCGGCCAGACGCGCCCGCTCCTACCATTCCGACCCGGATCGGACGACGCGCTGTTTCCAGCTCTCGAAGCGCGATATCAATCATCATTGCAGCCTGCTACGATCCTGCCTTGTTGCTGATTCCAACCGCGCGCGCTCGATTTATCAGCACGCCCTCGCGCCTTGAGGCAGAACCAAAGAGTTCTCTGGTGAAGACCATCGGGCTTATGACGCCGGAAGTGAAAAGGCGCCACATCGCACTCAAATACATTCCCTGGCGTGACAGGACTCGACCCATCCCAAAATGGGCGGCGCTCAGGGCGTGTGTCAGGTATTGACGGCGCTTCCGACCGATGGTGGGGAAGCTGGCAAGCAATTCCCGATAGAGGGAAATCGAGGCGTTGCAGTACACCAGAGTTTCATGATCGTAAATCTGCGTCAAGCGGATAAGGTCATCCGAGTTGAGGACCGTTCCGCAGCCAGACACAGCGCACGCAGGATAGAGAAATGCCAGTTTAAAAAATAGTAGCGTGTCTTCCCTGGTGCGAAGTTGCTCTGGAAGCCCGCCAACCTTCAAGTAGGCCGTCCTTGAGATCACACTGGCCTGAATCATCATCGGCTGGACGCGCATCATGGCCCATTCGCCGGCATCTCGCTTCAACTCCCACGCTCCATTTACCTTCAGTCCGCAATGACCCCAATACGAGGACCCGCCTTCCCAGGCCATGGCGGCATCGGCGAAGTAAAGCGCGGCCTCACCCCCTGTGTGTTCGATGGCGTCTACGATGCGCCGGAGATGGCCCGGTTCCCAGGAATCATCCGAATCCAGAAATGCGATCCAATCGTGTCTGGCCTCTCTCACTCCACGATTGCGCGCCGCCGAGACTCCGGCATTTGCCTGATGAAAGTAGCGCAGCTTGTCTCCAAAACCCGCGACCACCTTCCGTGTCGCGTCGGTTGAGCCGTCGTCAACAACGATAATCTCCGCCGGCGCATATTCCTGCGCAAGCGCGCTGTCAATGGCCCTGACAACCAGAGCAGCGCGGTTATAGGTCGGTATCACAACGCTGAATTGCGCTGATGGTTGAGCAGGCATCGAGTTATTGCGCCTTCGCGGATTTCAAGAAGAGCTTCTCGGCAGTCTGCTTCGGGTTGAGTGCCAAGTCCAGTCCCTTCGTGAGCACCGCTCCAGCCAGTCTGATCAGCGATAAGGACTCGCCGCACTCGTGTAATTTCTCCCTGTGATGGTCCCAAAACTCCTTGCCCCGAAAATGGAACACGCTCACGCCGAGAAATCGGTAGTAGTTCCTGATGCTCTCTTGCCTGCGCTTAAGCAGTTCTTCTGGAGTGAGGAAGCATGGGCCATACTGGGTCAAATCGCTCAGCCGCGATGAATAATAGCTGTTCAGGTCGCGGCATCCCGCAGTGGCCGCCTCGCCGTGAATCCTTTCATAGGAAAGCACCTGATGCACAAAGCCAAAGTCCGAATGCTCCAGGCACTGGTAACACGCACTCGTATCCGCGTGAGGCGAAGCATTCGGGAAAAAGTCATCCTGTGCCCTCACCAGATCGGACCGGTACAAGAGGGACGTGGGGCTGCCGAAGACGTACGGACCGCCCAGCAACTGCGAGCGGGAGACTTCCCTCCCAGAAGTCACAGCACTCGGGTACGGGATCTCATCCCATCGCACCTGCCATCTTCGTCCATCGGCGCCAGCTCCGCTAAGTTGGTAGGAGCCAACAATGCCGACCGAGGGGTTTGCTTCCGCAACTGCCACCATCCGCGTCAGGCATTCGGGAAAAATCCAATCGTCCGCCGATACTTGTTTGCAGTACTTGCTCTGGCGCGAAATCAGGCGGAAGGCCCGATTGTGATTCGCAATGATGGGCAGCAGCTCGTCGTTACTATGAACCTGAATGCGAGTGTCGTTTCTGGCATACTCTTCGGCGATCTGTAGTGTCCCGTCCGTGCTGCAGTTGTTGACAATGATGTATTCCCAGTTCGAATAGGTCTGCGCCAGAACGCTTTCGATGCATTCTCTTAAGTACAGGGCGCCGTTATAGACCGGCGTCACCACACTTACCAACGGTTCTGGATTCTGTGTCATTCTCGGTCTTGATAATCGAAAATTGATTGTTTGAAGCTTACTTGTCCCGGTATGACGAGGGGATGGGAAGTCCAGCGGCAATTCCCTCCGCGGAACCATCATTTCTATCGCTGGCTATCCTCTCCAGCCATATCTCCCGCCAGTAGGGGTACATCTCCTTGGGACACAGCATCCGGCAGGGACTAAATTTCGCCCGGCATACGACCGAGTCGAGGATCACGCATGGATTCTTCATTTCGATCATCTTGCTCGTCTTCTCATCAATGATCTTGGTTACACTCCTCAGGACTCGATACGTTCCCCCGCAGTACGGCACCAGTTCGGCGTCCCAATGCATCCCCCGATTCCGGTTGGAAGCATCCACCGTTTTCAGGATCTCTAGGTGCGGTTTGATCCGTACCAGTTCCCCCGGCTTCAGATTCAGCTGACTCGTCGGTGTCGGCGTGCCCTCCGGTATGAGTCCTGGTTTTCTCGGAAATAGCGTGCCTCCCCACCTCGGACTGACGCGGTCGTAGAGCCACCGCATGGCAGGGCCGAGTCCGAGACCCGCCTGGCTCAAGTTGTAATAAGCCGAATAACCGAAGGCCTGGAAAAGCGCTCCGAAACTGACATTGCCAGAAAAGTAGTCCTCGAGATATTGACGGACGTCCCACCAAGCGAGCGGTGAAGTCGCGTAAGGAATTTGCGTTACCTGGCAGACATAGGTGGGCGCTCCGCCCTGCGAGCCGGGGATTTGGGTATGAGCCCAGACTGCATCTTCACTGCATCCGATGCCTCCCGTCTGGAGAGCACCTTGAGCGCTCGTGACCGAACTCGCGCCATTCGAGCGTCCGGGACCTTTGCTCACTGGCCTAAGCCAGGCTAGCTTCCAGTACAGCAAGCAACCGGCCTGGCAACCGTCATGCGCTTTCCCGTCACAGCGAGTTTCCAGGTGGACCGTGTTGGCAAGCCGGCGCGTGTGATACGGATACTGCGTCGTGTAATCGCAGGTCTTGTGCGCGCGCTTGTACACTTGAAAACGCTGGCCGCAGTACTGAAACATCTCGGGCATGAAGGGAGTTCCTTCCAGTTGCCCTTTGGCGTCGAGGGTACGTAGGATTTCCTCTTTACTGCGGACCTCAACCCAGTCTCCAACTCTGAGGGCTCTCTTCATTTCACCTTATAAGCCGATGTTCAAAACGATTCATACATCCAATTGTCCGGACAGCGCACCGACAATGAAGCCTTCTTCTCAAGTTTGAGAACAGTTCGCCACGGCATCCCTGAAAGCAGATGAGGAAGAATTTGGGCGAGCATCAATTTGGCCATGGACACCTGCATGCATGAATACTTATAGAGCAACACTCCCAGCATAAAAACCGGTAAATGAGATCGCTACCCGGCGTGTCGGTACACAATCCTGCTTGCCCAGGGCAATACCACATCAGGAAGAACCGACACGATCTGTCTGGCCAGGTTGAAACCCCACTTGTAGTTCCTGACTCTTCTACCAGTCGGGCGGCACAGGAGATAGGTTTGCAGCGTCTTACTTGTCCCAAGTCGATCCTTGAAGACGATCAATCCCTCATTGTCGAGATCTGTGCGCCCAAAGTCGATCTCCAGAGTACCGCCCATCTTGCTTTCTTCTATCAGTCGCCAGAACAGGAATGGCATCGCGCCAAGCTTGTGATAGCGCGCGTCCGAACAGCCATACTTGTATACGACGGAGGATCGATGTGCCAGCGTGAGAATCGCAGCAATCGGCACGTCTTCCTTTCGTGCCAACCTGATCCGGACCTTCTGCCCCATGCACCCTAGGAGATTGCGGAACCAGCTACGCGGCTGAGGCACCAAGCGATGACGCCGTCTCGTCATGGTCAACAATGCATAGAAGTCGTCCAGCAATCGGTTATTGTCGCCGGTTTCGTACGACAGCCCTGCCCGTTCTGCGTGCCGTATCCGGCGCTGTATGCAATCTCTGTGAAATCCATCGAAGATTTGCCCCAGCGCCGGCCTCAGGTCCAGAGTATGTAGATAGTAGGAAGGCCCCTTATCCAGAAATGATTTCACGCTATCGCCGGCGACCCTGGGCCTCAGTTCGACATACCTTAACCGTTGGCGCTCACATTCCGCCCGCAGCCACTTCTCGAACAGGCCGACCGTTTCGGTGTCATGGCCGCTGGATAGCAGCGGTTCGCAATGATCAGAGAACGGCAGCGATACCAGTCTTTTGCCGGTGACAATACTTGAAACAAGACTCAACAGGAGGCCATTGGTTAGCGGCTGGCCCGCCGGGGTACTTGTCAATACGAACGAGGAATAACGATAAGTACGGCTGAGAGCCTCGATCCAGCCACGTTCGTGGTAGACCGAGGCATCGGGGTGGCCGGCAACCAGGTCCTCCCAGCGACCGTCTAACAGCGGGTTGATTACGTCAAGTTGCATCGCTGGGCCTGATCGAGCGCCGGTCAAGCCAGTTCGTGGTCGTGGCCGGATGTCTCAGATGCTGTCCCAGGGCTGGACCCTTGTACCACAGCGAGGCTGGGTGGACCCTGCCAGTTTGCATGATTTTCCGCAATCATTGGCCGCTCTTCTTCAGTTTGTCGACTGAAGTAGATTTTGTGCAAAGAACGAAGCAGCCTCAGCTTGAGGTGCGGCAAGAACAGCTGTGCTCGCTTTGCAAACCCCCACCCACACAAAAGCCGTACCCAGGAGAATTTCCAGGACAGATGTGGAGTCTCCAGCCGCCCCCCTAACGTCGCGGCCTTCTCATGCATCTGCTCCACAATGTCCATGCGCTCGGGATAGAAATCGATCAGATTTAATTGCAGGAATTTGAGGCATGTGTTGCGCACCCGCTCACTATTTTCCAGCGATTCGAGATATGTCATGTGCAACTGCATGGAGTGCCATTTCGATTCCATCTTTGATGGCGAATCTCCGACGTAGGCCAAGCCGGCCGTGCCAGAGTAGCGATAGTGAACCTTGGCGTCCGGAACGAAGCGGATACCATGGCTCGCCATAAGAATGCGACAAAAGTACTCTCCGTCGTCGTCTACCGAGAGAGTGGTTGACCACGGGCCCGCAGCTTCAGTCAGCTCTCGACTAACCAGCCACGTGGAAGTCTGCATAAACAGATTCTGCCCCATTTTGCGCAGAAGAAATTCAACCGGAGACAGGTCGCACCACAGGGCCGATGGGATGAACTTGGCGTTGTCAGGCCGGTACAAGAACTGTCCCCACGGTGCGGAGAAGAGAGTGCGTCGGTCGCCGCATTCATCGGCGGCACCCATTTGCCTAGCCACTTTGTCCGCAGCCAAAACATCATCGGCGTCCAGCCATTGAATATAGTCTCCGTGGCAAAGTGTAAGTGCTGTATTTCGCGCGGCCGAGGCTCCCCGGTGCGGTTGGGAGACAACCCTGACGAGATCGGATTCGAATTGGCGCGCCACCTCCAGCGTTCTGTCGCCGGAGCCATCGTCCACTACGATGATTTCCTTCGGTTGCCATGTCTGTGCAAGGGCCGACTCAATCGCCTCTGCGATCCATTGCTCGGCGTTGTAGGCGGGAATCAGAATCGAGACCAAAGGCTTCCTGCTAGTCAGGGGGGCAGCGGTCTGGCGCTGGTCTGTTGTACGGGTGACACTAGTATCTTTGAATCCGCTTGCAGCAAGAACCGGAGGTTGAAGAGTCCGCCAGGGGGCCATCTGGAGCAACAGCTCCGCTATCTGATAAATCGGCCTGGGGCTCCAGTGGAGAACAATGACCGCAGTCAGGTAGGAGAACCCCAACAAGAGGGTGCTTGCGGCAACCCGAGCCGCGGCCCCGGCGGCACCAGGCGCTCCCCAGAGCGACGGGATGCGTTGGATGATCAGGCTGGTTGCACTCCCAGCCAGGAGCGAGGCAACGATGTATCTCCAAAGTGCAGCCAGCACCGGGCCCACTCCGAAGCCGATGGGTTTCCCGGCATACCACATTGCAGGAATTGCCAGAACCCAGAACGAAGCTGCCCACGCTACCGCGATTCCCTCCGGGCCCCATGGCAATGCGGCGAGAAACAAGGAAACTGTAATGATGAATTCGATGATTCCCCAGCGCAGCCAGCGATCCGCCCGCCCGATCGACAGGTGAATCCAACTGTGCGTGTGGTAAACGATCATCGCTCCGATTCCAGGTCCGAAGAAGACAAAAATCCTTCCCGTTTGCTCCCACCTCGGTCCGAGCAGTATGCGAATCAGATCCTTTCCGATGAGAGTAAGATCCGCCGCCAGTCCCATTCCTCCAAATGCCATAACGGTTATGGCACCGAGAATATAGCGGTGAAATTCAGGCGATTTCCGGTCCACCCGTCTGAGGGCCGACAGGAAAACCAGGTCAAGCGAATTTACAAACTGGGTTGCGCTCAGAGAAAACAGGTCATAGGCCTTCTTGTAGAAGCCCAGGGCCTGCGCGCTGAAACGCAACCCGATCAGCAAGTTATCGGTATTGCGAGTGCCATAGTTGACGGCGAAGCGCCCGTACGTATTCGTGGCAAATAGTAACGTCGATTTCGTACCCGCGACGTGCCGTCGCGGCGGGTCTGGCACCCATCCACACAGAAACCAAGCCCCAATGGACTGGCTAAGCGGCAACGCAACCGCCGCCGCTACCAAAGCCCAGTAGCCCCATCCGGCCCATCCCAACACAATGGCTACCGCGAGGTAAACAGCGCGACTAACGATGTCATTTACGGAAACCGCAGTGAATCGCATCGCGCGTTTAAGCAGCGCTATGTGCAGAACCGACGTGCTGGTAAAGAAGATCGTAAGAGCCACACCAAGAGCTACGTTCGCGACCCGTCTGTCGTGGTACAGGCTCGCCATCAACGATCCTGCGGCGGCAAACCCGATCGTGAGGACAGCCCCGCAGCCTAGGTTGATCCAGAACAGATTACTGGCCAGTGCACGGCTCATCTGTTTCCGCTGCACCACAGCCTCGGGAAACCCGTTCTGTCCCAAACTCACAATCAACAGGCTGAAGGTAGTGACCATGGTCATTACGCCAAAATCGGTGGGCGTCAATAGCCTGGCCAGGACGATGGCAGATATGATCTGTATACCGAGTCCGATGCCACCAGAAAGCAGGGTAACCCCCGCGCCGCGGACGGCGTGTTGACGCAGTTCGTCCCCACCGTCTGAAGCTACAGTCCGAAACCTGCCGTCTTCTTCAAATAGTTTGGCGGACATTGGTTACTCAACCCCGGACTGCGGTCCGTCCCGACCCCTGTCGTCCATGCGGAAACGGCTGACCGCTTCACTGATGGTCAACACCTCTGATCCTGACTCGTGGACACTGCGGAGTACTTCTTCGAAATACCCGGGCGTGCAGCCGAACGGAGTTGGGTCGTCTGCCACATCGTGCGTGTAGAGCACCAGCCACCCGTTGGCGCGACTGTTGGCGCGAATGAGTCCCCTCACCATGTCAACGGAATATCGCGAATAGATCGGATTTGCCCGAAGGAAGCCAAGATCCACCGGATCGGAGTTGATTCCCCATTGGATGGATCGACATGTGTCGTAAGCCGACCGTACACGATACTTCGCCGCCAAGGTGACGTGGCCGTATGGGAACGAGAGGTTCCGCAATCGGTAGCCGCCTAGCAGGGCAGCCGCCCAGCGGCGGTTCTCCGCACAGCTTTCTGCGAACGTGCCGGTATCCACGGAAAGACAGGAAGTGTGGTGGAGCGTGTGACATGCGAGTTCGTGACCGGCAATCATGGCATCGTCCAAATCGTCGCGGGTAAATATCGGGAACTCCCCGTTGCCGCTCCCCATCAGTCCCATCGAACCGTAATAAGTGCCTTTCCAGCCATGGTCAGTCAGCATCTTCCCGCCGACAGTCAGTGCCGACCTGGGAAAGTCATCGAACGTGAAGGAAATCATGGCAGAAGGAGAGCTTCGGCTTGCACGTTTGCGTGCCAAGTACTCCGCCATAAGGGCGTGAAATCGTCTGCCATATCCAATCATGCGTTCAAGATCCATTTATATTCCGATGAGAACCTGCGTGTGGTGGGCGCCTGCTTGAAAAGAAAGGCGCCCCTTCCGCTGAGCTGATGAGTCTGGAATTTACCAGCCGCCCCACGTGCAACTGCCTGGTGCGACCCAATGAGTCTCCATCGGAAGACAAATTGAGAACACCCTGAACATCGCCTGAGAACAAGACCCGTATTGATAGTCGCCGCGCCGCCACTATGGCACCATGCTGGAGAAACCTAACACCGGGTGATAAACAGGTACTTCGTGGGGAACATCGTCCGGCCGTCCGGGGGAAAAGGGTGGTTCTCAACCCCAATCTACGCGACTGAATCGCAGATATTCAAGACACGGACGGGCAAGTCCATCGTCGTATTTCGGTAACGTAAGTCCAGCCGCCTCTCAGCGAGTGCTTCCGGCAGCCGTTGCAGATTCAGAACATCGGATTGCCACTCGATGGATGCGGATTGAATTTCCAATACGCCAGCTCTTTGCGACGTCCGGCGCAAGCTGGTCTCCGGCAGGCATGGGCTCAGAACCGCACATAGGCGAACGGAACTCCATCCGACGGCACCAAGCAGGTCAAGGCCATCATCAAGGCTGCAAACGTGAAAACTCGGACCGGCGCCGAATAAGTTGCCCACTCTTCGATTAGGTTGCGGTCCTTGTCAACAAGCAAGTGCACCAGAAGCACCAAGGCTGTGAGCGGCAGGATGTAAGGAGAGCCGAGTGCCACGCCGTCCCTGGTCCAAGTCAGCATGCGCCACAGGTACTGAAAGGCCAGCGTTAGAGTCTGGGTTCCGAAAAAGATCCAGCCCACCATGACAACGGATAAGGTCAAGACGCGAGCCACCAGCGTTCCGGGAAGGGACGATCGTGCGCCCCGGTGGACCTGCCGCGGTACGACCCTCGCATACACCTGATACACCGCCAGCGCCAAGCCGTGCAATCCTCCCCACAACACAAAGTTCCAACTAGCTCCGTGCCAGAGGCCGCAGAGAAGCATAGTGATGACAATGTTGCGAGACGCTCGAATGCTTGCATTGCCAGTACCGCGACTCCCCACCTCCAGCGGCAGGAATACGTAGTCCCGGAACCAACTCGACAGAGTCACATGCCAACGTCGCCAGAACTCGGCGATGTTCACGGCACTGTATGGCATCAAGAAGTTTTGGGGAAATCTAAAGCCCATCAGCCGCGCGCACCCGATCGCCATGTCGGAATATCCTGAGAAATCCGCATAAATCTGCACTGTATAGCCGAGCATTCCCTGGACCAGCGTCATCGCGTTATAGTGCTGCGGTGCGGCCAGGATCATGCTGACGTGACTGGCCAACTGGTCAGCAACGACCAGCTTCTTCACAGCCCCTACGAGGAGGTATGCGCACCCGGTCTCGAAGTCCTGGGCGGTAACCTGCACGCCCCGCTTCAACTCGGGCAGGAATTCCGCCGCCCTCACGATCGGGCCGGCGACAAACTTGGGGAAGTACACGAGGTAACAGACATACTCGGACAGGCTCTCGGTTGGCTCGATCTTCTCGTAATAGACGTCCAGCAGATAGCTCATGCCCGCAAAAGTAAAGTACGACAGGCCGACAATCGTTACCAGAGGATTGCCCGGCGCGGAGACGCGCACACCCATCGGGCGCAACGCGACGGCTAGGGTCTCGGCCAAGAACCGGGAGTACTTGAAGAGGATGAGCAGTCCGAGATTGGCCGCGAGACCGGCCCAGAGCCACTGCCTGCGAGTCCCACTGCTGGTCGAAGTTCCAAGCCAACCACCCACGTTGAAGTCGACCAAGGCCAACAATGTCACGACGACGATGCCAACCACGCCGAAACCCAGGCAAAAAATGTAGCTGAAGATGATCAGGAGCCATTTCTGGGCTGACATACTTCTGGTTCGGCGGACTACGCCGAGACACAGTCCCAAAAACAAAACGAATTCCAGAGAGGTGAAAGATAATGACATATTGCCGTAATCAATTCGGGCTAATAGCGACTTAAGGCTTTTGGGCGAGTTTCGAGTCAACGAGCCTTTGCAGATCGCCCACATTCTTCAGCTTGAGGACTTCCGCACTCCTGAAACGAACGCCGAAGTGCTTTTCCACGGCCAGCACAACGTTGATGTGGCTAAGCGAATCCCAGCCGGGAACTTCTGCCGCCAGGGTCGTATCGGTGAGGTCCCACCCATCAAGCTTGAGCGTGGACAGGATCACTGCTTTCAACTCGTCTGAGATCACCCTATCTCCTTGTTCCCATTGTCGTGTCCGATTCTCTCCATCGAAGCACTCTCTCTCTGTTTGCGCTTCGACTTGGCTTGCCGGCAGAGCTCTTGACCAGAAAGCGAGGCGGCACCAAGTACACATTCGTGATGGAGACGTCGATTCCCATACCTGCTTTGATAATGGCCATGCGCAGCTGCCGGCGTTCCCCTTCATCTGTAAGTGGGGTTTCGGCAACTATGGATAAGCGCTCGCTGCCGAATTCGGCATCTTCCTCGCCAAAGGCGACAACTCGTCCCGGGATAACGCCCTTCAGATCATTGATGACCGCTTCGACATCTTCCGGGTAGATGTTATTGCCGGCGATGATCACAATGTCCTTCTTCCGTCCGATGATGTAATAATCGCTTCCGTACCTAAATCCATAATCTCCGGTTAAGTACCACCCATCTCGAATTGCCGCTGCGGTTTTCTCGGGGTAGTTCCGATAGCCATCAAACATGAAAGAAGACTTGATCAAAACCTCCCCTACGCGTCCGTCGTCGAGGTCATTGAACTCGTCGTCCACCACCCGGATTTGACATCCCGGAATCAGTTCGCCTGACGACACGCATACCCTGGCTGTGCTGCCCTCGGCGACTGGGCGCGCAACACCCTGGGACAGTGACTTTGGATCGACCGCGAGAGTGCTCGGTTCGCGCCCGGGCGGTGTTTGGGTTACGGCGAAGGTCGTCTCGGCCATGGCGTAACACGAAGCCAGGGCTTCTCTTTTGAGTCCTCGAGGTGCAAACCGGTTGAAGAACTTCTCCTGATCGCGGTATCTGACCGGCTCGGAACAGTTGATTACCATGCGGCAACTGTCCAGAGTTACGCCTTCCAAATCCTCTTCCTGGATTTTGTCCGCCATCATGCTGAATGCGAAGTTCGGCAGCCAGGTGAGGGTCGCGCGCTCCACCGACATGGCTTCCAGCAGCAGCGAGGGAGCCTGCACCCATTCGAACGGATCTATCTGGATGGTGGGAATCCCGAGCGCCAGGGGCAGATGAAGCGCGGCAATCAGCCCCATGTCGTGATACAAGGGAAGCCAACTGACGATTTTGTCCTGTGGAGATACCGCCAGGAACTTACCGTACTCGGTAACGTGCTCAAGGACGGTCTGATGAGAAAGGAGGACGGGTTTTTGCAAACCAGTCGTTCCAGAGGAATGTTGCAAGAGCAATGGATCCGACTCGCGGGCAGTAATCAGGGGTGCTGATTGAGCAGGCCCAGGGCGAACACCAGACTGTACCACCTCCAAGTAATTACTGTCCTCGAACGGAAAGTGCAGCCCCTTGATTGTGCTGCGGCCGTCTCCGAGGAGCGGCTGCAGCACGTCCTCAAGCGCACGTTCCGTGAGAATCCAGTCCAGCCCCGAACGCCGGCCCATTCCCTCGAGCCCTTCACGAAACTTCTCCGGATGGAGGCGGGGGTTCGGGTAGGCGAGGATAGCCGGTATGGCACCGGCAGATACGCACGCCATATACATCGGATAGAGCAAGGCGTTATGCCGGACGATGATGGCGCAGACCTGCCCCTTTTCTATGCCACTGTTGGTCAAGGCAGCAGAATAAATTTCCGCGGTGCGGATCAACTCGCCACACGTCCAACGCCTCGGAGCTTCGCCCGCCTTCCAATGAACGACGGCTGCTGAATCAGGCGCCCTGTCCGCGTTCTCGCGCCATCTGTCCCACATGGTGCCGACACTCGTGTGGATATGACTCATAATCAGTTACCAAAGACTGAGGTAGACGTGGCCTCCAACTTTTGCTGCGGTCCTGCCTTGGTCAGCTCCGCCAGCAGCGCCTGCGTGGCCACGCGTCTGCCTAACGAGTTCATGTGCACCAGATCGAGGAAGTAGCGCGGATCCGAGATTCCCGGCAGCCGATCCACCCGGACCAGCGTCGCATCCGGCACGATCGCCATAGCCTGCTGTATTGCCTTCTCGAATGCAGCATCGTCGGCCGCATCGAGAAACTCCTGGGAGTACTCTCGAGTCACCGGCAAGACAACGATTATGACGCGCCCTTGCCTTCTGGCTTGGGATAGAAGACGGTGGAACGCTGCATGTTTTGGACCCTTGAAGAATTCGTGCCGTCCCCGATTCTCAACCCGCAGAGCCGCCAGCCGACGAAGCACCCTGGCAGACGACCACTCAGTGACGGTGTCCGTAGAATCTCCGGCGTCCAGAAGCGGGGGCTTTGGCTCGTGCACAACACCCTCGTACTCGGTGAGACGGGCTTGCATTCCCAATAGGTCTGCAGCTTTGCTTCGCAGTCCACTCAGTACTTTGTCCCCACTGCCTGCGGTCGGAAACAGGAGTCTGACATAAGTAAGCGCGTACTGCGCGAGAATTCGATGCGACAAAGCAGGACTAGCACCGGATCGCCAAAGATCGTCTACGGTCCGGGAAAGCGGCACGACGGCGGCACGATCCTCAGCCAAGTGCATTTCGTTGAGGTCGTACACTGAAACGCCGATGATCGTCGTGTTGGCAAGCGGCCGGCGTGCCTGCCACTCTTCCCATATCTCCGGCGAAGACCCGCCCACACCCCACGTTTCGACGCCCTGACCAAGAGCTTCGGATACGTTTGACCAGGAGAGCGCCGATACGAGCAGCGACGATCCGGCGCAGAGAACTTGCGGACCACCTTCAGGCCCCACGCGCCGGTAAATCCCTACTCCCTCCGTCCGAGTGATTGCCAGCCAGCGGGCCAGAAAGTGGTTTGCAGCAGAAGCGAGCACCAGCGACAGAAGCACGACGGCCGTGCTCCGCATGCTGTGCGAAGTGGTATGGCTTGGTGCAGCAGACTCTGACATGGTTCAGTGCTTACGATGAACTGGGGTCGAGGTTACTAAGCTCAGGGAGTCATTCAGGAGATCTCGGGTTCGCTGCCGCCGCTTGCTCCCACTGCTGATCCGAACGCGGGAGTGATGGTCGGACGATCCGCTCCGAACCCTTCACTTGCCAAAACTGGGGAATTTCCAGCGCCCACATCGGGCATGTCGCGGCTTGGGGAGATCGAGATCTCGACTACGACCAAGATGGCAGAATCTACGCGGTCGAGGGCAAGCCGAGGATCGCCACGTCGTGCTCCGTTTTTGGGGCAGAGCTGCCGGTTACCTACGCCGGTGTGTCAGTTTACCGTCGCCGTAAGGCCAGTTGGAGGCTGCAACTGCGCGCCCGAACTCGCAGCACCTTGTTGCAACGGGTGTGGGTAGGTATAGGGCGTGTAGTAAGTGCTCCAGGTGTTGCCGCTGCTGCACTGATAGAGCGTGTTCGTGTCAGTTCCCCAATAGGCGACGCCCGACGTGCAGGTGGAGGGACGCGAGGCCAGGGAACCGATTCCAACCCCCGCCGTACCGTTGAATGGACTGACCGAGTCGTAATAATCCCGGTTCGCCTGAATATCGGCCAGGGTGTAGTCCGGACCGCCACCACCGACGCTGTACACCGTTACGACGTTCTGGTCCGAAGTGCCAGTGCATCCCAGGGCGGTCTTGCAGTTATCCCACTGATAGAGCGGAGAACTCCCCAGACCGGGTGTCGCAGGACTGCTGCCCCTCCCGACCTGCCCAAAGCAGGGCCAGCCATTGGTGACGTTGCCGTCCTTGCTGTTACTTCCACCACAATAAGGTTGAGCCCCTGTCACGGGGCACTCCGACAACGCCACGCAACCGGCCGACGAGCGGTAGTTGGTGGTCAGGAGATTGCCGCCATAGCTGTTCTTCAGGATGTTGGAGTAGATGAGGCCCGTGCCGCCACGAAACAAGACGCCCGCCTGCGATTTTCCCAAGGCATCAATTGTGTTCTGATACGCACTAATCTCTAAGCAGCTATACGGCAGCGAATCGAAACCATGTCCAAAAATGTTGTTCCCGGTGACCGTATTGTGGCGAAACACATACCGGCCTCCACGATCACAGTCCATCATGTCGTTGCCGTAGTAATTGTTGAAGGTGAAGGTGTTGTCCTCGAAATAGGCTTCCGTCCCATTGTCGAAGAACATGGTCTGGCTCCACATGGTGTGGCCGGCGCAATTATCCGAGCTCCCACTACATCCTGGGTAAGTCCCGTCGGTGGGCACCGCTTCTCCTGAGATCAGTCCGCCTGCGTCAATAATCGTGTTGTGATCCCACAAGCAACCGGGGGCGGTGCAGGGCTCGTTGATCCACATGTAGCGGTGCCACGCCGAGGAAGAGTCAAATGTATTGTGATCAATCCGGTATGAAATCCCCGTACCGCCGTGCACATAAATCACGCCGGCCCCGCCCACAGAGGACTCTACGAAATTAATGCCAGTGATCCGAAAAGACTTTCCATTACAGCCGCTGAGCCCGATATTACCGCCACTGACCGTGACCGTGGTCGAACTCGAAGCGGCGCCTTCTAGAGTCCACGAACTGCACGCTGCCGAAACACTGGAGCTCAGCGTACAACTGCCTGCCCCAATGGCTACGATGTCGTTATCCGCCGAGGCGCTCATCGCCGTCTGCAAAGCGCCGGAAATATCTCCAGAGCAGGATACATTCCGCGTGGCCGCGTAACCGTTACGACAGCAGAGTAAACATAGCAAACACAGGAGAAATGACAGTAACCGCAGACGACTCAGCGCCATATGAGACCTCGACCGCTCGGGGGAAGTAGTCGTTCTTGTGTACCGGGGTCAGCTTACGTGGCAGGCATGCAACGTTCAAGACACGAAGGTGCAATACCCGTCTCCGGCATTTGGACGAGGTGTATCCCCCTGGCCTTCAACGACTAGCCCTCCCTGGCTGTCCAAGTTGGGGCATAACGGCAAATCCTGCACTGGGCTGGAGTTCTGTGCGGCGGCAGTGGATAGCACGCCTGCTCGCGAGGATCGTTCCTGAGTAGTGTGCGGGGTGATAGCCAGCAGCAGGAACAACCACACTGGAAACATCATTCGAAAAAATTCGGCTTCGGTCAAGTTGTAGATCACTCCGGTCAGGAAATATGTCAGCATCAGATTGCTGGCCGGGAGATTCCGACGCCAAGCGCGAATGACCCGGCGGTAGCCCCAGAGAATTACGTATGCCAGGCACCCGACGCCCAGCCATCCGAGATTTGCGTATATCTCGATGTATCCGTTATGGGCTTGTTTGGGGATCCACCAGTGCGTAACGGTGGAGATCATAGTTTCCAGCCGAGGTCCCAGCCAAAAGCTCTCGTACCCAGCACCGAGCCACCGGTTCGGGGTCAGATGAATGACCATGACCCATATGTCTGTGCGCTCGGTGAGCGTCGCATTTCTGCCCATGGTCTGCAGGACGCCAGGCACCATCCCGAGCAGGGCAACCGAGACGGGAATCATCACCGTAATCAGGGCGAGGGCGTGGATCATGAACCTGTATCTCGCAACAACTCGAAAACGGATCGCGAATAGAACCCAAGTCGCCAGCAAAAAACACGACAACGAGGTCATTGCGTCAACAATGGAAAACAGCCACACGATCATCGCCAGGATCACACCGTGAACCAGCAAGCTCCGCTTGCGCTGAACGCTTTGACGCTCGCCGTACACCTCCAAAGCCCGCCACAGTGAGGCGATCCCAAACAGCAGGCAAATCTCCCCGAGTCCTTGCTTGCCAGTTGTGACCCCGGTGTAGTGGACTTCGCCCAGCCAGCGGCCATAGCCACGACCGAGGTCCGGGTAATATTTGATAAACAGAATCGACAGGGGGATGAGGATATAGGACGTTCTCTCCAACAGTCTTTTTAAGGCATTGATCGGCTGCGGATCCGTCCAGACGATCAACACCATCACCCAGTCTCCAATTGCTTTGTTCCAGCGTTTGAACGCCACTCCCGGGTAATCTGACCAGATAAGGCTCGCAAGACAATAGCCAAAGAACAAGAGGATGGGTACGCTGAGTCGCAAACTGCGCGCGACCTTCTCCCTTCTGTTCAGAAGCACCAGCAGCCCGAGAAGCAACAAACTGGTAAGTACTGCCCTGTCTACCGGACTGCCCTCGGACAATCGGGCGCTGATCGAATCGAAGTCGCCCGACTCCATGTTGAGCCACCTTGCGACCGGGCGTGAGCACGCCAACAGGAACCAGATCGTGGGAAGCCACAACGCCAGAGAAGTCCGAGACTTCCGGTCGCGAGCCAGGTAGAACATCCCAATGATGCCCGCACAGCAGATGCAGGTGGCGATTATCTTGGGCATCCAGGTGTCCTCAAACGTGGCGCTTCGATGCTAGCATCAACCGCTGACATAGGTCTCCGCGATCGGATTGATGCCCATAAGCTTAAGCAGTTTTCCGAGGTGATGGCAGAGTTTTACCAGGAGTGTCATGAACCTGTGATGCCCCAACAGTAACGCGAACGGAAGTGCAGCCACGTACACTGGGATCGCAATCACTGACTTCATAACTTCGCGGAGAGGAACACTGTCGTGGACTGCCCACATGGAGCCGAACAGGAGTGCCCGCCGCAGCAGATAACTTCGTTTCCAGCGCGCCGGGGGCACGGTTTCAAACACCGGCGCTTCATTGCACCAAATGAACACTCGTCCCTGGTCCATCATTCTGCGGAAGAAATCCTGGTCTTCGCCGGAGCGGAACTTCGGGCGGAATGGCTCTGTAAGGCCCTCAAACATCTCGCTTTTGAGGAGCACGTTGCCGGTCCGTGCGTTCATCCAGTCCAGCACCGTCCCGGTGGGATAGGTTGGCCGCTGAAAGAAGTTTCCTTTCACGATCCATTCTGGCGGCGGTTCGTCGAACTGTTCTTCGACCGGCCCAAGCACACCATCCGCGCCATAGTCGTTGCGGGTCTTGAGCAGGTTGTAAAGCCAACGGTTGCTCGGAAGCTCATCGTCGTCAATGAAGGCAAGGAAGTCGCCGGTCGCGTTGTTGACGGCTTGGTTGCGGGCAAGCGAGATGCCCCGTCGCGGTTCGACACAGTACTTAACAGGAATGCCGGACGTCTGCAAGAACTCAGATGCGACTTGCTCCGCCGACCGCGACGCATCGTTGTCCACGACCACGACCGAACATGTGAACTGCCCCCCGGTCTCCTGCTGGCGGAGCTTCTCCAGCAATTGCTTGAGCAGTTGCGGCCGCTGAAAAGTGCAGATGCAAATTGCGATGTGTTTGACTGCCGGTGCCGCCTCGCGGCTTGGAAGCTGGTTCCCTGGGGAAACATCGCTGACTTTGACGCCCCCGCCCGGGTCGCGCTCGTCGCCTGGGCCGTGCACCTGGTTGTTAGGAAAGGACGACATCGCGCTCCGCCTGGGAGAGTTTCTGATTGGTGGTCAGTTGAGCAAAAATAGAATCCATCAGGCGCGTGGTGAGCAAAATCTCGCGGTAGGGGATCGGCAACGGTTCGCCTTCCACAATGGAGCGATAAAAGGACTCGATAAGAAACTTCATCCCTGCCTTCATGTGGAGGTCTTTCTTCAGGAAGATCCTGGCGTTGGTTGCCACATTGGACAGGTGCTGGCGGGCAAACTGCATCGGGGGCACGAATGTCTCCATGTAGCTCTTGTAGCGGGATCCGGGGAGCTTGATCAGGGTTTCATGGTCCGGGTCCATGAAGAGACCATTCTTAGTGCCGTAGATGCGGAACTCGCGCATCGAGGGCCGCATCTGCGAGGAGAACGTAAAATAAGCCGTCATGCGCTCGTTCTCGCTGATGATCACCCTCAGTTCATCAATGATGTCGGTTTCGCCGATGCTCTTCAGAAGCGGACTCACAAACCCGTGCGCGATCACGAGCGGCGAGTCCGTGGTCAGGAATTCCGCGACCCTGGCGATCCCGTGACTGATGATGTTCTGCAGAAGCTTTCCCGGGAGCCGCCGAATCCAGTGCCGGCTGTCCCCCAGTAGCGCCTTGGCGTAGGTGGGATCATCCAGGTTGTAGCAGTAAAAGGCCTCCATGTGGGTCGGCGTTCCGAGATACCCGGTGCGGACCAGATCACGCATTCGCCGAGCCACGTGCCGAAACTGATCGTCATGGCCCACGGTCAGCTTCAAGCCTCGATCGTTCGCGGTGTTCACCAACGTAGTAGCCTCCGCGAGATTGAGGGTAAATGGCTTTTCAACGTAGACGTTGGCGCCACGCTCAAGACAGTACTTTGCCAGCGGGAAGTGGCTCTCCGGAGGCGTGGTGATATGAACCACGTCGGGGCGCGCTTGTTGCAGAAGATTTTCTACTTCGACGAACGTTTGCGGAACATGAAATCGATCGGCCAGCTGCGTCGCCATCAGCGGCTCGCTGTCGCACACGGCGACCAGTTCGCAGCCCTGGACCCTGCGGATTTCGGCGGCGTGCGAGTCGGCGATTTTTCCGCAACCGATGATGGCGACTTTAAGCATGTCCATTTCCGTTCCGGCAGCCTTCGAAATAACGTTGCAGCCCCTCGGCGAGGGAAACCTTGGGCGACCAGCCGACCAGCCCTTTCAGTTTGTCATTGCTGTAGCGGGTGCTTTGCCAGTCCACATACCAGCGCTTGCGATTGAATGCCAGCGGCAGCTGGCCTTCGGACCACTGCGAGTACCATTCCCATAGCCAGCAGAAGGCGTAGCTGAGCGGGTGCGGCAGGTAGAGCGAGCGGAACCGCCGGACGTTTTTCTTGTACAACCGGAGAAACTGGCGACTGGAAGGCAGTTCATCATCCACGACGTTAAGCACCTCGCCGTCAATTCCCGGTTTCAGTCCGGCCAGAACGATCGCTTCGGCGCAATTGTCAACGTAAGTGAACGGTATCTTGTTGGAGCCCCCCAGGTGCAGAAAGAAACCGAACGTATCAATCCCAACCCGCCCGCTGATGACCTTCTTGCCCGGCCCGTACACGTAACCCGGCCGGATGATGACGTAAGGAACTCCAAACTGCTTCCCGTACGCCATAACGAGTTCGTCCTGCTTCACCTTGCCGTAACAATATGCATCGCCCCGCGCTTCCGGGCGCGCTTCCACAGGGCACGACTCATCCAGAACGTTCCCTCGTGGTTTGTCGGTGTTCGTGTACACAGTGAAGGAGCTGATATTGACGAACCGACGGAGACCCCCTTCACGCAAACTCGCATCCAGAAGGTTGCGGGTAGTCACGACCGAGTTCAGTACCGCGTCAGAGAAGGATTTCCCGCCGGTCCCCGCCGCGAGATGATAGATGACTTTGATTCCTTTGACCGCAGCTTCGCAGTCCGTGCGCGACAGCAGATTCCCCATGACTACTTCAACCTGTGCGCCGGAACCGGAGTGCCGGCATAGCGCCTCCACCCGTTCCGGGCGGCTGCCCGGCCGCGCGAAAACGCGGATACTGCGGAATCCGAGGCTCAACAGGCCTTCGACCACTCGTTGACCGATGAATCCGGTCCCGCCTGTAATCAGGATGGGATCCTCCTGACCGATGATAGACTCCTGTCGCGCAGGGATGGTTTGGGTGTTGGTTTGGATCAGCTGATCGGCCGGCATATCTGAGTTTCCGCTGCTCATGCAGTCTCTTAGCTGCTCGTTTGTCCAGTTGATACCAGTTTGTGGGCGCCCAGAAAGTGCTTCAGGCGGCGCATCTGCTCACCGCGGTGGAACCGAATGAGCTCCGGGCTGACCGGCCGATCGATCCCTCTCACCCAGGACCACATGTATCCAGCCAGCAGACTTGCGCCACCGGCAATATAGGGTTTTCGGGTCGCCTGATAGCAAGCACGGAAGAGCTGCCAGAGCGGATGCCCGCCGAGATAATAATCCTGCCCGCCCAATTTGAAGTTAGCCCGCAGAGCCCCGACTTCTGCCGTTCCCATGGGACGATGGTGGTGGCATACCCGTTCTACAAAGGTCCTAGTTTTCCAGCCGTTCATGCGGGCGGTGGTGACGGCAATCCAATCGATACCGCCGCACTTGACGGGCTGATATCCGCCGATCTGTCGAAAGCATTCGCGGCGAAAGAGTTGGCACGCGCCAGACACGTGCTCGACCGTAGTGAATTTGAAATTGTAGGAGTTGGCTCCCTCGACGAATGGCGTTCCCGCAACGCCCAGCTGCTCGTCTGCCGAGAATTTCGACAACAGGAACTCGAAATAGTCTTTTTCGAAAGTGATGTCGGCGTCCAGGTTGCCGATGATGTCGAACTCTTCCGTCTTCAGCTTCTCAAAGCCCGCATTGAAGCAGGCGACCTTGGCGGCAAAGTGCCGGTCCCTCCGTTCCGGCATCCGCACCAGCTCGATCCATGGATACTTCGGCAGGTACCGCTGCACAATTTCGTCGGTGCCATCGGTCGAGCCATCGCTGACAATCACCCACTTTTTCGGAAGGATCGTCTGAGAAATGACCGACTGGATCGTCTGTTCGATGAACGCCTCTTCGTTACGGGCTGGCGTAATCAGGGCGAAGGTTAAATTCCAGGTATTCATAGGCTGCATGCGATCACCGGCTTGGATACAGTTAGTCGAGATTCACTACGAAGAAGCTACGCAAGTATGAAGTGGCGACGCGACCCGGATGTCGGCGATGCGTTCGGGTTCCGTGGCGCGAATCACCACGTCTTGTTGCCACTTTCGTCCATTGTGAACTCGAAGTTGCAGGTCAGGAAGACCGTTGTTCGGCGAAGCCATAATCCTGGCTCGCAAGCGGCCCGATTCCCAGCTGACATCCTCGAATACGGCGGAGCGACGCTTCCGGAACCAGGAGACTGCCTGGGAGGGAGTTGCAAACCAGGCTCCTCTTTTCCGCAGCTCGCGAATCAGATCTGCGTAGAAGTCATCCCACAGCCGTTCGGGCGCAATGCTACGATCGTGCCAATTCACGGTCAGGCAGCCACCAAACTGGACGACATCGTCCAACACCCGCGTGACTCGTTCCCGAGCCTCAGAGTCGGAAAGATCGAGGTGGGCGGGGAAAAAAAGCGCCGTATCCATCACGTGCAGCGGCAACTCAAGCAGTTGAGAAACCTGTAAGGGTTTATAGGCCTGCGCCGTTCCGGCGCGATATCCGATGGTTTCGTTGTAGCCGACGGTTGAATCGTAGCTGGCGCCCGCTCTCTCAAGAACTGCAGGAGATCGCTCGTCAAAGTACAGCCAGTGCATACGAACGCCAATTTCTTGACCGCCGGTGATCCCGCGAATTTCGTTCAGTTCATCGCGCGCGGCAGAACTATCCAGCCAGGCATCAATGCCGTGCAGTCCAATCTCGCAACCTGCGGACGCCAGTTTGCGGAGCTGATCGGAGATGTCAGCAGCGCCGTAGCGAGCGGCCCGCGCGCCCGGCGCCCTGCCCTGGAGAGTGCGACCTGCGCGCCCCTTAAAAGGAATGACAAAAAAGCACGACGGTGCTCCCTGTTCCAGTGTGCTGAAGCGGTCGAGTTCGGACCAGGGGTCCTTGGTCAGACCGAGATGGACGAGAGGAAGCTTCAACACCGCTAACCAATTCCTCCACAGCTTGGCCCATGGCATTCGCCCCTGGAGTGCCCTGACCAGCGACCCCCAGGTTGCTCGATACAGAAACCCAAACATGGTGTGGTCGAATCTGTGCCGGCGCATCATGGGATGATCCACGTCATGGGTGAGGCACGCCGTGAAGCGATACCCGTCCGGGACAGCCGGGATCTCAGCCAGCGGAACGTCGCTGCCAAGGATCAAGTCGCGTAGGAACGCAATGTGCAGTTCCAGGGCTGGGACGGCAGCGTTGGCCGCGGGCTGCCCGCGAGTCAGGAGTGTGCGGACCTCGGCGAAAAGATCGAAACCAACCCGCACGACCTCGCCGTGACCTGACTTCCGGCGGTACATCGCTGTCGCCGGTGACTCGGGCGCCGACAGTGCTCCGCTGCTCTCCTGAAACAGTACGTAATCGCCGTAGATTGGAATGCGGGACCCGTTGTGTGGAAAAGCGAACCCGTCGTTGCCTTGCGCGGCAATCTGCGCGCCCTGCACTGCATCAAAGGGCAGCATCTGTCCGGAGTAGATCACTACCAGTCGGGCGCCATGGCCGCCAAAGTCTCCAGTTCCGGCGCAGAGAACGACGTCGTACTTGCCGCAAGGCTGATAGAACTCCCAAGGCGTCTTAAACAACTCGAAGAACTCGCGAACGACTGCTTCTTCGGACGAGTTTGAGACGACGCCAATCACGGAATTGGGAATTGGACTGAAAGGCCGAGGAGGAGTGCGTAGCCTACTGCGCGGAACTTCTGGATTCGAGGCGGAGGAAAAGGCGGGCGAGCGCTTTGAACATCGTGGCCTGTCCCCAATGGAGCATCGGAGTCTTGGCCCGGACGAGCGGATACTTGCGATAGTAAAAATATCCCTTCGAATCCTGCATGTTCCCGATCGCCCACGCCGCCACCTTGGCGCTCAGCTCGAGGCATTCCGCATCCCGGTTTGAAAAGAGTGCGAGGGTATCGATGGATTGCGCCACACATTGGATGTCAACCGGGTAGGTTCGCGTGTGATAGTACTTCGGGCAACCGTTCTCTTCAAAAAAATGGCCTTTGTAGAAAGCCAGGCCGCGGTCGAGGTTGGAGCGAAACTCCTGGTCGCCACTCGCTGCGATGTAGCAATCCAGACTGTCGAGGTTGTACCCGGTATGGAAATTGTCGATCCAGTGGTACTTCGCCGCTTCGGCATACCACCATGACCCATCAGGCAGTTGGCTGCGGCAGCTGTATTCCATCGCAGAGCGCGCGACCTGCAGGTACTCGCGATTCCCGTTCAGCTTCGCCGTCCGGGCCAGAAGACTGGCACCCAGCATGTTGGCGTTGTGAATCGAGCTCTGCACGTGGGCCAAGTAGCTTATGCAGTCCCCATGAGCGGTTCGTTCCCGCGGCAAGTCAAGAATCCACCGGCAGGCACTTTCCGCGATTCCGAGAAACCACTTGTTTCCGGTGATCTCGTAGGCTTCCAGGTAGGCATGGCCGATCGAGGCGGTCCAGACAATAATTGGATCGTCCTTGGTGTACCCGCCGCCACGAGAGACAAAATCAAAATGATTGCTCCAGCTGTGATGTTCAAAGCGGGGAACCTTGTGAGTGTCAAGCCACTGCAAGCAGCGTGTCGCCTTCTCCAGGTATTCGGGCCGCTGGGTTGCACGGTAAAGAAACAGATAACCGTGGGCCATATAGCCCTGCCCTTTTGTGGAATCCTTGGGCCGCACTCCCATCAACGGTCGGAGGTTGAGCGGAGATTGTCGGATCAACTGCATCAGCAGGCGTTCGGCAAATTCGTTGCTCAGTGCCAGCGGCCGCGCCCATGAGGACAAACCGTCAAACGGTTCATAGCCGCGATATCCGCGGTCCTCGACCCACTTCTGAACGCGGTCCAGCGCCCTTTCGACCTCCCTGGCACTGATGGACAGGGGATTCGTCCCCTTTGTAGCTGGGTCTAAGATGGCCAATGTTCCCATGCTGCTCACTGCCTCACTTCCGTTCCCAAGAGCCTGCTCACAAGTCCTACCAGTGTCGCTCTTTCTCGCTGCCAGCTATGCGCCAAATAGATCTGCTGGCCGCGCTCCGCGGTTTCGACCGCCTGCTGCGGATGAAAAAAGACGTCTTTGATTCGGTCCGCCAGCTCGCCAGCCTCGCCGGCCTCGAAGAACAACAGCGACTCCGGATTGAAGTAGTCCTGAATGCCCGGCGTCCGCGGAGCGATTACTGGTTTGCCGAGCGCCAAATATTCGAAGATCCGGGTCGGTGTATTGATGTCGGTAAATGGATTGGCTTGATTGGGAATGACGCCAACGTCGCAGCTCTCAATTTCACCGGCTAATTCCTCCAATCGTTTGGGCCCAAGATAGTGAATGGAGCCGTCGAGCCCCAAACCACGCGCCTTCTGCATCACGGTTTCGAGAAACTCCGTGCTGCGGCCGCAGACCTTGAGGACCGCGTCCGGAACCGTCTGGCGTACCTTGGCCAGCGCCTCTACCGCAAGATCTAGCCCGTTTCGTTCCACGATCGACCCGTGATACATAATGGAAAAGGGCTTGTCGGAAGGCCGCTCGGACATGGGATAAGAACGCGCCGCCCGGTAGGGAAAGAGTTCTCCGTCCGGTGAATTCATGACGATGCCGATTTTTTCCGCGTGACAGCTGCGGCCGGAAAAGATCCGCTTGCAAGCCACGTTCACGGTGATGACCAGGTCGGCAAAACCGATGCTCCATTTTTCTAGCCTGCCAATCAGTCGAACCGCGAAACTATTATCTGCAAAATTGTAGATCGTCTTCATCAGCTCCGGCATGGGGTCGTGCTGGTCAAGGATGACCTTCGCGCCCAGGATTTTGGGAACCAGCGCACTGAAGACGAGAACATCCGGCATATTGTTGATGTAGATCAGATCGTACCGTGCCCGCAGCGAACGCCAGGCAAGAATGCTCGCGGACATGAGAATGAAGGCAGAATACTGGAACGCGTAGGAGAGCTTGCCGCCTCGCTGATGCTTGATCGGCACGCGGATGATCTCCATGCCGTCCACAAACTCCCTTTTTGGCAGTTTGTCATCGCCCTCACAAATCAAATCCAGGAGCATTCCTTCCTTGAGGAGAGCATCCGCCGCACGCCGCGGGCGTGGGTCGGCAGGATAGGAGGAAAACACCACCATTCCCACGCGCTTGCCGTGGAGGCCCGACTCCTTCTTCCCTGCCGGGTCTTTGAACACCGATGCTTCCTCTATGGTCAGACCCTCAGCCTGTTTCATATGATCCAATGCGCTCGTCTCGATCTCCATGCTCTCCTAGACCGGAACTTTCCCCGCTTCCCTGGGCAAAGAGATGGCGGTTTCCATCTTGTTCCGTTGTGCGTCACGTTGGATTTTTGTCTGATTGGACAATTGAATGGCTTCCAGCATCATCGAGCGGTTGAACCTGCTGAGGATTTCGATGTTCGGCATTACGCAGTGACCGCCGATCACCCCTGGAAAGTACTTGACCGGCGGAAAGAACTTGATTTCGTCGTAAAACGAAATGAGCTGCTCATAGTCCGCTCCCGACTGGTCGCAGTACCTCTCCAGTTCCTGCGCCCAGGCGATCATTAAGCCGAAGTACGTGGTCTCGGTGAGCTTGGCCAGTTCGGTCGCCTCCGGAGAGGAAAGCACTTTGGTCTTCATGCCCACGGAATTGAAATGTTGAGCTGCCTGTTCTCCCGCTCCTGGATCCATCGCTCCGACAAATTTCGTATAAGTCTGAAGCTCCTGCTGCATGCGAACATGCTTGCCTCTCACCGGACTGTTCACCACGGCCGCGCCGGTTCGTTCGGCAATGGCTCGTGTCGTGCCGACCGCCACCGTGCTATTGATCACTGTCAGATCCGGTTTGAAGAGCGCCATGTAGCGAGCCGACTCCCCGATGAAGTCGCTGATCTGGAACGGAAAACAGATGTGCAGCACGCCCACGTTGTCCACCGGGCCAACCGGCGCGATATCCACTCCGACCACTTCGTAGTTCGTGGAGATGATTTGGGACAAGGGTTTCCCGATTTCACCAAGTCCAGCGACTACGACCTTTTTGCTTGTGTTCACGAGCTCCTACCTCCTTAAAGGACGGGTGATTCCCGGCAAACGAATCCGCCGCAGACTTCCTCTCTGGGGCAGTTCGGCAGTGTGGTCAGCAGTAGATCAGCGAGCGAGGGGTGCAACCTTAGTTTCGACAAATTCAGCTGTCGCGCGGACGACTCGCTGCTGTTGGTCGGGCCGCAATTGCGGGAACATGGGCAGGGAGACAATCTCGCGTGCGACTGTCTCGCAAATCGGAAAGTCACCCTCGCGGTAACCCAGATGTTGATAAGCCTTCTGCAAGTGCAGCGGGATCGGATAGTGAATGCCGGTCCCGATGTTCTGCTCCTTCATAAAGGCCATCAACTCTTCGCGATCGTTGGCGCGCACCACGTAGAGGTGGTAGACCGCACGTGACCAGGAGGGCTCATAGGGCGCCTTCACCGGGCTGCCCGCAGCTTCCAACAGCCTGTTATACTCAGCCGCACGTTCGCGCCGCTGTCCATTCCATTCGGCCAGATGCTGAAGTTTGACGTGCAAGATTCCGGCCTGAATCGCGTCCAAGCGACCGTTGTAGCCTTCCACGTCGTGGTAATACTTTTTGGCTTGCCCGTGGTCGCGAAGCATTCGCACCTGGGCAGCCAACGCCTGGTCGTTGGTGCTGATCGCGCCGGCTTCACCACATGCGCCTAAATTCTTGCCCGGATAAAAGCTGAATGCCGCCGCCCGCCCCATCGCTCCGGGCTTCAGCCAGCAATTCTGCTTGCGCGAAAAATACTCCGCGCCGTGTGCCTGACAAGCATCTTCCACCAGGATCAATCCGAACCGTTCTGCCAGTTCAGAGATGGCGTCCATGTCGGCCATCTGGCCGTAGAGATGCACCGGGACAATGGCGGTTACCGTGCGACCGCTGCGCGGGCTCACCAATCGGCCAGCGCTATTTTTCGTACATTTCTCAAGGTATTTCCGAAGCTTCTCGGGGTCCATGTTATAAGTGCGCTCGTCAATATCCACGAATTCCGGCAGCGCGCCCGCCTGGGAAATGGCCTCCGTGGTCGCTATGAAGGTGTGCGGAACCGTCACCACTACGTCCCCGGAACGGACACCGGCCGCCATCAAGGCGAAACGCAGAGCATCGGTGCCGCTGCTCACCGCCACGGAGTGTCCAGCCTGGCAGAAGGTGGCGAAGGCTTTTTCAAAACCTTCGACCATCGGCCCGCCGATGAATCCCGCCGTAGATAAAGCCTGGTGAAAAACCTTGGTTAATTCCTGTTCGAGTTCGACGTGGGGCGTGACAAGATCCAGGAAAGGAATGGCGCTATGATTCGCACTGCTCATCTCATAACCTCCATAGTGGTACGGTCAACTGCGCGTAAGATTTTTGCTGGATTTCCAGCGACAATTACGTTGGGGGGAACGTCCTTGGTGACTACACTGCCGGCTCCGACGATCGCGTTCTCGCCAATTGTAATTTTTGAGAGGATCGTTGCTCCCGAGCCGATGGAGGCACCCTTCTTTACCACGGTTCGTTCTACTTTCCAGTCCGCTTCGGTCTGCAGCTCACCTCCGGCCGTAGTCGCCCGGGGATAGCTGTCGTTGATGAAAACCACGCCGTGACCGACGAACACATTGTCCTCGATGGTGACGCCCTCACAAATGAAAGTGTGACTGGAGATTTTGCAGCGCTTGCCGACCGACGCGTTCTTCTGGATCTCGACGAAGGCGCCGATCTTGGTCTCGTCTCCTATTTCGCACCCGTAAAGGTTGATGAACTGGGAGAATTTGACACCCTTGCCCAGTTTGACGTCCGGAGCTATACAGACATAAGAATTCATGGGCTTACTTTTCCTCTCGATGAAGATCCAACTCGACAATCACAAGTAAACCAGCTGTCCGCGTTTCTGCAGGGAATTCGTGGCCGCCTCCAGCATCTTCACGATGCGAAGACCAGCCGCCCCATCATTGGCGGGAGTCTTATCGTTCGCGATGCAGTCGATAAAATAGGCCAACTCCTGGCTCAGGGCTTCCACCCGGTTGACTTGCGGCGACCACATATCGCCGGACCGGTAGTTCACCAGCAACGTGTACAAACCCTGCGGACTTGTGATGTCCACGCCTTTGTCGTAGATCCTGATCTTTTCGTCTTCGGCAAGATCGTTCCACACCAGCATCTTTTTCTCTCCACCGATGAGCGTGGTGCGAATTTTTACCGGCGACAACCAGTTCACGTTGATGTGAGCGATGATTTTGTTCGGGAAATAAATGGTGATGAAGGCAACGTCTTCATGCCCATTCAGGTGGGTCTGGCCTGTGGCGGAAATGGCTTCGGGCGTTTCTTTGATCAGATGGTCAATGATGGAAAGATCGTGCGGAGCGAGGTCCCACACCACGTTGACGTCGTGCTGGAAGAGCCCCAGATTGACGCGGGTGGAGTCATAGTAATAGAGCTTCCCTAATGTTCCGTCGTCGAGCAACTGCCCAATCTTCTTGACGGCTCCGGTAAACAAGAAGGTGTGATCTACCATGATCTTCAAGTTTTTTCTTGCCGCCAGTTCGATGAGTTCCTCCGCCTGGGCCGAATTGGTCGTGAACGGCTTCTCGACAAAAATATGCTTGCCATTCTCCAGCGCAGCCTTTGCCAATTCGTAGTGGGTCCAGACCGGAGTGATTACCGCGATGGCATCGATCTCAGGGGATGAAATGAGTGCGGCGCTGTCGGATGAGACTCTGATCTGCGGATACGCCTTGGCAACTCTTTTCAGCGAGCTGGCACTTTTGTCACACACCGCGACCACCTCGGAGCCATCCAACTGGTCAAGGTTTCTGACCACGTTGGGACCCCAATACCCGTAGCCGATGACCCCGAACCTTAAGACCCTACTCCGCTGCTTGTGCGCCGCGTTTAAGTTTGCAGGTTTTGCTAAAGACATGACCATATTCACTCCTCTTTCCACAAAGTTAGAGGGAGGGTACGGGAGGAAGGCTGACAGAAGAATTAATGTGCCCCGTCACCGATGAACATGGCGGCGGGTGTACGCAGCATGATTTTGATATCCATCCACGGCGTCCAGGATCTTGCATATTGCAAGTCGAGGCGAACCATGTCGTCGAACTTCACGCGGCTGCGTCCGTTGACTTGCCAAAGTCCGGTAATCCCGGGCTTGACTTCGAGCAGCCGGCGATGGTGCCAAAGATCGTAGGCCTCTACCTCGTAGGGAATCGGGGGGCGTGGCCCCACCAGCGACATTTCCCCCTTCAACACATTGATGAACTGCGGCAACTCGTCCAGACTGGTTCTGCGTAGAAAGGCACCAACCTTCGTGATCCTTATGTCCTTGGTCAGCTTGAAGACTCCCTGGCCATGGCCGTTGGACGGGTGCCGCTCGGCATTCCCAGCGATCAACTTTTTGACATATTCCTTGTGAATCCCCGCATCGCTGCCCACGAACATCGAGCGAAATTTGAGGAAGACAAAGGGCTTACCGTGTTGACCGATACGACGCTGGCGAAAGAAGACCGGCCCCCTCGAGGTTGCTTTGATGGCGACCGCGATGGCCAGAAACAGTGGGGATGCCAGGATCAGGGCGGCAGCGCTGCCCACGACGTCCATGGCCCGCTTCAGAGCGCCAGCAGCCCCCTTTGCGCCGCCTCGCTTCGCTAAGTCGGGATACAACACCGGGTCGCTCGGGCCTTTGCGGGTTCCGTGGTCGCAATCCTCGGGAAAAAGATGGAACGAAACACTGACTTGCTCGAGGTTTAGATTACTGCGCAGAATTTCGCGCAGCCGGGCGATCATCACGGTCACGATGGTCCCGCTGTCATCCAACCCGATCTCGGTGAACATCACCCCCACTATGCGGTCACTTTCGTACCACCCGGCCACATCGGTCTCTCTGGTAGACGCCGACAACGCGGCAAGGAGTTTGCGCAGATTCCTTTCTATGGCCTCTGATGGCAGTTGATGACCCATATCCAACAGCATGAGCAGGAACGGTTTGCGGGACCGCTCGGTTCTGCGGCGTTCGAGCGCGATCGCCCGGTGAAACGCTTCCTGACTCAGAATGTCGCGATCAAGGGTGGACTCGGCTCTCGCGGCAAATCGGCCACTGCCGACTCTATCAAGTGATCGAGGCATGTTCGCGACTTCTTCTCCTAATCTTTGCTTTGGGCCGGAAGCAACGAACCGCGTTTGGGACCGGTTCTCGCTATCGGGATACGGTTCGAAGGTTGCGATGGGGGGTTCAGTACAGGGCGAGACAGGGATCGGGTCTACTTTTTTTCTGGCACCGCATAGCGCTGGTAGTAGTTCCTGTGATCGGTGTTTGTGCAGCCGTTCAAGACGACTCCAAGCAGATCGGATTTCTTCAGGATTTCCAGGCCTTGTTCCAGCTGAGACTTCTCGGTCACTCCCTCGCGAGCCACAAGCACGGTCCCATCCGTCAGTCGCGCCCAGACGGTGGTGTCAGCGAGGGGAAGCAAAGGCGGAGAATCCACAATAATCCAATCAAACATGGTGGCAAGCTGCGCCATCAGCTCCGAAAGACGCCCGGACTGCATCAATTCGATAGGATTGGCCGGCGGATGGCCGGCAGGCATGAGCCAGAAGCCCGGTCCTGCAAGATGGTATACGTTCGAGACTGTCGGCTCGCCACTCTGCAGCCACTCAGCAAGACCAGCGAGTCTTCCCAGACTGAATTCCTGCGCTGCCACTGGCCGTCGCAAATCGCCTTCGAGCAAAAGTACGCGCTGTTTCCTCTTCCCCAGCACGCCTGCCAGATTGGCTGAAACCAGGCTCTTGCCTTCTTCCGGAATCGTGCTGGTAACGAGTACTTTCTTCAGCGGCCGATTTTGCTGAAGCTGCCGCAAGCGAACCCCCAGGAAGCGGAATTTCTCGGCCGCCAGACCGTCAGGCTCGGTAAAGTACACGAGGCGACTGGAAGCGGCAACCCGAACTTCCAGCGAGGGAAACTCCGGAGGAGCATCTTCCTTTCTTTCTTCCTGGAGAGCGAGAGCTACCGCCCCTGAAACCTGGACGGGTGCCTGGACTGCAGTTGCCGGAACCGAAGGCTGCTGCCCTTCGAAAACCTCTCTGGCCACGGACACCACGTCCGGGTACTCGACCCCGGTCTGCTCGACTCCAAACCTCTGCAGCGCATCAAATATACGGCTCATCTTTTGCCCCCGCTCCTACTGTTGACCTAAGCTCGGCACGGCCCTCCGACCCGTTCTGCAAGCGCGCATACAAGTCGAGAAGAGTCTTGGCCACTACTGCCATCTCTGCCGAATAGTCCTTCGTCTGATCCAAGCTGGAGTTGTGTTCTACATTGAGACGGAAATCCGCGGCGATCTCGGTAATGATTTCCGGAGTGATTTGCCGCAGTTGCCGTGCGTAGCCGTGAATCAGAGCGTTTTCGCACAGAGTATTGATCAGCCGGGGGAAACCTTGCGATTGGCGTTGAATCTCCAGAATTGTCTCCATCGGAAACAGCTCCGACGGATTCTTGCTCCCTGCCACCTGCAGGCGGCGTTGGATGTAGCCGCAGGTCTCCTCCAGGGTGAGGGCGCCCAACTGCGAACGGAGCGCGATGCGCTGCTTGAGTTGCCGGAGGTCGGTGGAGTCAAGTTTCTCCTCAAGTTCCTGCTGACCCACCAGCAGAATCTGCAGCAACTTTTCCTCGGGTGTTTCCAGGTTGGTCAGCAGGCGCACTTCTTCCAGCACGTCGGCGGAAAGGTGGTGAGCTTCGTCCACTACCAGGACAGTTGTACGGTGCTGCTGATGGCGCGCCACCAGGTAACTGCTCAGATCGAGCAAGAGCTCGCTCTTGGACTTGCCCGCCGTCTGCAGCCGGAAATCCCCCGCGATGTACTGCAGGAACTCCATGGGGCTCAGGCGGGGATTGAAGACATAGGAATACGCGATATTGGCGCGAGACAGGACTTCCAGCAGGCAGCGCACCAGCAGCGTCTTGCCCGTGCCCACTTCTCCGGTGAGCACGACAAACCCTTTCCGGCGCTTGACCCCGTAGTAGAGTGCCGCCAGCGCGTCGTTATGTCTGCCGGTCACGTACAGAAAGGACGGATCTGGCGTGATCTCGAAAGGGTTGCGTTTCAGATTGTAGAAAGTCTTGTACATGGGTTGCGGAAACTAGCCGCGGAAATAAGTGACCGCCGATCCAGCCAGAATGGTAGCGAACACGAAGCCGGCGGTAACCCATCCCAGCCAGAGCCGCCTCTGCCGCTTCTGCTCATCGGCAACATTCAGGATGGCGGGGATCTCCGCCAGGATTGTTGGGGGCAGCAATTTCTTGAGCTCTTTTTCGCCGTAGACGCGATCGTCCAGCATCTCAAACGCGCCGGCGATTGCGATACCCAGCGCCACTCCGATTGCCAGGCCAATCACACAAAATTTAAGGCGATTGGGGAACTCAGGCTTCTCAGGAAAGCTCGGCGGATCCATGATGGTAAAGCGCTCACCGCGTTGCAGCAGTTCCATGCTGGTGGCCATCGCCGACTCATTCTTCTTCTTGAGCAGATCGTCATAGTTAGCCTTGGACTGCTCGTAGCCGCGGGTTAAGTCCGCCAGCTGCTGCTCGCGGATGGGCTCCTGGTTCAGCCGCGCCTGATACTCGTCCACCTTGGCCTTCAGCGAAGCGACGGAGTGTTCCCGGTTGGTGATCTCAACCTGGTTGGACCGCAACTGACTCTGGACCGGAGCCAGCATCGAGGCCTTGGTCGGATCTGTGCCCACCGCTCCAGACTGAACGCCATCGTTGGCGTTATCCGAGCCTTTCTCCTGCAGGCTGGCCAGCAGTTGACCACGGAGTTTCTCGGTCTTCGCGATCTGTTCCTTGAGTTTGCGTACGTCGGGATGGCGGTCGGTGTAGCGCGAGCTAAGGTCGGCCAGCTGGGCTTTCAGTTTGTCCAGCTCCTCGTCGATAGCTGGCAGCCCGATGGTGGTTCCGTCCGCGGTTTTTGCCGTGCCCTGAATGGCCCGGTACTGGTCCCCCAAGGTTTGCAGGTAGACATGCTGTTGCTTGGCGGCATTGAGGGCGTCCTCCTCTGTTTGCAGTTGAGCTTGCAGGCCGCTCAGAATCTGAAGGTTGCTCGCCAGTTGCCCGGGCATTTCTCCGACGTGCTGACCTTTGAACTGACGAATTTTTTCTTCTTGCTCTTCCAGGCCCTTCCTGGCAGTTTCCAATTGGCTCTCAAGAAACTGGGTTGTGCCCTCTGATTGCTGCTGCCGCACTTCCAGGTTCTCGTTGATGAAGAGATTGGTCAGTTCGCTGGTCACCTTCTGTGCCATTAGCGGATCACGGGACGAGTAGGATACGGTAAACGCGGTGATCCGATCGTGGCTATCGCGCACCAGTTGGATGTCAATGTCTTTGCGCATACGCTCAACCTTCTCGTCCGGTAACGATTGGGCGTGCGGGCTGGCGTAAAGATTGAATTGATCAATGATGTGCAGAAGGCGGGTACGGCTCAGGATCTGCTGGGTAATACTCTGCAGCCGCTCCTGCAAGTCGTCGCTTACGTTTGGCGTCACGTAGTCTTTCGGCATGGTGGGCTGCGCCACTAGAATCATGGTGCTCGACTGGTACCGTGGCGGCAGCACCCAGCCCGCTATCCACACCGCTGCCCACCCGACGAACAGCGCGATCAGGAAGTGCAGGTGGCGACGGCGCACGAACCCCAGGTAGCGCTGAAGGTCGATGCCTTGTGAACTCTGCTCGTCAAAATCCTCAGCCATGATTATCTCCCCAGCGGTCTTGAGAACTGATAGGACAGCGAAATGAATTCCCGGTTGGTATCCGGAGTCTGCGAGATCACCGGAACCCCGGCGTAGTCCTGGCGCAGTCTGGTGTATCCCAGCATTAAGCTGAAATTCAGCCCGAATTGTTGCTGCAGGGTCGCGGTCCCCTGAATCGTGTGCCCATTGCTGATCACCGGAACCAGACCTGCCAGAACCTTGTTGTTGGCATACCCGCCCACCAACGACCCGCTCAGAGTCTTGGTGAGCCGTTGCCGCGCCGACAGGCTCACGCTATCGGAACGAACCGCGCCAACCAGCCCCCCGCCGCCGCTGATAGAGTGGGAGTAGCTCAGGGCGAAGGTGTTGGCCTTGCCCTGCCAACTGATGCTGGCGCCAGCGGTCGGAGTCCAGGACCGAGTCTCAGGCGACGGAGGCGGTTGCGACGGGAGCGAAGTCTGAATCGTGTCCGAATGCTGCGGCCCTCCGAAGACCGAGAGGGAGAGTTTCAACGTGGGATACAGCGTGTAAAAGAAAAGAACGGCGTGCGTCTTGGTTTCCTGGGTTCCGGCCGTCGGATAGGACAACAGTCTCTGGTACTGGTAGGCCGCTCCAATGTAGTGGATCTTCGCAATGCGACTCGAGTAGAAAGCTGAACCGGCCTGAGAACTCGCGTCAAACAAACCCGGAACCTCGGACGGATTCGGAAAATGCAGGTTGGCGAATGTTCCACCCGCGCCCATCATGCTGTTCCGGCTGAACTGATAGGTAAGGTCCACGTTTCCAAAATTGGCCAGCCGGTCAGCGATCGGAGAATATACCGAGAAGTTCGCACCCTGCGCTCCACCGGAAACACCTCCCGGGGTCAGGTATGGCTGGTTGAAAACGTTCGAGCTCTTCTGGAAGTTGTCTCCTGCGCTCAAGGTCACGTGCGGACTCAAACGGTACTCGAATTGGATCGAGGCATTCTGGTCGGCTTCGTTCCGGGAACCCGTGCGCTGATAGAACGTGAAGCCCGGCGCATAGGTCAAGAGCCAGTGGACCCGCGGGGTGGTCTGGTCCAGCGCCACCATCGGCGCCACCGAATAGCTCACATCGCTCACCGGATGCCCGCTCACGACGCCCAAAGCATTGTCGGTGTAGGCGCTGGTAAAGACCACTCCTCCGCGCAGGTAGTTGGATCGCGTCTCGGAATTCAAGGCGGTGGGATACGTTTGTCCGCTCACCGGAGGCGGGATCAGCATGCGATCGTCATTGTCGTTCGGGCTCGCGTCCATTCCGTACGCCGGCACCGGCTGTTGAGGCGGGCTGTCCACTTGCGACCAAAGCTGCACAGCCGTCAGTAACAGCAAACCTATGCACATCTGCTCAAACAGTTTCATGTTAGGGTACGACGATGGTGTCACGCGGCTGCAGTTGGATGTTCTGCGCCGGATTGGTGCCTTTGACAACTTCCTTGTAGTTGAAGGGGATTCGGGTCTGGCTGCCGTTGGGGTTTTGCCGCAAAATGTAGATGGCCTTCTGCTTGGCGAAGTCGCGGAAGCCGCCGGCCAGAGCGATCGCATCCAGCACCGTCGCCGAGTTGCTGAGCGCATACGAACCCGGCTTGTTTATCATTCCCAGGATGTTGAACCTCTGGCTGTTGATCTGCTGGACGATCACCGTGACCTGCGGTTCGGCGATGTAGTTCTTCAGCTTGTCCGCAATGTCCTGTTCCAGCTTGAGCGGGGTGCGGCCTGCTGCCTGCACTTCTCCCACCAGGGGCAGAGAAATCTTTCCGTCCGATCGCACCGGGATGGAGCGCGAAATATCGGGCTCCTTCCAGACATTGATCGCCAGCACATCGTCATTGCCAATCACGAAACTGTCGTCGTGCGGCTTGGCTGCGGAACCGTTCCCTGAACTGTTTACCGGCGTGGTCGGCCCACTGGACTGGGGTGCGCTCTTGGAATCGCTTTGCGCACACAGGGAGCCTGCCAGCAGGATGCAGAGGACAGCTCCGGTCCACCGTCTTGGCCAAAGTTTGCAGCGCTTCATGGTGAATTCCTACTTCTTTCCGCTAACCTTGTCCACCGCGCCGCGGTATGACGTCCGAGCTGCGGGAAATGGCGCGAGGACAGGATCGGAAGCACTCATGTGATATTGATCGATCTTATACAGCAGGGTGCGATAGCTTACTTGCAGCAGTCGAGCGGCAGCCTTGCGGTTCCAGCCGGTCTTCTGCAACGCACTGCCGATGGCTTTCTTCTCCGCTTCCCACTTTACACTCTGAATATACGACTTCAGCGATGTGGGGAAGGAATGGGTCGCGGTCGGCGGGTGTGCGCCCATGCGAATCGTCTCCGGTTCCGGCGTGGGTGCAAGGTCAGCTCTGCCATCCCCGAAGTCGAGCTCGACTCCGCCCAGAACGAAATCTTTGTCGCCCGCCACCAGGTACCGCTTGACGAAGGTTTCCAGTTCGGTCAGGTTCCCCGGCCAGGAGTAGTGCCGGCAGGCATCGAGCGCGGAGGCAGAGAACTCGCGAGGCGGAAGACCGAAGTGCCGGGCCACCTTGTGCATCATGTGCCGCAGGAAGATCTCGATCTCAGCCTTGCGCTGGCGAAGGGGCGGGACCTGAACCGAAAAGGCGGTAAGACGATAATATAGGTCTTCCCGCAGCCTGCGCTCGGCAAGAGCACGCTCGAGGTTCGCGCTGCTGGCTGCGAGCACCCGCACATCGACGGGATGGGCGCGCTCGCTGCCCGGATAGTAGAGCAGTTTATCCTGGAGAACCCGCATCAACTTCGCCTGCAGGCTCAAGGGCATCTCGGCAATTCCGTCGAGGAAGATGGTCCCTTTGTCGGCCCGTTCGAATTTCCCCGCGATCGTTCGGCTCGACCCGTGCTCGGGGTTGGCTCCGTTTCCGAAGAGCTCCGCATCGAGCAACTCCGCCGGCATGTCAGAGCAGTTCACTTTGAGGAACGGAAATCCGGAGCGGACCGAAAGCTTGTGAATCAGGCGAGCCAGGGTTTCTCGGCCGCTGCCAGCTTCTCCCCGAATGAGCACCGGAACATCGCTCTCCGCCAGCAACTCCGCCTGCGTCCGCAGCTTCTGCGAAACGGGACCGGCGCCGATGAAAAATGCACTCGGGCCGACCGGTTCGATATCCTGGCTGTCCAGATCCGCATGCCCCGGATCGGATGATCCCAGGTGCCGCTTGATGGCCAGTTCGAGTCGCGCTTCATCCAGCGGCCGGACCAGCACTTCCCGCGCCCCCAGGCAGGTAGCCTCCCTCTCCCGTTCAGAATCTTCGGGGAAACAAATCACGATGACGGGAAGATCGGGACGCGTCCGGCCCAACCAGCGCAGAATGTGCAGCGCGTCGCCGTCGCCACGCGGCAAGTCCAGCACGAGCGCATGCGGATCCGAGCCCGACTGCACCCGCTCCATGGCATCCCACGCGCTGGCCGCGCTTTCGATTTGCCAGGCGTGCGACTCCGCCAGCGAACGGAGCGGGCGTAGCGCAGTGAACTCGCGGCTGACCGCCAGTATGCGCACAGGTTCGTTCATCGGTTTAGCCATGCGTTGCGTCACTTATCGTAGGGAGGAAAAGGAACTGGGAAGAAACTCTAAGCAGCTTCGACTTGATATCCTTCGAGGCGGACCGCTAATGACTTTTGGATCGCGTCCACGGAGATCACGAGAGTATGGTTTCGGTTGCGGGACACCAGGATCCCCTCCACGCCGTCCATTGCTCCTCCGCGGATTCGAACCCGCTGCCCGATCTTGAGGAACGGATAGGCTGTCCAGGGTAACTCTCTTTGGACCAGAGTCCGCACCGCGTCGATTTGCGCGTCGGGGATGGGGATGCCCTCACCGCGACTGCCGACCAGGCCCAGCACTCCACCCACGCGTAGCACCTGCAGACGCTCCGAACGGTTTGCCACGAATCTCGCAAACACGTAGCAACTGAAAAGCGGCATCTCCACGGACTTGCAGCGATCGCTCCACCGGTGGACTTCCCTGGCCAGCGGCAGGAAGGTCTCCACTCCGCGCTCGGTGAGCCGCTGCACGACCAGCTTCTCATGGCGCGGGCGGGTATGCAGCGCATACCACTTCTCGAGCGAGGCCTGCGCGATGGGAGCCGGATCGAGAGCCTGCAATCGCGTGCCTGCTGACATAGCTTCGCCCTCTAAGTCACACTCTGTGTGACCCCAAGCTAGACCATGGGGACATAACTGGCTGCGATGTTTCGCATCGCAGCTCAAAAGCGGGGGAATTGAACCTGGGCAGACCAAAGGGAGGGACTATGCAAACATCTGGATCGCGCTAATGAAAAAACCTTGGCTTCCTGCGCAAAGGGGATCACATCGCTGCACAAGAATCTGCTCTCCCCGTCGGACCCTGCTGTTCGCGAGTATTTGCTAGGTTGAGCATTTCCTTCCTAGCTACTCTGCTTTTGAACTGTAGTTCTGCGTCCTCGTGTGCGGCCTCCGCCAACTCTGTCGGCCGACTCGGTACTGTCTAAAGATACCGGCGAGTGCAGCCGGTTGCAAGAGGCACAAAAGCTCTAGGCATTACTTCTCTATCCAACAGAGGAGGCTATCCTACGCTCCCGCCCCATGGAGCACAACGCCTTACGTACGAACAGCTTAGAGACGCTTTTCTCGATGTGAAGCCAGGCCAGAAGGCGACGCCCAGACCGCAGGCGCAAGACAACCCAATCTGTTACTTTAGTATGGTTATCTTAAGTTACTGATAAATAAGATATTAAAATTAATGCAATCTGGAGAGGCGCAGACTGGATTCCAGCGTCTCGCTGGCAGACTTTTGCTACCAGGAACATGTGCATAAAGTTGCATGCTGTGCGTGAGTCTTGCAACTTTGTATGAAAGAACTTGCACATCGACATCCGGTGCCGTTATCATTCGCGCTCCGCTTGAGATTGTCTGCTTCAAGTGGACAAACCAGTGAACAAATCGATCCATGATCGGCTTGCACCTGTGAGAGGCAGGATTCGAGTCCTCGTCGCGGAGAGCTCTCGCCTGCATGCGTGCTTGCTGACGAAGGCGCTGAAGTCTGATCCGATCTTAGATGTCATCGGTTTCGAATCGGGATCCACCGGCCTGGCAACCGCCCTCAAGGCACATCGCATTGACGTGCTGGTGATCAATTCCAACCTGGAAGGACAGCCGGCCCGAGGGCTGGAAGTGCTGCGCGAACTGCACTCCTTGCGTCTGGCGACTCGTGCGGTTCTGTTGCTGGAGGCGTCGAGCGACGAAGCTGTGCTGCAGGCCTTCCGTGCGGGAGCACGAGGATTGTTCGGAAAAAGTGAACCGGTCGAAATGTTGACCCGATGCGTCCGATGCGTTGCCCAGGGCCAGATCTGGGCCGACAATCACACTCTGTCGGTTGCCGTGGAAACGCTGGCCTGCATGCCCACGGTCCGCGCCCTCAACGCAAACGGCATGGAGGTGCTGTCCCGGCGTGAATTGCAGGTAGTTCGCAGCCTCGCTGAAGGATTGTCGAACCGGGAAATAGCGGCCCGCCTGGAACTCAGCCCGCACACTGTCAAAAATTACCTCTTCCGAATCTTTGAGAAGCTGGGTGTTTCCAGCCGGGTTGAGGTCTTGTTCATGACGCTGAATCACGCCGGCGCGCCAGCAGCTTTAACGGGCGCTGCGGAGGAGTTTGAGAAGGGAGATCGTCCAGCAAAGGATGAAACTGACCTGCGCAGGGAGGCCGCTGGAAACGGGTCGCCCGCAGCCCAGTTCGCGTTGGCGGAGTTGTATTCTGCCCGGCGCGCGGACTCGCGCGATCTGGTGAACGCCTACATGTGGTACCTGATTGCAACCGAAGGTGCGTGCCAGGCCCGGGAACTCATCACAGGGTTGATGACCCAGGACCAGATTGACGAAGCCCAGCGCAATGCCAGCCTCTGGCTCGCCCGCCAGAAACGCACCTCGCCCCATGCGGGAGAGCCGGTGCGCGTCAAGCCACCACTGGCGACCGCCCCTATCTGCGGCCCAAAGCGGGCGGCATCCTGACCGAACTCGGCTGACCGAACAGTGCCAGTCTTGGCTCCGAGCTCTTGCTACCTCGTATGCAGGCAGTTGCATACACAGGCGTGTTTAGTGATACAATCCCCGCCAACTGAGAGACGATAAAGCCCTCGATTTTTGCGGACGTACCAGCCAGAATGGGCGAGAAAAGGTTACCGGAGGAGATTACCGGGAACCCAGAGTGCCTGCCCGGTCGGAAGCGGGTTGCAACGAACTGCAACCGCAACTCAGACTGCCGAATCCGGTCCCGGTGCGAACCGCCCAGCCGCCACTTCGCCGACGCTGACAAGGTTTAACCGGCGGAATGCACGTAAGGACCAGGCCCCAATGCTATCTGTAAGTGCTTTATTTTAAATGTAGTACTGGCCGTTTGGTGGCTTCGCGGTACGTACTTAAGGTATCTATTCCCGTCACGCTGCCGGCAGCAGACTTAGCCATGTCAGCCATCCCTTTGCCACGTCAAGGGGGAAAGGGCCTCATTATGAGAACAGGAGCGGCCACGATTCAGGGCAACCCGGTGCTGGCCAAGAGAGCTGCGGGGATCTTCGTTCTGCTCGCCTGCGTCGGTGTATTGACCAACTGTCTGGGAATAAGCTCCGCCCCCTCCAAGACTCAGGCCGGCACCCTGGCCCTCAACCGCTCCGCCCTTGACTTCGGTAGTGTCACGGCCAGCAGCAGCAAAATTATGACGGTGACCGCGACGAATTCCAGTGAGGCGGCGATAACCATCCGCGGAGCGACGGTCTCGACCAGGAGCTTCTCTCTGGCCGGACCAAGCCTGCCGCTAACGATCGCGGCCGGGCAGAGCGCCATTCTCAGCGTTGAGTTTTCCCCGAGCGCACCGGGCACCTTCAAGGCGTCGCTGGCTCTCGGAAGCGACCCTGGCGACGGCGTGACCGGCATTTCGCTTTCCGGCACCGGAACGGGCGTAACTCAAGGACAGCTCGGGGTCAGTCCAACGACGCTCGGGGCCGGCAGAGTGATCGTCGGAAGCAGCGGCGTTGCATCGGGCAGCCTGACGGCGAGCGGCGCAAGCGTGACCGTCACGGGAGCGGCCTCGAGCAGTTCGGCATTCATGATCGGAGGCCTCTCGTTCCCGGTGACGATCCAGGCAGGCCAGAGCGTTCCGTTTATGGTTACCTTCAGCCCTCAAGCCACAGGCGCGGCCAGCGGCACGCTTACCTTTACGAGCAATGCCCAGCCTTCGGCGACTGTCGAATCTCTCCTCGGCACTGGCGCCGCCGCGCCCACCCACGTCGTCAATCTGTTTTGGAACGCAAGCGCGGCGCCGGACACCGTGGGGTACAACATCTATCGCGCCGCCTTCGGCGGCTCGTGTGGGTCCTTTGCGAAGATCAATCCGGCACTCAATACGAGCACGTTGTACAGTGACGGCACGGTTGCTGGCGGCGCATCCTACTGCTACGCCACCTCGGCAGTTACCAGCAGTAACCAGGAAAGCGCTTACTCCAACATCGTCGCCAACGTTCAGATTCCCGCGCCTTAGTTCCCGAAACCCGAGCGCAGACTCTGCACCCACGTGGACTCTGCACCCACGTGTTGCCCCTCAGTGTGCCTCGGAGGTTGGCCAACTGTCCATTTGTAGCATGCACCATTGGCATCTTTGCAATCTATCTGGGAGATTTAAAACTGACGCCATGCGAATCCCCCAGTCGCTCAGCCGTCGGTCTCCTATTCGCTCTTCTTTCCTTATCTCTTTCGTGATTTTTGCAGCCCTGCTGGCTCTCTGCCTTCCGGCCAGGGCTCAGCTGGTTTGCTCCCCGCAGCGCCTCACGTTCGGCACGGTGCAGATTGGCCAATCCGAGTCTCAGCTTGCGGTTCTGACGAATATCGGCGGAACCAGCGTGACCATCGCATCGCTGTCTGTGAGCAATCCTGCATTCAAGGTCTCGGGCCTGACGGCCCCAGTCACCGTCCCCGCGGGACAGAGCGTGAGCTTGAACGTCACTTTCACGCCGCGGTGGGAGGGTTGGAGCGGCGGCAACGTGGCGTTTACGAATAGCGCTTCCATCTTGCCCTTTCAGCTCCAGGTTGGGGGTAACGGTGTACAGCAAGTGACGCTGAGTGCGGTACCCCCCACTCTCTCGTTTGGATCTGTTGCAGTGGGTACCAGCAAAACGCTTCCGGTCGTCCTGACCAACGTGCGAAATTCTAGAGCACTCGTAAATTCGTTTCAGAGCGTAGGAAATGGCATTACCGTGACAGGTCCTGCACTGCCCTTGTTTCTTCACTCTGGGCAATCAGTCACGGTGAATGTAACGTTCGCTCCCAAGTCTACCGGTCTGATCGGAGGCAGCGTCTTTGTTCTGGACCCGGCTTTGGCCATCCCGCTGTCAGGAACCGGTTCGCCGGCTGTCGGGCAAATTGGAGTTGCGCCAGCTGCCCTGGCCTTTGGCAACGTGCAGACGGGTAGCAAGCAGAATCTTTCAGCCACGATCACCAACACCGGGAGTGCCAGCGTCAACATTTCGCAAGTCGGGATCAGCGGAACCGGATTCAGCCTGAACGGGAACCCGGCGGCCATAACGCTGGCAGCCGGGCAAAGCACGACGCTCAGCGTGGCGTTCGCTCCGACCACCCCAGGAAGTGCCGCCGGCAGCCTCACCATCACTTCGACCGGCTCCAGTTCGAACACCGCTTCGAATTCGAATATGACTGTTCCGCTATCGGGCACGGGGACTTCAGCGGGGGCTTTGGGATCCAACCCAACCAGCCTCAGCTTTGGCAACGTACAGACGGGAACAACCCAGAATTTGTCCGCGACTGTCACCAATACCGGCGGTTCGAGTGTCACGATCTCTCAAGCCGGGGTGAGCGGAACCGGCTTCAGCATGAGTGGCGGCCCTAGTTCCGTAACGCTTGCGGCCGGACAGAGTGCGACGTTCAGTGTAGCGTTCGCCCCGACCACCGCGGGCAGTGCGAGCGGCAATCTCACCATCGCCTCCACCGCCTCGAATTCGAATGTAACCGTTCCACTGTCGGGCACAGGGATCTCGCCGGGTGCGCTGGGATCGAATCCTGCCAGCCTGAGCTTTGGCAACGTGCAGGCGGGAACGACGCAGACCCTCTCCGCAACGGTCACCAATACCGGCGGCTCGAGCGTCACGATTTCTCAAGTCGGGGTGAACGGAACCGGATTCAGCTTGCGTGGCGGTCCCAGTTCCGTGACCCTGGGTGCCGGGCAGAGCACGACGTTCAGCGTGGCGTTCGCTCCGGCCGCGACAGGAAATGCGACGGGGAACCTCACCATCTCCTCAACCGCGTCAAATTCAACTCTAACGCTCCCGCTCTCCGGCACAGGCACAGCAGCGGCCGCCGGGCAGCTTACCATTGCTCCGACAACCCTGAATTTTGGAAGCGTTGATGTTGGCTCCACGGCAACGCAATCTCTCACCATGAGCGCGACCGGCGGCAGCGTCACAGTAAACTCCGCGGCCAGCGGCAGCTCACAATATTCGATTTCCGGGGCGTCCTTTCCGTTCACGATTGCGGCCGGGCAGAGCGCATCGGTCAGCGTGGTTTTTGCGCCGAGCCAGAGTGGCGCCGCCGCCGGAACGCTCACCTTCGTGTCCGGCACAGCCAACACGCAAACCGCCGAGTCTGTGACCGGTACCGGGGTTACCCCACAATACAGCGTCAACCTGTCGTGGAGTCCCAGCACTTCTTCCGTCGCCGGCTACAACGTGTATCGCGGCATATCACCTGGAACATACTCCAGGATCAATACGACGCTGGACCCGAGTACGGCCTACACCGATCCTACGGTTGCCGCCGGGACCACGTACTACTACGCGGCCACCGCGGTGAATGCCGCCGGACAAGAGAGCGGCTATTCGGCGCCGATACAGGTAGCGATTCCGTAGCGCGGAGTTCCTGGGGCCTTGCCGCCAGGCAACCTGATTATCTCGCCTTGACAAGATCTCCATCTCACGGAGTGTCCAGGTAATGCTTGTCGGGAAGACTGCGCAGCTGTTCGGCCGCGGCCTCGGGAGTGATGTCGCGTTGCGGCATTGCCAGCATCTCATAACCCACCATGAATTTCTTCACAGTCGCGGAACGAAGCAGCGGCGGGTAAAAGTGCGCATGCAAATGAAACTCCGGATGTGCCTTCCCATCCGTTGGCCGCTGGTGGAAGCCCAGGGTGTAGGGGAACGAAGTCTGGAACAGGTTGTCGTAACGCACGGTGGCATGCTTCAGAGCATCGGCCAGGCCGCCGCGTTCGCTGTCTGAAAGATCAGGGAGGCTCGCAACCGGTCGGCGACTCGTCAAGAGCAACTCGAACGGCCACACTGCCCAGAAAGGCACGAGCAGAACGAAATGCTCGTTGGTATACACCACTCGCTCCTTTTGGTCCAACTCAAGCTTCAGATAGTCGCCAAGCAGGCTGGTGGCGTGCGTTCCGTAGTAGTCTTGAAACGAACGCAGTTCCTTATCGAGTTCGTTGGGCAAGGTTTCGTTGGCCCAGATTTGCCCATGGGGATGCGGATTGCTGCAGCCCATGATGGCCCCGCGATTCTCGAAGATCTGGACGGAAGTGATGCGGGGCTGGTTCCCAAGCGCAACAAATTCCTCCACCCAGGTGTCCACGACGGCGCGCAGTGCCGGCACGCTCATGCGCGACATAGTCAGATCGTGGCGCGGCGAAAAGCAGACTACGCGGCAGCGCCCAGATTCGCTTTTCGCCTTCAGCAGGCCGGCTTCGTCAAAGTCCCCTTCGGGAGTGTCGGGGCGCAGGGCGGCAAAATCGTTGTCGAAGACAAAGCTTCCGGAGTATTGCGGATTCCTGGCTCCGCCGGCTCGCGTATTTCCCGGACACAGGTAACATGCCGGATCAAACTGCAACACCGTCTCGGGCGGAACCTTTTCCACTTGGCCTTGCCAGGGGCGCTGCGCGCGGTGCGGGGAAACCAAAACCCACTCCTGCACCAGCGGATTGAAGCGACGATGCGGGTGAACCGTCAGATTCAGCGATTTCACCTCGTTTTCATCCTCCTAAACCTCGCATCCTGAGCAACCCACTCGCACGCGGGGGTGAACTGTCCTGCCTCGTTCGGGTCAGCGAATCTGCCTCACGCCGTCCCCCGCCGAGCAAACATAGATCTCCGGAACGCAATTCGTCTTTTTTTCATACCCGCGACCCACCGCCGCCTTGAAGGCTTCCACGCAATCGGCGCGCACCAGGTTGACCGTGCAACCTCCGAAGCCTCCGCCGGTCATGCGCGCGCCGTACACCCCCTCTACCTTGGCAGCGAGTTCCACCATCAAGTCGAGTTCCGGGCAGCTTACCCCGAAATCGTCGCGCAGGCTAACGTGGGACTGCCGCATCAGTCTACCGAATTGTTCCAGGCTGCCCTGCTCGAGAGCTATCGCCGCTGCAAGCACGCGGGCGTTCTCCCCGATCACGTGGCGGCAGCGGCGCATGACGGTCGGCGGCAATTCCTGACTGAGTGCCGCCAGATCGGAATCAGTCACGTCGCGCAAGGCCCGAATATCCCTGTTGTGCCTGGCCAGGATACCCACGCCTTCCTCGCACTCAGCGCGCCGCTGGTTGTACTCACCGGCCGCAACGCTGTGCCGGACCATGGTATTGCAGATGACCAGGCGGGCGGTTTCCGGTAGCGGGAGCAGGCGGTATTCCAGCGATCGGCAGTCGAGCAGCAGCGCATGGTCTTTGCGTCCGTGGCTGGCGACGAACTGGTCCATGATGCCGCAGCGAGCACCAACGAATTCGTTTTCTGCCCGCTGGCACAGGAGCGCGATTTCCTTCGCCTCCGCCTGGCTTCCCGCCGCGTCCAGCAAAGCCGCACACACCGCCACTTCCAGCGAAGCCGACGAACTGAGTCCGGCTCCCTGCGGAACGTCGCCGTGAATCAGAAGCGTGGCGCCGGGCAGTCTTCGCCCGGACGCTTCCAGCATCTTGGCCACTCCCACCACGTAGTCGCTCCAGTGGTGGCTTCCTCGGGCGGGTAGATCATCGAGAGAGAGTGCAACCATCTCAAGAAAATTTTCCGAACGCACTACCAGCTTGCGATCGTCGCGGGCGGCGACTGCCACGGTCGTACAAAAGCCGATCGCCGCCGGCATGACGAAACCGTCGTTATAGTCGGTGTGCTCTCCAATGAGATTCACCCGTCCCGGCGCCTGGTGGACTTTGGCTGTTCCACCGAACAAACGCTCGAAAGTCTCCGGTAGCCGATGGCCTGCATCCTTGCAAGCCGTGTCGCTCTCTCGCGTCATGATCCGTTTCGTTAAACGCAAACCCCTTAACTGGAGTGAGAAAGAGATGTACGATGGTCCGTCGCGATTGTCAACCACCTTAGGTCGTATCCCAGGAGCTTACCGTGATGATCCCCCGTTTCCTAAGGACGCCGTTCTCATGGCTCGCCGCTGTATTCACCTTGGGTTTCTTTGTCATCCCGCCGGCCACAGCCGCCTCCAATCACGGACTCGCCTCAACTCCACCCATGGGCTGGAACAGCTGGAACAAGTTCGCCTGCGATGTCAGCGAAAAGCTGATCCGTGAAACCGCCGACGCCATGGTGAGCAGCGGGATGAAGGCGGCGGGATACGAGTACGTCAATATTGACGACTGCTGGCAGGTTAGCCGCGCCGCCGATGGCACCATCGTGGCCGATGCCGAACGTTTTCCCAGCGGCATCAAGACGCTGGCCGATTACGTCCACAGCAAGGGACTGAAGCTTGGCATTTACACCGACGCCGGCCGGATGACTTGCCAGAAGCGTCCGGGCAGCTACCAGCACGAAGTTCAGGACATCAACACCTACGCTTCCTGGGGCGTTGATTACGTCAAGATTGACTGGTGCTACGCCGAAGGCCTCGATCCCGAGGTGCAATATGCCAAGCTCGGCGAGGCAATCGCCCATGCCAGCCGCCCCATCGTCTTCAGCATTTGCAATTGGGGAGTGAAAGCGCCCTGGCGTTGGGGAGCGCGGGTGGGAGGAAATTCCTGGCGTACCACCGGCGACATCAACGACACCTACGATCGCATGTCGGAAATCGGATTCTCTCAGAACGGCCTGACCCCGTTCGCCGGCCCCGGCCATTGGAATGATCCGGACATGCTCGAGGTCGGCAATGGCGGCATGAACCGTGACGAATACCGGACTCACATGGCACTCTGGGCCATCCTCGCGGCTCCGTTCCTGGCCGGAAATGATCTGCGCTCCATGTCAGCCGAAACCAAAGACATGCTCACCAACACCGACGTGATCGCGGTTGATCAGGACCCCAAAGGCGAACAGGGCCATCGGGTCTGGGAGGAAGGCTTGCTCGAGACCTGGGTGCGGCCGCTCGCCGACGGCAGCTACGCCGTGGGTTTCTTCAACCGGACGGAACAGCCGCTCCAGATGAGCCTAGACCTGAAGAAGATCGGCATCGAACGCCCGTCGAAGATCCGCGACCTCTGGGAACACAAAGACGTGAATGCAGAGAAAAGCTCGCTCGCCGCGGAAGTGCCCGGTCATGGAGTTGTGTTTCTGCGCGTCTACAGATAAATCGAGCGGCACTACCAGCCCTCGCAGGACGCGCCTTAGCCCTCGGGGCATACAGTTTCAAGCGGCTGGTGCCGGGAGGGGGATTTTATTTTTGAGTCAAGACCCGGACTGCGTTATCAACGAGTTGCCGCGTTTTCTGTAACTTGAGCCTAGTTATCCCTCTACTAGAGGCATTCTGACATCGATTTCGCTTCTTGTCTGCTAGAAAATGCTAGAATGCTTTCCTCGCTCTCGCCGAGCCCAAGGCAATTCCAAAACGATGGAAAACTCGGGGTCGAAACGGATGCCCGACTTGTGGGCGGGGGAGCGATGGACATCGAGCGACGCATCGAAGATCGGTTTGCCGGTCCCTCCCCTAGAAAAGCTATGGTGTCGGTTGTGGATGATTGAGAATCATTAACCCATTATCCAGATAGTTGAGGTTCAAACACAGAATTATCCAACAAAATGCTTTTCTTCTTCTGTGCCATGTGCAGGGTAGAGTGCCACCCGCGCTTCCGGCGTACTATTTCAGAATGCCACGGTCCTTCACTTGGACTACCAGCATCCGAAACGGGCTCTTCGCTCTCACTGCATGTGGCAGAAGTGCTTCCATGCGAATGAACGAACCGGACTTGACCTGGACTGTCTCACTGCCCAGATCGAACTCGCCTTCTCCTTCGACTACGTAGATCAGAGCCGGGATGGGAACTGAATGGGTTTTCAACTCGTGCCCTGCGGCAAAACCAAATAGGGTGATGTTGAATCGCTCGTCTTTATGCAACACGCAGCTTGTCATTCCCGTCTCCGGTGGCGCGACCTGGCGCTCCTCGTTGTACTCCCTCTTCCACGCTGCGATCTTCCGCCGCGCCTCGAACAGGTTTTGAAACCAGCTCACGCTCAAACATTCTTCTCGCAGCCGTCCATGAAAGCTTTCCACCCGTGCGTTCTGCGTCGGCTTGCCTGGCTGAATGTGCACCAACTCGATCTGCCGCTCCACGCACCACGCCAGAAAATGCCGGCTCGTCAGTTCGGCCCGTTGTCGCAGCGGATCGCCTGCGGCAGCCCGCGCTCGGCCACGATGGCTTCTAAAACTCGCGTCACTCTCCGGCTGGCAAAACTGGTATCCACTTCCAAGGCCAAACACTCCCGCGTATACGCATCCACTACGCTCAGCACCCGGATCGCTCGTCCGCACGCCACCGCATCGTGCACGAAATCCAGCGCCCATTCCTGATTGGCCGCTGTGCGCACCGCCAACGGTGTTCCCACCCGCACGCAGTGTTTGCGCTTTCTCCGTCGAATCATCAGCCCCGCCTCACGATAGATCCGATGCAGTCGCTTGTGGTTAATCCGCTCTCCACATCGTCGCAGCAGCACATGCAGTCTTCGATACCCGAATCGCGGTTTCTCCCGCGCTAACTGCACCAGCTGCGTGCGCAACGGTTCATCCGATCGGCTGGTCTCATACCGGTAGGTCGAGACTGCCATCATCACCAAGCCGCACGCTCGTCGCTCACTGAAGGCGTACTCTTGCTTCATCTGCCCGATAGCTGCCTTCAGCGCTACGAGCTCCAGCCGTTTTTTCGGATCACCGACTGCAAGGCTTCCTTGTCCAGACTCAGATCCGCCACCAGCTTCCGCAGTCGGCTGTTCTCATCGCGCAACTGCTTGGCTTCCTGCGCCTGGCTCACATCCATGCCGCCATACTTCGCTTTCCAGGCATAGAGTGTGTGCTTTGATACTCCGATACTCCCAGCTCTCGCGCCACATCTTCGACCGCTCGCCCTGCTTCGACCTGCTTCAGCGCACCGATCATCTCCGCTTCCGTATGCCTGCTCTTCGACATCTTCCTTCCCCTTTCCTTCGTCCGAAATCATACTCGGATCTGTTCGGAATTCGGGGAGCAGGTCACGATGATGGCGCTGATCGAAGGCCCGCAGAGGCAGAAGACCGGCGTCGCTGGTGATCTGGCCCCCGGAGAAATCGGCGCGGATGGGTTGATGACGGTAGAAGGAGAAGCTCAGTTGTGGTAAAACACTTTGTATCAAGCGATGGATGCTCCGAAAGGGAATGCTGGGTGCTGAAACCCAGTGTTCATCATTCCTTTTAGAGCATCCTTTCTTTTTTAGCTAGAGACTTCGTGAATAATCCAGGCTAGCTAGGAGCAAGAAAAACAACACAACATAAACACATTTCAGTCTTTCGTTGAAACGCTTGGCGTTTGAGGCCCTGGCCGGGCCGTTCCAAAGGTCCTCATTCCTTCCTAGCGGAGAGGGGTTCAGAGCGGCCCGGAGGGGTCAATGGCGCGTTTGAAGCCGCGCCGCAAGTCGGTTACACCCGCCGCGATCCAGATCCGCGTCTTGGCTAGCAGCGCAATCATCGCGTCAGGCACTCCAGCAACACCCGGACTAGGGCTGGATCGGCGTCGCCTTCAATGCGTACCTGCCCGGCCCCGGTCCGTTTATTGAATTTTCTAAGCTAAGCACCGAGTGAACGTCGCTGCAAATATGACTGTGCCCCTGGAAGCAGAAAAGGCCTAACGAAGCGATCGACTATGATGTGAACCTCGTCGGCTTCTTGCGCAGTCAACTTGGAAATATAAGGTGCTCCCGTCGCACGGTCCGCTATTTTGAGATAACGCAAGGCCTCATCAAATCCGCCCCAAACCTGGCCATATTGAAACAGTTGCCAAGTCTGAGCCAGATCGCGCTGCAGATCGCGGGCTGTTTCCAAATCGCCAGCACAAAAGGCGTCGTAGAGTGTAACAGCCAGATGAGGGCATACGTTGTGCAAGCCTCCAACAACTCCGGAGCAGCCCGCCTGCAATCCAACAAGCATGAGGAACTCGTTACCCGTAAGAACCGAGAAACCTTTATCATTGCGCATCAAATCGACGAGGTTCTGTAGGTTCACATAATCTTGATTGCTCTCCTTAATACCAATGATGTTGGGGACGTTTCCACGAAGCACTGCTACGGTTTCCGGCAAGATTCGGTTCTTAGTCATCACTGGATTGTCATAGAGAAGGATTGGAAGATCGACGGCGGCAGCAATTTCCGAGTAAAACGAGATCAGATGCTCTTGAGCCGCAGGAAAGTAAAAGGGAGGCAACACCGAAAGGTATGTAACCCCACACTGCTGGACCTGCTTCACTTGGCGAATCGCGCGGCAGGTGCTGGTCTCGCCTACGCCGCCGATTATGGGGACGGTCCCTTTGACCTCATCGACAATAATGGAGATCGCACGAATTTGTTCCTGATCCGTAAGGAAAGCAAAACCCCCCATAGTGCCATTGGCCAGGAAGCCGTGAACGCGAGCGTCTAACAGGTAGCGAACCAAGCGACGCAAGCTTGGTTCATCGACCCGATCGCCCTCAGCCAAGGGGGTCGCAATCGGCGGAATAACGCCATGGAGAGTTGCTCTTCTTTCCATTTGTTATGCTAAAAGAAATATCCCGACTTTGACGTACTGTCAACATCTATTGCTGTGCAAGAACTAGCAATTAAGTCTGCGTGTGCGTGCAATCTGAATCAGTCTTGGCAATACCTCTCCAAAACAACTGTCACGGGACGGTTTTCCGAACTCGAAGTATATGCGCCGATACAGTGCGTAGAGGTCGTCGTAAGCCTCGTGCTCTTGCGCTTGAGGAGTGAAACTACCATACGAAGGACAGATCTGCTTCTGGGCCTCTTCAATGCTACGAAAGGCTCCCGCTGCAAGAAATGCAAAAATGGCTGCTCCGAGACCGGTTACCTTGCTGCTTGGCACCAACACCGGCCTGCCCAAGACGTTGGCGTAGACCTGGTTCAGCACCGGATTGCTTTGCGGAATTCCACCACCGTTGATCACGCGATGGATGGAAGCACCATGTTCGCTCATTCGATCAAGAATAATCCGCGTGTGCAATGCCGTGCCTTCAATGGCAGCAAAGAGTTCATCCTGTGCAGTGTGTTGTAAGTTCCACCCTATGGTGATACCGCCCAGATTAGGATTCACCAGAACAGTGCGATCGCCGTTGTCCCATGTCATGCGTAGGAGCCCGGTTTGACCAGCATGGTAACTCTCCAAGCCCTTGCTTAGTTCCGAGACCGTCGTGTTCGCCCGCCGAGCAATGGCAGCGAAAATATCGCCGGTGGCTGCGAGCCCCGCCTCAATCCCAGTGTATTGCGGGTGCACACTTCCCTTTACCACGCCACAAACTCCAGGAATCAACTCAACTCTCGGCACGTAGGCAATAATGCAAGTGGACGTACCGACCACGTTTACGATATCTCCTTCTCCTGCGCCGGCACCGATCGCATCCCAGTGGGCATCCAAGGCGCCGACCGGAATTGGTATGTCCGGACGTAAGCCAAGCTTCTCTGCCCAGTACGGCGAGAGCCTCCCGGCGATTTGGTCAGATGCAGCGTATTCGCCTTCAAGCCTGGCTCGAACACCTGCAAAGAGCGGATCTACTTTGGTGAGAAAACTTTCTGGCGGAAGGCCACCAAGGTCGCGGTTCCACAACCATTTGTGGCCCATCGCGCATACGCTGCGCTTCACACGGTGGGGATCGGTGATCCCGCAGAGAGTGGCGGCAACCATATCGCAATGTTCAAAGGCGCTGGTGAAGCTTTTCCGTTTGTCTGGATTATGGCGCAACCAGTGCAGCAGTTTGGCAAATCCCCACTCCGATGAATACACGCCTCCGCACCATTCGATCGCTTTGAGATGTTCGCGGCGTGCCACTTCGGTAATTTCGGCGGCTTCGTCCTTAGCCCGATGGTCACACCACAGATAGTAGTCGTCGAGAGGAACTAGACCGTCGCCAACGGGAATCACGCTTGAGCCTGTGGTGTCGAGGGCTATCGCCGCGACTTGCTCTCCGGGAATATTGGATGTGGCCAGCGCCTGGTGGGTGGCTTCTACCAGCGCATGCATGTGGTCATCATGAGACTGAGTGGAATAATCGGGATCATCCCTCCTCTGGTGCAGCGGGTACTCAGAGAAAGCGGAACCCAGTAGGCCACGACTGCTGTCAACAATGGAAACACGAACGCTTAAAGTGCCGAAGTCCACCCCTGCTACGATGGTCATGAACGTTTCTCGATCCTGGTAGCCGATTTGCGTTGCCGGATACCCTAATCTGAGGGGCCACCAGATGTTGCCAAGAAGACACGAAAAGCTAGCTACCCTTGATTGCTGATTTCAACCGTCGCGTTCTCCTTCTGCACGTCATGCATGGGAACTGGAGCGGCTGTGGAGTCTCTCACCCTTAGTTCAACCTTCAGTCTCAGCGTTGTTTCCTGGATTCCGCCAGCCTGACCATCGTTCTCCGCGAGCGCCTGCAACATGCGCAATAACATCTGCATTGCCTGCCTGCCCATTTCATATGTGGGTTGCGCGATTGTGGTTAAGCGGGGAGTGAAGTAGGCGGACCATTCAAAATCATCGAAACCGAGAACGCTCAGCGCTTGCGGGCAATTCACGTGAAGCTCACCCAGTGCCCGCATGAGCCCCAAGGTCATCTTGTTGTTACAGGAAAAAATCGCAGTCGGCGGCACGGGAAGCCGCAGAAGCTCCAGCCCGCAGCGATATCCACTGTCCAGTTGAAAGTTTCCCTGCTGAAGATACTTGTCGGGAAGGGCAAGATGCTCCTCCTGCAGTGCTTTCCGAAATCCCTCAAAACGATCCAAACCATTCGAAAGATTCAATTGTCCGGTGATGATGGCGATCTGGCGATGGCCAAGTTCAATCAAATGACGTGTGCCTTCATAAGCCGCGCTGAAGTTGTCTGTGATTACCGCGGCTCCGGTGAATCCCAGCGGAACGCGATCAATCAGAACAATCGGAAAGCGCTTATGAATGCGCGACTCCTGAACGGAGGAAGAACTTGTCTGCGCCAGCAAGACGCCGTCTACGCGCCGAGCAAAGAGAGTGCTCAGGTAATGCTGTTCCAGAGCCGGGTCTTCGTTTGAATCACAGAGGATGACCGAGTATCCATTCCTCTGCGCCTCCTTTTCCACCCCACGGATGACGTCCGTGAAAAAGGGATTCGTGACGTCCGCAATCACCATCCCGATCGTTAAGGTACGGCGGACTCGCAAGCTACGAGCCACCTGATCCGGATGGTAGTCCAACGCGTCCATGGCTTTTTTCACGCGTCCTACCAGTGCAGGTTTCACCGTGGGCTTGTTGTTGAGAACGCCGGACACCGTAGCCACCGAAACTCCCGCGAGCCGAGCAATGTCACGGATCGTGTACAAGCTTCAACCTCCTAATCAAGCTTCGCCCTTGAACCGACCCAAGAGATTTCAAGCGCGACGAACGTCAAAGCACAGCATACCAGATAAATTATTGAAGAGAAATCGATTCTATATTCTGCGCGCGGTTAACTATCAACGCAGGTGTGCGCTCTGGAACGAGATCCTGACAGAGTGCGGAAAACTTCCGGCGGTTGCGACGGTCTTGGCGTGCTTGGCGATCGCGGTCGTGGAGCAGTGCACCGGGCGGATGCCCATAACGCATGATTCTGATCCGTAGTTCACGATAACAATATTTCATCGATTATATTGTTCTTGACAATCGCTCTTCATTGCGGTACTCATGCTGCCGCACAGTGCATTCCAAAGGATAATACAATGACCGATTTCAAGTCCCGCCGAGACTTCGTCAAGGTCTTGGCAGCTTCTTCCCTTGCCCCTTTAGTCTCCAAAGTGGCATTAGGGGCGGATCAGACTGAGAATGGTATGTCGCCGAGGGACGATTTCATTGGTCGGTGCCGGCTGCAACCCTTCAATTATGAGGGCGTGCGACTCTCGGCAGGAATGCTCAACTCACAGTTTCGCGCGACTCGGGACTATTATTTTGCGATTCCGAACGATGACATTCTAAAGG
>JBBIPV010000005.1:0-273861 GCA_037442635.1 Terriglobales bacterium | reverse complement strand
GCTTTTCTTTGTGTCTTCTGCGACGCTAGTTGGGCGTAACTGTTGTCAACAGGCGATTTCACTCATTGTGAAATTCGGGAACGCTTCGGAGCCCTACGAGACCACACTGTTCTGAGACTGGCGGAAAAAGCCCAAGAGACGCTGTACCGCTAACCCGCCGCCAGATAAACATACCGAAGAACAAACAACGCCGTCAGAATCCATATCACCGCACTTACTTCCCGAAACTTTCCCGCCGCTACCTTCACCAGAGTGAACGACATCAGGCCCAGGCTCAACCCGGTGGCGATGCTGAAGGTCAACGGTGTCGCCAGCAACGTGACGAATGCCGGGATCGCGTCGGTGAACTCGGTCCACTCCACCCGCGCCATGGATTCCGTCATCAGCGCGCCCACCAGAATCAGCGCCGGCGCCGTCGCATAACCAGGAATCGCGGCCGCCAGCGGCGCGCAGAACGCCGCCAGCAGGAAGCACGCTGCCACGAAGACATTGCTCAGCCCGGTGCGGGCTCCGGCGGCTACACCGGCGGCGCTTTCGATGTAGCTCGTCACGGTCGAAGTCCCGGTTAGCGATCCAAAGATCGTGCCGATCGCATCCGACACCAGCGCCCTTCCTACGCGAGGAATCTTCCCGTTCTTTACAAATCCGCCCTGCTCGCAGACGCCTACTAGCGTTCCCACGTTGTCGAACAGGTCCACGAACAGAAATACGAAGATGATTTCGAGCAGCCCGAGGTGAAGCGCTCCGCGCAAATCCAGCTGCAGCCAGGTGGAAGAAGGATGCGGCAGCGAAAAGATTGCCCTCGGCCAGGCCGCCATGCCGCGCGCAATGCCCAGCAGCGTGGTCGCGAAAATGCCGATCAGGATTGCCCCGCTAATCTTCCGCGTCATCAGCACCAGCATGATCGCCAGTCCCACGCATGCCAGTTGCGTCTCGCGATTCGAAAAACTCCCCAGACTCACGAACGTCGCCGGATTCGCCACCACCAGCTTTGCGTTGCGCAGCCCGACAAACGCGATGAACATCCCGATCCCTCCCGCGGTCGCGTGCTTCAGGCAGTTGGGAATGCCGTTGACAATCTGCTCTCGCACTCGCAGCACGGTGAGAATCAGGAAAAAGACGCCGGAGAAGAAAATCACGCCCAGCGCCGTCCGCCAGGGAACGTGCATGCCCATGCAGACCGAATACGCGAAATACGCGTTGAGTGACATGCCCGGCGCCAGGGCAATGGGGTAGTTGGCATACAGCCCCATAACCAGCGTGGCCGCCGCCGAGGCAATGCAGGTGGCGAACACCACCCCCTCCACCGGCATGCCCGCCTGGGAGAGGATCTGCGGGTTCACCACCACGATGTAGGCCATCGTCAGGAAGGTGGTCAAGCCGCCGAGAAACTCGTTGCGGATGGTGCTCTGATTTTCTGCGAGACCGAAGTAGCGAGCGATCAATGCGGGTCCTTTAAGCTGCGAAGATAATCAGCGACTGAATGAAGGCGACATTCTACGGCATGCGATCAGCAGGGCAAAAGCGTCAACCACCAAGGACACGAAGGAGCACGAAGGCTTGTGTGCGTTTTTTCCTTCGTGCACCTTCGTGCCCTTCGTGGTTCACGATGTTCGCTGGTATTACAGCGCCAGGCCGTCGCTGCCCGCGCTGGGTTCCGCCGATTCCTGCAGGCTCGACGCCGTAATCGCATGCAATTCCCCGGCGCGCCGCAATTCGGGAAATATCCAGGCCCACAGCCCGATGACCACCAGCGTCCCCACGCCTCCCAGCACCACGGCCGGCACCGTCCCGAACCACTGCGCGGTTACGCCCGATTCAAACTGCCCGAACTCGTTGGAGGTTCCGATAAAAATCATGTCCACCGCCGTGACCCGCCCACGCATTTCGTCGGGTGTGGCCAATTGCGTGAGCGTCGCGCGAATGATGACGCTGATCATGTCGCTCGCCCCCGCAAACAACAGCGCAATCAGCGAGAGCACCAGACTTCGCGACAAACCGAAGACGATCGTGAACACTCCAAACCCCGCCACCGCCCACAGTAAGGTCACACCCGACTTTCCCCGCAACGGCCGATGTGCCAGCAGAATCGCCATCAGCGCTGCCCCGGCGCCAGGCGCGGTCCGCAGCAGTCCAAGTCCCCAGGGCCCGGTTCGCAAAAGCTCCCGTGCATACACCGGCAGCAGGGCCACGGCTCCGCCCAGCAGTACGGCAAACAGGTCCAGCGAAATCGCCCCCAGGATGAGTTTCCGCGTCCAGATGAAGTGCAATCCAGCGAAGACGGTCTTCAGCGACATCGGCTCCCGCGGCCGTGCCTTGGCCTCCGGGTTAATTCGGAAACTCGAAACCGTCGCCCCGATCGCCGTCAACAGGGCAATACCATAGACCAGAGACGGTCCCCGCGACGCGGCATAGAGAATTCCGCCAAACGACGGCCCCAGAATCGTTGCAGCCTGGAAAATGCTGGCATTCCAGGCGACGGCGTTCGGGAAATCCTGGCCCGCTACCAGCTGCGGCAGAATCGCGCGGCTGGCCGTGCTGTTAAACGACCGCACCGTCCCCAGCAGAATCAGCACCGCGTAGATCGCCCCGACCGACTGCACATGCCGTTGCGCCAGCGCCAGCAGCAGGGCGAAACAAACGCCATAACCGGCATAGCACGCCGAGAGCACGTCACGCCGCTCGTAGCGGTCCGAAGCGTGTCCGGAGATAGGGAACAACAGAATTGCCGGCAGAAACTGCGCCAGCCCGACCAGTCCTAGATCGAGCGGCTTTTTCGTGATTTCGTAGACTTGCCATCCGACCGCCACCGCCTGCATCTCGACGGCGGCCACGATCAGGAAGCGCGCGATCTGGAACAGCACGAACGCCGGATGCCTGAAAGCGGCGCGTCCGGCTCGGGCGTCGGCAGTTGGCGGCATGAAGGTCTAATTTGACACAGATACGGGAAAGTAATCGACCAGCGCTGAATCTGCAGTGCACTCACGCCACCAGCGGCGCGTTGGCGATGCCCTCGGCGCCAAACACTCTGCGGTAGCGTTCGATCTCCTCTGGGGGCCCGAGGGCCTTGGAATAGTTGTCGGAAAGTTTGACCGCCGGACGCCCTTCCGCCGTCGCAACCTTGCAGATTAGGCCTATCGGATCAAACCCGCTGCCTCCGTTGGGATTACATCCGCGAAAATCATTAGTCAGCAGCGTTCCCCAGCCTGCGCTGAAGCGGATGCGCCGCCCTGGACTCCACTTCTTCGCATCGGCGAAATCCGCCGCGGTGCAGAAATCCGCAGGTTTCACTCCGTTTCCCAGCTCTCCGCCGAAATACGCGTGCAGTCCGAGAATCTGGTCAATGTCCAGCGTGTCGGAGGCAATCAGCAGTTTTTCCCGCGGATCGCGCCCGCGCGCCCGCAGCCACTCGATGAACTCGTCACCGGCAATGTACGGATCTTTGCTGTCGGTGCGCTGCCCTGTCCAGTCGGCGACCCAGTCCGGTGCGCCCTTCAGGAACTGCGTCGTGCCAAAAGTGTCGGGCAGCATCACTCGCAACGATCCTTCGTAGGTTTGCTGCCAGAGGTCGAGCACGCGATACTGCGAATCTTTCAGAGCCGCGTCATCCGGCGCCAGCGCCGCCATCACCATCGGAATCTCGTGGGCGTTGGTTCCAATCGCTTCCAGATCGTGCTTGTACGCAAGGAATGCATTCGACGTGCCGATGAAATTGCTTCCCAGATTGGCGGCCATCGCCACGACCACATATTCCTGCCACAAAAAGCTGTGTCGCCGCCGCGTGCCGAAATCCGCCACGCTCAGCTCCGGCACTCCGCGCAGGCGCTCAATTTTGTTCCACAGTTTCGTCTTGGCGCGCGCGTACAAAACGTCGAGCCCGAACTCGCTTAACGTCTTCAGATTCGCCCGCGTCTTCAGCTCATCCAGGATGGCGAGCGCGTAAAGTTCCCACATGGTGGTCTCGGTCCACGGGCCATCGAACGATAGCTGAATCTGCCCGTCCACCACCGACAAGTGATAATCCGAGAGGCGGAAGTCCCGTTCCAGCCACTCCAGGAACGCCGGCTCGAAGATTCCTCGCCGGCCGTAGAACGTGTTGCCGGCCAGCCATATCAGTTCCGACTTGCGAAAGCGCAACCCGCGCACGTGCTGCAGTTGCACTTTCAATTCTTCCACATGAACCGTGTCGGCCATCCGCACCGCCGGATGCCGGTTCAGCAGCGAGAACTCCACCCGTGTCTTGGGAAAATGTTTCCAGATGAACTGCAACATCAACAGCTTGTAAAAATCCGTATCCAGAAGCGACCGGATCACCGGATCCACTTCCCAGTTATGGTTGTGCGCGCGTTCGGCGAGGTTGATGATCATCGGCAAAACGAACTCTCACGGGACAGTCTAGCAGGCTATCGGAAACGGCTGACGAGCGTCTAACTCGGCAGCGGCAAAGGTTGCTCGGACCTTCGCCCCATCGTTCTCGAAGCTCGGCGCAAGATAAAATGCTGTATTTCCTAGTGACTAAAGGAAGCCTCAGGTCGAAGCTCGCCTCAACGGCTGTGCCGCTGCTGCTCCTCGCCTCGCCCCTTTTTGCCGACAACCCTTCCATCGAGATTCCCCGCGTTGATTCTCCGCCCGCTCTCTCCGATTTCGAAACCATGCAGCCCAGCGCCCGCGTCGCCGGGCACATGCTGAAGATTACCGGCTTCATCGCCCGCGAGCCCGCAGACGGCGCCCAGCCCACCCAGAACACCGACGCCTATCTCGCCTACGACGACCGCAACCTGTACGCCGCCTTCGTCGCCTGGGACACCGAGCCCGACAAAATTCGGGCCCGCATGACCCGCCGCGAAGACGTTTTCTCCGACGATTCCGTCGAGATCATGATTGACACCTTCAACGACGCCCGCCGCGCCTACGCCTTCGCAGTCAATCCCCTGGGCATCCAGTGGGACGCACTCTGGACCGAGGGTTCCATTGGCAACGGCAACGTCGGCGACTACAGTGGCTTCGACCCCTCGTTCGACACCGTATGGAACTCCGAGGCCCGCCTCACCGGCCGTGGCTTCATCGCTGTCATTACCATCCCCTTTAAGAGCCTCCGGTTTTCCAGTTCAGACATTCAGCACTGGCGCATCATTCTCAACCGCAGCATTCCGCGCACCAACGAAAACCTGTTCTGGCCCCGCATCTCCAACCGCATTCAGGGACGCTTCAATCAGGCCGCCGCTGCAAACGGAATCCAGCACATCTCGCCGGCACGCAACATCCAGCTTATTCCCTATGGTCTTTTCCGCGGCTTCCGCGACATTAATCAGCGCGATCCAGCGCAGCCGTTCTTTGAGAACCGCACCTTCCAGCCCGAGATCGGCCTCGACGCGAAGTTCATCCTGCACGACAATTTCGTCCTCGACGCCACCGTCAACCCCGATTTCAGCCAGGTCGAGTCCGACCAGCCCCAGATCACCGTGAACCAGCGCTATGCGGTTTTCTTCCCCGAAAAACGTCCTTTCTTTCTGGAGAACAGCAACTACTTCACCACTCCCATCAATCTCATCTTCACCCGCAACATCGGCCATCCGGAATTTGGCCTGCGCCTGACCGGCAAGTCTGGCCCCTGGGCGGTCGGTGTCCTCGGAATTGACGACCGTGCTCCCGGCGAAGCTCTACCGCTCACCGATCCCCACAGTGGCGACCGCGCTGTGTTCACCATCGCCCGCGTCAGCCGGGACGTTTTAGAGCAGTCCACCATAGGCGCGGTCTTTACCGACCGCGAGTTCGGCGGCGGCCACAACCGGGTCGGCGGCCTCGACGCGAACATAAAGCTCGGTCCCAACTGGCGCCTTCAGGGACAAGCCGTCGCCAGCTCCACCAGCGACATCGCCTCCGTTCCCCCCTCCGACGGCCTCGGCTACAAGCTCGATCTCGAGCGCTCTGGGCGCAAGCTCAACCTGCAGTCTCAGTATCGGGATTACAGTCCCGGCTTCATCACCGAAACCGGTTTCGTCAACCGCGTGGACGTCCGCCAGCAGACGCTAAACGCCAGTTACTACTTCCGTCCCGAGGGCAAGTTCCTCATCTCCTACGGGCCCACGCTGCAACAGTTCAGCATCTGGGACCACAGTGGCACCAGCGTTGACGATTACTTCTATCCCGGTTTCCGCGTGGACATGGCCAGCGGCACCTACATCAACGTGCACCCGTTCGGCTACGATGACGTCCACCTCCGGCCCCAGGACTACAGCACGCTGACCCGCGTCGCCGCTTATCCGCAAAAATTCTGGGGAATTGAAGGAGGAACCAGCTGGTTCAAACAATTTGACTTCAGCGCCTTTCTGGCTTCCGGCGGAGGCGTCAATTACAACCCTGCCGCCGGGCGCGTCCCCGCCTTCGGCCATGAGGATACTGGCAACTTCACCCTTACCTTCCACGCTGCCGGCCGCCTCCGCATTGACAATGCCTATCTGCTGGAGCACGTGCGCGAGAACGATACCCACTTGACTGCCGTCACCAACCACATTTTCCGCAGCAAATGGAATTACCAGTTCACCCGCGAGCTTTCCGCCCGCGTGATCCTGCAGTACACCTCCGTACTCTCCAACCCGCTGCTCAGCTCGCTTTCCCGGACCAAGAACTTCAACGCCGATTTCCTCATCACCTACCTCATCCACCCCGGCACCGCGATTTATGTCGGCTACAACAGCGACCTCGCCAACCTGAACCGCAACCTCGCCGTGGACCCCGCTACCAACGCCATCCTGACCACCCCGCGCGGCTACATCAACGACAGCCGGCTATTCTTCGTAAAGGCGTCATATTTGTTCCGGTTTTAAGTTTGGAAAAAGTCGATTTTGGGTGGCGCAGCGCTTTCAGCGCTGCGATGAGGTCTTCTTTTCTAGAAGGGCTTCAGCCCCTGAGGTCACCAAGCGAGCTTTTCAGCAACCTATGTAACTAGCCCTTCGCCCTGACAAACTTCTGCTCCAGCCCCTCGTACACTTCTTCCGCCCGCCGCAGCGCTTCCTGGACGTTGTCGCAGATATTCTCCTTGCCCAGCACCTCTTCGAACTCCGACTGATGAATCAGCTGCGCAGGCTGCTCCCGCGCCCCGCACAGAATCAGCGTTCGCTTGCTCGCGTGCAGCTGTTTGGCCACCTCCTCGATCGCGAACAAACCGGTCGCATCGAGCGCCGTCATATTCCGCAGTCGCAGGATCACCACCGGCGGCAGCTGGTGCAGGTTCTCGGTCACGGCAGAAATCTTGTCTGTCGCTCCGAACAAGAACGGTCCGTGAATCCGGAAAATCGTGGCGTAATACGGAATATCCTTGTCCTGCAGGATGTGCACGCGCCCGTCTTCCACGTAGTCGTCGGTCACCTGCGAAACCGTCGTCGTCGAGGCCACGCGGCTGATGAACAGCAGCGCCGCCAGGATCATTCCCGCTTCGACGGCAACCGTCAGATCGGCAAATACCGTCAGCGCAAACGTCACCAGCCAGATGCTGATGTCGGTTTTAGTCAGCTTGAGCAGTTGCGGAATCTCCCGCCACTCGCCCATGTTGTAGGCGACCACCATCAGAATCGCCGCCAGCGCCGCCATCGGCACATAGCTGACCAGATGCGCCGCAAACAGCAAAATGCACAGCAGCGTCAGTGCATGAATCATCCCCGCCACCGGCGACTGCGCCCCCGCGCGGATGTTGGTCGCTGTCCGTGCGATCGCTCCCGTCGCTGGCAACCCGCCAAACATCGGCGAAAACACGTTGGCCACGCCCTGCGCCACCAGTTCCACGTTCGGATTGTGCCGGTCATTGCTCATGCGGTCCGAAACCACCGCCGACATCAGCGACTCGATCGCGCCCAGCATTGCCACCGTAAAAGCCGGCCCCAGCAACCCGTGAATCAGGTCCGAACGAAACTTGGGAACGTGCAAATGCGGCAGCCCGGACGGAATCCCGCCAAATCTTGAGCCGATCGTTTCCACCGGCAGGCGGAAGAAGTACACCGCACAGGTCGCGAGCAACAACGCCACGATCGGCCCCGGAATTCGTGGCGACAGAGCGCGGCAGATGATCAAAACCAGCAGCGTGAACGCCGCCAGCGCCGTCGCTTCAAACGACAGCGTATGAAAATTCGCCGCCAGCGCTTCCATCCGCAGCCAGAACACGCCCGGCACCTTGTCCAGGCTCAGCCCAAAGAAGTCCTTCACCTGCGTGCTGGCGATCAGCACTGCAATCCCGTTCGTGAATCCAATGACCACCGGCCGCGGAATAAACTTCACCGCCGTGCCCAGCCCAGTCGCACCCATGATGACCAGGAGCACGCCTGCCATCACCGTGCACATGAACAGGCCATCGACGCCGTGTGCCGTAATGATGCCCGCCACTACCACCACGAACGCGCCGGTGGGCCCGCCAATCTGCATCTTCGATCCGCCCAGCGCGGAAATCAGGAATCCCGTGACCACCGCGCAGTAAATCCCGGCCTGCGGCGTCAGCCCCGACGCAATCGAAAACGCCATCGCCAGCGGCAACGCCACCAGCCCTACGGTCACTCCAGCAATCAAATCCAGCAGAAACTTGTGCCGGTTATAGTCGCGAAGACAGAGGACAGACTTCGGAAGCCAATTTTCATTCAGGAAAGCAACAGCCATTTTTTCATTATCGCTCGTTCGGCCGAAGTCGGGTAGAGCGCTTGCGTGCGCTGCGCGAAACCGCGATTTTGGATGGCGCAAAGCTTCAGCGCTGCGATAAGGCGGGCAAACAAGCAGGGCTTCCGCCTCTGAGGGTCCTGAAAGACCTGTAGAATCTCGCTATGCGCCTGCTCCGCACCCTGGGATGGCTGGCCTGCATCGTCTACTCCACCGTCCCGGCGTTCTGGCTGATGGTTCATCCCCGCGCCCACGTCTGGCGCCGGCGGGAAGGATCTCCCTTCCGCGTGCTGGTTCCCGCCTGGATCGTCATGTGGATCGGCATGGGCCTGCTGACCGGCCCCTGGCGTAAAGTAGCTTTCTACGCAGCCGCCTGGACCTGGATTCCTGCTGCCGCGCTCTTTGCCGCCGGAATTTATCTTTACTCCCGCTCCGGAGCCCACTTCAGCCTCGCCCAACTCGGCGGCCTGCCCGAACTCCGCCCCGGCCATCACGAAGATCGCCTCGTCACCACCGGCATCCGCGCCCACGTCCGCCATCCCGTGTATCTGGCCCACCTATGCGAAATGCTGGCCTGGAGCACGGGCACAGGCCTCGTCGTCTGCTGGCTGCTGACGGCATTCGCGATCGCCACCGGTGCGGTCATGATCCGCATGGAAGACAAGGAGTTGGAAAAGAGGTTCGGGACAGAATATCGAAAATACAAGAGTCGAGTGCCCGCTGTCCTGCCGAAGCCAGCCCGGTATGAACGGCCGCGTATATCGAGCGACGGGGCCGTAGTGCGTTATGAGTCCAAAGGGCAACAAATTTGGCAAATCGCAATCGCCGACCTCGTCTGCATTGGGGAGTACACAAACGAAAACGGGCCGTGGCTGCATGATTATTTCTTAGCCTTTTGCCTAAAGGACGGACTTTGGTGCGAGGCGTCGTTTTATGACGAGGGGCGTGATGAAACACTCAGAGCAGTTGGAAAGACGTTGGGCTGCGAACTGAATCTCGGTCTCGCCCATTCGACCACGGTCGCTTCGCGAATCATCTGGCCCAAGCAACTGGCAGGAAAGCCCCTCGTAGTGGGGAAGAAAATCAACCCCGACCTTTCTGCTTCAATTCGACCCAGCTGACCTGACCCTGATAGTCTCCCCAATCACAACCCCCTGTATCTCCTGTCACTGCGCCAGCGTATCGCCCGGCAGGAACCTTCTAGACACCAGCAAGTCCAACAAACAGGGAGTGAACCCATGCGCTCTCGACGGCTTCGTATCTGTCTCGTTTCCATGCTGTTCGTATTCGGCTGCCTCCTGTGTGCCTACGCCAACGCCCAAACCTCTCCCGTAGGGCGCTGGACCACCGTGGACGACGTTACCGGCGAGGTCAAGTCCATCGTTGCCATCTACGAAGAAAACGGCAAGATATTCGGCAAGATTGACGAGGTCATTAAGGCCGATGCCGACAACCCAAACCACGTCTGCCTGCACTGCGACGGAAATTTCAAGAACAAGCCGCTCGTCGGCCTGCGCATCCTCTGGGACATGGCCAAGGACAAAGACCAGTGGTCCGGCGGCCGCATCCTCGACCCGCACAACGGCAAGATCTACCGTTGCAACATCTCGCTTGAAGACGGCGGCAAGAAGCTGAAAGTCCGTGGCTTCATTGGCATCTCGCTCCTCGGACGCACCCAGTACTGGAGCCGCAAGGAGTAATCGGTCGATGAATTGAGAAGCGTTCGACTGACAACTCCCTAGGCGATGTCCACACTCCGGCTTGCGACTGCTCGATTCATCGTGTCGCGGGCAGAACTGTCACCTGGAACGAAGGCTCTCTCGCGAGGCAGGTAGAGTCCCACACCATTAGCGTCGTATAGCTCGCGACATAACCTCGCGAGCAGAGCATATCGAGAGTCGAAGTCAGCGCCTCCCTTTACGTAGTCCACTGCCATGAATGCCTTATGCACGGCCCACGCATCTCGTTGCTCTGGTAGCTTCCAAGCATTTGCCAACTCGGGGGACTCGCTGCCATAGGGTTTCGTGTAGAACATAAAACTAAGCGTGTGCGGGCCGATTTTCATGATCGTAAAAAGCACTTGCGTGTAAACGCAATGACGATCGGTCTTCTGAAGCGAGAACTTCTGTCCGTAGGCCCGTTCGGCCGCCTGCCGGAGCTCTTCCAGCTTCGGAAAACGAGGTTCCCTAAGAAGCAAAACCATCGATGCGGAAGGTTTCGCCGGCCCATCACCGGACCTGCTAAAGTTCAAAATGGATTCAAGCGCTTCCCTCAGTCCCATAGTTGGCCGAATTATAGTGCCAGCTAAAGAAGATTGCCGAGTCCCGCCAGCTATAATCCGACTTTAGCTGACGGCTTATGGCTGACGGCTGATAGTTTCCTCATGCGCTTCGAACTCTTCATCGCGTCCCGATACCTGCGCGCCAAGCGCCGCCAGGCCTTCATCGGCATCATCACCGGCATCTCCATCGCCGGAGTCGCCGCCGGAGTTGCCTCGCTGGTCATCGCCCTCGCCATTAACAACGGATTTCGCCAGGACCTGCAGCAACGCCTGCTCGGCTCGACTTCGCACATCAGCCTGCAGCGCATCGCCGACGACGGCATCAAGGACTGGCCTCCGCTCATGGAGCGGCTTTCGAAACAGCCGCACGTCGTCGCCGCCGCTCCGGCCATCTTCGAGCAAGTCCTGATCTCGCGCGGCCCGCGCGCCCGCGGCGCCGTCCTCAAAGGCATGATCCCGCGCTACGAGCGCAAAGTCGGGGATCTATTAACCACGGTTAAGGAAGGATCGACAGGGGAATTGGAGGACAATTTGCAGCAGGCGCCTTCGCCGTCGCAGAGCGAATCCGAGTCATCCGCTACCAATTCCGACTCCCTCGCCGCCGTCGAGCAGCGCGTTGCCGCCATGCCTCCCATCGTTCTCGGCAAAGACATGGCTGACAACCTGGGCGCGACCGTCGGCTCGGTCGTGCTGGTCGTCAGTCCCCAGGGAGAACTGACGCCATTCGGCATGGTCCCCAAGTACAACCGCTTCCGCGTCGTCGGAATTTTCAACTCCGGCTTTTTCGACTACGACTCCAGTTGGGCCTTCACCCGCTTGTCCGACGCGCAGAAACTATTCGGTCTTGGTGACCTGATCTCAGTGCTGGAATTCAAAGTGGACGATCTCGACCAGGCCGACACAATCTCGCACGACCTCGAAGATGCCGCTGGCAAGGGATTCATGGCTAACAACATGCTCCGGCAGAATAGTGCTCTCTTCAAAGCTCTGAAGACGGAGCGCCTGATCACTTTCATCACCATTGGCCTCATCGTTTTCGTCGCCGCGCTCAACATCCTCATCAATCTCATCATGATGGTGATGGAAAAAACCAAAGACATCGCCGTACTCATGTCCATGGGCACGCGCAGAGCTCAGGTGCGCAACGTCTTTATCGCGCAAGGAGTGCTGATCGGGATCGTGGGCACCGCGATCGGCCTAGTCCTGGGCTACATGGCTTCCTATTTCGGAGGGCACTACCATCTCATTTCGCTCTCCCCAGAGGTTTATTCGATCGACTATGTCCCGTTCGCGCCCCGCGCCGTGGATGGCGCCTGGGTCGCGGTCTTCGCGCTCATTGTTTCCTTCGTCGCCACCCTTTACCCCTCGTGGTCCGCTTCCCGCATCCTCCCCGCCGAGGCCCTGCGCTATGAATAGCCCCTTGTTGTGCGCCTCTGTGGCTGTCTTTTCGCGCAACAACTGCCGTGATCTCTATCACATGCGGATGCCGGATTCCGGGATACAGTTTTCCAAATCAATAACGGGTGCAATCGGAAGAGTGGGCCATTGCGCCCAGGCCCCCGAGCAGGCGCATACTAGCCGGACTGTAGCTCGGCCGCGATGCCGCCTGCGGAACGAAGCAGGCCGGAAGTGCATCTAATGGAGCAAGTGCCGATGCTTCGAGTGGATCGGCTGAAGAAAGTATTCCGGTCTGGCGAATCGGACCTGGTGCTCTTTGAGAATCTGACATTTGAGGTGAAGCGAGGCGAGATGCTCGCCATCGTTGGCGAATCCGGAGCCGGCAAGAGCACGCTGCTGCACATCCTGAGCGCGCTCGATCGTGCGTCCTCCGGAGATGTATACTGCGCCGACGTGAAGCTCAATGCCCTTTCGCCCGATCAGGCCGCCGACTTCCGCAACCGTGAGACCGGCTTTGTATGGCAGTTCCATTACCTGCTGCCGGAATTCACGGCCGCAGAAAATGTTGCCATGCCGCTGCTCCTTCGCGGACAGAGCTGGCAACAGTCGGAACCGGAAGCCATGCGCTGGCTGCGCGAGGTCGGACTCGAGGCGCGTGCCCACCATCGTTCGGGCGAACTTTCTGGCGGCGAACAGCAGCGCGTTGCATTAGCAAGGGCGCTCATCACCGGGCCCAAGCTGTTGCTGGCCGATGAGCCTACTGGCGATCTCGACGGACGCACGGCTGAGGCGGTCTTTGAACTGATCGCCCGCCTGCATCGTGAGCATCAGCTCACCTCGCTTATCGCGACCCACAATTTGTCGTTTGCGCGGCGGTGCCATCGCGTCTTAAAGTTGCAGAAGGGGATCCTCGAGGAGATTACCCCTGACTCCCTGCTCGTCTAGGGAACGGCCGTGGTCTAGAGAAACAACCGTGGAAGAGCGGCGCTTCAGCGCCGCGCGAAGCCGGGCAGGCAAACTGGGCTTTAGCCCCTGAGGGGCACCGAGCGAATCCTCGACGGTTCCTTCGGTAACGTGATTAACGATTTACGAGGTGGCTTCCGGGCTTGGGTTTCCCGGCCATTTGATTGCATAATGTAGGAATAGGGGTAATGTAGGGATAGGGATTAAGGACGCGTAGTACCACCAGGGTCCGGTTCGGTAGGTCGGGCGGCGTTTCTTCCCGGCCAGGAAGTCAGGGGGAAGGGCATTATGTTCGAACGCTATACGGAGAAAGCCAGGCGTGTGATCTTCTTCGCGCGCTACGAAGCCAGCCAGTTCGGCTCACCTTACATTGAGACTGAGCACCTGCTTCTGGGACTTCTGCGCGAAGACAAAGCCCTGACCAATCGCTTTCTGCGCTCCCATGCCTCAGTCGAATCCATTCGCAAGCAGATTGAAGGTCACACCACCATTCGCGAAAAAGTCTCGACCTCCGTGGATCTTCCTCTGAGCAACGAGTGCAAGCGCGTGTTGGCCTACGCTGCCGAGGAAGCCGAGCGCCTTTCGCACCGCCATATCGGAACTGAACATCTGCTTTTGGGCTTACTAAGGGAAGAAAAGTGCTTCGCCGCCGAAATTCTGCACGAGCGCGGCCTGCGCCTCTCGACGATCCGCGAGGAACTGGCCCGCAGCACCCAGGAGAAAGCTCAGCCCCAGCGCCAGCGTGAATCTTCTCTGCTCGCCGAATTTTCCCGCGACCTCACCCAGGCCGCCATGGACAGCCAACTCGATCCGCTCGTCGGCCGTGAGGGCGAAGTAGACCGCGTCATCCAGATTCTCTGCCGCCGCACCAAGAACAACCCTGTCCTCATCGGCGAGCCCGGCGTGGGCAAGACCGCTATCGTGGAAGGATTGGCCCAGCGCATCGCCGACGGCGAGGTTCCCTCATTCCTCTCCGACAAACGCATCCTGGCTCTCGACCTCTCGCTCATCGTTGCCGGTACCAAGTATCGCGGCCAGTTCGAAGAGCGGCTCAAGACCATCATGAAAGAACTGATGGAATCGCAGAATTCCATCATCTTCATTGACGAGTTGCACACGCTGGTCGGCGCCGGCTCCGCCGAGGGTTCTCTCGACGCCGCCAACATCCTTAAGCCCGCGCTATCCCGCGGCGAGATTCAGTGCATCGGCGCCACCACCCCTGGCGAATATCGCAAGTCCATCGAGAAAGACCGTTCACTCGAGCGCCGCTTCCAGGCCGTCAAAGTTCCACCGCCGAACGAGACCGACGCCATCAAGATTCTGTTCGGCATCAAGGACCGCTACGAAAAATTCCACGCCGTCACCTACACCGACGACGCCATCAACTTCGCGGTCTCGCACTCGAACCGCTACATTCCCGACCGCTTCCTGCCCGACAAGGCCATTGATCTGGTGGACGAAGCTGGCGCCCGCGTCAAACTGCGCCAGACTTCGCTGCCCGAAGAGATCACCGAGGTGCAGAAGCGCATCAAGTTCATCGTGCATCGCATGGAAAATGCCATCGCGAACCACGAGTTCGAGAAGGCGCGTTTCTACTCCGATGAAGAGCGCAAGGAGCGCGAGAACCTGCGCGCCCTGCGCGAAAAATATCATCTCGACGAGTCCTCCACCGGCGTCGTCAACCGCGAGGACATCGAAGAAGTCGTCTCGCGCTGGACCGGCGTGCCCGTCACCTCGATTAAAGAAGAAGAAACGCAGAAACTGCTGCGGATCGAGGAAGAGCTGCACAAGCGGATCATTTCGCAGGACAAATCCATCAGCGCCCTGGCCCGCGCAATCCGCCGTTCCCGCGCCGGCCTCAAGAATCCGAACCGCCCCATCGGCTCGTTCCTCTTCCTCGGCCCCACCGGCGTCGGCAAGACCGAAGTTGCGCGCACCTTGGCGCAGTTCATGTTCGGCACGGAAAAAGCCCTGGTCCGCTTTGACATGTCCGAGTTCATGGAGAAGCATTCCGTCTCGAAGCTGATCGGCTCGCCTCCGGGATACGTCGGTTACGAAGAGGGCGGCCAGCTCACCGAGCGCGTCAAGCGCGCCCCGTACTCCGTCGTCCTGCTCGACGAAATCGAAAAGGCCCACCCCGATGTCTTCAACATCCTGCTGCAGGTCTTCGAGGACGGCCAGTTAACCGACGGCCTCGGCAACACGGTGGACTTCAAGAACACGATCATCATCATGACGTCGAACATCGGCGCCCGGCACCTGCAGAAGCGCGAAGGCCTCGGCTTTGCATCAACCAAAGAAGATGCCATCGCCGATAAAGTCGAGGAACTGGTCAAGAACGAGGTCAAGCGCACCTTCAATCCCGAGTTCCTGAACCGTATTGACGAAATCATCATCTTCAACGCTCTGGGCGAGAACGACCTCATCCAGATTCTCGAGCTCATGGTCACGCAGCTCAACCAAAACCTGGCCCAGAAGGCGATTACCGTCACGGTCGCCGACGATGCCAAGAAGTGGATCCTCAACCAGACCCTCACCGACCGCAGCTATGGCGCACGCCCGCTGCGCCGCGCCCTGCAGAAGTACATCGAAGACCCGCTGTCGGAGGCGCTGATCCAGGGCACCATCACCACCCGCCCCGCCTTCATCGAGGTCTTTCTCGAAGACAACAAGCTCTTCTACCGCCCGGTAGACGCAGAAAAAGCGGAAGGCGTGCTGCTGTACGAAAATTAGCTCACGCAGGGGCGGGCGCTGAAGCCTGCCCTGAGCGAGCGCAGTGAGCCGAATGGGTCCGCCCCCTGGAGACCCAACAACCTAAATCACGAAAGACACGAAGGACGTCCGGACGGAGGGCCGGTGCGGCTCTCCCCGGATGACCTTCGTTATATGTCGTTTTACGATATACTTCACTGTCCTATCGCGGCACGATACAATTGCGGCATGAAGAAGCTCACCCGGTCGGATTATCAGGCGCTGGCGGAGTTCCGGTATCAGATCCGGATGTTCTTGCATTTCAGCGAGCAGGCGGTGCAAGCAGCCGGGCTGGAGCGGGGGCAGTACCAGCTCATGCTGGCAGTCAAGGGGATGCCGGAGGGCGTACGGCCGCGCATCCGGGACCTGGCCCACCGCATGCAGATTCAGCACCACAGCGCGGTGGAACTGATCAACCGGCTGGAGGCTGGGGGATACATCCGGCGGGACCGGGCAGAGGAGGACCGACGCGAGGTGTTGCTCACGCTGACCACGAAGGGCGAAAAGGTTCTGGCGGAGTTGGCGCTGCATCATCACGAGGAATTGCAAAGCGCGGCGCCGGGATTGGTGGCGGCGTTGCGGCGGGTGATGCGGGGTGGGAAACACGACTGAGTGGAACAGAGCGCGAGTTCACGGATGACAGACACGAAGACAGGGGCTAAAGTCCAACTCCAAGCCACCCTTGACGCGGCCCTAAAGGACCGCTCGTCCACGGGCTGCTTTTCCAGGTTAGCGCACAAGTCAGGCGGCGGCGTTGCGGGTGATGCTGGGCGGCGTGGCGCAGAACAATGAGGAGTAATTTTGTGAGTCGTGGCGGGGTGGGCGGACGAATGCATCCGCCGCTACGTGAGTTGTCCGAGCCGGCTCAGTTTCGCATTGTGCTCATGTCGTTTCTGGCGGCGGCAGTTGGGCTGATCGCCGGCGTCGTCGCCTACGCCCTCTACAAGCTCATCGGGCTGTTTACCAATCTGTTTTTCTTCCATCGGTGGTCCACGAGTTTTACCAGCGTGGGAACGCATCACCTCGGCGCCTGGGTCATTCTCGTACCGGTTGGCGGTGGGCTGATTGTGGGAGTTATAGCCAAGTACGGGACGCCGAAGATCAAGGGGCACGGCATTCCGGAGGCGATGGAAGCGGTGCTGACCAACCGCAGCCGGATTGAGCCGCGGGTAGCGCTGCTGAAACCGATTTCGGCCGCGATTGCCATCGGAACTGGCGGCCCGTTCGGCGCGGAAGGGCCGATCATTCAGACCGGCGGAGCGCTCGGGTCGCTGGTCGGGCAAGCCCTGCATACCACCGCCGCAGAGCGAAAAGTTCTGCTCGCCTGCGGTGCGGCGGCCGGCATGTCAGCGACGTTCAATACACCGATTGCCGGTGTGATTCTGGCGATCGAACTGCTGTTGTTCGAATTTAAGTCGCGATCGTTCATCCCGCTGGTGATTGCAAGCACGCTGGCAACTGCTGTTCACATGCAACTGCTGGGTCCGGGACCGATGTTTCTGGTTTCGGCGATGGACTTCGGAATCCCGAGAGCGCTGCCGTTTTACCTGGTGCTGGGACCGGTGTGCGGGCTAGCTGCGGTCGCGCTGAGCAAGGCGCTTTACTGGGTGGAGGACTCCTTCGAGAAACTTCCGGTGAATGAAATGTGGTGGCCGGCAATCGGGGCGCTGGGGCTGGGCGTGATCGGGTTCTTCGTGCCGCGCGTGTTTGGCGTGGGATACGACACGATTGGCGACATTCTGAACGGGCAACTGGTGTGGAGGCTGCTGCTGATCGTGATGATCGCGAAGTTTGCGGCGCTGGTGATTTCGCTGGGATCGGGCACCTCGGGCGGGTTGCTGGCTCCGACGTTTCTGTGGAGCTCCGCCATGGGCGGCCTGTTCGCCATGATCATGAATCATGTTTTCCCGTCAGCCCATCTTTCTCCGGGAGCGTTTGCGCTGGTGGCGATGGGAGCGGTATTCGGGGCGGCATCGCGGGCGACACTTTCGTTCATCATCTTCGCCTTTGAAATCACCCGCGATTACAACTCGGTGTTGCCGCTCATGCTGGTCGCAGTGATCGCCGACGGCATCGCCATGCTGTTCATGCCCGAAAGCTCCATCATGACCGAGAAGCTGGCGCGGCGCGGATTGCGCGTGCACCAGGACTATGAGGCGGATGCGCTGACGCAGGTCACGGTCGGCGAAACAATGGAGAAAGACGCGCCAGTGATCGCGGCGCACACGAAAGTGGGAGAACTGGCGGCGCGGATCGCACGCCACGATCCAGCAGTAGCTCGACATCAAGCGCTGCTCATCCTGGATCATGAAGCCAAACTGACAGGCATCCTCACGCGCGGAGACATTGTCGCTGCCCTCGATAAAGATTCGTCCGGCGGAATGACGGTGCAGGAGGCGGGCAGCAGGCATCTTGTGGTTACGTATCCGGATGAACTGGTTGCGGAGGCTGCGGCCAAGTTGTTGCGGTTCAACGTGGGGCGGTTGCCGGTCGTGGATCGAGCTGACGAGCACCGGGTGGTGGGATATCTGGGACGGTCTGCGGTGCTGGCGGCGCGGCTGCAGCGCTTCCATGACGAGCATCTAGTCGAGCCGGGATGGCTCGAGATCCGGGCGCGAAACGCGGTGTCGCGGGCGCTATAATCCTCCGGCAATGAAGAAGAATATCTGGCGGGGGCTGGTCGAGGTTGGGTTCATCCTCTTCCTGTTCTATTCCAATCTGCTGATGGGAGAGTTTGAGCGTTCCGGAATGGGGCAGAAGAAAGGCCTGTTGTGGGCGCTTGCGGACATCTTCACCACAGCCAATTTTGAGATTGCGATCGCGGCGGCGGCCGTCGGATATGCTCTCGTGGAATTTCTGCGGACGCGATCGTAGGGCTTGATTTGTGCTCGCACGGCGATGAGGGATGGCGAACTAGCGATGAAGGCGAGCGGGTGGAGAGCAGCGCTGCTGCAGCGCGTGGCCCGGCTGCGGCCGCGCGAGGATCAGCTATTTCTCGTGCTGGCGCTGGTGATCGGGGCGCTGACCGGGCTGGTGGTGGTCGCCTTCATTTTGGTGACGGAACGGCTGGGGATGCGGCTGTATCCGGCAGGGGGCGCGGCCTGGCGGCGCGTGCTGCTGCCGGTGGCCGGCTCGGCAGTCATGGGCTATCTACTGTACCGGTACTTTCCCGATGCCCGCGGCAGCGGCGTGCCGCAGACCAAGGCGGCGCTGTTTGCGCGGGAGGGATTCATCAGCCTGCGGACCGTGCTGGGCAAGTTCTTTTGCACTTCGGCGACGCTGGCCAGCGGCATCCCACTGGGGCGCGAAGGGCCTTCGGTGCAGGTGGGAGGCGGCATCGCGTCGGTGTTAGGGCGGTTTCTGGGTTTGAGTCCCGAGAAGGTGAAGGCGCTGATCCCGGTGGGCGCGGCGGCGGCGATTGCGGCGGCGTTCAATACTCCGCTGGCGGCAGTGCTGTTTTCACTGGAAGAAATCATGGGAGACCTGCATGCGCCGGTGCTGGGGTCGGTGGTTCTGGCCTCGGCGACGTCATGGGTTGTGCTGCGGCTGTTGCTCGGCAACAGTCCATTATTCAAGGTTCCGCAATACCAACTCGTGCATCCGCTGGAATTTGCGATTTACGCGGTGCTGGGTGTCGCGGGCGGTGTGGTATCAGTGGCCTTCACCAGACTTTTGCTGGGCATGCGCGATTGGTTCCTGCGGCTTCCGCGAAAAACGGTCTGGTTTCAGCCGGTCGCCGGCGGATTGCTGGTGGGACTGGTGGGATGGTTCGTACCGCAGGTGCTGGGCGTTGGTTATGGATATGTAGGCGAGGCCTTGAATGGGCGGATGGCGCTCAACCTCATGGTCCTGCTGGTGGCGCTGAAGCTGATCACGGTGACGACCAGCTACTCTTCGGGGAACGCGGGCGGCATTTTCGGGCCGGCGCTGTTCATCGGCGCCATGCTGGGCGGCAGCGTGGGAACGGTGGCCCACCGGCTGCTGCCGGCTTACACGGCCACGCCGGGCGCGTACGCCCTGGTTGGAATGGGCGCGGTGTTCGCGGGGATTGTGCGGGCGCCGATGACGTCGGTCGTGATGATCTTCGAAATGACGCAGGACTATGCGGTCATCGTCCCGCTGATGATTGCGAATCTGGTCAGCCTGTTTCTGGCTTCGCGCTTGCAACACAAACCCATCTACGAAGCGCTCGCCGTGCAGGATGGAATCCACCTGCCGTCGTCCGCAGTGCAACAGCGGCGTGGGTTGCGCCGGGTGGCGCGCGTGATGCGTCCGGCGAACGCAGTGCTGGCGGCCGAGATCACGGTCGGGGAGGCGCTGCAGCAGGTCCGCTCCAGCGCGTTGCGGACGTGGCTGGTGGTTGATCGCCGAGACGATCATCAAGGTGGGAGTGGGCGCGGCGTGATCGGGGTGGTCAAACTTACCGAGCTTGAACAAGAGGCGAGGGAAGGCTCGAGCAGACCCCTGAAAGAGATCGTCCCAGGCAAGGATTTTCCTCACGTTCATGCCGATCAGGGGCTGGATTTGGCGCTGGAGCGCATGGGAGCGAACCAGGTCGAAGTGCTGCCGGTGGTGAGCCGGGCTGACGTGCACAAACTGGAAGGGATGGTGACTCTGCGCGACGTGCTGGATTCGTATGGGGTGGTACCATCTGACGCCGCGCCGTAGTTTTTCTTTTGCCTTCTTCGGTTTTCCCCTTCCCCTGCCTGCGGGCCTCGCCGCAAATACGATTCCGGCGGACTCCCACGCCCTATGGGCGGAGCGAGGCTGCGTAGGCGGCGAGGGCGATCATGTCATCGAGTGTCAGCCTGGCGACCTGAGCGCGCATCTGCAGAGACAGCCTGCCGGAACGGGCACCGGATCGAATGTCAAACAGCTGGCGGACGATGTAGCTCGGGGAGCGGCCGGCGATCGAGGGTACGTTTTCTTTGCCGCGGAGGCCGGGGCCGTGGCATGTGCCGCACGGCGTCTTGCCGTCGCCTCCGCTTCTGGCCAGTGCCTCTCCTTTCTTGATGCTGCCGACCGGGACATAAGCGATGAAGCCGGAGGTGTCGTCGCGCAGTTCGGTGCGTTCCCAGTCTTCCGGCGTTTCGACGATGCGGTGGCCGATCGGTTCCGTCGCGGCGGGAGTAGCGGGAACGAGCATCCATCCGGCAACGCGCGTTTTGGGAACGGTGTCAGTTTCGACGACGCGAATCCAGGGTTTGGGCCTCAGCTGGGAGAAATAGCGGGCGGCGCCTTCGATCTCCTGGGCGGTCGCCCTGGTTCCAACGTTGACCATGTTGGCGACGGGCTTGTCCTTCGGTTCGGAACTGTGGCGGGCGCCGTTCTTGAAATCGGCCATCTGCTTGATGATGTAGCCGACGGGCAGGCCGGCGAGGCTGGCGTTTTCGGGCCGTCCCAGGCCGTTGGGCAGATGGCAATAGCCGCAGGCGAAGACCTGCGGCTTTCGGCCGTTGGCGACGACTTCGGGCATGGGGGGATGGCCATCGGGATGCCAGTCTATGGCGTGAAAAAGATCATGGATCTCCGCGTCCGTGAATGTAGCGGTGGTACCGGGCAAGTGCCGGGGAGTGTTGTCGGGGCGCTCGGCCGCGGCAGTGGAATCCGGGTTAACAGGGTAGGCCCAGTAGGGCGGCGGCTGGGGCGGGTTCTGGGCAGAGGTGAGCGTGGTGAACAAAAGGATGAAGGCGGCCAGGGGGAATTTGCGCATGGACTCCATTTATATCTGTGGAGAATGCAGTCGAGCAATCCGGAAGTCGTATTCCAGATGCGGGCGTCTGCGGCTAGGTAAACCCCAGCCGCCGGACGGCCACGGGTGGCTGTCCCCGCGTCTCTATAGGTGACCTCTTAGTCGTGCCTCTGGGCTTGCTGCAGGAGTGGGCGGAGGGATTCGACGGAAATACCAAGAGTGCCGCCGGAGAATCCGTCCATATAGGCGGAATTGACTCCGATGACTTCGCCTTTTGCGTTGAACACCGGACCTCCGCTGCCGCCGTGGGCGGTGGGAGCGTCGTAGATGAGCTTGTCGGCGACGACGTCGCCGAGATGTCCGCAGGTGGCGGAGGGACGAATCAGCGAGAGCGCGGCCAATTCACTGGCGGCGCTGATGTCGTTGTGGCGGTAAGCCAGCCGCTCATAGATGCCGGTGGGCGACTTGGCGACCATGCCGGCGATCCCCATGGGGTAGCCGATCAGGGTGACGAGTTGTCCGGGAGCGACCGGAGACTTGCTCAGCGGCAGGATGGGAAGTCCGCGAACGGCGGCGGGATCCTCGGCGCGCAGGATGGCGAGATCGGATGTTTTCGAGGATGCGGCCTGCAGGAAAGTGACCGGCGTGGGCGAGCCGGGGAAGAAGACGACGAGACTCTCGAGCGAGGCGGAAGCGCCGTCGGCGATCAGTCTTTCGGACTCGGGGTCTCCGAACCACGGTTCGGCGACGTGGCGGTTGGTGGCCAGCAGGCCGTCGCCAACAAGGAATCCGGTGCCCGAAACGCGCGCGCGAATCACGGGATGCTGGCTGCCGAAGCGGACCTGGTACACGCCGTAAATGTAGCCGATTGAATTGCGGTAGTGGTCGAGCACCACGGCAGGCATCGCCTGCTCCTGCTTGAGCTGATCCACCTGCGCGCTCAATTCGTGGATCTGTTTCTGCAGGTCGTCAGGAGGCGGCGTCTGGGCCGAAGTCGGGGAGTAATAGTGAACCATGGCCAGAGCCCCGAGGAGCATGACCATGCCCAACAGGCCCTGAACCATCTGCTGCCAGCTGTCGCAGACAGGGTTGAATTCCGGAGAGACAGGCTCGGTGCCTCGGTGCAGGCTGGGCGTTGCGTCTGGTTCGGCGTGTTCTTGGTAGAGCTTGGGTTCGGCCATGCGGGTCGAAACGGCCTCCTCGAAACTGGCTTTAAATCTTTCTGTTTCAGCCGTTTGCGCTGGGGGGATGCGCCGGGGGCTAACGCCTGGAATCTGTATCTTCGCCGGTCTGACGCGGGTTTGCCACGGTACCGAAGGGGGTGTCCAAAGGAACTTGGTATATGGGAAGTTAGTAATCTGTGGAATCAGAGACGACCTGGCCACGTGGGCAAATGGCAAAAGCCGCGCCGGGCGTTCGGTTTCAGGCTTGCAACTCCGTGCGTGGCCAGGCTTCTTACACCCGTTCGAGGTGCTGGTGCGTGCGTTCGTTGACGACGTTGCCAGTGTTCAGCGTAGAGGCGGGTTCGAACAGCAGGAACCAGCACTCTTCGTCGGCCCCGGTTTGTGTTCGACGCCGCGGGGCACGACGACGAACTCACCTTCCTCGATCCATTCGTAGTGTTCGCCAAGGTCCTGGTCACGGTAGTACATACGGAAGCGGCCTTTGACGACGAGGAATAGCTCGTCTTCGTGGTCGTGATGGTGGAAGATGAATTCACCCTTGATTTTGTCGAGCTTGACGCACTGGCCGTTGAGCTCGGCGGCGATGTAGGGCTTCCAGCATTCGGAAATCCTGGAGAATTTTTCGGCGACGTTGACCTTGGGCATGAGATTCCGATGATCGGGAAGAGGGCTAGGTCGCAGAAAACATGGACTCACTGCCGCAGGGGATTGTTCGTACGGAGGTTTCTAGCGTGGGTCGAGCCAACTCTGCTCAAAATGGCTGCGAAACAGCGGGGCCTGCAGCATGGCAAAGAGCAGAGGAGGAAGGCGGTTTACGAGGAAATCGACCTGCCAACCCCTGTTCGCTAGCCCCATCCCCAACTGCACCAAAAATAGATTGAACAGCACGCTCGCCACCAGGCCCGCCGTCACCGCTTTGCCTTTGCTAAGGAGTAAGAGTCCAGTGGCCAGCTCAAAAGCGGCCAGCAGCAGAGCGAAGAAGGTAATGTGAGGCATGATCAGCGAGACCCATAATTCGCCGAAGAAGGGAAATAAGGAGGTCCGTCCGAACTGAGCATAGATGATCTGCGGATTGGTCAGGGCGCAACGCACGTGCACTGCGCTTCCCACCAAGTACCACATGGCAAAGAATGCACGGGCCACGTTAGGCCCGACAGGATGGAGGAACCGCATGTTGTTGTTGGGACTCCGGCCTGATCTTATGCGCTCGCGGGATAACGGCGGGAAAAAATTGAAAGGGCCGTGACATTGGTTATGCCCTAGCCGCCTGCTCCTGCGAGGGAGCAAACAGCGTGGTAGCATGCACCGTCACAGCCCCTTGATGCGATCACCGCTTTCGCGGTTCCAAACCCCAACTGCCCCTCGCAGAGCCGTCGGTTTTTTCAGGTCTGGTCGCTTGGCAGGTCGCCCCGCCCGGCTGATCACTCAGTCTACTTTGGACTGGCTCAGTATTATTGTGCCAACCCTTTCAACCGTCGACGGGAGCAAAGTTAACAGAGCATTCACAAAAGTCAACGCAAACTTTTGGTGCAAGTGCGTTTTCGCAAGCTGTGCATAACGGAAATGACAAATGATTGTGTGATGAGGAGTTATCCACAGGGCACGCCAATTCTTCCCGGATTTGCACAGAGGTTGCACAACTCAGAAAATCCGGGGAAACCCTTGAAAGGGAATCAAATAATTCATCTTGACGTCGAACCCAGTTAAGAGCATCTTGCAGAGAGCGGCTCTCCAAACGAAGTGATGTCGGAACTTGTGGCCTACGTGGACGGCGGTTGCCTGGGAAATCCCGGGCCATCGGGCATTGGCGTGGTGATCAACGGCATGGGCACGGCACCCATCCGGATCGCCAAGTGGATCGGCCATCAAGACAACAACGTGGCGGAATATGCGGCGTTGATGGAAGCGCTGCAATACGCCGTCTCGCTGAAGGCGCGCACGCTGCACGTCTATTCGGATTCGCAGGTGGTGGTGAGGCAAATGACGGGCGAATATGTGTGCCGCAGCCCGCGCCTGTATTCGCTGCACTGGACCTGCCGCAAGCTGGCGCGGGCGCTGAATTTCTCCATTTCGCACGTCCCCCGCGAAAAAAATGCCGAAGCCAACCGGCTGGCGCAAACGGCACTGCGGCGGCGGAACTCCTAGTAAACTCCAGACGAACTAGTAGCACGTCCCTCAGGGCTAGAGCCCCGGCTAGCAGCACGGATTGATCGCAGCGCTGAAAGCGCTGTGCTACCCAAATCCGAGCCCTCCAGCAGCGTCCCAGTGCATTGGTCAACCCACCGTTGCCCGACCGGCCCGGTATGACCGCGGCTAGGGCTGCGCGGTGAACTCGGCGAGCTTGCGCAACTTGACGGTCGCGTCGTTGGCGGCGTCCTGCTGCAGCCAGCCCAGGTGTCCGGCTCCGTAAATGACAAGAATCCTATCGTTCGGAGATTCCGCCAGCTTGACGATATTGCTGTAAATGCGAATGTTTCTCTGATACCAGGCGGCCAGCAGGTCCGGTCCGGCATAGTCGTAAGGATCTCCATAGGGCACGAAGGCGTAATAGGTGGCTACGCCCTTTGCCGCCATAGCATCGGAATTCATGTATTGCAGCATTTCGAGAACCGTGTGCGAGCGCAGGAATGCATCCTGTTCTTTCACCAGGGCGCCGGTGGATGCTTCCATTGCTTCGAACTTCTCGGCGCGGCCATTGGCCTTGGCGTAATTGACAAGCCGTTGCCAGGGAAAATCGCCGCTTTCGTCCACCGGGTAAACCGTCTTATGGCCGAGTTCTCTGGCCAGCCGGTATCCGATCTGATCAATCTCGTTGCCCGACAGCGTGTACTTTCCCGCAAGGTAGTCGGCATATTCTCTTGCCGCCCGCTCGCTGCCCACATCGGCTTCGATGGCAATTTTCGTGGGATGAAATTTCTTGAGCACTTCGATAAGCTGCGCAATCTCCTGCTGGCGTTTGGGTGCCAGGACATCGTCGGCTTGCATGTTGTGGATATCGCGTCCGGGATTCGCCATGTGATAGGTGCCTAGCACCAGAATCTCCGGGCGGGCGTCGGATTGGGCCTGGCAGGCAAGCGAAAGCGCCAGTACCGCAAGAAGCAGCGTCTTCCTCATACGTCCTCCATGACTATGTACGAGGCTGAAGTCGGCGGCGTTCCACTAGAGTTGGCACAAAGCTCGGGGAAAATGCTTCAGGGAGAAGACGCACACCCGTTTGTGCTAGCACTTCCGAGCAAAGAGTTTCTTGACAGTGGAGACGTTGCGCGCGAGACTCCGATTATCCGATAGCCGGGAATCATCCTGCGATGCTTGCGACCGAGCGGTTTGCACGTGTAAGGCATTAGAAATCCGAGACCATGGAACCCTACTCGAATTCGAAGCCGACGTCGACGCCAAGCGGCGCGGCGGCAGCACGGGCCAAAGCCGAACCGCCGGGCTCGCGCAGCCCCCAGTCCATTGTGTCGGCAGCGTTGGCGGTCGCCAGGGCGACGGCATCCAAAGCGCCGGATACGGCATTGCGCGTTCCAGCCCAGTCCGGCGGCACTCCGCTTGCAGAAATGGCGCAGCGTGACCTGGATGCGGCGTTGCAGTTGCTGGCTGAGCGCGCGCAATACATCACCGGCGCCAAGGGGGCAGCGATCGCATTGCGGGGCGGCGCAAAGAATGACCTGATCTGCCGCGCCAGCACGAGCGGAAGCGCAGTCGAACTGGGGGCATTGCTTTCCACCGAGTTCGGACTGTCGGGCGAAAGCGTGAAGGCCCGGCAGGCGCTGTGCTGCGACGACACGTCGCTCGATCAGCGCGTGAACCGCCAAATCTGCCGGCAATTGGGAATCGCTTCGGTGATGGTCATGCCTGTCGTGCAGGATGACCAGGTGCTCGGCGTCTTTGAGCTTTTCTCTGGGAAGGTGCGTGCCTTCAGCGAGCGCGATCTGTCGGCGCTGCAGCGGCTCAGCGGCATGGTGGAAACCGCCGTCAAGCTGGCCCAGACGCCCGATCAACTGGCGGAGCGGTTGAAAACGGCAGAACCGGCCGTACTCACCAAAACGCCGGAGGTAACGGTGAGTGCCGATCCCCGGGTTCGCCTCGACGCCGAAGCACCGAAGGTGGCTGAGCCGGAATCGCCAGCGGAGGAGCAGCATTCAGGCGTCAGTCACCCGCCAGTGTTTGCTCCTGAAGAGCAGGAGTGGCTGGATAGTTTGCTGGATCTTGCGAAAGGGTCGGAACAGAGGAAGCCTGCGCTCTGGTCTGCGGCACACAATACCGGCGCGGCTGCCGCCCCGAGGCCCGCGGACTCGGTTGAGAGCCATGTCCCGCCGGTGCTGAGGAATCAGGCAGTCTGCGGAGCTTGCGGCTTTCCTGTGTCGCCCGGGCGTGAGCTTTGCGTCGAGTGTGAGGAAAAGCAGTGGCGCGGACAGCTCAAGCCGACGCCCCGCGTGGCACCCACGCCCCTGGAATTAGTGTCCGCTCCGCGCGTTCCAGCTATTCCGGAAATAGATGGATCCAAACAGGTTATTCCGCATATTGCCGTTGTTCCTTCATCGCAGGCGGAGACGGTCACCCACATCTCGCCTCCCGCTCGCCCCCAAAGCCAGCAGCAGCGGGAGTTTGTTCTCAGCGCGGGGCTGGAACCCAGAAAGTCGTCCGCGAACGCCTGGCTCTCGATGAACAAGTACGTCGTTGTGGGCCTTCTGGCTGTGGCGGGGGTGCTGCTGGTCATTCTTATCCTGCGCTAGGGGGGCCTGTTCGTGGCCCTCGACAGGCACGCCTGGGGGACTCCGAAATCCTTGACAACACAGGGAATTCTGCTACAGTGCGGGGAGAAGTGCTCACGATGCGCCCAGGTGCCGCGATGAAGAATGTCTACGAAGTTTTGCGTCAGAAAGAAATGGAATTAACCCGCTTGGAGAAGGAAGTGGAGGCCCTTCGGCTTGTGGCTCCGCTGCTCTCCGAAGAGAAAGAGTCGATCGCCGATGTAATGAAATCGGCCCTGCCCACCGCCGTTGGCGGGCCGCAGTCCGCGCCGCGGATGCCGGTAGCGGCCCCGCCGTCGGTTCCGGCGCCGCAACCGGTGCGGGCCGCCGGGTGGGACGAAACGGCCAAGCGCTGGCCGTAACCCATTATCTTGCAGCGTGTTCGGTTGCTGAATCTCTTCCTTCCAGCCCGGGATGCGTTCCGGGCTGTCGTGTTGTTGCGGGATTTCCTTAGAAATCCCTTGTGCTGCGCAATCCCCTATTGGGCTCTGGCTAGCCCGATTCCACTCCTCGAGGACCATTCCAGCCGAAGCTCTGAAGTTGCTCATTCCAAATGCCGATAGAACGTCATGTGCCTCCTGTGCAACGGCGGGGCGACTCCTTGACGTCCGGAAGAGTGCGCCGGTGCCGCCTTTCCCGCAGCACGGTGGGGCGGAATGCAACGTCCCTATAAGAGTCTGGGCGTGATGAATTCTCCTGGAAAGCCAGCATCACTGGAAGCGACGGGATCCGATGGCGTGCAGAGCGCACCCTTGTTGCGAACACTGGGCGGCAACGTTTTGGCTGCGGCTGCGTACTGGCAGGCCTCGCTGCTGGTGCTGTGGTATTTCTCGCGCTATGAGATCTCGCCCGCACCGATCTGGCTGCCGGCGGGGGTGGCGTTGTTCGCCGCGCTGGTGCTGGGAAACTGGAGTTGGCCGGGAATCTTCGTGGGATGCCTGCTGGGCACGATCACTCTGCGAGATGACTTGGGCTTAGGCGCCGTGATTGGGGCCGGCAATGCACTGGCAGCGGTGGTGGGCGCGAGTTTGGCGCGCGGGCGGATGCGGGATGAGCGTCCGTTTTCCCGCCTGGCACACGTGTTCTTTCTGGGCAAGGCGATCCTGGCCAGCGGGGCGGTGGCCGCTACCGTAGGGGCGACGGCGGTATGGATCCATCTGAGGGATCCGCTGGCGGCGCTACCCGTGCGCTGGTTCGAGTGGGTGCTTTCCGATAGTGGGGCGGCACTGCTGCTGGTGCCCTTGCTGATGTTGCTGCCGCACCTGGGGAACCACCGCTTCTGGCTCGCCCGCGTGCGCGGGCACGCTCTGGAATTTCTGCTCGTCGCCGCAATTGCCGCGGGCACGGTGATCTACCTGTTGCACGAGAAAACGGCCTTGCTGGCGGCGGATGCGGGCGCGTCGTTTCTGCTGCTGCTGCCGCTGTTGTGGATGGCGGTGCGGTTTTCGCTGGTCATAGCCTGTCCGATGTTCGTGGCGGAGATCGTGGCGGTGATTGTGGGAACGCTGGCCGGATATGGTCCGTATGCCGGAGTGGACAAAGGCGGGGCATGTCTCATTTTTGCGCAAATGGTGATCGGCTTCGGCCTGGCGGTGTTGCTGCTGGGGGCGGCGTCGGAAGAACAGCGGGCGACAGAACAGGAGTTGCGCGAGCTGAATCGCGATCTGGAAAACCGTATTGATCAGCGCACCGCCGAGCTGCGCCAGAGCAAGGAGCAGATGGAGAAGGCAGCCTTGCATGATCCGCTGACCGGGTTGCCGAACCGGCGGTATCTGGAGCAACGCTTCAGCGCCTGCCGGTCCGCTGCGGCCCGCAAGCGGACGCAGGTGGCAGTTCTGCTGATTGATCTGGATCACTTCAAGCAGATCAACGACACCATCGGCCACGATGCCGGAGACGTCCTGCTGGTCGAGACCGGGCGCCGGCTGGTGGCCGCAGTCCGCGAATATGACGTAGTGGCGCGCATGGGCGGCGACGAATTCGCCGTGCTGCTCCCCGATGCTGAGGATGAGGCCAGCGTAGACACGGTTTGCAAGCGCATTGTGCGGAAGGTGACCGACAGGATTTTCTTCAATGGGAGCCACATCGTGACCAGCCCGAGCATCGGAGTGGCGGTCTATCCCGAGCACGGCGACTTGTGGCAAGAGGTGTATAAGGCATCGGATCTGGCGTTGTACGACGCCAAGCGGGCGGGACGGTGCCGCTGGGAATGGTATCGGCCGGAGCAAACAGCCGCCGCCGCGAGAGGAGTCGCCCGGTCGCAGCGCTGAAACGCTGCACCACCCGAAATCGAGTTACATGTTGACGATTTCCCGCAGGGCGGCAACCAGGCGGTCTACTTCCTCCAGCGTGTTGTAGTGGACCAGGCCGATGCGCAGGAAGCCGCCGGATTTCTCTACATCTAAGTGCTCGGTGAGGTTGAGGGCGTAGTAGTTGCCGTCCCAGGTAAAGATGCCGCGGTCGCCGAGTTTGGTGGCAAGTTCGGGCGGCGTGTGGCCCTCGATCCGCACGGCGAGCGTGCCGCAGCGTTCGTGCATGCGGGCGGGGTCGGTGATGCCGTAGATCCTGAGCCCGGGAATGTTCTTCAGGGCGGTCATGGCTCGGTCGAGCAGAGATCGTTCATGCTCGTGGATGGCGGCGTAGGCGGCTTCGATCGCCGCTCGCCGCTCGGTTGTTTCAGTTGTGCCAGTTCCCGCAGGGGACGCTTCCAGGCTGCCGTGGTTCCCACCCAACGAAAGCCGCGTTGGGCCTGCCCTGAGCGACTCCTCACGATGCGAGGGGGAGTCGAATGGGTGAGGCACCCTCTTCTCGGATAGCGCTTTCCGCCCGAGGTCGGCGAGGTAGTCCACGCAGGCGGTGATGCCGGCGATGCACTCGTGGTTGAGTGTGCCCCACTCCCAGCAGTTGGGAATGGCGTTGGTGCTGGGGCGGACCTTGTACGGGCGAATGCGCTTGAGGTGCTCGCGCTTGCCGAAGAGCACGCCCATGTGCGGGCCGAAGAATTTGTAGGTCGAGCAGACCAGGAAATCGCAGTCGAGCGCGGTTACGTCAATCAGTCCGTGCGGGGCGTAGTGGACGGCGTCAATGTAGGCGAGGGCGCCGGCCTGGTGGGCCAGGCCGATGATTTCTTTCACCGGATTGATTGTTCCCACCGCGTTTGAGGCGTAGCCGACAGCGACCAGCTTCGTCTTCTGATTGATCTTTGAGGCCAGGTCGGCCATGTCGAGAGTGCAGTCTTCGTCGTGAATGTCGGCCCAGCGGACGGTCAGATGGAAGTCCTCAGCCATTTGCAGCCAGGGAGAAACGTTGGCGTCGTGATCGAGGCGGGTGACGAGGATTTCGTCTCCGGGGTTGAGCGCGCGACCGATGGCGCGTGAAACGGCATAGGTCAGGCTCGTCATGTTGAGCCCGAAGACGACTTCGTCGGCGCCACAGTGGAGGAAGTCGGCCATGGCGGCGCGAGCTGCGGCGAGCATGGCGTCGGTGCGGCGACTGGTGGCGTAGGCTCCGCCGGTGTTGGCGTTGTCGTGGGCGAGATAATTTGTGATGGCGTCAATGACGCGCTGCGGAACTTGCGTTCCGCCGGGGCCGTCGAGGAAGGCGGCGGGATGGCCGTTGACGGTTTGGGCGAGGGCGGGGAATTGGGCGCGGATGGAGGTGAGGGAGAGGGCGGGGGTAATTTCGGTGGTAGGCATGCGTCTAGTGTAACGGTTAATGAACCTGACATTTCGGCACGACTGAAAGTCCTGCCGCTCCGCCGAACTAGGCAGAGCCTTCACTGCCGGTGGCGACTACCGCTCGTCTTTTCTGACGTCAGCAGACAGTGCGTCTGCTTTCCGTTTGTACCACTTTGCGCCCCAGAAATATGCGCCGACGACGAACACTCCCCAAACATATAGAAGGACAATTCCCCACGTCGGCATGTCTTTGAAATCGCTTCGCGAGGAAGTAAGAGCCCAGACCATGAAACCAATCACTCCGATAAAGCCGAGCTGGCGGAGGCTGGTTGAGACTTTCAACAAATTTATCCGCGACTCGCTTGCGCTCGTTTGTGGCATCAGCAGCATACGGAACGCGAAAACGACGATGAGAAGGAATGCTGCAACCACAAACAACGGCAGGCGATAGTGTCCGGTGGAAACAAGCCAATAGTTAAGCGCCACGCAGGCGAGACTGCCACCGACGAGAATGAGAATCCTGATTAGCCGCGCCTGCACGGTACTACTCCAGTCTGTCTAACTTCTATCGCAACCAGAATGCCATGTCTAGGCAGTAGTCGTCCGCACAAAATCTGCTAGCAGGCCGTAGGCGGTCGCGTGGAGGCCCGGATTCTCTTCCGTGATGGAGAGGCCGGGGAAGATGTCGGTTTCGAAATAGATGTAGGAACTGGTGCCTGTGATTCTCGCCATGGGTTCGCTGATGCGGACTTTTTCCGGGCCGACGCTTGCCTCTATTCCATTCGCTGCGCGCTTCGCGCGGCAGACCAGTTTGAACGGCCATCCGTCGCGGCGGGCGTTGCGGACCGCTTGCGGCGTGAGGTCGCGGATGCCTTCGCGGGCGATTTCTTCCAGGCGAATGGGAACGTCCATGAGGACCGTGATCAGCGCGGCGGTTTTGACGGCGGCGTCCCAGCCTTCGATGTCGTGGGTGGCGTCGGATTCGGCGACGCCGAGGGATTGAGCTTTCTTCAGGGCTTCATCGAAGGTGAGGCCTTGCTCCATTTCGCCGAGGATGACGTTGGTCGTTGAGTTGAGAATGCCGTGGAAGCCCTTTAGGTGAACGGCGGGGAGTTGGTCGAAGAGGGAGAAGATGGGGACGCCGTCCATCACCGTGGATTCGAAAAGGAATTTCTTGCCTTGCTTCGCGGCCAGATCGCGCAGCTCGCGGTAGGCGTGGACGATGGGGCCCTTGTTGGCGGTGATGGCGTGGGCTCCGTGATCGAAGGCGGCCCGGATGTGGTCTATGGCGGGCTGCCCGGTTTCGACGTTGAGGGAAGTGGCTTCGAAGAGGACATCGGCGCGGGCGGCGGCGAGCCAGGCTTTGGTTTGGGCGAAGGCGTTCGCGGCCCTCAGGGGCTGAAGCCCGGTTTCTACTTGCTTGTTAACGGCACCCTTCGGCGCGCTTCGCTTGCTCAGGGCAGGCTCAGAACTGAAGTCGTGCCCTTCCCGTCCGGGGCTCGGGTCGGCAGTGGAGGTGGTCCCCGAGGCTTCGCGGGCAGGAGTGCCCACGCCACATAACGCTTCTGGATCGAATCCGTCTGGATCGGCGAGCCATCCCAGGCGGCGGGAGGCAATGCCGGTGATGCGGAAGGCGATGCCGTGTTGGTCGCGGAGTTCGGGGGCGCGGTCTTCGAGCAGCCGGACTAAAGTCCGGTTGACGTTGCCGTAGCCGAGCAAGGCCAGGTTCAATTCCGGGATTGGAATCTCCTCGAGAGAGTCTGCCTGCAAAGTCCCTCAGGGGCTAAAGCCCTCCCCATAAATGGAACGGATATCGCAGCGCTGAAGCGCTGCGCCACCCAAAGGCGCCGCGGCTAAAGCCCTTTGTTCGAAGAAAGCCTTGACGCGGCGCTGAAGCGCCGCTCTTCCAACGGTGGCACCAACACCGCCGGACAGCCGAGGGCGGCTGTCCCCACACGGAATTACCCCATCACCGTGGTGTGTTCGGGCTTGATTTTGTAGAGGACGCGGACTTCGCCGGGCTGGCCGTAGGGGTACTTGTCCTGATCGAGATATTTCTTGGCCATCTTGTTGATGTGATCGGCGGCGCCTTCTTCGGTGATCTCGACGACGCGGCCGCGAATTTCCATATAGCGGTAGGGGTTTTCGGGATCAATGATGGCCAGCGAGACGCGCGGGTCGCGGCGGACGTTGCGGTCTTTCTGGCGTCCGCGGGCGGAGTTGAAGATGACGTGCTCGCCGTCGAAATCGCACCAGACGGGAGTGACCTGCGGGCGGCCGTCGGGCATGACTGTGGCCAGGCTGGCGAAGGCGCGCTTTTGAAACAGATCGCGATACTTTTCGGGAATGACTTCCGGCATGAGAACCCTCCAGAATGGGACTGCAACCGCATTATAGACGCGGAGCGTTGTTGCGGGCGCCTCCCCTATTTCCTGGCTTTGTTAGAATGGCGGCCCTATGAAAGGCAGACTTGTGACTTCATCGCAATTGAAGCGCAGCGATTCGACTTGGCGCGGAGCGGCCATCAGCGTGATGCTTCTACTGGCGGTGGTGGCGTGGCCCCGGTCCACCACGGCGGCCAGCAACAGTGCTGAGAAATATCCGCCGACGATTGTGTTCATGACCGATTTCGGCGTGGTAGATGACTCGGTGGCGATCTGCCGTGGCGTGATGTATTCCATCCTGCCGTCGGCGCGGGTGGTGGACCTGACGCACGAGGTCACGCCGTTTTCCATCTTGGACGGGGCACGGTTCCTGTTCGGAGCGACGCCGTATTTTCCGGCCGGCACGGTCTTTGTGGTGGTGATTGATCCGGGCGTGGGCAGCACCCGCAAGGCGATCGTAGCGCGCTCGAAGCGTGGGCAATTCTTTGTGCTGCCGGACAACGGGTTGCTGACGCTGGTCGAGCAGCGGGACGGAATTGAGGCGGTGCGGGAGATCACGAACACTGATTGGATGATCGGGACCAAGTTGTCGTCAACGTTTCATGGACGGGATATTTTTTCGCCCGTAGGGGCCCATCTGGCGCGTGGCGACGACTGGACCAAGGTCGGTCCGGAGATGGCGGTGAAAGACCTGGTGCGGCTGGAGCTGAAGGCCGCGCAGCTGGACGATCGCGGGCTGACTGCCATGGTGATCGCGACGGACGGGCCGTTCGGCAACCTCGTTACCAACATTGACGCGGAGGACTTCCTGAAACTTGGCTACGCACGCGGGCAGGAGGTTCCGGTGAAGCTGGGCGATCGGGAGATGAAAATGAAGTTCGTGAATACGTTCAGCGACGTGCCGGTGGGCCAGCCGCTGCTCTACATTGACTCGCGCGGTCAGCTGGGGCTGGCGGTGAATCAGAGCAGCTTTGTGGCGACGTATGGGGTGAAAGTGCCGGTCGGGGTATTTATTCCAAGGGCAAAGTAGGAGAGACCACGATCTGTTGTCGTTCCGAGCGAAGCGAGGGAGCTGCTTCTGGGATTGCGCCAGCAGGGAAGCGGGTTCCTCGCGCGAGAACCGCGCGCTCGGAATGACAAGATTCGATGCGGATCCAGAGACTCGTCACGGGGTCTCTGGCAGGATCCGCGGCAGAACGGCGCGCAGCAGGCATTCGAACGTAGTCTTGACCCTTTCTCCGGTTTCCATCACTTCGGCGTGGGAGAGCGGTTGGTCGAGGATGCCGGCGGCCATGTTGGTCACGCAGGAAATCGCGAGCACGTGGATCCCCAGGTGGCGCGCGGCGATCACTTCCGCGACCGTGGACATGCCAACCAGGTCGGCGCCGATGCGGCGCAGGTATTCGATTTCGGCGGGCGTTTCATAGCTCGGGCCCAGCAGGCCGGCGTAGACGCCTTCGTGCAGAGCGATTCCGAGCTTGGCGGCTTCGGCGCGGGCGATCTCGCGATAGGAGCGGGAGTAGGCCTGCGTCATGTCGGGGAATCGGACGCCGAAGCGGTCGTCGTTTGGGCCGACGAGTGGATTCGCACCTTGCAGGTTGATGTGGTCGCGGATCAGGACCAGCGCGCCCTGCGAATAGCCGAGGTTGATGCTTCCGGCGGCATTGGTGACGATGACGGCGCGGATGCCCATGCGGGCGAAGACGCGGATCGGAAATGTGATTTCCTGCGCGGAATAACCCTCGTAGAGATGGACGCGGCCCTGCATGGCGGCGACGGGGATGTTGCCGGCGTTGCCGATCACCATGCGTCCGGCGTGGCCGATGGCGGTGGATTGCGGGAACGATGGAATCTCGGCGTAGGGGATGCGGGCGGCGTCGGCGAGAGAATCGGCGAAGCTTCCCAGGCCGGAGCCGAGGATGAGGGCGATTTTCGGGCGGAGTTTCGTGTGGGATAGGATCAGTTGGGCGGCGGAATCGGCGAGTGAGAATTGATCAGGCATGGAATGGGGACGAGCCAAACTCCTGTCGCTGCAACTGCGGCGTCATCCCGAAGGCCCGCGTTTTTTCCAGCTGGCCAAGGGATCTCCCAGCGAGTTCGCCGGCAGGGGAGGTCCTTCGCTCCGCCTGAAAAACGGCTGCGCTCAGGATGACGCTCCTTTAACTACAAATCCCCGTCGGCGAGGTAGCGGCCGTGGCCGTTTTTGTCCAGCCAATCATACAGAAAAATCTGGTAGAGATACGACGCCACGATTTCCTCGCCCAGTTCGTGGGTTTCGGTGCAGATGAAAGGGACACGCAGGCCTGCGAGCGTGGCGATCAGCGATTGCGTGATGCGGTTGGGGTTCGGGCCGCGGTATGTGTATTCACTCTTGATTTCGCTCAGCGGCGCCGTCACAACGAGCAGGCTGTGGGGGAGTTCGCTCATGCGGCGCAGACGCTTCACGAACACGGCGCGGTTGGTGGTGAACGATTGGATCAGGTCGGCGAGGTCTTTGCGCTCGACGACGCAGGAATCTTCCATGCCTTCGACGGAATAGTCGCCGAGGGGCAGGGCCTTGTGCTTGACGCGGGCGAACCATCCCTTGAAGCGGCGGAAGGAGAGTGGGTTTTGCTCGCGTGTGTCCACGATGGCGACGGGCAGCGGCGTGCGGATTTGCGTGCCTCCGCGCTCGGCGATGACCGGCAGCGGCGGAGGCGGGACGGGGGCGTTGGGCGTGGTCCAGGCGAGGGGGGACGGGATGAGCGTGCGTTTCCGGGGCATGGGGGTGGTGTGCTCTTAGAAGCGCGATCCGGGGACTAGTGTAGCCGACCGCGACAGGTCAATGAGCGCTAACGCCTAACAGTTACGGCTCCGGCCTCGGATTCTCGGAATAGAATAGCCTGTTGGTGGACGGAAGGAGCGCTACGTGATCAGACCGGAGCGGCCCGCTTGGGAAATTTCAGCGCAAAAGGTTGGGTACACAGTGCTCGCGGTCTTGTTCGCCGCCCCTGCCGCGTTAATTGTCTGGAAGCTATCAATTTGGCGGGTGATTGGCCCGACCTTCGGTCTTGTATTCCTCTTCGTAACGTTCGTTGTTTTTGCTGTTGTGCTGTACTCCTTTCTCGAATGGTTATTCAGGAAAAGGCCAGATGAGATCGCTAAGAGGGTCCCCACGCCCAGCAAGGAACTGCGTCGTAAGACAAAGCAGTTCTTCGACAATCTGCCAAAGTGAACCGGGCCTAGCTGGCGAAAAATCGCAATTTTACTCATTGACGCGGTTACAGGGGAGATCTGGGGATCAGTGTAGCCGACCGGACGATGGCAGACGAGTAGGCTACAATGGCTCGGCTTATTTCTGGGGCATTCAATATTCGGGACAATCGGAGGAAGTGATGAAGCAGCTAATGAAGCTCGGGGTGTGTTTTCTGCTGTTGACAGTGGCCGCGGCCGCGCAGATGGCGAAGCCAAAAGATGAACATCGGACGGTGGCGCAGGTTCTCGACGGCTCCGCCGGCAACATGGAACACGAGTTTGTGTCGGCCGCGGAGGCCATGCCGGAGGACAAGTATGGGTACGCCCCGACGGCGGGTGAATTCAAGGGAGTGCGCACGTTTGCGCAACAGGTGAAACATGTCGCCGCGGTGAACTACATTCTGGGCGCGTCCATTCTGCAGGAAAAACCTCCAGTGGAGGTTGGTGGAGAGTCGGGGCCGGACTCGATCACCACGAAAGCGGACATTGTGAAATATCTGAAGGCCTCGTTTGAGTATGCGCACAAGGCGATCGGAAGCATCAATGAGAAAAATCTTCTCGAGCCCGTCAAGTGGCCGTTCGGCGACCGCCCGTCAAGCCGCCTCGAGTTGGCTGGGATTGTGACGGCGCATGGCTTCGATCACTACGGGCAAATGGTGGTGTACCTGCGAAGCAATGGAATCGTCCCGCCTGCCAGCCGGTAATTTGTTTCTTGCGCGTGCGCGGAGGGGTGAGTTCCGCGGCGTGATTGACGCTTTCTCCCCGGACGATGGCGTCCGGGGCTCCATTTCCCTTAAAACTTGCTTTCGAACTCGGCGAACGCGCCTTCGAGCTTCCACTGCTCGCGGGCGCGCTCGTTCGCTGCGAGGAACTTGGCGCATGGGGCTGACGGCTTCTCTGCCCCGAGCTTATCTACAGCACAGGCGGGGACTACGCGGAATGCCGGCTTGGTTTCTGCCCACAGGCTTAGGCCCGGAAGGAAGCTGTGTTCCAGGCTCTGGCGCGTCATGCGCTTCATCTCGGCGTAGGGCAGGTGGAAGTCTTCAACCGCGCGGAGATATTCGTGCGTCATGTCGGAACGGGCGACGCCTTCGTCGTCGCTGGCGAGCGCGACCGGGACGCCATACTTCATGTAAATGGGCAGCGGGTGGTCGGCGCCGCTGACGCCGAGGATCTGGTCGTTCGAGCTCAGGTTGATTTCGACCATCACGTTGCGCTCGGCCATCTCTTTCATCAGGGCGATGGGATTTTTTTCGAGCATCACGTCTACGCCGTGGCCGATCCGCTCGGCGTGGCCGCGCTCGACTGAGGCGCGGATGTGGAACTGGAGATCCTCGGGCTTGACCAGGCCCATGGCGATTTCTCCGGCGTGCAGCGTGATGTGCACCTTGGGATAGACGCCGTGCAGGTAGTCCATCATCGCCATGTGCAGGTTGAAGTCGTGCGTGGGCACATACCAGTCCTCGGGCATGACCAGGTTGAGGCCGACGAAGTGCGGGTCGGAGGATGCGAGTTCGAAGCCCAGCAGGATTTGCGCGAAAACGGCTTCGCGGGGGAAGCCGCGCAGCACCTGATAGAGATAGCGGACCGTGAGGTTGCATCCGGGCTCGGCTTCCGACGTGCCGCATTTCAGTTCCGTCTGAGCGCGGGCGTCGTCATCGGCGAGCTTCTTGCTGGTGGCGGCGGCGATTTCTTTCAAGCCTCCGGAGAGCAACTGGTCGCGCATCTTGGCAAAGTCGTCGTTCCAGCCCAGCTGCATGGCGAGCGCAGGGGCGGCGCCGCCGTCGGCGGTGTGCATGAACTCGATATATTGGACGTGCTCGCGGGCGGCGCGGTTGATCACCGTGGCGACGGCTTCGGCAACATGGCCGTGCGAGGCGAGTGCGAACTTGTCGAAAGCGGCGAAAAAGTGGTCGTGGCCGGATTCATCCCCGGGATGCCAGTTGCGCATGGACCAGGCGTCAACGATCTGACCGTAGAGGATGTGGTCGTCGTAGGCGCAGCGGATGGCCGGTTTCGCCGTGTATTTTTCGCAGATGTCGCACGGCGGTGCGATCAGGCGCGAAGTGGTTCGGTCTACGCAGAAGTTGTCGGAAGCGGCGAAGTCAATGAGGTCTTCGGCGTAGATGGCGCCGTCGAGGTGGTTGTGCAGGTCGCCGCCTTTGGGCATGTCGTGCAGGAAGGCCAGCAGCAGCGGCGGCTTCTGGCGGATCGAGTCGAGATAGCGGGCGGTTTTCTGCTCGGCGTTTTGCGCGGTGGCGAGCGCGGAGAGCAGCAGCACGATCAGGCAGCGGTGGATGGGTGGACGCACGGACGGGCCTCCGGGATCAGGAGAGGCATTGTAATTGGTGGGCGGCAGCCGGTGCCATTCCCCGACTCTGCTACATTGTTTTCTTATGCCTCAGGTTTCTGCCAAGCCCTCTCGCAGTTTTGCCAGTGACAACAACGCCGGGGTGCATCCCGAGGTGCTGGAAGCGATCGCGCGCGCCAACCAGGGGCACGTGGTGGCTTATGGCGACGATCCCTACACGCGCTCGGCCGTGGCAAAGTTTCAAGAACATTTTGGCGAGGGCCTTGACGTCTTCTTCACGTTCAACGGCACCGGCGCGAACGTGCTGGGCCTGCAGGCGCTCACCCGGCCTTACAACGCCGTGCTCTGCAGCAACTATGCCCACATTTATTGTGATGAATGCGGCGCTCCGGAAAAGCATACGGGATGCAAGCTGATCCCGCTGCCGCACCAGGACGGCAAGATCACGCTGGATGCGGTGCGGCATGCCTATCACGGCATCGGCGACCAGCATCACGTGCAGGTGAAAGCGATTTCGATTACGCAGTCTACCGAGATGGGGACGGTTTATCAGCCGGAGGAAATTCGGGCGCTGGCCAGCTTTGCACACGAGCATGGCATGTTCCTGCACGTGGACGGGGCGCGTATCGCGAACGCCGCCGTCAGCCTGGGCCAGACCTTGCGGCAGGCCACCCGCGATCTCGGCGTGGATGTGCTCTCTTTCGGCGGGACCAAGAACGGGATCATGGGCGGCGAAGCCGTTGTGTTCTTCAATCGCGCGCTCAGCACAGACTTTCTCTACCTGCGCAAGCAGGGCATGCAACTGGCGTCGAAGATGAGGTTCATCGCAGTGCAGTTCGAAGCGCTGCTGACCAACGATCTGTGGCGCCGGAGCGCCGAGCAAGCCAACCGCATGGCGCGGGTGCTGGAGAGTGAGGTAAAGAACATTCCCCAGGTGCGGGTGGTGTGGAAGGTCGAGGCCAACGGCGTGTTCGCGCAGATTCCGCGGCACGCGATCGGGAAGATCAAGGAGAAGTATTTCTTCTATCCGTGGATCGAAGAGGAGTGCATCGTGCGCTGGATGTGCTCGTTTGACACCACGGAGGAGGATGTCAAGGCCTTCGCCAAGGTCGTGGCCGAGGCGGTGAAGGGGTGATCGGTCAGGCCTCAGGTTGAGTTCTAAGGGGCCTTGCTTTGCCCAGGCGTCATCCTGAGCGCAGCCGGCTTTCAGGCGGAGCGAAGAGCCTGCCCTGAGATGAAGTCGAAGGGATCTCGGTCTGCACCGGCCAAACCTCACGCGAGATCCCTCGCCCCGCTGGTGAAAACGCGGGGCTTCGGGATGACGCCTTCCGAGAAGGATGAGATTCAAACTAAGGCACGACAGGGCTCATCGGCGGTCCGGCGGGCTGTTGCTTTATACTTCACCTTTGGCTACTTTGACCGCATTCTCGCGCCGGATGCGTGGTAGCCTTTAGAATCCAGTTCTTAGGAACCAGGAGTGGAATTCAGGAGTGCTGCATGAACGGTAAGTGGATTGGGATCGTGGTGCTGATGGCCGCGGCGGTCGGGCTGGCCAGTTTGTCCAGTTGTGGGCGCGACCAGCAGTTGGTTTCTATTCTGGTCCAGCCCGGCATTGAGACGATCGGCGCTTCCAATATCCCCGTGGCCCAGGATGCCGGCGCGCAGGTGCAACTTCGGGCGTTGGGTACCTACATTCATCCTCCGGTGATCAAGGACATTACGAGCCAGGTGACGTGGGCCTCCAATGACACGCAGATGTTTACCGTCAGTTCCGGTGGCCTGCTGACCGCTACGGGCGGCGCGTGCGGCGGAACGCTGGTGTCTGCGACCATGAAGACCAATACCAGCGCCGGGGGAATATCTTCGTCCGGGGCGATCGTGACCGGTTACATGACGGGCAATGTGGTTTGCTTCACGAGCGGCGGAGGGGGCGGAAACACGGACGCTTTGACCCTAACGTTCGGCGGGACCGGATCCGGGACGGTGATCAGCAATCCGACGGGCTTGAGCTGTTTCAGCCCGGGGCCGTGTGTTGGTCCGTTCACGATCGGCTCGACGGTGTCGCTGAACGCGACGGGTACAAACGGGTCGAACTTCGTCAGTTGGGTCGGTTGCGACACTTCAGGGAACGTGAACCCGTGCTCGGTCACGATGACGGGGAACCGGACCGTAACCGTGACATTCCAATAGATGAATTCTGTGGTATGAGCTATTCCGGCTCACCCAACAGTTTGCCGAGTGTGGGCTTGTGTTTTTCCGGTTTCTTCTTTCTCTCGACGACAATTTTCCCGGATGGCGGCGATCCCACCCGCTCGCGGGCGAGTTCTTTCACGGCGGTTACGGCGCGGAAGCGCTTCACTTTTTTCTTGCGTGGCATTGGATTGCGCCTGCTGTTTGGCGGACGGCCGAGGCGGCCGTCGCCACATGAACCTCATCTTGCCATAGCATCGTTGTTACAAACCTGTAATAATCATGGTCCGGGGTCGAGGTGCGGCCGTTGGGCCGACGGTCAGCACCGACTCTCGGACGACATTTATGGAAGAGCGCGATTTTTTTGACGAGAGGCAGGAGAAGAAACCGGCTTCGCTGAATTGTCCTCACTGCCACGAGTCGGCAGAGTACGAGGTGACCTGGGTGGTCCGCACCAAGAAGCGGCAGCTTGCCGGACGCGCCGATGAGCGCGACCGCGCCCGCTTCGCCAAGGCGCGCTCCTACATGGTGCGCAAAGACGACATGATGGCGTGCAAGAACCTGCGCTGCCGCAAGCGCTTCGAGATTCCCGGCCAGACCACCGTGATCACGGAGTAGCCCCTGCGAGCCACGGCTCTGTAGGCAGAGTGCCCACGGCGGCAAGGGGCTGTTCAAATCTATTCACGAGCAATTCACGAACAATTCACGAGCGTTTAACGGTGGCGCGATCCACTACTCCTTCGCCGATTTGGCAGCTCGGAGCAGGGCAGATGGCAACTCCGAAAAAAGTCCTGTTGTTGTTAGGCCTGCTGTGTGCGTCGATCCCATCTCTCGCAGACAGCATTTTTGATGTTTCGGGAACTCTCCAGGGTGGTGACAATGGCACTATGATATCGTCACCAGCCATCTATTCTGGAACCGTAACCCTCAGCTACGGACTCTCAGGGACATTGACCACATTCACCGTTACGAATTGGGACATTTCGATTCCGTCCATTCAGACTCCAAGCGGCACAACTTCGCCTTTGGTTTTCACCCCCGACAACTCAACGGTACAAGTTCTCTACCAGGTCGATAACTCGGGAAGTCATTGGTATATCTTCTTCAAAGGCGCACAGTCTACGCTGTTTCTTGAAGAACCGGTTGCCCCTGACCCTAACGTAACGAACTATGCCCAGACAGGGTACCGGTTTACAGAAAACGGGGTCAGTTATTATCCAACAGCAGGGTCTGCTACTCTGACTCCAAGCCCCGTTCCGGAACCGTCCAGCGCCATCCTTCTGGGAACGGGGCTGGCAGGTTTGGCAGGTCTTGTCACATTTCGGCGGAAGCCGCTCACTTCCTAGATCAATCCCGGTTCCTTTGCATACTCCAGCCCCCGAATTCCCGGCAATCCCTCCAGTCCGGCTTTTCCGCCTTCGCGCAACGCGAAAGCGATTATTTCTTCTTCGCGATCCGCTGGCAGCGAGCGGCGCTCGTAGGACGCAAGGAGTTCCTCCACTCGCTGCCGGGCACGCTCAAGGACATCGGGAGAAGCCCCGTCCATGGCGGGGAGTCCGCGGTCAATCACGGCGGAAGGGAAGTGCTGCTCCTTGCGGAACAGGGCGCGGGTTTCTTTCAGTTTGAGGAAGTCTCCGGACAGCCCGGTCTGGGCGAACATGGCCACGGCGAGCGAGTCGGTGCGCGGCTCGATGCCTTCGATCAGGCGCTGGGCGCTGGCGATCGCCTCGGCGTCAATCACCAGCTTTTCGATGCTGTGGCAGGCCAGGAAATCGAGCATGCCAGCGCCGGAAATCATGTTGATGCCGGCCAGCGCGCCCAGCACCGCCGAGATGCCGCTTTCCATCTCGGTTTGAGCGTCAATCACGCGGCCATCGCCGGCGACCATGTAAGTGTGCGTGGGCAGGCCCAGATATTTGCCGACTTGCGCGCAGCCAATGTCGAGCATGGCGGTCTCGATCGCTCCCATGGGCGTTTTGCCGGTGCGCATGTCGAAAATGGCGGGCGCGCCTCCCCAAACGATGGGCGCTCCCGGCTGGGCCAGTTGATGAATGGCGATGCCGCTGATGCATTCGGCGGCGTGCTGCACGATTGAGCCGGCGAGCGTGACCGGCGCGGTGGCTCCGGCGAGCGGCATGCTGACGATTTCGGCGGGAACTCCGGCGCGGGCCAGGTCCACCAGATTCTGCGAGGCGAATTCCGACCAGTTCAGCGGCGGCGAGGGGCAGACGTCGAACACGGCGCGCGGGTGCTCGCGCAGTTTGTCTGCGCCTCCGCTTTCGAGGGCGAGCAGTTCGAGCAGCGTGTGCAGGCTCGAAGCCGAGAATGCGCCCGTGATGACCGGCTTCTCGGAGTACCAGAGAACCAGCAGCAGGCGGTACCAGTCGCCGATTTCCGGTGGGACGTCATTGCAGACCATCGCGGTCGATTGGGCGGCGAACTGCGGCAGCATCTCAGCGACCTGGACCAGACGCACTAGATCCGCGGCCAGTGCCGGGCGCGCCTGTTGCGTTTGCGGATCGAGAATGTTCAGACAGGACGAGCCGGGGTCGAAGTGGACTTGATCGCTGCCGTAGCTCACGGCCGGATTGCCGCTGCGGCCGTAGAGGCGGAATCCGCGGGGAGCCAGATCGAGCAGGCGGCGAGCCAAAGCTTCAGGAATGTGGGCGACGCCGTCCTTCACCGTCACGCCGGCGCTTTGCAGCAGTTCGATGACGTAAGGAGCGACGCGCACGCCGGGGTCGTTAATCAGGTGGAAGGCTTCTTCCAGGATGCGTTCGATGAGCGGCGGGTCGAGGAGTTCGAGTTTGGGGCGCATGCAGTCGTTGCCCTCGGGGGCTAAAGCCCGGGTTGATTTCGCGCGGGTTATCGCAGCGCTGAAAGCGCTGCGCCACCCAAAATCTATCCCGCGTTCTGCACTTTCTGCTGCATCAGGTCGCGGGCGAGGTCTACGGCGGTCATGGCGTCTTTGGCGTAGCCGTCGGCGCCGATTTCTTCGGCCCAGCGGCGGGTGACGGGCGCGCCTCCGACCATAATTTTTACCTGGGAACGCAGGCCCGATCTTTCGATCGCCTCGACCACGCCTTTCTGATTGCGCATGGTCGTCGTGAGCAGCGCCGAGACGCCGACGATGTCGGCACCGACTTCGCGCGCCTTGGCGGCAAACTTCTCGCCAGGGACGTCAACGCCTAAGTCGTGAACCTGGAAGCCATGCGCGGTGAGCAGAGTGCCGACCAGAATCTTTCCAATCTCGTGGATGTCGCCCTTGGTGGTGCCGAGCACCACGACGCCGGCCATGGTTCGCTGGGTGCCGAGCTTTTTCAGTTCCGGATCGAGCACGGCCATGGCGGCGCGCATGGCTTCCGCCGAAGCCATCATGTCGGGCAGAAACATCTGGCCTTTGGCGAACTGCTCGCCGACGTCGTGCATGCCGGGGACGTAGCCCTGGTTGATGGCATCGAGCGGCGCCAGGCCCGAGGCGACGGCCTGCTGAGCGAGGCTGGAGGCCGTATCGGGCGCGCCGTCAATGATGCTCTGGCGCATGGCGGAGAAGGTGTCGTCGGGCATAAGAGGCTCCGGCCATGCTGACTTGCTGGTGTGGTGGGAGTCTGTGATTGGGATCACATTCAGGCCACTGCCGGTGAATGAGTGATACCGGGATTTATCGCCAGTTGAAGCGATCGCTGGCGTTTACTTCCGGTTTGCCGACAAACCAATACCGATCAGGATCAACTCTTAATTGGGTAGTTTGCTCAGAGACAGGGTGGTACCAAGGCCGGCATAGAGATATCGCTCACTGAAAGCCTTTCTGAGTGCGGTGAATGCAGGTTCCCCAGTGCAGTGGCCGGGTGCGATGTAGTCCACTTTGAATTGGTCATGGAGAGCTGTAACGATCCTATCAATGTCCGAGTCACCCGCCGTCACGAGATGAAACCCTCCGGCAATCAGATGAACGCGGGGATGAATCGTGCTCGCCGCTGCGACGATTTTGTCAATCCCAGGATGTGAGCAGCCGACCACGATCACAATGCCTTCGGGTGTACTGATCGCTAGCGACAACTCACGCAATTCAAGCGTTCCCGGCTTGTCCGACACCAACGCAATGAGGTGAATGTCAGGAGCGATTTCGGTGTTTTTGTCCACGAGTTGAAAGTTCGCCCCGGGCCAAGCCGACCCGAATCGCATGATGTCCGGCGGAGCGCCATCGTAGTAACGCTGCTCAGGAGGCAGGGAGGCATCCTTTCGATAGAACGTACTGGGCAGGTCCGCTCCATAGACGCCAAAGCCCTCTTTAGGGGCGTAGATTTTCACGGCTGGATTCACCTTCAGCACGTAGGACAATCCTCCCATGTGATCCCCGTGGCGGTGCGACATTACGACAAAATCCAACTTCGAAAGATCGATGCCTTTCACTTGTACATTGTGCGCAAGAATGTCTGGATTGTTACCGGTGTCGAACAGGATCCGCTTTCCGCCGTATTCGACTAGAGCAGCATAGCCCCAGTCCTTGTGCATGTCGGAGGATTTGCCAAATGCATCGTACAAGACGGTTATTTGTGCCTGGGTAGGCGCAGCGGGAGGCATCGGGGCAGCGGAGAGAGTCGCTGCGCAAAACATAACAAGCAGAAATGATGCAGAATAGGGGATCAGGCCCGTGTCGCAGCCCATAGTTTCCTCCTCACGTGCACCAAAGTCCCACTAAAACCGTCTGATCTGGTGTGTGTTGGAAAGCAATTACACTACTGCAGAAACAGTCAGTCAAGACCACGGAAGCAGCAACGGGGCAGCCCCAGAGGCAGAAAATGGGCATTCCTGCCAAGTGACGGGCAAACAGGAAGTTAACTGTTGCAACCAGGCGATAGCGCTCACGACCACGGTCAGCGTGGAAATTCAACCATTCAACCTGCACCACTACCGCTTCTCGAAACAGGGGCGTAATATCCGGTGCCGCCCTGTGGGAAAATCAGGGCATGGCGAAACGCAAGTTTCGGATCGTCAAACGAAAGAATAATTTCCCGGTGCTTGGCGTGTGTGAATATTGCAAGCCGAGTTCGCGGCAGATCCCGAGACTATAGGCCGACCTAAGGATGCACACGCCCACATCCAAAAACAATTCATCGCGCACAAATGCAAGCGGCTGGATGCCAGCCAAAACGCAGTGCGGATCGTGCGCGAACGCGCCGAATCGCGCTGAGCACATCCTCGATCTAGGACGCCGCCCATAACTGTCGAAACCAGGCGTTTACACTCAAAGTCTCACGCGCGCGAATCTGTGATGGAAATCACAATTTAGATAGCGCACCACATTCCCACCGCTGCCCGAAGCTCGTTTATACTTACCAGTTTCCTTGTCGCTCTTTTAGGCCGCTGAGGTAAGGAGTCCTTCCTTGAAAATCCTGGTATGCATGAAGCAGGTGCCGCAGAAAGATGCGCCGCTCAAGCTGAACGACGCCGGCACGTGGATCCGCGATGACGTTTCCTATGAAGTCAACGAGCCTGACGCCTATGCGCTGGAAGAGGCGCTGCGGCAGAAGGAAAAGCACACCGGAGAAGTCGTGGTCATCACCAGCGGCCCGGCGCGGGCACAGCAGGTGCTGCGCGAGGGGCTGGCCAAGGGGGCGGACCGGGCGATTCATCTCGAAGACGACAAGTTTGTCGGGCTCGATGCTCTTAATACCGCGAAGGCGATTGCCGCTGCCATCAAAGACGAAAAATTCGACCTGATCTTCACCGGGCTCCAGTCCGACGATTACGGATATGCGCAGACGGGCGTGATTCTGGCCGAACTGCTCGGTTGGCCGCACGCGACCATCATCATGCAGATCGAGAAAACCGACAGCGGCATTCGAGTGAAGCGCGAGCTCGAGGCCGGATACTTCCAGTATGTGGACATGCCGACGCCGGCGGTGCTGACCATTCAGTCGGGCATCAACAAGCTGCGGTATGCGACGCTGATCGGCATCAAGCAGGCGAAGAACAAGCCGATGCGGAAAGTGACGCTCGCGGACGTGCAGTCGGCGGTGGGAGAAAATCTGCAGAAGATCGAGCGGCTGTACGTGCCGCAGAAGACGAAGAAGACGGAAGTCATCGAAGGCCCGCCGGCGGAAGTGGCGAAGAAGCTGGTGGATAAGATGAGGAACGAGTTGCGGGTGATATAGAGGAATTCCCCATCCTAACGCCGCAAAAGGCGCGGCGCTAGGATGGGCACCCTTAGCGGTGCAGGCAGAAAGCAGGTTCCTCACCGGGCCTTCGGCCCGGTTCGGAATGACAAGAGAAGATAATTATGGCCGATACGATTCTGGTCGTTGTGGAACAGCGCGAAGGCAAGTTGAATCGCGTTTCGTGGGAAACCATCACTGCCGGGCAGGCGATCGCCGCGGCTACCGGCTGGACGATCGAAGCGGCCGTGGTTGGCAGCGGAGTCGCGTCTTTTGCCGGCGAAGTTGCTGCGAAGAAGGTCGCCAAGGCGTACGCGATCGAGTCACCGAAGCTCGAACCGTATACGCCCGACGCATTCGCCTCGGCGCTCAACCAATTCCTCGCTTCGAAGCAGCCGAAGCTGGTGCTGATGCCGCATACCTACCAGGTGCGCGATTTCATCCCCAAGCTGGTGACGGCCGTCGGAAGCACGGTGGTGAGCGACTGCATTGGCTTCAAGTATGAAGGCGGAAAGCTGCTGTTCACGCGGCAGATGTTCCAGGGCAAGCTGGCCGCCGACGTGAGTTTCACTGGCGGCGGGCCGTGGTTTGCCACTTTTCAGAATGGCTCATTCCGCGGCGACAAGGCCGAAGACGGGGCGGGCGCCGCTCCGGTCGAGACCGTGAACGTAGAGATTGCCGACGGAGTGGTGCGCAACAAGCCGGAGCCCGTGTTCAAAGAGGCCAAGCAGGCGGTGGACCTGACGGCGGCTGAGATCATTGTTTCGGTGGGGCGCGGCATCAAAGAGCAAAAGAATATCGAGATCGCCAAACAACTGGCCGACGCGCTGGGCGGAGAGCTGGCGGCGTCGCGACCGATTTGCGATTCGGGCTGGCTGCCCATGGACCGTCAGGTCGGATCGTCCGGGCAGACGGTCGCGCCGAAGGTCTATCTGGCTCTGGGAATCTCCGGCGCCATTCAGCACATCGTGGGGATGAAGGGATCGAAGGCGATCATCGCGGTGAACAAGGATTCCGAAGCGCCGATTTTCGAAATTGCGGACTATGCCGTGGTGGGAAATCTGTTCGATATCATTCCTCCGCTGATTGAGGAAGTGAAGAAGGCCAAGGCGAGCGGGTAGGCGCTCTTCGACCACGCCACGTTTAAGAAAATTGACTAGTTAATTGACCATAGATAAAATAATGGTCATGAATGATGTATCCATCTCGGAATTCAAGGCGAAGTGCCTCGGGCTTATCGACCAGGTCCAAAAGACGGGCCAACCCTTGCGGATTACGCGACACGGCCGTCCGGTGGCAGAAGTAGTTCCGGCGGGACCGGATCGCAAGCGGAATTTTCTGGGAGACATGATTGGAACCGCCGAGATCGTCGGCGACATCGTTTCTCCCGTCATTGACATAGACGACATCGAGGCCTACCGCGATTGAACCTGCTTCTTGATACCCACATCTGGATCTGGGCCAAGCTGGAGCCGAAGCGCCTGAGCCGGCGCGTGGCCAAAGAACTGGCCGACGACTCAAACCAATTGTGGCTGTCTCCGGTGAGCGTGTGGGAAGCGTTGGCGCTGATGCAGAAAGGACGCATCCGCATGGCGGATCCGCTTGCCTGGGTGAAGCGTGCCGCCGAGCAGTTGCGGGAGGCGCCCCTGACGCCGCAGATGGTTTGTGCGGGCTTCGCGTTGCCGTTGAGCCATCATGACCCGGCGGACCGTTTCCTGGCGGGGACTGCGAAAGTGCTCAACTTGACCCTGGTCACCGCCGATTCGAGGTTGCTGGGGATGCCCGAGATCACCTGCCTGGCGAATCGTTGAATAAAGCAAAGACAGGAATCTCAACACAGCCAGGATTTCCAGGGATCAAACCAAGTCCCGTTGATCCGTGTCGCGATCCGTGCGATCTGTGGCTATTGTTTTTCTGCCGCTTTTGCGATCGCAGCGGCTGCGATCTGCACCACATCCAGCAGCTCCGGAGGCGTGGATGAGTTGGCGGCCAGGCCGTCGCGCAGCATCGAGTTGCAGAACGGACAAGCCGCCGCGACCACCGTTGCTTCCGTGGCGGCCAGTTCCTGCGCCCGCTCGAGATTGACACGCTTGCCGGTTTCTTCTCCCAGGAACATTAAGCCTCCGCCTCCGCCGCAGCAGAAGCCGCGTTCGCGCGCGCGGGGCGGGTCCACGACCTTGCCAAAGCGCGAGATGACGTCTCGCGGCTCGTCGTAAACTCCGCGATAGCGGCCGAGATAACACGCGTCGTGGAAGACCACGGTCTGGCCATTGTGCGCCGCCGGCAGCTTGTCGCGATAACGTGCCAGCAGTTCGGTGTGGTGCTCGATGGCGACGTCAGCGCCGTGCTCTTTCCAGTCCGTGCCGATGGTGCGCACGCAATGCGGGCAGATGGAGACCATCTTGGTCACTTTGCTCTCGCGAATCTGCTCAAGGTTTCCCTGAGCCAGTTCGCCGAACATGTAGTCATTGCCCAGGCGCCGCGCCGGGTCGCCCGAACATTTTTCCTGCTTCAGTACGCCGAAGCTGATGCCGAGATAGCGCAGCACTTCGGCGAGCGCGAGAACAATCTTGCGGCCGTTGGGATCGTAGGAGCCGAGGCAGCCCATCCAGAGGCAGTATTCCTGGGAGCCGTCGAAGTAGGGCAGGTTGTTTTTCTCGATAAATTTCTGACGCTCGGAAGGGGCAAAGCCGAGCGCATTGCCCTGGCGCTCGAGCGTGACGAACAGGTCGCCGCCGTGGCTGTTCTCCCACTTGCCGGTATTCACCGCCCCGCGGCGCAGGCCGACGATGACGGGCAGGTGCTGAATGCCCACTGGGCACTGAAACTCGCAGGCGCCGCAGGTGGTGCACTGAAACGCGGCTTCCATTGAGAGGTGCTTGCCCAGCAGCAACTCGCTGCTCTTGGGGCCGAATTCATTCAGATAATGCCGCGTGCCGAGAATGATTTCTTTCGGGTTGAGAACCTTCCCCGTGTTGTTGGCGGGGCAGTGTTCGGTGCAGCGCCCGCACTCCACGCAGGTGTAGGCCTGCAGGGCGGCGATGCGGGTCAGGTCTTTGCCGCTGTCGAGGCCAAAATCTTCATCGCCGACCAGAGGAGGAATCTTGCTGAACCCGTCGCGCTCCAGAAATATGGTCAGCGGACTGAGCACCAGGTGCATGTGCTTGGTCTTCGGAATCAGCGGGAGAAAGATCAGCAAAGCTGCCGTGTGTGCCCACCATAGCGCTAGGCTCGCAGTGCTGCCTTCGGGCACAAAGAACGCCGCGAGGTAGGTGATCATCAGGGCGAAGATGAGAAATGCAATGAATCCTGATTCGATGGAGAGCGGTTCCAGCCACTTCGGACGAATCACGAAGCGGCGGAAGGCCAGCCCGGTGATCGAAATCGCTACAAACACCGCGAACGCGCCGGCAAACCAGAAATAAAATCGTCCGAAGCCGTGCTCAGAGAGAAATGGCACGCCGAATCCAGCGGCGAAGTGATTGAGCGTGACCAGGGCGAAGACGCAGAATCCCCAAAAGACGAAGGCGTGAGCGATGCCGGGCAGAGGGCGCTGTTCGATGACGAGGCCTTGCGCGGCCACTTCCCAGAGCACTTTGCGGATGCGCGGCCAGATGGGTCTCAGGTGAAAGTCGGCGTCGGGCTTGGAGTCAAGGATGATCTTGAGCACGCGGCCGAACTTCCGCCAGAACAGCGTGACCGAGGCGATGATCGCGAGCAGCAGGACGATGCGTCCCGTCCAGTTCATGGCAGGTCTCCCAAAGAACTCGACAGTCTACCAGCTTGGCGGCGGGAGGGACGTGATTGTGTGCCGGGGGAGCCCCGCCCGCGAAGGCTCTCGCCGCGGATTGACGCGGATTCACGCAGATAAACCTAAAGCGCTGTCATTCCGGGCGACGCGAGGAACTTGCTTTGAGCCGGACGTGCTAGCATTCGCTGCATGAACCTGAAGCGATTGCACAGCCGCGTCGGTACTGTTGCCATTTTGCTGTTCTCGCTCTCCGCCCTTGCTCAGCAGCTTGCTCCCTCCGTCCCCTCCACCGGTTTCGCCGGTCTGGATGCGTTCCGTGCGTCGCGGGTCGCAGTCTTTACCGACGACTACGGTCAACTCTCGCGCTATCGCGATGCTAATGCCGCGCTGGCGCCGCCCAAAGCCGGCGAGAAGCGGGTGGTGTTTTTCGGCGACTCGATCACCGACGCTTGGAAGCTCGCCGAGTACTTCCCCGGCAAGCCGTACGTGAATCGCGGCATCAGCGGGCAGACCACGTGGCAGATGCTGGTGCGCTTCCGCCAGGATGTGATTGCTCTGCATCCCCGGGCGGTGGTCGTGCTGGCAGGCACCAATGACATCGCCGGCAACACCGGGCCGATGCGCAACGAAGACATCGTAGCCGACTACGCCGACATGGCTGACCTGGCGCGCGCGAACGGCATCAAGATGATTTTTTCCTCGGTCCTGCCGGTGCACAACTACACGGAGAAGGCGAGGGATTTCTTCGCGCAGCGTTCGCCGGAGCGAATCGTGGCGCTGAATACGTGGCTGAAGCAGTACTGCGCGGCGGCCTCGCACGGTTGCCTGTATCTCGACTATTTCGGCGCCCTGGTGGACGACAATGGATTCCTGAAAAAGGAACTGGCCGACGACGGGCTGCATCCGAACGACGCCGGTTACAAGATCATGGTGCCGCTGGCGGAGAAGGCGATTGCCAAAGCGCTGGAGTAAGGGCCGGTCCACGGGACTATAATGATTCTTGGTGTTTCCGACCGCCCTGGCCTGGGGCATACCCGAGGCTGCGGCGGCGAGGGAAAGGGCACGCGGGCGAGGGTGCCTGCGCCACACTTTCCCGAGGGTGCGGGTGGTAACGCCCGCGCCTCCCGCGCTCATCGGAGCGCATTGGAAAGGAAACGGCTGCCGGAATGTTCCCGCCTGTTTTCTTTCCTTCGAATGTCGTCAGTCCCTGGTCGTTGGTCGTTGGCAAACGCCGACACCCGAGTTGCCAACGACCAACAGCCGACGACCAACGACTTTGCCTCTTCACGACAAATTCGGCCGCGCCATCACCGACCTGCGGATATCCATCACCGACCGCTGCAACTACAAGTGCGTCTATTGCCGCACGGGGAATGGAGGCGCACTCTACGGCGACCTGCCTTTTGCGGATTATCTGCGGATGGCCCGGGTTCTGGTGGGGATGGGGATCACGAAAATCCGGCTGACCGGCGGAGAACCGCTGCTGCGCAATGGGGTGGTCGAGTTCGTGCGGGAGCTGGCGCGCCTCTGCCCGCAGGAGCTAAAGCCCAGTCCCTCAAACAGCCCCGACGGCACGGCTGGAGCCGTGCCCTTCCCGTCCGTGCCCGTCTCAAACAAGTTCGTTCCAAACGCGCTCCTTCGAAATGGCGAACCGCTCGATATCGCGCTCACCACCAACGGACACTTGCTGGCTGATCTGGCCCAGCCGTTGAAAGATGCCGGACTGAGCCGGGTCACGGTTTCGATGGATGCGGTAGACCCCGACCGCTTTGCCCGCATCACGCGCGTGCCCACAGGATTCGACAACGTGTTGGCCGGCATCCGGGCTGCTCGCCGTGCTGGGCTGGGGCCGCTGAAAGTGAATTGCGTGCTACTGCGCGGCTTCAACGAAGACCAGATCATTCCCTTCGGCATGTTCGCGCGGGACGAGGGCGTGATCGTGCGCTTTATCGAATTCATGCCGCTCGAGGAAGACCGCATGTGGTCCCGTGAGACCGTGGTGACGCTCGACGAAATCCTGGCGCGCATGGCCGAGTACCGGCCGCTGGTCGAGATTCAACACGCACATTCGGAAACCGCGCGGCGTTACCGCTTCGATGACGGCGTCGGCGAGATCGGGATCATCGCGCCCGTGTCGCATCCGTTCTGCGGGCATTGCAGCCGCATTCGCATCACCTCGGACGGCAAGATTCGCACCTGCCTGTTCTCCGTGTGGGACCACGACCTGCACGCCCAGATGCGCCGCGGCGCGAGTGACGAGGAGTTGGCGGAATTCATCCGCGGCGTCGTGAACAAGAAAGAAGAGCGGCATCATATTGGGGAACCGGACTTCGTGCCGGCATCGCGGACCATGGTACATATCGGGGGATAGCTTCTCGAGACACCGTCGTTCAAGGATTCCGGTAACATCAACCCTTGTGGGACGGATCACGTCAACCCTGCTTGCGGCAGCCGCAATGTTTGCGCCGCTTCTTGGGCATTCGCAAGCGGGAAGCACTTACCTCGGTTTCGACCGCAACGACTACCCCGGCGACGCCAACCTCAAAGTCCTGCGGCAGACTTTTTCCTACGCCGGTTACTGGCTGAACAATCCTCCGGGAGCGGCGTCGAATAGCTGGCGCGGACGCCGCGCTGCGGTCCAGTCTGCGGGATTCGGCTTCCTGGTGCTCTTCAACGGACGCCTCTATGCTGAACTGAAGACCGTTAGCACCGCCACGCGTCTCGGCCAGTTGGATGCGCGCGGCGCTGCGGCCGCCGCCCGGCGCGAAGGCTTTCCGCGCGCGACCATCATCTTCCTGGATCAGGAACAGGGCGGGCGCATGCTGCCGGAGCAGAAGGCCTACATCTATGCCTGGGTGGATGGCGTGACTGCAGCCGGGTTTGGCGCTGGCATCTACTGCTCGGGCATTCCGGCCAAAGACGACAGGAGTGTCGTTACGGCGGAAGATATTCGCCAGAGCGCAGGCTCACGGCTGATCACGTACTGGGCGATCAACGACGCGTGTCCGCCGGCGCCGGGATGCGCGTTCCCGCCGCATCCCCCGAGTCCCGCAGCGAGCGGCGTGCCCTTTGCCGAGGTGTGGCAGTTCGCTCAGTCGCCTCAGCGCAAAGACGCGGCTGGTCGGTGCACGAACTACAGCCGCGACGGAAACTGCTATCCGCCCGGGGTTCCTCCGGTGCAAGGACTTCATGTGGATGTGAACACAGCTACGTCGTCAGATCCCTCCCACGGCCGTGCCCGGGTGAGGTTGAAGACCTTCGCCCGGATTTCGGCGGATTGCATGGTTTTTCCCCAGAGTTCACAGACGGCGGGCTTACTGAACCTGCGCTCAAACGAAGTTCTTGGAATTCCTGATTTGCACTTTCCTCAAACACATTTGCCTCATCATTAAATCGTAAGTAAGTACAACAAACGATCCACCAGGAGAATTGAACCAATGAAACGCATTGCACTCGCACTTACACTTTCTCTGCTGGCGCTCTCGCTCACCGCCAGCGCGGCCAGCATGGGGAAGAAAGACATTGTGGACACCGCCGTGGCCGCTGGCAGCTTCAAGACGCTGGCTGCTGCGCTGAAAGCGGCCGGTCTCGCAGATACACTCAAGGGCGCAGGCCCGTTCACGGTTTTTGCCCCGACCGACGACGCCTTCGCCAAGCTGCCCGCTGGCACCGTCGAGGATCTGCTCAAGCCGGAGAACCACGACAAACTGGTCGCGATCCTGACCTATCACGTGGTCTCGGGCAAGGTCATGGCCAAGGACGTGGTCAAGCTGCACGAAGCCAAGACCGTGAACGGCAAGGAAGTGAAGATCATGGCCGAAGACGGCAAGGTCATGGTGGACAACGCCAACGTTACCAAGACGGACATCGTTTGCTCCAACGGAGTCATCCACGTGATTGATTCCGTGATTCTCCCGCAGTAGTGACACTTGTGGGAATCTCCTCGCAGATCGCGGCTGGGAACTTAGTTTCCCAGCCGCCGGTTCTACTTCGCATCGCGGGCGAGGGCCGTTCAGCCCTCGCTCAGCAGGTCCGCGCCACACAATTCTCATGTGCAGTAAAATGAATCCATGTCCGAGCGAACGTTCACTCTCGAAGAAGCTCATTCTCTGCTGCCAGTGTTGGAATCCCGGTTGCGCGCGGCGATTGACGGCAAGAAGCTGATGGAGGAAGTGGGTGCTGAGCTTCAGGAGCTGAATCACCGCATTTTCCTGAATGGCGGCACGCACGTGGACGTAGTCCCGCTGGCGCGGCGCAAGTCCGAGCGGGCCAAGGCGGAGCAACGCGCCAAGGACGCGCTGGCGGAAATTGACGCCATTGGCGTGCAGGTGAAAGACCTCAACATCGGACTGCTCGATTTCCCCTGCGAAGTGGACGGCCAGATCATCCTGCTGTGCTGGAAACTGGGCGAGAAATCCATCTCCCACTGGCACGGAATGGACGAAGGCTTTGCCGGCCGCAAGCCGATTGACGAGCGCATCGCCCGGGGCAAAAAAGCCAACTGACGCTGCTTTTTTCGAGATCGGGGAAGACCTTTCTTCCCCGGACAGGCTCTTTTGCGCCGCGCCCTCCGGCTGTAACCCCCTCCAAAAAAGTTCCTTTATCGCAGCAACATACTCCAAAGTTCAGGGTTTACCTGGAAGGAACGTAACCAGGCCAGGGGCGGCATTCTGGGTCACAATGGGTTCGACACGCCGGATCCTGGTTCAATACGCTACCGGTGATCCAGGGAGAAATGCAATGAACATCCACAGATCGGTAAGGAGAACGGTCGTTCACGGGCTGGTTTTGGCCGCAGTAGTTCTATCCATTTCTGCTGCGTCGTTCGCACAAATCGCAGTAGGTATTTCGGTCCGCATTGGACCTCCTGCCCTGCCTGTCTACGCACAGCCGATCTGCCCCGGTCCGGGGTATTACTGGACGCCCGGCTACTGGGCCTGGAACGATGATGCCGGCTACTACTGGGTCCCCGGGACGTGGGTCGTGGCTCCGGTAGGCATGCTGTGGACGCCCGGCTGGTGGGGCTGGGGCGGTGGATTCTATGTGTGGCATGCCGGATATTGGGGCCCGCAAATCGGCTTCTACGGCGGAATTAACTACGGCTACGGTTACACCGGCGTGGGCTTCGTCGGCGGCGAGTGGCGCGGCGGAGCGTTCTACTACAACCGCTCGGTGACCAACGTCAGCGTCACCAACGTGACCAACGTCTACAACAAGACCGTCGTCGTCAATAACACGACTGTGAATAATGTCAGCTACAACGGCGGCACCGGCGGCGTGACTGTGCAGCCGACGTCACAGGAGCTCGCTGCTGAGCGCGAACAGCACACGGCGCCGCTGGCGGCACAGACTCAGCATGAAACCTTGGCCAGCCAGAACAAGCAGAACTTTGCCAGCGTGAACCAGGGCAAACCGGCGATTGCCGCAACCTCACGGGCAGGCGATTTCAGCAGTCACTCGGTGATCGCGGCCCGGTCCGCGGGCGGAGAATATCACGCCCCGGCCATGTCTCCGAAAGAGGCGCGTGGGCCCTCCGTCCCCGGGAACCAGCCCGTGAAACCGAATGCCAATACGGGATTCCGGCCGTTTAACGCCGGCCAGGGGAACAATGCGAGCCGGCCGCAGGGCAGCACCAGCACCACGCCGACGCCGCAGTCTAAGTCCAATCAGGGATTCCGGCCGTTCACGCCGCCGAACGCGAATAACTCGCAGAACAATAGCTCGCAAAATAAGGGCGCGCAGTCCAATCCGATGTATCAAGATAAAGGCAGCAGCAATCCCATGAATCGCGACAAGGGCAGCAGCGCCACCAATTCGGTCAATCAATCGAAAGGCAAGACGGCGAGCGCTCCCCCCCCGAATCCTCCCAAGTCCAGTTATCATCCGGCTCCCCAGCCGCACAAGTCGAGCCCGCCTCCCCCTCCGCCGCACCACAACCCACCGAAGGACGACCACCCTCGGGGGCGGTAGAGCTTGAGAGCTTTCATACAGGACCAGCGCGGAGACGCCGCTGGCCCTTTCTCTTGCCAGGTTTCAACGTTTCAAGGGTTCAGAGTTTTAAGAAAAGACGCCACAACGCGTTCGGGGCCAGGCGCACCTTGGACCTTGAAACTTCGAACCCTTGAAGCCCCTGCCGCTGAAACATTCCTGCAAGCCGGCCGCGGCCCGGCGTTCTGACAGGGAAACCGCGGAAGGGGCTGGAGCCGATTGGCAGGGATGGTTCCACGCCGCCGGTTCACGTACCAGAGTGCGCCCGGAGGGAAATCTTCTCTGCTACAATTTTCAGAGATTCCATACAATCAGGCGGGATGAAGCAGCCGGGCGCCCAAGGAGCCTCGAAAGAACTATGTCCTCGACGAAGTATAACCTCCGCATAATCTGCGCCTTCTTCGCGCTCGCGACCTTGGCCCTGGCGGTGAGCTGCCGGGGATTTTTTGTGAACCCGACAGTGACCGCACTCACGATCACCCCCTCAACTGCCACCGTACCCCTCGGCGGAACCACCCAGTTGACTGCCTTCGCAACCTTTAACGACGGCAGCACCGGCAACGTTACAAACAAGGTGACTTGGAGCAGCAATAGCGGTATCGTCGGCGTGACTTCGGGCGGTTTACTCAGCGGCAAGAGCCTTAGCAACACCACCGCGACGATTACGGCCACAGACCAGACCATCTCGCAGACGGCAACCGCATCGGTGTGCGTGGAGGGCGGATCGAACTTTGCCATCTTGCCGGCCAATGCTACCGTCACAACGACTCCCAACACCCAGAGCTACACAGCTAGCGCCACCGCGGTGATCAGCGGGGTCAACACGCCAAACGTTGACATCACTCCGGGGGTTCAATGGTCCACTAACAATAGCGCGGTGACAATTGTGAGCGGCACCGACCCTGCAGTTGCCACAATCACCCAAGTTACGACGCAAACACTGGTTGTCATCACGGCTTCTTACACGTGCAATGGCGTGACCAACACCTTCACCACCAACCTCACGCTGGACTGAAGGGCGAGAGTTCGCTTCCGGCTTGCCAGAGCCTTGCTACAAATTAAACGGCAGCTCTTCTTACTCCAGCAGCCGCACCTTCTGCGAGTGCGCCGCACGACACAGATCTTCGTCGAGCGTGGCTAAAGGCAGGTTCCGGCGTACGGCCAGCCGCCCGGCCAGGCGCAGCGTCGTGCCCACAACCAGCAAGGCGGACTATAGTCAGACCCGCGCCGGTGACAGTCTCCCCTAAGTTAGACGTCATCCCGACCGGAGCCGTTTTTCAGGCGGAGGGAAGGATCTCGCGCGCAGACCGGCGCCGCGTCCGGAAGACCTTATGCGAGAGCCCTCACCCGGCTGAACCGCGCCGGGTTCGGAATGACGCCTCCAAGGACGGTCCGAAGATCCAAACTGCACCACGTCCCCTCGTAAGGGTGTGCCTTCCGCATACCGAAGCGGTATGATCACAGGTTCGAGATTCGTCGCCGCCGGTAATGGAGGCTCGCTGCCGCGAGTTTCTTTCTTTGCTGACAACCGCCGGCGGCCGACGATGATCGACGAACGCCTAACGACCAAGACGGTACTCCCCATGTCAGACATACGCTGTATCGGCATTGGTACCGGAGGCGGCGACGCTCCCGGCCTCAACGCTGTCATTCGCGCCGCCACCAAAGCCGCCATCCTCAAACATCAGTGGAAAGTCATCGGCATCCCCGACGGATTCGACGGCCTGATCTGGCCCGAGAAATCGTTCGAGCTTACGCTCGACCGCGTCAGCGGCATTCTGCCGCGCGGCGGGACGATTCTGGGCACCACCAACCGCGGCAATCCGTTCAACTTCAAGACCGAGGAGAACGGCAAAGAGGTGGTGCGCGACATTTCCGACCAGATCATCGCCAACGCGAAACAACTCGGCATTGACGCCATCATCACCATCGGCGGCGACGGCTCGCAGAAAATCGGCTACGAGCTTTTCCAGAAGGGCGTGAAGATCGTGGGCGTGCCCAAGACAATTGACAACGATCTTTCTGCGACCGAACTGACGTTCGGCTTCGACACGGCCCTGCACACTGTCTCGGACGCCATTGACAAGATTCACACCACGGCCGCGTCGCACCACCGCGTGATGGTGGTCGAAGTCATGGGCCGCGACTGCGGCTGGATCGCGCTCGAAGGCGGCCTTTCCGGCGGAGCGCACATCATCCTGATCCCCGAGATCCCGTTCACCCTGCAGAAAATCTGCGATTTCATCGCGCAGCGCGAAAAAAGCGGCAAGCGCTTCACCATCGTGGTCGTGGCCGAGGGCATCAAGCTGCCGCCTGAGTTGAAACAGATCGCGCACGGCGGACCGGTCGGCAATCTGGTGGGCGAAGGTATCTCGCTGATCTCCCGCAAGGAAGTGCGGGTGAGCGTGCTGGGACACATCCAGCGCGGCGGATCGCCGTCTCCTTTTGACCGCGTGCTGGCCACGCGCTTTGGCGTGGCCGCCGTCGAGTTGGTTGCCGAAGGCCAGTTCGGAAAGATGGTCGCGCTGCGCGCCGGCTCCATCGTCGGAGTGGACGTGGCGCGCGCCATCGGACACCTGAAGTCGGTGCAGCCCGACGGGGAACTGGTGCGCACGGCGCGCGCGGTCGGGATCGGCTTCGGAGACTAGAGACGGGTCTCGCAAATGCGAGTCGGGCTTTCATGTACTCGTAACAATTGCGCGCAACAATGTCTCAGCGGGAAGTTCGTGGCGGGGCAGGAGGGCGATATGAACAGGCACTTCGTGGCGTTGATTCTTCCGCTCGTTCTCCACCTGTTCCTGGCAGCGCAGCAAGCACCGACCGTCGAGAAAGCGGCTGCGCACGCGCCGGCAACTTTACCGGACCCCACCAGCACGACTGCCTACGACCCATATTTCAGCGAAGGTCGCGGATATTGGGAACGCAACCACTTAATTTACGTTGACCCCCTTGTCCCCCGCGTTGACATCTATGACAAGGACAAGTTCCGTTCCTCGGTCAAAGTCTTGATTCCTGATAGCAAGGACACAAGAGTGACCGATGCCACGGCGACGGAAGATCGCCGAATCATTGTCTCCGGATGCTACCTGCCCTGGAAGGATCACATCCGCTGCTTCATAGGCGTTGCCCATCCTGACGGCCACGTCTCGCCGATGGTGGATACGGGGAAGTTTTCGCCGAAGCAAATCAGCAGCTGCGATGGCGCTACGGTCTGGGCGATTGGATGGCTGCGAACCGGTCCGGATTTGGATAGAGACTCCCCCACTGATCCTTATCACATCCTTCGGGAGTATCGCCTCTCCGACGGGAAAATGGTGAACTCTACCTTGGAGCGAGCGACATTTGCACTCGCACCTGGGCCCGCCGTCCCTTCAGGTCATAACTATCCTGATCTCACCCTGCGATGTGCCGGGAAATTACTCGGCGTCTACGAAGGCGAAAGCGACGAGTGGATCGAGTATGACCTCAGTTCAAACAGGCTGAACCGGTGGAAGCTCCCAACGCACGATCACCTGTTTGGTGAATACGACAGCAACGGAAAGATGCTTCTGAGATCCTTGCCCCCGCTCACGCGGATCACCGGCGTTGCCATGCTGGACTCTGGTGAGGTATATGCAAGCTTCAATCGGCTGGTCAAAGACGGTACTCCGAAGGAAATCCAAGTGGGTCTCTATCGCCTCCAGAAGGCCGGCGACCGCGGGGACTGGATCGCTGTACCGGGCACGATTGGCCCGGAAGACCAGCCCGGTGCCTTTGAGAAATTGAACGGCACCGACGGCGTAAATCTGGTTTACTCACGATTCGGAGAACACTTCTGGTCCTTCTCGCCAGCGCCGCACTAGAGCGGCGAAGAACAAACCGGCTTCCGCCGGCGAGACATCTCGAAAGACCTGCTGCACAGTGATTTCAATCACATTCCATTTTTGGGCCTCCGTGTGAGGATGAACACTTATCGGGGGAAATCCATGCCGGATTCTGTGGCCGTCCCATTGCCAAATTCGGCCGCCGCGCAACGCCAACAGGAGGAGCTGCGCATGGCCTGGTTTGCCATGCGTTTGTCGCTCGCCGTGGGCGTGGTCATGCTCCTGGGGAAGACTACGGCCTATTACATGACCGGATCGGCGGCCATCCTGTCGGACTTTGCCGAGTCGGTGGTGCACGTTATTGCGGTCGCCTTCGCCGCCTTCAGCCTGCGGTTGAGCACCAAGCCCGCGGCTCCGACGTTCCTCTACGGCTACGAGCGCATCGCATTCTTTTCCGCCGGATTTGAAGGCGCGATGATCATCGTGGCGGCCATTTGGATCCTCGTCGAGGCGGTCGAGAAATGGCTGGCCGGGCTGCCGCTGGAACATTTGGGTTCAGGCGCGCTGCTCCTGCTCGCGGCTGGCCTGTTGAATGCCTGGCTGGGCTGGTATCTGCTGCGCACGGGGAAGCGCAGCCACTCGCTCATTCTCGAGGCCGACGGTAAGCACGTTCTGACCGACAGCCTCACCAGCTTTGGCGTGGTGGCCGGACTTGGCCTGGTCATGCTCACGGGATGGAAGCCGTTTGATCCGCTGATCGCGATCGCCGTCGCCGTGAACATCCTATGGTCGGGTGGACGGCTGGCCTGGCGCTCCGCCGTTGGTCTGCTCGACTACTCCGACCCCGAAGCCGGCAAGCAGATTCGTGAAAAGCTGGACGCGATCTGCGGCGAGCTCGGGATCACTTACCACGGTGTGCGCTACCGTACGACCGGATACCGCCAGATCATTGAAGTGCACTTGCTGTTTCCCCACGCCACGGCGGTCGGAGAGGCGCACCGTCTGGCGACTGCTCTGGAGGAACGCCTGCCTCAGGAACTCGCCACCCGTGCTGAGGTGATCACACACCTGGAATCCCTGGAAGACCACGAAGACGTGCATTCGCAGCAGCACTACACCGGGCGCCCGGAGTGAGAAAAATCGTGGTCGTTTGTCCTCAGTCGATGGTCGTTGGCGCCGAGGACTAACGACTAGCGGCCAACGACTACTCTTTCATCACTGCGTCAATGACCGAGTAGAGCTGGCTGGCGGGTTCTTTCACTTCGATGTAGGGCCGAGCGGGATTGCGGCTGCTCACGATGTACACCGTGGGCGTGTGCTCGAGTTTGATCGCTTTGCCGAGATTCTGGTCGGCGTTCACCTGAGCGGCGAATTTGCCACCCGGGTCGATTATGAAAGGCAAGTCCACTTTGTGCGCGGCGGCAAATTTTTCGGCATACCCGCGCAGGTTCTGCGGAACGATTTCGAGCTGATTCTCGAAGATATAATCTCGGAACTCATTGCCCAGTTCCTTCGAGTGGGTATCGAAGTAACGCGCCATCACTGCGGCCTGATAGGACCAGTTGTGCATCGGCAGCGGGTAGTCGTGACGGATGACCGGAATCTTGTAAGTCTTGGAGGCCTGCTCGACCAGCGGCGCCGTCCGGCGGCACATGGGACACTGCAGGTCCTCAAAAACCACGATTGCCACCTGCGACCCCTTGGGCGGGCGCAGCACCGTATCCACCGTATCCTGGGCGGGAAGTCCCGCTGTCACGGCAAGGAATAGTGCAACCAAGCCAAACGCAAAAGAAATCCACCGTAGGTTTTTCATCGGTTCCAAGTATTCCCCCCAAAATCGGCGTCGGTTTATTAGACGCTCGGAACTCCATCCTGGCAGCTTGCGGCGCTAACCGCAAGATTCCAAAGGCTTCCCTATATGGTAACCGAACCGGGCCGCACCCGTCTGCAGCTGCCGGTACCGGGCACCGGGGTGCACAGGGCGTAAACCTTCGTGCAGGAAAGACGCAGCGGCAACGCGCTATAGTGAGGAAGTCTCCCCGTCGCAGATGCTGAGATTGTTGCGTTCACCGCGATTCCTCTGTCTGGTCGTGCCGGTCCTGGGCGCGCTCCTGCTGCTTTCAGCCTGTAGTCGCGGACGCCATCGGGTTCTCGAGATCGCCTATGTCTCGGCGCCGCAGGCGGCGCTGCGCGATCAGGTGGCCGCCATCTACAACCGCGTCGGCACGGTGAAGAACGGAGAGCGCGTCGAGATTCTGGAGCGCGAAAAGCGTTTTGCCCGCGTCCGCGCGTCCGGCGGCGTCGAGGGCTGGATCGAGCAGCGCTTCCTGGTGGACCAGAAAACTTTCGACGGCCTGCAAAAGCTCACGCACGACAATCAGAACGACCCGGTGCAGGCCCCCGGAGTCCTGCGCAACGAGACGAATCTGCACATTACTCCGGGCCGCGAGACCGAACACCTCTATCAGCTGGCGGCGGGAGCGAAGGTCTCGATCCTGAAGCGAGGGACCGCGGAAAAACAGCCTGGGCCTATGCCTCTCACGAAGCCAGCGGTTTCCGCGGCTGTCAAGGCAGGCCCGAAGATCGGGCCGGTCCTCGAAGACTGGTGGCTGGTGCGCGACGACCAGGGCCGCGTGGGGTGGGTGCTGGCCCGCATGGTGGACGTGGACGTCCCGCTCGAGATCGCGCAATACGCCGAAGGTCAGCGCTTCGTGGCCGTATTTGTGCTGAACGAAGTGCAGGATGGCGACAAGAAAATTCCGCAATACCTCTGCGTGTTCACCAGTCCGCACGACGGCCAGCCCTATGACTTCGACCAGGTGCGCGTTTTCACCTGGAACGTTCGCAAGCACCGCTACGAGACCGCGTATCGCGAACATGGCTTGAACGGAGTCCTGCCGGTCGCGGTGACGCAGGAGAATTTCGATAAAGAAGGAACCCTGCCCGTATTCATCCTCCACATCACAGACGACGCGGGCAATCTCGCGGAGCACAAATACAAGCTCAACACTCCGATTGTGCGGCGCGTATTGGCTCCGGGCGAAGCAGCCTCCAAACCGCAGCGGGCCACCCGCAAGAGACGCCGGTAACCCCATTCGAGTAGCAGAATCCCCGGCTTCTCCTAGAAATCATAGTGCTCGCCCCCGCTCACATACGTATTTCGGTAACAGAACTACTTCAGCAGGTGGCTAACTAGCTGAAAAATAAGTGTTTCTTGTGGTTTTTGCTTTGGATTGTTACTTGCACAAACAGAGCACGAGTGAATGTGTACCAACATCGTTTCGGTTTCGGTCTTTTAGGCCCAGCTACCAAGTGGTTCAGCACAATAACACTTGTTAGAAGTGAGGGGCCATCGGGTATCCCCGCACGGGCGGTCGCTCTTCTTCGAAATCTAAGGAGAAAACAGATGAAACAGAGTACGCGGAATTTCGCAATCCTTACCCTCTTGGTCAGCGTCTTCGGCCTGCTGGTTGCGGTGCAGCCGGCGGTCGCCGACAACCTCTACGGCAGTATCCGCGGCACGGTTACTGACGCCAGCGGCGCCGTTCTTCCCGGCGTGCCATTGAAGCTCACCAACGTCGAAACTGGCATAGTGAAGGAGGCAACAGCTGGTAGCGACGGCGGCTTCTTGTTCGTCGAGTTGCAGCCTGGCAAATACAATTTGGCAGCAAGTAAGGCCAGCTTCAAACAGTTCGAAGCACGGGGCATCGAAGTTGTTCAGAATCAGACTTACGTCCAAAACGTGAAAATGGAGGTTGGAGCCGCCTCTGAAACACTGGAGGTGACAGCGAATCCGGTGCAGGTGGAGACTACCAGCATCCAACTTGGCGCGACCCTGTCGGGAGAAATGATTCGCGATCTCCCCACTCTGAACCGGAACTGGATCACCCTGCAACAGACTCTGCCTGGAGTAGTGGCGCCCGACACGCGGTTTGGAACCAATTACGCAACCAATGGCAGTCAGGCCCAGCAAAACAGCTACCTCATCAATGGGAACGACGCCAATGATCTGCCGCTGAACACTCCGCTGGTGCAGCCCAACCCGGATGCCATTGCTGAAGTGCAGATGGTTACGAACACCATCAATCCGGAATTCGGGCGGAACTCCGGCGCCATTATGAATGCAACAACGAAGTCCGGGACGAACAGTTTCCACGGCAGCGCCTTTGACTTCTATCGTGACACCTTCCTCAATACGCACAACTTCTTTCAAAGAAAGGTTCCCAAGATCCACCAGCACCAGTACGGTGGCACCATCGGCGGACCCATCTGGAAGAACAAAGTGTTTTTCTTCTATAGCCTGCAGAACACCCGAGCGGCTGCGCCGCAGAACCAGCCTAACAACGTGGTTTACACGAAGGCACAGCTAGGCGGAGATTGGAGCGGAAGTACCCTCAGCACCACCCATTTGATCCCAGGCCAGCTGGCTGGCACGATCGTTGGCAAAGGGGGCGCGGGGGCAGGGGGAACTTGCACAGCAGCGCAGACGTGGGCGCAGTGCTTTTCTGACGGACAGGTTCCAACTTCAGACTTTAACTCCCTCTCCGCTGCACTGGTGAAGCAGTTTGTTCCATTTCCGAATTTCGGTACCAACGGATACACCTTCGGTCCGATCACCCACACGAAAGCAAACCAGCATATCGGACGCATGGACGTGACGATCAGTCAGAAGGACTCGATCTGGTTCAACGCCATTGCCAACGACCAAACGACCAGTAACGATCTGCCTTTCACCGGGAGCACGCTGCCCGGGTTCGGCGATGGCAGTGTTCCCTATACCAAGTACTTCAATTCGGCCTGGATCCACACGTTCAGCACGTCTACGCTCAATGAATTTCGCGTGGGCTACACGCGTTTGAACTTCCCGTCCGGCCAACCGCAGCATGTCCGTACCCCTGCTTCGGTGGGGTTCACGGATATCTTCCCGCAGCTTCCCTCCGCAGCTGATTATCCGAAGATGACGGTCAACAATTACTTCACGCTGGGCGGCACCAATAACGGACCGCAGCCGCGCAAAGACCAGACGTATCAGCTTACGGACAACTTCAGCTGGGTGAAGGGGAAACACAGCCTCAAGATGGGTTATGACGGTCGGAAGTTCCAGGTTTGGAACCCGTTTCTGAACAGCAACGAGGGGTCGTTTACCTTCTCGAAGGGAGGGACCTACTCAAGCGGCGATTCGGGCCTGGATTTTCTTCTGGGAATTCCAAGCGGTTACAGCCAGGGGGCGGGCTCCACCATCATTGCCGATGCCTACGAACACTACTTCTATTTCCAGGACCAGTGGCGTGTGAAGAACAACCTCACCCTGACGCTGGGCACCGGCTATCAAATCGATACCCCCATCACTGAGTACCAAAATGGAGGCTTATCACGCGCATGTGTACAGCCTGGGGTCCAGTCCACGGTTTTCTCGACGGCACCGGTTGGGCTCACATACCCCGGCGATCCGGGTTGCAATAAGCAAGGTGGTCCATCCACCAAGCTCAACCATATTGGACCTCGCGTTGGGTTTGCCTGGAGTCCGGACTACGGCAGGCTTACTGGAGCGGGGAAAACTTCACTCCGCGGCGGTTTTGGTCTCTACTACAACCGGACAGAGGAGGAGTTGAACCTGCAGGATTTGTCGACCCCGCCTTTTGGTCTTACCAGTTTCGGAGCGCAACATCCTTCGTTCCCCGATCCCTATGTGGACCTCAACAGTGGTGCAAAGACTGCTAACCAGTTTCCTTACGTCCCACCGGCAAAAGGAGCAACTCCAAACTTCGCAGCGCTTTACCCCTTCGGATTCGGCGGGAGCATCAGCAATAACCCCAAGAATCTGACGGTTCCACACACTTTCAACTGGAACTTGACACTGCAGCGTGAGATTCCCGGACAGACAATCGTCAGTATTGGCTATGTGGGCGCTCATGGTTCGGGGCTCCTCACTTCCTACACCGCAAATCCCGCCACTCCCACGGCGGTAGCAGCTTGCGTGGCGAACCCGGCGTGCGCAAACGACGGTGGCAACCAACCGATTGACTTTCCGGGCAACTACCCGCTCGCGGGAAACGTCTGGAACAACTACGGTCAACAAACCAATGGCGGGCGGTCCAACTACCACGCGCTCCAGATGACAGTGAACAAGCACATGAGTCACGGCTTGGCATTCCAGAGCGCCTACACTTGGTCGCATTCGCTCGACATCAGCTCTAGCTTTGAAGACACGGCCTTCCAGACAGCTGGCGGCGTTAGCAACTACGGCCCCAACAACAAGCGTGACTATGGAAGCTCCACATTCGACGCACGACATCGGTGGGTCGTTGCGTTTGACTATCAGGCCCCGAAATTCGCTAGAAGGTGGGGCCGCATTGCTGACTCACTAGTGGACGGCTGGGTGTTTACTGGAATCAATATTTTACAATCGGGCGACCCGATCACCTTCCAGGACACCGATCTGCAATCGCTGAGCTGCAGCTATTTTTACTCGTTCTATAGTTGCTCGGATCGTCCGGACGTTGTTAGCCGGCCGACAAAACTGAACCCACGGCTGCCGGGCAATCTTTGGTTTAACGGGTCTGCGTTTGCCGACAACGCCCTGGGTACTGAGGGCAACACTCCCCGCGGCTACTTCAATGGGCCGGCGCTGTGGGACACGGACTTTGTGGTGCGCAAGGACTTTAGCGTCACCGAGAAGAGCCGTCTGCAGACGGAAATTGACTTCTTCAACGTGTTCAACCACACGAACTTTGGCCAACCGGTCAACGACTTTGGAGCTGGTCCCGGCACGTTTGGCCAGATTCAAGGGATTCGAACCGGCACGAACTCACGGCTCATTCAGTTGGGCGCCAAGTTCGTGTTCTAGACCAGCACAGTTCTGCTGAGCATTTGGGCCGGGCCTTTCGCCCGGCCCGTTTTTATTTGTGCGGAAGGCTCATCAGTGATCCGGCATCAAGCAGGCAAGCCTCGCGCTTTCGCGCGAGGCTTGGAAGACTCCAAACAACCGCCACTTGCCGAAGATCACTTGCCGAAGATCACATAGTGGTAGCTGGTGGCCATGAAGAACAGCAGCGGCACCGACAGGAAGAAGTTTGTCCGTGAGGCCAGGAAAGCCTGGCGGGCGAGGACGGCAGCATCCGCAGGAGGGGTGCCGGCGAGCGTGCCGCGAATGACCTTCTTGTTATTCGGCCAGATGATCCCCCAGACGTTGAACAGCATCACGATGCCGAAGCCGCCGCCTACGCCGATGGAGAGCACGTGGTTATCGTCCTGGCCGACGGGCGTGTAGTTGAGGAAGAGCCAACTGGCGGCGATGACCACGACGGCGGTGATCGTGCCGAGCACGTAGCCGCTGGGCGCCATCTTCTTGATCACCATGAACAGGATGAACCAGACGGCGATCCAGAGCAGCAGAAAGAATCCGATCGTAGCCAGCGCGCTCTTGCCTTCGCGGCTAGCGTCGGGGCCGACGTAGAACTGCGCCCAGTACCAGAATCCGATAAAGACCGTCAGCAGCGCGCTCCAGCGGAACCAGTTCAGCGCGGGCAGGGTCAGGTTCTGAAAGATCTTGGGCTTCATGGCGGCGTCCACTTGCTTCATGAAGGGGACGTTGATCAGGTTGAAGAAGTACAGCAGTCCGATCCAGGTAATCCCGGCCAGAAAGTGGAACCAGCGCAGGATCAGCTGAGTAGCTTCCGCGCCGGTATGAGTGGGCATGACGAACCAGGCTGCGACGGTGACGAAATGGTGCATGGGGGCTCCTCCGTCAACTTGGAATGCAGAGTACGGGCTCCGAAGGTTCCAGATGGTCCTGCGGAATTGGGGAAAGTCTGCGCTTTTCGTTGGGAGGTGTCAACTTCTGGCGTCGCAGGAGAGGGCCAGGTTGGAAAAGGCCGCGTCAGGCCGGGCGGCCAACTTGGGGTTGAAAAGCGGACGGGATCGCCGTATCGTACCTACGTCTGCCTGCCCGGCCGAAATTGCTAGAGATGTAAAGCCGGCGGGGATGTCCCCCCTTGTTCTCAGAGGCGAACGGGAAGGCCACCGGGAACATGCTGGAATTCTTTGCCTTGCTCGTGGAGGAAGCGCCGCGAGCGGGGCGGTAGGTGAGTCGTAGTCTACAAGTCGTAGTCTGCAAGTCGTAGTCTGCAAGTCAAGGAGATCGGCTATGGACAGCAATAAGCCGGCGCAGAACATTCAGGATTCCTTCCTTAATACGGCCCGCAAGGAGCGGATGAGCATCACCATTTACCTGCTCAGCGGAGTGAAGTTAACGGGCCGCATCCGCTCTTTTGACAAGTACTCCGTCGTGCTGGAGGCGAACGGTCAGGAGCAGCTCATCTTCAAGCACGCGATCTCCACGGTGGTGATGGGCAGGGTCGCGTCGTCGCATGGGCCCCACGTGGCGCACCCGGACAAGCCGGCCGCGACTGCCGCGGTCGCAGCCAGCGGACCGACCACGGCTTCGGGCACCGAAGGATAGGGCGTTTTCGGCTTGGGAGCTTCCGGTTCCAAAAAATCCCGCGACACGGCGCGTGCCCGCCTTGGTGTGCCGTCTGGGGCCAAGGCCGGGCGCAATCAGCCGGATCAGGAGCGCGCGTTCCTGGTGGGGGTGGATGTGCGCGTGCGGCGCGGCGGGAAGGCGACCGTCACAGCCCAGGCTGCCGTGGCCCGCGACGCTGCGGCGATGCAGCCGGCGGCTGCCCCATCGGCAAAGTCTTCTGCCAAACCCAGCATCCCGGAATTCGACGCCGAGGAATCACTAGCCGAACTGCGCACTCTGGCAGAAAGCGCCGGAGCCCGGGTGGTCGGGGAAATTCTGCAGCGCCGCGACCGGCTGGATCCGGCCACGCTGATCGGGGCGGGCAAGCTGGAAGAAGTGGCGGGGGCGGCCGCGTCCACCGATGCCGACGTGCTGCTGTTCGATCATGATCTGAGCCCCTCGCAGCAGCGCAACATCGAAAAGATCGTTCACCGGCGGGTGATTGACCGCACCCAGCTCATCCTCGACATCTTTGCCCGGCATGCGCGGACTCGGGAAGGTCAGCTGCAGGTGGAACTGGCGCAGCTGCAGTACATGCTGCCGCGGCTGGCTGGACGCGGCGTCGAGATGTCGCAGCTTGGCGGCGGCATCGGTACCCGCGGTCCCGGCGAAACCCAGCTTGAAACTGACCGGCGGAAGATTGCGCGGCGGGTGCGGCACGTCGAGCAGCAACTGGAAAACGTGCGGCGCATCCGGGCGCAGCAGCGGCAACGGCGGGAATCGGCCCCGGTCGCGACGGTGGCCCTGGTCGGCTACACGAACGCGGGAAAATCTACGCTGTTCAACGCGCTGACGCGGGCGGGAGTGTTGTCGTCGCCGAAGATGTTCGCCACGTTGGACCCCACGATTCGCGGCGTGGATCTGCCGTCGAAACGGAAGGTTCTGCTGTCAGACACCGTGGGATTCATCCGCAATTTGCCCCACACGCTGGTTTCGGCGTTTCGCGCGACGCTTGAAGAAGTGCAGCGGGCGTCGCTGATTCTGCATGTGTCGGATGCCAGCAGCCGGCTTTCGGCCGAGCAGGACGCGCAGGTGGAAATCGTCCTGAAAGAATTGGAGGCGGAGAAGAAGCCGCGCCTGCGCGTGATGAACAAAGTGGATCTGCTGGATGAAGAGGTGGCGCAGGGTTTGATTGCCGATGCAGCGCATAGCGATACGAAAACGTTGTATGTGTCGGCGGTGGAGGGCACTGGTTTGGACCGGCTGCTGGAACGCATTGACGCGATGATCGAGGAAGATCCGGTCAGCCGGGTGCACTTGCGCGTGCCGCAGAAAGAAGGGAAGACGCTGGCGCTGCTGGAGTCGCGGGCACGGATTTACTCCCGGGAATACAAAGATGGACTGGTGGAACTGGAAGCCGACGCGCCGGAGTCGGTGGTGCGGAGGGTCAAGGAATTCGTTCGCGTTCGATGATGGGCAGAAATTAAATGGGCCGGCAACCAAGAAGCGGTGACATTCCTTGGCTATCGGCCCATTCGATCCTGAATTGGATCGGAGGTGATAACTCCATGCTAATCCTTTCGCCTCGGAAGTCAAGGAGAATGCGCAAGAAGCTGCATGCGGACGCCACGCGAGCCGTCCCCGCTTTGGCCAAAGGCTTTCCTTTCTAGGTTTTAGGGTGGCTTCAGCGGAACGTGGCCATGGGTGCGGGTTTCGCCCAGATGGTGGGCCCATCCTCCGGTTTGCCGCCGGGCCGATCCTGAGTGGGCAGCCCGTCTGATGCCAGCGACGATGCGTGCGAGATCCCTTCGACTTCATCTCAGGGCAGGCTCCTCGCTCCGCCTGAAAGACGGCTCCGCTCGGGATGACGCCAGTCGAGACCGCGACGGCGAGAAGGCAGACCTGCACTGGCTACCTATTTCCCACGTAGTTGACTCGCGCGGGTATGATATTGAGTCCTTCAGCACCCAAAGCGCCGGGGGCTGAATGCTGAGTGCGGAATGCTCCCCTTCAAACTCGTCTATAGCGACGCGTATTACCTGCCCATCGGGGAGCATGTCTTTCCTGCCGACAAGTACCGGCGCACTCGCGAACGGCTGATTTCCAGGGGCGTCGCCGACGCGAGCGACTTTCTGGAACCTGAGCCGGCCGGCGATCAGGACATTCTACTGGTGCACAAGCCCGAGTATGTGCAGAAGCTGACCACCGGCACGCTCAGCCAGCGCGAAGAGATGGAAATGGAAATCCCTTACTCGCGCGACCTGGTGGAAGCCTTCTGGATGGCGGCGGGCGGCTCGATCCTGGCGGCGCGCGAGTCGTTGAACGACGGCGTTGCGATCAGCATTGGCGGAGGATTTCATCATGCCTTTCCCGATCACGGCGAGGGCTTCTGCATGATTCACGACGTGGCCGTGGCGATCCGGCGGCTGCAGCGCGACGACAAGATTCACACCGCGATGACGGTGGACTGCGATGTGCACCAGGGCAACGGCACGGCGGCGATTTTTGCCGGGACGCGGACGGCGAGTTCGCTGCTGCCCTCGGTCGCGCACTCGACCCTGGAGGGGCCGAGCGGTGCGCCAAGGGGAGGGAAGATGCGGCAGGCGCATGCCGGCGACGTCTTCACTATTTCGCTGCATCAGCACAACAACTATCCGCTGTGGAAGCCGCCGTCTTCGATTGACGTGGACCTGCCCGACGGCATAGGCGATGACGATTACCTGGCGTGGCTCGACAACGCCCTCAGCTCCGGCCTGCGGCAGTTTGAGCCGGACCTGATCTGCTATGTGGCGGGGGCCGATCCGTACAAAGAGGACCAACTGGGCGGGCTGAATCTGACGATTCCGGGGTTGAAGAAACGCGACGAATTGGTGTTTCGCGTGGCCCGCGCGCGCGGCATCCCGGTGATGGTGACGCTGGCCGGCGGGTACGCGATGGATATGGAAGACACGGTGACGATCCACAGCAACACCGTGGTGGCGGCGAAAGAAGTGTTCGCTTCGTAGCACTGCCTCGACGCTTGTGGCCGGAGTCTGTTGCCGGTTTGTCACCGGGATACTGATGCACATTTTTTTTTGATACCCTGCATGTAAATCCCTGGTTTTATTGGGGTTCGCGGGGCCGGACCAGCCTCGGTCAGCGCAAAATCTAGAAAGCAAATAACTTGCGGGCAAAATATTCCAAACATTGGACTTAAGAGCGCCTCCCACCCCCACCCTCCAAGGCGCTCGGTGTCGCTTTGGGAATGGATCAAGCGCTCTTTCGACGATGCGGATTCAGAGCGCTTGTGAGAGTGCTTGCGCATGGTCCCAATTTGTCTGTTTTGGAAATCTCAGTAAAGGTTGTTCGTCACAGAGGAGAGGATTTTTCTTGTGGGAGGCTGTGGAAAAAGTAAAAGGGACGGGAGTTTCAAAATCCTCACCCCTTCGGCGTCGCTCAGGGCGCAGGCTCTGTCTCCGCAAAATGCGCGGAGGGAGGGGGACCCGCCGGCCCCCTTTCACGTAAGAGAACTCCCTGACGCGATGTTTTCGCGTCCCGGCAGGAGCGGGGTCCCCTTCGACAAGCTTAGGGCAGGCTTTCGACTTCGCTGACGTTCGCTCTCGCGAACGCCAGTTCCGCTCAGGATGACAAGACTGTCGGCGGTGGCTGGTAGAATAACCAATCACTCCTATGTTCGAGAACCTTCAGGAAAAACTACAACGCGCGTTCAAGTCGCTTCGGGGACAGGCCAAGCTTACCGAAGAGAACATTGACGAGGCGCTGCGCGAAATTCGGCTGGCGCTGCTTGAAGCCGACGTCAATTTCAAAGTCGTCAAGCAGCTCATTGATCAGATCCGCGCCAAGGCGGTTGGCCAGGAAGTGCTGACCGCACTCTCGCCCGGCGAGCAGGTCATCAAGATCGTTCGCGACGAACTGGTCGAAATCCTCGGCAAAGACACGGCGCGCATGAAGTTTGCCTCGCAGCCTCCAACGGTCGTGCTCATGGCGGGGCTGCAAGGCTCCGGCAAGACGACCACTTCCGGCAAACTCGCGCACTGGTTCAAGAATGGCGGGCACCGTCCGCTGCTGGTTTCGGTGGACGTGTACCGTCCGGCGGCGCGCGAGCAGTTGAAGATTGTGGCGCAGGCGGTGAAGAGCCACATCTACGAGGGCGAAGTGGGCGAGGCCAATACGGCGACGGTCGAGCGGTTGGTGAAGGAAGCCCGCCGCGAGGCCGTCGTCACCGGCTGCGACGTGCTGATCGTAGACACCGCCGGCCGCCTGCATATTGACGAGCAACTCATGGACGAGATGCAGTCGCTGAAGAAGCTGCTGAATCCGTCGGAGATTCTGTTCGTGGCTGATGCCATGACCGGCCAGGACGCGGTCAACTCCGCCGACGAGTTCCACAAGAAGCTCTCACTCACCGGCGTGGTGCTGACCAAAATGGACGGCGACGCCCGCGGCGGCGCGGCGCTCTCGATCCGGCAGGTCACAGGGCAGCCGATCAAGTTTATCGGCGTGGGCGAAAAATATGATGCGCTGGAGCCGTTCCATCCCGATCGCATCGTGTCGCGTATTCTGGGCATGGGGGACATCCTGTCGCTGATCGAGCGGGCCGAGTCGCAAATTGACAAGAAAAAAGCCGAAGAGATGGCCACCAAGGCGCTCTCCGGCGACGGCTTCTCGCTGGAAGATTTCCGCGACCAGCTGCGGCAGGTACGCAAGATGGGCTCGATCAAGAGCCTGATGGGGATGATGCCCTCGATTGGGCCGTTCTCCGGCCTGCAGAAGGCGGCCGACAAGGTGGACGAGAAGCAGATCAACCGCGTCGAAGCCATCATCAACTCGATGACCGCGCACGAGCGCAATCATCACGAAGTGATCAACGGCAGCCGCCGCAAGCGCATCGCCCGCGGCTCGGGTACCAGCGTGCAGGAAGTAAACAACCTTTTGCGCCAGTATGCGCAGATGAAGAAGATGTTCAAGCAGATGGGCAAGCCGAGCTTTGCAAGAAGGCTGGCGGGGATGAAGCTGCCGGGGATGTAGGTCAGCATTGCGGATTACAACGTGCCTTTTTACTACGACGTCAAAGTCCCCAATCTCGGTGACGAAAATTCCGTTAGTAAATACACTTTCGTTCGTTGGCTTCTGAGAGAGAAGGCGAATATCGAAGCCGGAACGGCATTTGCCATCGTAAGCGATGGTGCGAAGAGATTCATTCTGCGAAATGCAGGCCCGGGGTTCTTTACTCCGTGGAATGTACGTGAGGGCGATGAAGTTTCCGCTGGTCAATCAATCGCCAGAATCACTACCGACGGCGACCTGATTCCTTATGGGCGCCCCTACGTCACGTTCAGTGAGGTACCTCATGATGAATCCTGACACGAACCCGCCCGCAGGGTTTTTATGAAATGGCGCTCCTTAGAAGAACCCAGTACCGGCGTTGACGCGCGTCCGCTGCGCGAGATCTTTGCCGAGCGCAGGGAACTGATCGCGAAGTACGTTCCGGCGGAGACGCAAGCCATTCACGCGCAGGCGGTGGCTGAACTCAAGGGGCGGCATCTGGCGGCGAACATCCTGCCCGTCGGGGCGAAGGCTCCCGCGTTCGAACTGCAAGATCACGACGGAAAGCTTGTTTCTTCCTCCGGCCTGCTGACTCAGGGACATCTCGTCATCTGCTTCATCCGCGGGCGGTGGTGTCCGTTCTGCGTGGGACAGATGGAGGCGATGAATCTCATCCAGCCGCAGATCGAGCGGGCTGGAGCCACGCTCATCGCCATCTCGCCGCAGACCGTTAAGCAGTCGTTCTACATGCACGATCAGCACAGGCTGCGCTTCCCGCTTCTGTCCGACGAGGGCAACGCGGTCGCGCGGCAGTTTGGGCTGACGTATCGCGTGCCTGCGGCGCAGGAAGCGGTGTATCGTCGGGCGTTCGTCAATTTGCCCTTCACCAACGGCGATGAAAGCTGGGAGCTGCCGATTCCGGCGACGTATGTTCTGGATCGCGAGGGTACGGTGGTGTATGCGTCGGCGAACGAGGATTACACGGAGCGGCCGGAGCCGGCAGAGATTCTCCGCGTTTTGTCATCCTGAGTGAAGCGAAGGACCTATGCAATTCGCTTGCGCGTGAGGCGCTGCCGGCAGAGTGCATGGGTTTCTTCGCTTCGCTCAGAATGACAACGCCGCCCAGAATGACAGCACATACTAGAAGGCAGAACTCTTCTACGCGGTACACTACTACCTCATGCACTACATCTACGGCATCAACGCGGTCAGCGAGGCGCTGAAGGCGCGCGGGCGTGCGTTTGAGTGGGTTGGGATGGCGAAAGAGCGGCACGACATCCGCCTGCAGCGGCTGATTGAAGATTGCCGGCGGCTGAACGTGCAGGTGCGTTTTCTGCAGCGTTCGGAACTGGATCGGATGGCCGGACATGTGGCGCATCAGGGCGTGGTGGCCGTCACCTCGGCCAAGCAATACAACGATCTCGAGGACGTGGTCGAAGCCAAGCGCGGTGAGTACTCGCTGGTGGTCGTGCTCGATGGCGTGGAAGATCCGCACAACCTGGGAGCGATTTTGCGGACGGCGGACGCGGCGGGCGCCGATGGGGTGGTCATCCCCGAGCGCCGGGCGGCGGGCGTGACGGGAACGGTCACGAAAGCTTCGGCAGGGGCGAGCGAGCACTTGCCGATCGCCAAAGTCACCAACATTGCGCGCACGGTGGAGGAATTGAAAGACCGCAACATATGGACGGTGGGGCTGGACGAGCGCGGCGCCAAGACTTACAACGAACTCGACTACAAGATGGATTGCGCCGTGGTTCTGGGCGCGGAAGGCAAGGGGCTGCACGATCTGGTGAAGAAGAAGTGCGACTTCCTGGTTTCGATTCCGATGCTGGGCAAGGTGTCGTCGCTGAATGTGTCGGTGGCGGCGGGCGTGATCTTGTATGAGATCGTGCGGCAGCGGCGGGAGGGCGAAGGCGCATCCCAGAAGAAATGAAGTTCTCCGCAATGAAGCGTGGCGCAATACCTCTGTGTCTCCTCTGGGTCCTGTGTGGTTCAGCATGGTCATCCTTCGCTCTCGACCGCGAAGCCTTCACCATCACGGACTATGACCTGAAAGTGCAGCTCGATCCAGCCCAGCACCGGCTGGGCGTTCGCGGCAAGATCACGTTGCGGAATGATTCGGCGGAGCCGCAGAAGGTCGCGGTGCTGCAGATTTCGTCGTCTCTCGCCTGGCGGGCGATCAAGGTTGGCGACAAGCCGGCGCAGTTTATCACCCAGCCCTTCGCCTCGGACATTGATCACACTGGCGCGCTTTCGGAAGCGATCGTGACGCTGGCGCAGCCAGTTGCGCCGAAGGGAACGGTTGAGTTGGAGATCGGCTACGAGGGCGTCGTTTTGCTCGATGCGACGCGGCTGACGCGGATCGGCACTCCGGAAGACGCGGCGAAGAGCACGGACTGGGACGAGATCTCCACGGATTTCACTGGACTGCGCGGAGTCGGATATGTGGCGTGGTATCCGATCGCGACGGAGGCGGCGAATCTGTCGGAAGGGGACAGCTTGTTTGAGGTCCTGGGACGGTGGAAGAAACGGGAAGCAGGCTCGAAGATGCGCCTGCAAATCGCGATGACGGGGAAATATGAAGCGCTTCCACAGATACTATTCAGTGGAGCTAGCTGCCCCGTGAGTGCCTTCGAATCGACGAGCGCCCCAAACCAGAACATCGCCGCCGAATGCGACTACCAAGCGCTACGCTTAGACGTCCCCGCTCTTGCGATTGCTGACTACGGCGTGTTGGAGAAACCGGCGATGGAGGTCCGCTATCTTGCTGGTAACGGTAGATTTGCGACCGGTTACGGGGATGAGGCCGAGAAGGTCCTCCCCTTGATCACCGAATGGTTCGGAGCCCCAGGCGCGAAGGCGGAAACCGCTGATCTTCCCAATACCAAGGCTGCACCGTTCGAGAGCAGTGCGTTACTGCTCACCCCGCTCGCCAACACAGATTCGAAGGTGGCTGGACTGGCTGCGGCGCATCAACTTACGCACGCCGCCTTCTCCTCGCCGCGCCCTTGGATCAACGAGGGGCTGGCCCATTTCGCGCAGGCGCTGTATCTCGAGCACGAAAAGGGCCGCCAGACTGCGCTTGACTACATGGGGCTGCACCGGTCGGCGTTCAGCGGGGCGGAGAAGACGGCGAGTGCGCCAGGTTTTGCGGACGAAGTCAGTCGGTCGCTGGTGAACACGGCCAGCGAGGAACTTTATCGCAGCAAGGCGATGTATGTGTGGTGGATGCTGCGCGATATGATCGGCGAGGCGGCGTTGAAGAAAACTCTTGCCGCTTATCGCTCGGAAGACGACAAAGATCCGTCGTACATGCAGCGGTTGGCGGCGGCTCAGACGCAGCGTAATCTGCAATGGTTTTTCGACGATTGGGTTTATCACGATCGCGGGCTGCCGGACTTCAAGGTTTCATCCGCTTACGCGACGAAAACCACGGCAGACTCATTCCTGGTTACGGTCACGGTGGAAAATCTGGGATCGGCCGGCGCGGAGGTGCCGATGGTAGTGCGATCGGCAGGCGGCGAGGTCACGAAGCGGCTGGAGATTCGCGGCAAAAGCAAAGTGACCACGCGAGTGGAAACGCCGGCGGCGCCGCAGGAAATCGTGATCAACGACGGCAGCGTACCGGAGAGCGATATGACGAACAACGTGTTCAAGTTTGCGCCGGCGGATAAGTAGCTTTTCGACGCGGGGGAATACCTTGATGGGGATTCGACGCTGGAGTTGGGGGAGATCCCTCGGCCCGCTGGAGAAAACGCGGGCCTTCGGGATGACGCCGGCGGGTGTGGCTCTGCCGCTAGCAGACTCCGTCAGGTGTTGAGACGACTTTTCCTCTGTGTCTCCGTGGTAGGTTTATCTTCTCGGGAGGAAGGATTGGCCTATATCCAGTTTCTTGGCGCGGCCGGAACCGTGACCGGGTCGAAGCATCTCATCAACACTGGCGATCCGTCGGGCAAGGGCGGGCTTCAGGTGCTGATTGACTGCGGATTATTTCAAGGACCGAAGGAATGGCGCGAGCGGAACTGGCGCGACACGCCGGTTCCAGCCAAAGAGATTGACGCGGTCATCCTGACCCATGCGCATCTGGACCATTGCGGATGGATTCCGCGCCTGGTGAAAGAAGGCTTCCGCGGGCCCATTTACGCCACGCCACCGACGATTGATTTGTGCGGAATCATTTTGCCCGACTCCGGCCACCTGCAGGAAGAAGACGCCAATTTCTACAACAAGAAAAAGAAGTCGAAGCACGAGCCGGCATTGCCGCTGTACACATTCGAAGAAGCGGAGGCGTCGCTGCAGTACTTCAAGCCTGCGCACGTGGAAGAGACGGTGCAGGTCTCACCTGAGATTTCCTTTCGTTTTGTGCGCGCAGCACACATTCTGGGATCGTGCATGGCGGAAATTGCAGTGACTGTGAACGGAAGATCGCGTCGAATGCTCTTTACCGGTGACATTGGCCGGGTGCTTGATCACAAGGTCGCGCCGGGGAAAGTCGTGCATTCGGGGCCGGCCGAGGGAGAGATTGCTGATCTCGTCGTCATGGAGTCGACGTACGGCAACCGGCAGCATCCGAAAGAAGATCCGCTGCCGGAACTTGCCGAGCTCATCACAACGACGGCCAAACGCGGTGGCAGCGTGATTGTGCCGGCATTCGCCGTCGAGCGCACACAAAAATTCGTGTTTGTCCTCAAGCACCTGATGGAGTCGGGGAAAATTCCGCGCCTGCCGGTGTTCTGCGACAGCCCCATGGCGATCAAGGCGGTCGAGATTTTCCTGAAGCATGACGAAGAGTACAGCGAAGAAACGCGGAACATGATGCGCAAGTACGGCTCGCCGCTGGAGTGGCCGGGCTTTAACTTCGTTTCCACGCCGGAGGAGTCGAAGCGGATCAACGAGTCGCGGACGCCGGTGATCATTATTTCGTCCAGCGGCATGGTCACGGGAGGGCGCATTCTGCATCATCTGGCGCAGCGGCTGCCGGACCCGAAGAATCTTGTTCTGTTCATCGGCTTTCAGGCGCCGGGGACGCGCGGGTTCGCCATCAAGAGCAAGGCGGAGGAGGTCAAGATCTTCGGCGATCTTGTGCCGATTCGCGCCCACGTGGCGGCGCTCGAGCAGTTCAGCGACCACGCCGATCCTCCGGAGCTATTGCAGTGGCTGCGGACATTCGGGAATCGCCCGGCCACTACTTATCTGGTACATGGCGAGCCCGATGCGTCCGGACAATTGCGCGATCTGATGAGGAGCGAGTTGGGGTGGAATGTGCAAGTGGCGCAGTATCTGGAGAAGGTGCAACTGCAGTAGAAAGAATCGGAAGAGCTGCCTCGGCCCCTTAGACGAAAATCCCCACTTCTCGCGCACAGAACCTGCGAGAAATGGGGCACCCTGACTACGCGATCGAGCTGAAGCTTACGAGAGCGTCGAGCTTTTGTTTGGCTGCGCCGGAGTCTATTGATGCCGCCGCGAGCGGGACTGCCTGCGCAATATGCTCAGCTTTGCCTGCGGCTACCAGCGAGGCGGCGGCGTTGAGCAGCACGATGTCGCGGCGGGGTGACTGTTCGCCGCTCAGGATCGAGCGGATGATGGCTGCGTTCTCGGTCGCGTCTCCGCCGGAAATCTCAAACAGGGTGGCGCGGCGCATGCCGAACTCTTCGGGTTCGACCTCGTAGGAGCGCACGGCGCCGTCGCGGGCTTCCGCGATGCGGGTTGTGCCGGTGATGGTAATCTCGTCGAGGCCATCGAGTCCGTGAACGACCAGAGCACGGCGCAGTCCCAGCATGCTCAGGGCTTCGGCCAGTTTCTCGACCAGGTCGAGCGAATAAACTCCGACCACCTGGCCTGAAGCCCGGGCCGGGTTGGTCAGCGGGCCAAGCAGGTTGAACATGGTGCGCATGCGCAGTTCGCGGCGGACGCCCTGGACCTGCTTCATGGCGGGATGGAGATTGGGCGCGTAGAGGAAGCAGATGCCGACTTGGTGCAGGCACTGAGCGGCGCGTTCAGGCGAAAGCTGGATGTTCACGCCCAGAGCCTCGATCACGTCGGCCGAGCCGCATTTTGAGCTGATGCTGCGGTTGCCGTGCTTGGCGACGCGCACGCCCGCTCCCGCCACGACGAATGCGGTTGCGGTGGAAATGTTGAACGTGCCGCTGGCGTCGCCGCCGGTGCCGCTGGTGTCTACCAGCGCCGGGTCGTCTTCCAATAAAGCATCTCGGCCGGTGCCGGTGACGGCGATGGCGTCTTCAGCGCGCGTAATCGGCAACGGGGCGGCTGCGGTGCGAATCGCCTCGGCGAAGCCAACGATTTCCTCGACGGTCTCTCCCTTCATGCGCAGGGCGACGAGCAGGGCGGCAATCTGGGCGTCGGTGCATTTGCCGGCCAGCACTTGGGCCATGACTTCGCGGGCTTCCGCGCGGCCGAGCGACTGGCTGTGGTTGGCGAGACGGTGGATGGCGTCGAGGATCATGCGTCAGGCCGCATTTTACGGCATAAGCGCATTCAGAGGTGGGCGAGCCTTCGGTCAGTCGAGTCCGGCTAGTCTCTGTTGGAACGAATCGCGCCAGTGGTCCGGAAGTGCGGTTGAGCGAATGGCCCTTTCCAGAAGGGCGCGATCGTACTTCTGCTCCACGACCAGGCGATTCATGTCCTCAATCGTGATTGCGCCGCGGTCGTGGCTCAGGAACTCGAGCGAATCTCCGGCCTGCACCGTGCCCTCCTGTTCCACGGAAAAATAGAATCCGCTGCGGTGGCTGTGCAGGAAGCGCTCGAGGATGTCATCGCGCCCGAATTTGGCCGCCAGTTTATAACAGGGGGTGCGGGTCTGGCGGACCATCAGGATGGCTGAACCAATCTGAAGCCGGTCGCCGATGTGAAGCTCGCGCTCCAGCACTCCTTCGGTTGTGAAGTTCTCTCCGAATGCGCCCCAGGGAAGGTCCACCCCCGGCAACTCTCCTCGCCAGAATGAATAGTGCTCTGACGGGTAGGCGTATACCGCCTTGAACGGCCCTCCGTGTACGCTGAGATCGGCCTGCCGATCGCCGTCGAGGTTCAGAGTGCGTAACTGAACGCGGCCCGGGACGGGCTGCTTGAAAATGCCTGTGTTAATCGTTTGGCCGTGATATAGGGCAAGGCGCGGGCGCGCTACGTTGAGGGAGATCAGCTTCATCGGACCGTGTTTGATTCGATGTTTCGGGTGGTGAAAGGACGCAGCGACTCGCTTAGCTGCTAAAGAGTTGCTGAAAAACTCGATCCAGGTACCTCAGGGGCTGAAGCCCGTCGAGAAAAGACAGGCTTTATCGCAGCGCTGAAAGCGCTGCGCCACCCAAAACCGAGTTTTCAGCAAACTGGAAAGCCGTGGCCCTGTCCGGCGGGGATTACAGCGTGGCTTGAAGCGACGCCCTTTCAAAGGAAGGCTTAAGGCACGCGCGACCCGTTTGCCCTAATGCGATCACCTTCTATAGAATTATAGGTTTGCTGCCCGCAGTGCCGCGCCGCAAGCAGGGTCCTTCCGAATCTTAGTTGACGAGCCTTTCTTATGAAAATTCATGAATACCAGGCAAAAGCAATTCTCAAAAAATATGGCGTGACGGTCCCGCGCGGGGCGATGGCTGCTTCGCAGGATGAGGCCGTGGCCGCCGCCAAAGAATTATTCACTTCGGGCGCAAGCGGCGTCGTGGTGAAGGCGCAGATTCACGCCGGAGGCCGGGGCAAGGGCGGGGGCGTGAAGATCGCCAAGTCAGTGGACGAGGCCGGCGATCTCGCGGGAAAAATGCTCGGCATGAAGCTGGTGACGCATCAGACCGGCCCCGAGGGCCGTATCGTGCGGCGGTTGCTGATTGAAGAGACGCTGCCGATCGAAAAAGAACTTTACCTGGGCATTCTGGTGGATCGGGCCGAGGGCAAGCCCGTATTCATGGCGTCGGCGGCGGGGGGGATGGAGATCGAGCAGGTTGCGGCGGAGAATCCGGACGCGATTCTGAAGCAGCATATTGATCCCGGCATGGGCCTGGAAGCATTTCAGGCGCGCAAGATTGCCTTCAAGCTTGGCTTAAAGGCGCAGCAGATCAATCCGGCGGTGCAGTTCCTGACCAGCCTGTACAAGGCTTTCCTGGATACCGACGCTTCGCTGCTGGAAATCAATCCTTTTATTACGACGACCGACGGGCGCCTGTTTGCGCTGGACGCAAAGATCAACTTCGACGACAACGCGTTGTTCCGGCATTCTGATCTGCGCGAACTCCGCGACATCACAGAGGAAGATCCGCTGGAAGTCGAGGCGTCGAAATACAGCCTGAACTACATCAAGCTCGACGGCAACGTGGGCTGCATGGTGAACGGCGCCGGGCTGGCGATGGCGACCATGGACATCATCAAGTACGCGGGCGGCATGCCTGCCAACTTTCTCGACGTTGGGGGAGGCGCGAATTCAGAGCAGGTGGCGCACGCATTTGAAATTCTACTCAGCGACAAGAACGTGAAAGCCGTACTGATCAACATCTTCGGGGGCATATTGCGCGTAGACACGCTGGCGACCGGCGTGGTCGAAGCGGCGCGCAAGACGAACATCAAGCTGCCGGTCGTGCTGCGCCTCGAAGGCACGAACGTCGAAGAGGGAAAAAAGATTCTGCAGAGTTCCGGGCTGAACTTCGTGGTTACCGACACGATGAAAGACGCGGCCGACAAGGTTGTGGCGGCGGCGAAGGGTACGCTCGGCGCAACGGAATGGAGATAGGGAAAGGTCCTCACCACAGGGGACACAGAGAGGCACAGAGGACTTTCATATGGCAATCCTGGTTGATAAAAATACACGTCTGGTGGTGCAGGGCCTGACCGGCCGTGAGGGAACATTTCATGCGAAAGCGAGCGCCGCTTATGGCACGCAGATCGTGGGCGGAGTGACTCCCGGCAAGGGCGGCACGACGCATGAGGGCTGGCCGATTTTCAACACGGTGCGCGAGGCTGCCGACAAGACCGGCGCGAACGCTACGGTGATTTTTGTGCCGCCGCCGTTTGCGGCCGACGCGATCATGGAAGCGGCCGACGCGGAAATTGATTTGATCGTCTGCATTACTGAAGGGATTCCCACGCTCGACATGGTGAAGGCGTGGGAATTCCTGCAGAACCGGCGTTCGCGGCTGATCGGGCCGAACTGCCCGGGAATTGTTTCGCCGGGCAAATGCAAGATCGGTATCATGCCGGCTTCGATCCACAAGGAAGGACCGATCGGGATCGTGTCGCGCTCGGGCACGCTGACGTATGAGGCAGTGCATCAGCTTACGCAGCGGGGCATAGGGCAATCCACAGCGATTGGCATTGGCGGCGATCCGATTATTGGGACGAATTTTGTGGATGCGCTGGACTTGTTCAACCGCGATCCTGAGACCGAGGCGGTGGTGATGATCGGCGAAATCGGCGGAAATGCGGAGGAGACCGCGGCCGAGTTCGTGAAGACTCACATGAAGAAGCCGGTTGTGGGTTTCATCGCCGGGCAGACCGCGCCGCCGGGACGCCGCATGGGCCATGCGGGAGCGATTATCTCCGGCGGCAAAGGCACGGCCGCGGAGAAGATCAAGGCGCTGGAGGCTTGCGGGATCAGGGTGGCAAAATCGCCGGCGGCGATCGGAGAGACGCTGGCGGCGGCAATTGGGGTGAGTGTGTAGTGGCGAGTGCCGAGGCAGAAGCAGATTCCTCGCTTCGCTCGGAATGACAAAGTTTCATTTAGATGTCGGCAAGACCTGCGACCAAGGACCTAACGACCGAACTTATGAAAACTCTGCAACGGACATTAACCATCGTTAAACCTGACGCCGTGCGCAAGAATGCCATCGGCGACATCATCGAACAGTTTGAGAAGGGCGGATTCCGCATCCTCGCTATGAAGATGCTGGAAATCTCCAAGCATCAGGCCGAGCAGTTTTATGCGGTGCATGCGGCACGGCCGTTCTACAACGCGCTGACGGATTTCATGTCGAGCGGCCCGATCGTGGTGCTGGCGCTGGAGAAGGAAAACGCCATTGCCGATCTGCGAAAGCTCATGGGCGCGACCAATCCGGCCAACGCCGAGGAAGGCACGATCCGCAAGAAGTGGGCGACGAATATCGAGCACAATGCGATCCACGGCTCGGATGCGGAAGACACGGCTCGGTTCGAGCTGAGTTTTTTCTTCGCGGGATATGAGCTGGCGAAATAGTACCCAATACTCAGTACCCAGTTATTTTGGTGCTGAGCTTTTGCTGGGTACTGGGTACTAGGGACTGAGTACTTTTCTATGCCTCTCGTGCAAATCACGATGCTGACCGGCCGCACCGCCGATCAGAAGCGCAAGATCGCCAAGCGGATTACCGATGCTCTGGTGGAAGAAGCCGGGGCGCGGCGGGAGGCGATTATCGTCGCCTTCCACGAAGTTTCGAAGGAAAGTTACGCCTCGGGCGGCGAGTTGATGGCGGACAAGGCGAAGTGACCACGAGCGGCGGTGGACCGTTCGAGCAAGGAGATTCCTCTTGAAAAGCAATCGTTCTTGGATCGCCTTAGCCGTGGCGCTGTGCGCGCTGCCAGGTTTTGCCCAGCAAACTCCACAAACGGCGGATGAGGAAGCGGTCTGGAAGCTGGAGCATTCGTACTGGGAGTACGTGAAGGCAGAGGATCTGAAGAACTACCTCGAATTGTGGCATCCGGATTTTGTGGGCTGGCCCGCAGTCAGCCCCCAGCCGCTGCGAAAAGATCACATCACGGACTGGATCACAGCCAATACCGCGAAGGGACTGCATCTCAAGTCTTACACGCTTGAGCCCGCCGCCAGCCAAGCCACGGGAAAAGTAGTGGTTGACCACTATTGGGTGACCATGGTGTGGGTGGGCAAAAACCTCGCTGGGGAGCCGTCCACGCTCCGCATAACGCATACCTGGGTCAAAGGCGACAAGGGATGGCAGATTGTCGGGGGCATGTCAGCGCCTGAGACCAACCCAAGGAAGTGAGTTGCAGATTTCGACGTCTGCCGCCGCGGGCGAGGGCCCCCGCGCCACACAAGCTCCCGCGCCGCACTTATCCTAACGGTTCGTACAAATGTCCTTCCACCCGGTCGGCGACCTTGGGGAGATCTTTTTTCGCGAACTGGAGGAAGTGCAGGGCAGAGCGGTGGGCTTCGAGGGCGGCGTCGTCTTTGTACTGCTCGTAGATGAAGAAGCGGCGCGGATCGGTCTTATGCCGATGCACCTGGTACATGGCGCAGCCGGGTTCCTTGCGGGATTGTTCGGTCAGTTTTTCAAACAGCGTGGCCACTTCGGTTTCGCGACCAACTTTCGCCATCCAGGTAACCGCCAACACCACCATCGCTTGCTCCCTCCTACACGGCGGGTCACGCCGGGGAGGACATTCTAGGCTTTCCTGGCGGCGACCTTCAACTCCTGAACGAAATCGTCCACCAGGATGGTGTGGTCGCGGTCGGGACCGGTGGAGATCATGCCGATTCTTGCGCCGGCTTCCTTCTCGACGAATGCCAGGTAATCAAGCGCTTTGGGCGGCAGCTTTTCGTACTGCGTGATGCCCTCGGTCGGAGTCTTCCAGCCGGGCAGTTTCTGGTAAACACACTCGATTTTCTCGAAGCCGCTGGCGTGCGCGGGCGCTTCGATGGTGGCTTTGCCGTCAATCTTGTAGCCCACGCAGACTGGAATCTCGGCCAGATCGTCGAGCACGTCGAGTTTGGTCACGACCAGCCAGGACGTGCCGTTGATCATGCCGGAGTAGCGCAGGAGCGGAAGGTCGAGCCATCCGGTGCGCCGGGGGCGGCCCGTAACCGCGCCATATTCGTTGCCGCGCTTGCGGATTGCTTCGCCGGCGGCGCTCTTTTCTTCCGTGGGGAACGGTCCCTCACCCACGCGTGTGCAGTAGGCCTTGGTGATGCCGATGACCGCGTGGATGGCATTGGGGGCCACGCCGGTGCCGATGACGGCGCCTCCGGAGGTCGCGCTGGAGGAGGTGACGAACGGGTAGGTTCCGTGGTCAATGTCGAGCATGGTGCCCTGCGCTCCCTCGAACAAGATGGATTCGCCCGCGGCCAGAGCCTGATTCAGCAGCATGGCGGTGTCGCACACGAAGGGGGCAACTTTCTCGGCCGCCTGGGCGTATTCGGCGTACATTTTGTCGGCGTCGAGCGGTTCGGAGTTGAACAGCGCGTGCGCGATCATGTTTTTCTCGCGGACGGCGTTTTCGATGTGCTTTTTGAGCAACTGCAGGTCGAGCAGATCGGCCACGCGCAGACCGCGGCGTCCCATTTTGTCTTCGTAGGCAGGGCCGATGCCGCGCGAGGTGGTACCGATCTTCACCCGGCCGGGAGCGTTCTCCGCCGCCAATTCGATCATGCGGTGGTAGGGCAGAATGACGTGGGCGCGGTTGGAGACGAAGAGGTTGCCGTCCACTTTCACGCCGGCATCGCGAAGAGCGCCGACTTCCTTCAGGAAGGCCAGCGGATCGAGGACGACACCGTTGCCGATGACGCTGCGGCAGCCGGCGCGCAGCACGCCGCAGGGAACCAACTGCAGGATAAATTTCTTGCCGTTGATGATGACGGTATGACCGGCGTTGTGTCCGCCGGCGTAGCGGGCCACGACCGAGAAGTTCTCGGACAGGACGTCAACGATCTTGCCTTTGCCCTCGTCGCCCCACTGGGCGCCGACGATCACCGCAGTCTTGCCTTTTTTCACGTCCGACTCCATCAGGGAATTTCAGGCAGGCAAGCGGATGCGCTGCCCCCGGGGCTGCACACTCCTCACCCGCGAGGATGCTCGGAAAAGTTACCTGGGAAATGAGCGGAGAAGATGTGTACGAAGTATCTTAACGCGCAGCCGCAGGCCGTGGCAACGCGGGCGCGCCGCTACGGTGTGATTTCGGGTGGCCGCGGTAAGCGGCCACCCGTGAGAGCGGAACTGAGGTTGATCGCCGGTCCGCTGCGGCACTATTTCGGCCAGAAGCGGATCAGTTCCCATCCTCCGGTCACACCATAGGGATCATTGATGGGATCGGTAAGGAGGTTAAAGGGGTTGGCGGTCCCGAGATACATGTACGTACCCAATGGGATCATGGTCCGGATGCCGTAATTGCTGTAGTTGCCCATACCGTTCAGACTGACGCTGGCCGGCATGTCGGACGAGGAATGGAGTCGCAGCAAGTCCGCGCCCTCGAAGGAACGGGAGTTGGCGATAATCTGGGGCGGGATAATCGAGCCATACTGGTCGAACAGCAACTCGAAGAGCAAGTAGGACCAGTCGAACGTGCCAAAGAAGAGTTCGCCATTGTAGGCTTGCATCCACCAGGTATAACTGTTGAAAAAATTGTTGTACCCGGCCAAACCCCACATCGGTGACTGGTTGAGATTGTTGGGAACCAGGGACCACTTGTTACCCGTTGGGTCGTATTTGGGGAGGATCTTACTGCCATACAGCAGTTGGATTTGCTGGTTCTTGGTGCCGAAATTCCTCCCGCGGAACATCTCGGTAGGGCGATAGCTGCCCAGAAAATCGGCAGCTGCGGAGACATTATCGGTCGGCGCGGAAGGGTACAGTTGGCTGAACTGCAGCATCTGCGCACCCGGCGGAATCATCGTGGAGAAGTAAAGCCAACCGTCAAAGCCGGCGATGGCTCCGCCCACCGCTCCGGCGGAGGGTTCCACCTCATAGTTGGAGAGTTGCCAGACGATGGGCCACGCCGCTGTGCTTGGGTTGAGGGTGCCGGTGAATCGCGGGCTCATGCAGAGCACGGTCCCGAAGCTGCCGGCAGGTCCACCCCAGGTCGAGACGAAGAGACTGCCGTTAAAGTAGGTTAGATATGCGGGGTCGCCGGGCACGGTGCCGACCGTCTCGAACTGGAAAGGATGGGTTGCATCTCCGATCCAGTGAAGAATGGCCCCGCTACCGCCGCCAAGGAGCCCGGAACTGGCGCCGGTCGCTACACCGACGTAGAGCTGGTTGTTGACGACGATCCACTGGCGGATGTTGTTGTACTGCGGCAGAGTTACTCCGTTGACAGTGGAACCGTCGAACACGATGGAGTCAATAAACTGCCTGGTCTGACCATTGAATGCGAACATCGCGACGCCCGTGGGGCTGATGCCTCCCAATATCACCACGGCACCGAGCGAACCGGCCGAACGCAGGCCAATGGTGTGCAGCAGCCGATTGGAGTGCGGAGAGCCGGCGCTCAACACCAGGGGCGTCATGTCGGTGAGTGCTTTCTTCTGGGTGTCGTACTTGAAGATGCGAGGCGGGCGCACGTCGTTAGAACCGCCCTCGCAGACGACCGTGTTTTCCAGCACAGACTGAGTCATCCCCAATCCCTCCATGGCCAGGCAGAGAGTGTTCGCGACGGTTCCGAACCAAAGGTCGGTTCCGTACTTGGTCAATCCCCACAGGTATGCCTGGTTGACTTTCGGGCGGCCTTGCTTGCCTAGGAAAGTGCAAGGCTTGTAACCAGTGCTCAGATTCCCCGGGTAGTTTGCTTGGAACGAGAAAAGGTTGTTGGGGTCTCCCAAGCCGAAAAAACACTCGTCAGGCTGCGCCTTTGCGACAACGCTCCAGGCGTAGGCGTTGGTGGGAGCAGGAACAAACGTGCTGTAGTTATCTGACCAATACTGCTGAATCGTGGATTGCTGACTGAGTGCAGGTTGCGCGGTGGTGAGACATAGCAGCGCAGTGAGGACGAACATCAACGCAAGTGGCGCCTTAATGTGCATAGGCTTATCTCCTTCTTGTAGCAGGCAGAATTGAAGGCAGGCTGACCTGCGTAGAGGCTGTGCGAACAGCAACCAGCTTTGCATGCTTGGGAACGGATCGAGGGCACCCAGGGTGAACCGACCAGTTCCCCTTGGCGGGGCCTAGTCACTGCTGGTTCGTGCCGGTACGCAAGCGCAGCGCCGTCACCGGTTAAGTTGGGAGTTCCGCTCTAGAACAGCCAAGTGGCTGAAAGTTTCCCCGACAAACTTGATGCTTTGAGCGATTCTGAGACTCGGCCCTCCCATGCCATCTTCTAAAGCAGCCCTGAAGCAGTGCGCCGGGGAAAGGGGGAGATTTCAAGCATCCGGGCGAACCCACTCTATGACTTCCCGAAACTCGCGGCAGTGACGCAGGTCACACCTAGTTTGACGCTCGATCCTCAAGTATCAGTTTGGGGTTTACCGACAAGGACTGGGCATTTTGCCAGCGCGTGGACTGGCGGGGAAACCGTTATCGCTCTGCAGCCGTGTTTCGGAACCACGCAGACCAGGATCAACAGGCCGGACTTGGGCTCCACTGCGCCCCGGGGACGAACGCAACGGCTTCAAAGCAAGCGGGGAGGATGGTGGGCGCTATAGGATTCGAACCTATGACTTCCACCGTGTGAAAGTGCTCAAACGCAGTTTCTAACCCGTGGCCTGCCTGTCTTTTCTGCGATTTACGGTTTCCACAATGCTGTGGAAAAGCCCGGTTTTGCTCTCAAGTTGCTCCCATCACCGTGCCGTCACTTTGGTGCAATTCTTTCATCCGGCTTGCTTCCGCCGTCCTGCAAGCCCTGGACGCCTGCCAGCCGCCATCCTACGGGCCGGTCGCGATCCGCTTATATAAGAAGGGCAGCGGGTGACCGGGTGCCCTTTGCAGAACCAATTTGCACAAGATTTTTGCACCCGCGTAATCAGGTGTTCAAACGGCAAGCTTGTATAGGGTCTGGCGCTCGTGCGTGTGTCGGGTGCCCTTCTCAAAATCCACTAGAACGAGGTGCCCGCAATGCCCTTTGCTAACCGGGAAGACCGTAATCGTTGGCGGCGGGAGGGGCGCGCGCGACGGCGCGCGCAAGCTCATCGCGAGAGGTCAGGATTGGCAGCGCCGCCGTCGCCTGGAACGTTTGGCCGTGGGGCTCCTGCACCTGTTCCGGCGCGCCAAGCTCCTCCCGAATTGCCCACACAGGGGCAGCCGTTCCAGCCCTTCGCCGTCGATTGCGGCGTGTGTTTCGATACTGGCCGCACACATCCGTCCGGCTCTCCGGGTTGGTGTCCTGCCGGTCAGAAGCTCTTCCCGACGACAAAGAAGCGTACTGGCGGACCGAAACCCGTTGCGACCGATTCACTGCCGGAGTGGGGCGATCTTCTTAAGGCCGCAACCTGCGCTGCCTTGCCTCTCGCTGCAATTGTCCTGATCGTGTGGGTTGGCAAGAAGATCCTCGACGCTGCTGGCGAGGCCGCGCGCGAAATCGTGATCGGCCCAACGTATCAGTCGTGGGGGCCGGAGATCGCGGCACAGATCAGGAGTGCACTGCCGGGAGCGGGAGCGTGAGCGTATGGACAAACAGAATCGCATCATTGGTTGCATCGGCGCGAAGGGGAGCGGAAAAAGCACTGCCTTCCAGAAGATTCTGACGTTCGAGAAGCGCCAGGTTCTCTTCGATGCCATGGACGAACACGAGTGGTGCCCCAACCGTTTTACTGATCTTGCTGACCTGCTCGACTTCCTCGATTCACAATTCGATTTTGAAGCAGGCGAGGTCCAGGCGTACTTTGCTGCCCGGTACGTTCCGAGTGGCGATCCTGAGAACGAGGTGGAGGACTTTTGCGCGGAGATGTTTCGATACCAGATGGTGACTCTTGGTTTCGAAGAGGTTCCGCAATTCGCAGCGGCGTCCTACTTGCCAAGGAATTTCGGGCGCGTGATTCGGCAGGGTCGGCATCGCAAGATCAGCACCATCTGGACCGGCCAGCGGGCGAGCGAGGTTCCGAGATCGCTCACAGCACAGACTGATATTTTCGGAATCTTCCGTCAGAGGGAACCGGCTGACCTAGATGCGCTCTCCGCGCGCTGTGGTGATGATGTGGCACGCAGAGTCGCAAAGCTCGGACTGCACGACTGCATCACCTTCAACGCTCTGACCGGCGAGACGCGCGAGAGGCTGTGGCTGCCATGGGTGGAGAAAGACAAAGCGGGGGCGCTTGCGTTATCGCGGCTACAATCGGCTTAAGTTGGAGACCCTCCGGTTCTTTAGGGGGCGGGCATCTAAGGAAATGCCCTGGGCAACGGCGCGCGAGTTGATGCGCCAGGTTGAATTCTGTGAGATTTCTTCTGCGCGTTCCTACTTGTTGCGCCTTCATCGGTTCGGGCTGTTGAGGCGTCACACTTATCCCTTGATCGAATACCGGCTCTCGCGGAAGGGTGAGCAGCGGCTAGCTTGGCTGGAGGGGGAAGTATCGCTTAGGTAGCCATGGTCAATGAGTGCAATCGCCTGATAGCGACAGTCATCCGACAGGTGCCGTGTTGTATGAGAGAATTCCGGCGTGGTGCCTAAGACCAACAGAGTCCCATCCTTGGACGGAATTCGGGGGACAGCCATCGGACTTGTGCTGCTGTGGCATGGTTTTTTCGCTCCGTTATCCAACCTTCCCAACCATCCGCTGGCGGCTCGCCTTATTGACCTCGGTTGCCTTTCCTGGAGTGGAGTCGACCTGTTTTTCGTACTCTCGGGCTTCTTGATTGGCGGAATTCTGTTGGACGCAGTTGAATCGAAACGTTACTTCCTTCCCTTCTACATACGCAGAGCACACAGGATTCTGCCGCTCTATGCCGTCGTCGTGGTGTTTGTGTTTTTGGTTCCGTATTTGTTTCGGAATTTCGGGACATCTTGGATCGTCAATCGCATTCCGCTGCGATACTACGTTAGCTTCCTGCAGAACTTCTGGATGGCCAAGAACGATGAATGGGGCTCCAACGTCCTCGGCGTGACCTGGTCGCTGGCCATCGAAGAACAGTTCTACCTGACGCTGCCGGTGACGATCCGCTACGTATCCCGATCACGCCTGTGGTGGATTGTATCCGGAATGATCGCGGGGGCTCCGCTGCTTCGCCTTCTGCTCAATTACACCCTTAAAGACGGTCCATTCGCGAGTTATGTTCTAATGCCTTGCCGGGCCGACGCTTTGGGTCTGGGGCTGGCGGCCGCGCTGATAACGAGAAGCCCGAGGTTATGGGGAATACTTGTTCGGCATCGCAAGCATCTGTATGTCGCACTCTGCGGAACTCTGCTTGGAGTAGTGGCGTTACTTCTGAGCGGGTTCACTGCCTTCACGAACAAGTTCTTCGGACTTGAATACTCCCTACTGGGCACGGTTTACTTCCTGCTCTTGCTAAGCACGCTGGTGAGCCGCAGAGTTGAGGCAGTGTTTTCCATCCGAGCACTCCGATATTTGGGGACCATAGCTTACGGGCTGTACCTGCTGCACTATGGTTCCTTATTCACGATTCATGCGCTTGCGACCCGCATCTCCCCGGTTCAATCCGGGTGGGTCACGCTTGCAGTGTCCTTCACCGGCATCGCCATCGCTACGGGCATGGCCGCGATCAGTTGGGAGTATCTGGAAAAGCCTTTAATCAAGCGCGGCCATCGGTACGTGTACGGAAACACATGAGCGAACGACGGGTCCGCAGTTGGTTGGCGTAACATCCCCATTACGCTCATCGTCCGAACGTGCCGATGTGAAACTAGTCGAAAGAAGTCGAAATTTGAGTGTAATGGCCTGATAACGACATTTATCATTTTGCGGCACGAAGACCTGCTATAACGCCTTGCGCTCCTTCGCTGTCTGCGATGACTGCTCCGCAATTCTCATCCACATCCTCGTAGCCGGACTTAAACGGCGGTTGGACTTCATCGATTCGATGTGAACCTCTTTTGAGGAACAACAGTAGAACGTTACCCTCACGAAACAATTCGGGGGAAAGTTCTGGAGAGTATCCATCGACCGTGATGGTATCCCAGCAAATCACGTGCTCCACGGCGATTTTCGAGTCAGCAATTTGGCCCTTCATCACGTCGAGTATGTCGTAGTACGCATATTCGGTTGTGAACACAAGGCCACACCATGGCCGGAACAAGGGCGTGGGCCCCATCGAATCCTCGGTCCCCACTACCTTGGCTGTCACGACGATAGCAGACGTTTTGGCAAGCCGCTTGAGTCGAATCCCATTACACTGCTCTGAAACCTTTGGGTTTATCGTGTGGATGTATCGCAGGTCCGATTCAGCCTGCGAGTAGAGTTTTGAACCTTCGCAAGGGTCCACCCACAGTTGATCGTCGATTTTTCGTCCGTAGACTAGGTAACGGTGATTCTCTTCAAGTGCATGACAGCGGCTATGGGCTGGTACTTGAACCTGAACGCCCGTGCCAGTCGCTGCTTGTCCTTTGATCAGTTGGGTTACCGAAAACCGTGCTGTCAGCCCACTTGGGGAAGGGCCAATCTTTTCTAGTCGGCCATCAAAAACGACATCGGCACCCGCGTAAAGCGCGGAAGGCGCATCGCTCACTTGCGAAAATGCTGAGCCTGCTGCTAGAGCAGTCGTAAAGAACATCAGCCAGATAACACGCATGAAGATTCATTGTAGAGGATGATTGGCGTAACATCGCGATTACACTCATTGGTCGTCAGACTTTGTGCTGGGTGGGATCGCAGATTGACTATTCGTCACACCGCAATTGACACCGAAGGGTTGGAACGGCTGCCCCTGTGTGGGCAATTCGGGTGGAGCTTCGCGCGCCGGAACTCGCCTTCTTTCGTCGTTGCCGTTCAGCAGCGCCGCAAGTCAGCGACTGTATCGTCGTAAAACTCGACCGGGGTAGTGCCGAGTAGGTTCTCTCCGATAGGCTCGATCCCCATCTCTAGGAGACGCAGCGTGGATGGGTGCCAACCCGCGAGAATTCTTAGCGTGTAGAGCGGCGTGCGTCCGAGCGCCAGCCCGGCTAGGACCTTCGCGAAAAACTCGATTCGCTTTCTGTCGCTGTTTGGGTGCGTTGGGTATTGGAGGAGACGTTTGGCTTTGCGGAGATTTGCGGCGTTTTCTTGCGCCGCTCCGATCAACGTTTCCCATCCGCCGCCGGGGAAACGCTCCCGCTGTGGTAGACGCGCGAGCCACTTCGCGACGACGATTTCCATCCGTGAGAATGCCGACCGAAGTGTTTCAGTTGTGGAGCGGGGGTTTGTCAGGTCTTTCCAGACGTCTGGCTCGGGAAAAACGGGTTGGACGATATCCCAGTTTCCAACCTTTTCCTTCGGCGGCTGCTCGTTGAGTAGTTTTTGTACCCACTGGATTTGTGGCTGAAACGCGCCTATGAAGCAGCGCACTGTCTGCTGAATGGGAGTACCGTCGTCTGCTGCAAGCTGCGGCGGGATTCGGTCACCGAGGATTTGTTTCATTTCGTGGTCAGCTACTAGATAGAGTTCGCCCGGACGACCATAGCGCAAGACACGGAGTCGCTCTGCCCAAGTGGTTGCGTATTCTTTCATCAAGTCAATGTCCACCGCGCTAGGTTGCGGCGTGCGGATTCCTTTGCGCCAGCGGCGCAGATATTTCTTCATGTAGCGATTGCGTTCTTTGGTGCTGGCAAACGGCATTGCAATAGACCCTATCACGAAACATTATATGAGCGTGAGTCGGTTTAGTACACTTTGAGACGTGATGCGATGGTCGAAACGTCTTAAGCGGTCGGAATCGCGGGTTGATGATCCGTTGGCTCCTGCTCGGGAAATGCAGCGGATAATTCGCAATTTGGCGATCTGGCTCGCTTGTGATCACTGCGGCATGCGTCCCTCAGACTTGTTTTGTGGGATCTGTGGCGCGCGGTTGCAGAAGAAGGGAGACTAGTCCATGAAACGCGAGGAACTGCAAGCCCGAACCGATGAACTTGAAGCAAAGGATTCTCTCACTTCGGAAGAGAAAACCGAACTGAAGCAGAAGCGTCAGGATTTGAAAAAGCTGAACGGCCGGGAGCCGGATCGTGATCCTGCTCGTCGGAGCGATCCCCCGCTGTGCTCTCACGATGCCGCAAGGCTTGAGCACAGATTCTGTCCCTCATGCGGCGAGGCTCTCCCGGCTTTGCCACGCGCTGCCATCGAGCAAATCGTCGAGCAAGCGCTTATAGATCGCGGAGTTGTTCAGGATGGCCAGCCCGGAGGCGGGAATGGTCGCAACGGCAACCGAGCGAAGGTCGCGAAAGAACATGCTGAGCTCGTGAAAGCGGCCGTTTTCAAAAAGTCCGATTGGCATGGTCACGACGGAAAGTTGCGGGTTGATGGTCAACCGCGCGGCGATGTTGTGAACGCGGCCACTTATGCCGATGACTTCACAGACGAAGAGCGCGCGACGCTTCGCAAGGCGCACGAGAAGGAGCTGCAAAAAGTTCGCGAAGGAGCGGGGCAGCGGACATGACGGTTCAGAATGCAGCGCTCGCGTTGGTCGGGCTTGCACTGGTCGGCATTGTTCTTGCGGGCTGGCACAAGCGCGGCAAGCGCAATGAGTCCGCCCGACTCTTCGGTTTTTGCGACTAAACTGCGAGGCGGTGGCGCTGGGTGCGGGCTGAAATGATGTTGCTGAGCAATCCATTTTTTGGAGGAGGACACATGGGCGCAGCACAAGTAACTAGGATCAAGCCGGGTAATAGCTATCCCGAATGCCAGCTTGAGTGGTCAGCCGGAAATTTTCTCTTTGCCGGGGGCGAATGCGTTGTGCTTTTCGAATGCAGGTACAGGAGCCCTGGCTATGATCTCGATCAATTTTGATTACTGGTGAGGGTCTTGGAAAAACTGAAGGCCGCGTCGGGCAACGCGGCCTAGGGACTTTCTCGCGGGTTAACATTAAACTACGGCGAGTTAATCCTCGCAGAAAATCCCACCAAAAAGCAAGTGTCGATTTTGCTTCGGGCTGCGAACCCGACTCCCGCTCACGCACAGTGCCCGCGCCGAAGGACTAACAGACCATTCGACGGGCGACTTATACGGGCAGCGGGAGTCGAGTTGACAGCCCGCGCGTGAGGCCCGAAAAGGACCTGCCCGGTTAGGAAGTAAAGAGTCTGTTGCAGGGGTTTCAGGGGGCGGCAGCCCCCTGACCAGGCGCGCAGCCGGAGCCGGGCGAAGCCCGAGCGGGAGGCGAGCACCTGGGCCTCTAGCTTCGCTAGTACATCGGCGAATAACTGAAACCGGAAGGCAGCCGCGCCGAACCTAGACGAAGATCGAACCTTCGGCTGCGGAGCGCGGCGTTGACTGATAGGGATGGGAACATTCTTGATTCCACTACGTGTGTTCAAAACTACGGGGCGTAGATACTTGTGACAAAGGCGCGACAGCCCGAGATCGTATTCATTCCGCAGGGACTTCCCTCTGACGAGGTCCGTCAGCGATTGACCTCGGAGGCGATGACGCTCGCTACGGCTCCGAAATCAGGTCTCAACGTCCTTTACCCAGATAAGAGGCTTCTTCCCCGTGTCTGTGAACTGACCAGAATGCGCCGCGCCTTCTGTTGCTGTCAGCCGTGTCGTGCCCTGCGCAGACGTAAGCATCATGCTTCCTGTGCGTGTTGGCTCTGCTATGCAGATCGGATGGGAGGATTCATTGATGAACTTGGTAGTCGCACTGCTGCTGGAGTCTGGAAGTGGTTTGTGACTTTGACATACCGAACGCCGAATTTTCCTTGGGCTAACGGCTTTCCAATAGAGCAACCGCGGCCGTCCTTTGAGTTTGTCTGTCATTTCTTCGCGCGGATGACTCGCTGGATTGAACGAGAGGTTCACTCTCCAGTGGAATTCTTTAACGTTCACCAGTTCGGCGAGACCGGGGGACGGCTTCATCAACACTGCGGTCTCTCATGGCAGGGGCTGTTCGAGTATCGCTGGAAAGACTTGCAGGAGATGTTGTGGAAGGAAGCCGGATTCAATCGAATTTTGCCATGGAAAATGGATGCGGGTTATTACATTGGACGGTACATCGGTCGGGACGCGGAACGTTGTCATTGGGATTTTCGTGTCGGTCCTGAGCCTCCACGTCCACAGGTTAGCGTTGGTCGTCAGGTGATCGCCGCGTCGGATGGTCTTGCGTCAAGCGCATTTCGAAATGTTCTCGGGAAGTGGCATCGGTGAACTCTGCATCGATAGATCGGACGGCGCTGCCGGAGTGCAGCTTCTGTCATTGCAGGATAGACCCTGACCGCGAGGAGTGGATGGAAGGCGAGTTCGAGTGTTCGTGCGGCACGATGTTCTATATCGAGGGTGACGGTCTCTGGCGAGAGGACGGCTGGCGGTGTTGAGCAAATTGTGAGCACGATTTCCCATCACGGAATTCTGTTGCCGTCTGTGGGTGCGGGTGCTATGCTCCGCCCCGCAGAAAACAGGGCAGGTCACGAGAAAGGGGAAATTCTCGTGGCTCGTCCACGCTGGCAACAGGGTTGGCTCTTCCAGCGGGGGAAGCGTAATCCCGTCTGGGTGGGCCGCTTTCGTGAAGACGTACTCACTGCCGATGGAGTCAGGCAACGGCGGGAGCGTTCGATAGTTCTTGGTCCGGTTTGTGAGATTGGCAAACGGCACGCACAGCGGTTGCTCTTCGCGCGTTTGGCCGCAATCAATCAAGGCACACACAAGCCGGAAGTGGTTATCACCTTTGAGCGTTTCGTGTTGGAGCGATGGGAACCAAACATTCTCCCCACTCTCCGGCCTGGAACGTCTCGCAACTATCGCTCACTGATCCGGCATGACCTGATGCCGTTCTTTGGTGCGATGAAGCTGTCAGAAATCGGACGGGCTGACGTGCAGATGTTCCTAGCCGACAAATCGAAGCGGGTTGCGCCGCGTACAGTACTGACACTGCGCACTCGACTCTCGAAAATCTTCGCTGTGGCGATGCAGTGGGGGTACTTGCAGGTGAACCCTGCTCAAGGCACGCAGGTGCCGGCACTCGAAGATAAGCGGGAACGTCTGACGCTGCGGCCTGAACAGGTCCGGCTATTGCTTGATGAATTGGTAGAGCCGTACCGCACCATGATTCTTTTAGCCGTGCTCTCCGGCTTGCGCCGCGGAGAGATATTCGGCCTTCGCTGGAAGTGGGTTGACTTCGAGGCGGGGGCGGTCACGGTCGCAGAATCAATTTACCTGGGGCACTCTGCCGCTCCCAAGACCAAGGCGTCACGGCGCAAGGTCTTCTTGGACGCGGTAGTGCTTGAGGCCTTGGCGCGACTGCGTCCGACCAATGTGCAGGCGGACGATTTCGTTTTCGCTACGGAGCGCGGGACTCCGCTTTCTCCCGCGAATGTGCTGAACCGTGTGCTTCATCCGGCCTGTGATCGCTTGAAGCTTCCCCGCGTCAGTTGGCATGCTTTCCGCTACACGTACACCACGTGGGCCGATGCCAGCGGGGAAAGCATCAAAGCATTGCAGGCGCAGTTGGGACACACGGACTCGAAGCTAACGTTGTCGGTGTACACGCAACCGATGCCGGAGGCGCAGCGCAAGGTGGCGAGCAAAGTCGCTCGGGTTTTGCTCCCAATTGCTCCCAAATCTGCGCCAGTGGTGACCGAGGGGAGTAAGCTAATTCAATGAGGGTGCTGGAGATAACTTGGTGGGCGCTGCAGGATTCGAACCTGCGACTTCCACCGTGTGAAGATGGCACTCTACCGCTGAGTTAAGCGCCCACTTGCTTGCGGTAAGTGCATCATTATACATAAAGTCCCAGGCCAAGTTCCCGGCCTCCGGCTTGTTTCGAGTGCGCGTTTTGACGGTCGGCGGCAGTTTTGAATTTTCAGATCTCGAACGTAGGAGACTGTCAAACTGTACGCTGCGTTTAGAATAATCGTGAGTCCCCTGAGGGCCCGTAGCTCAAACGGATAGAGCATCGGATTTCTAATCCATCCCATTGACCTTTTTCCACCCCCACAAAACCCCAGTAAACACTCGGCTTTCAGGGAGTTACCGCCGATTCGGCCCGCTCTCGTGCGAGTCGTTTTGTGCCGTCCGGTGCGGTCTTTTTTCAAGCGAACGGGCAGAGTTCGGGCAGAAACGAAGGCCTGATCTTTTGTCTCTATACATACCGTAAACGTACTTCCCTCTGCGCTCAGGATCAGTTGCAAGTTCTCGCCGTGCAAGCCGCGCCGATACAGATCCTCCAGCAAGCCCTCCCATGCGCTCTGACTTTCTCCTTGGCTGCGCAGGCAAGATCCAAACTTTGGTAGTGTCCTAAGAGTGCGTTGCTGACCCGTCGGTGACCAAGGTTTACCATGATGGTCAATTTGGCGAGTCGATTGTGATTGTAATCACACTGCTCCAAGCGCAGAATCTCTCTTAGTTTGAGGGGGAGAAAGGAAGTAAGCAGTATGGAGCAGTCCAACAAGAATTGCCACGAACCTGCGTGCATGCTAGCGCACCGTCTCGTTAACACACTGTCCGTCATCGTCGGCTATTGCGAACTGGGGAGCGCCGATATACAGCCGGGGACAGAATCCGCCAAGCGGCTTGAGATGATTCGCGGCTTAGCTACCAAGATGGCCAAGGAGTTACAAACGCATCAGTGCCATCTGTCGGAACTGATGCAGAAGTCGGGAGCGGAGAAGCGTTTCATAACGTAGCCTGGACTCCGGTGTTTCTGACAGTGCGTTGACGGCGCAAAGGGAAATCTTCTTTTGTACCACGTCTGACGATTGCTGAAGCAGGAACTTGATCTCCCGGAGCGATTTATTCTCGGCCTGAGGCGAAGGAGGTAATTTCAACCGACGCGACGGCCTTCACGGTCTCTTCGGACCGAAGCTAAACTAGCGATTTCACTGAAGTTGCCCCCGTGCAAGACTCTTGCGCCGAATTGGTAGGACAGGTGCTACCGGAAGTCATCATTCGCGAAGACCTAGTCTCCCGGCTCCTTGCCCCATCCAGGTTTGGCACCAGCGGACATGTGGTCCGACCTTTACCCTGAGGTTAGCGGCTTCTTGACGCGGCTCTTCGCCTTTAACCAATCGTGCAAAATCATAAGATCGACGGGTGGAACCCGCACAAACTCACATCCCACGCGGCCGAACTCGCGCGTCCACAACACGCGAACGTGGAGCAGAATGTCTCTCTGCATACCAGGCAGCGGCAATCGAAAGGACAATGCGTCTCCAACCACCAATGTTTGTTTGGTGCTCAGCCCGACGCCCCCATCTCCTATATCGAGGACTGTGACAGGCACGGTCCGCCCGTCATCGAAGGTAGCCACAACGGGCCGCATGACGGCGTGCCTGACATGCCGCCGGTAGTCCAACAACATCCGGGAGTAGGCGTCTTTAAAGGACTTCTCGATGGATTCGGTGGTTACTGGCTTCTTGAGGACCACGTGAGCACCCGGCAGCGGGGACTCCGACGACGAGACCGCAACTACGGTTGGCTTCTTCCATTTGCTGCCCATCCAGAGTCCGCGCAAGAGCTCCGAAGACTCCTCTCCTTCCCAATCGATGACGATGAGGTCAGTGCCGCCCTTCCCCAGCTTGTCGAACGCCTGGGATGAGTTGACGCAGACGCTGGTCGAAATGGATAAGTCGCGAAGGATTCGGCCGAGGGTTCTATACAACCCTACGTCGCGCGAAACAAAAAGGCACTCAAATGCCATATCAGAAGTCATAGACACCCTTACTGCAACAGATTCTCGCCGCCCGGGGGCGCTTACTGGTTCAGTGGAAGCAGCGCCTGACAGGCTGCTTCGCTAGCAATCGCGGCACCTGTGGGCTGCACGCGAACCACTGCGTCTTCGAACGAGCAGAGACTCCGGATACCAGTCTGATTCAGCGTGACCGGGACCGCTGTCGCGTAATATCGCGTTGCTGGAGGACCGCCCGCGCCTGTGGCACCGAACGTGTAGCCGCTCTTAGTGCCCGCGGCCAGTACGCTGTCAATCAAACAGGCTGTTGTCGAACTGGGAGTACAGGGGGCCGTACCACCCAGAACTGCCAGAGAGCCGGCAAAGCCGACGGTTGGGTAGGTCGAATTGTAGGTGACCATTCCCGTATTAATGGTGCGCACCGACGCCACCGCTGACGACTCATTCGCTGCCATTCGGGCGCGCAGCAGGTTGGGGATGGCGATGGCAGCAATGATCAGGATGATAGCTACGACGATCAACAGTTCAATGAGCGAGAAGCCTTTTGATTTTTCCATCTTGCTTGAACTCTCCGGATCGCCCTCTTTTTCGCCGATTCCGGGGATTGGAAATCGTGCCTACGGTTAGTCCAGCGCGAGGTCGATTAGATCGGTGCATGGTGTAGCGGAAGGGTAGAGTGCAGTTCTGTCTCCAATGACGAAATCCGTAAGTTGCTCATTTCGGAGTGGTCCTTGACACGTGGGATGCAACGGTGGTCTAGAATTAAGACACTTTTCATTTAGCCGGACAGATCGCAGCGCGGGACTTTCGGGTCTCGAGTTGACACCTCGTGGTGGCTAACGACACCATTAGAATACCCGAGCCCCCGTTGACTCCTATTAAGTCTTTTCCGCAGGACGGCAATTCAGCGGCGTGAGCTGTAATTCGATCTTGCACCTTCCGCAAGGTCGCGCTCAGGGCGGCGGCCAGACATTATGTTGCAGAAAGGCTCGACGTCTGCGCCCAATTAAGAGAACGCCACATCTGGATTGTGACAACCAGATACCAAGCACTTATGGCAGGTCCAAGGTCCACCACCGCAATCGACGGCGGTGTGGGAAATGTGTAGAAATTGAATGTCAACAGAGCTACGGCGATGGCTGACCCGGAAACGGCAAAGACTCTACCGAAGCGGGGATGACGCAGCATTGCCAGTGCGAAACAGAGGGTTCCCAAACCAATGTAAGCATCCCAGGCCACTTCCAGGCCGAGCCAGATACCGCTCACCTGGGCGGACACCTTCTCAGCCCCGAGGGAATACCTGACCGCCATTTGTACCAAGACCGTGGCGGAAAACAGCGCGCCACCTAAAGCATTGAAAACTATCCCCAGTACACTTGAGATCAGCGGCGTCTCCCAGTCGAGCAGTCGCCGCAGACCAAAGCTCGCCACTGCCAAAGCAGGGCCGAAACAGGCTACGAGCGTCGTCGTTGCCAGCTTTGGAAGCGCTACAAACGCGAGGAGCGGGTAAGCTAGGCAGGTGAAGAATCCAGCAACGATGCCGACTTGCACAGCCCTAAGCCTTGCGGGGGCTGCTGATGCGCTCATGGAATCCGACATACTCGTAACCCGGTGTGGTGCAAGAATTGTATTCGCACGGACTGAGCCCCAGAAACAAACGTGCCAACAGCTCATAATCCGTGTTTTCTCTGCGTTCCAATGTCCGTGCCAATAGCAGTTACCAACTTCAGGAAATTAGCCGCGTCGCTGAAGGGCGGAGTAAAGGATTGCCAATTCCCGTGCGACCCGAACACGGTCTGTGCCCGGCACATCGCCCCCCGGGTAAAAGGCCCAACTCCAAGTCGGGGTATTGGTTTTCCTCCTAACGGATCGAGATATGGCTAGGAACCGTCCGCCAACTGCTGTCCAATATCGCCAACGGCAAGCCTCGTGTCGAAGCCGAAGCGAGTTCGCTACGCGAAGTCGGTCGGAGAATGACCGCGTCGGCTTTTCACCAGACGATGGGTGCATGAGTAAAGCTCCGACAATTCTTTCGCACCGATCAGGCTTTCCCGTACTCCATACTTGGCTTTTTGTACGAAAGCCGAACCAACCTGGGCGAACTATTGGGACAAGGCAGCTTATCCCGCCCTTCGAATTTCGGCTGCTGCTTTCCGCTGACACTCATTTAGTTGTTTCCCGGCTGATTCAGCGATGTCACGAATCACGGCTACCCGCCTCGCGTACTCGGTGCCTGTTCCGTCACCTCGTTGAGCAGATCACAATGGTCGACGATGGCCGCTAGTTTGCTGCCCACGTCGTGCGCCACCATACACGCTGACTGATGAGGCTCCTGATGCTGTTCTCCCTTTGAATGCATACTGCCAACATCCCTTCCACGCCTAGAAGTCTGTCATACGATCTAGGCTATCCTGCCTACTACCTTCGATGTGTTACGAAACCCGAACAATTCGCAGTAACCCTTGGTATTGCGTTTTCAGTTGGGGATTCTCACGGCGCGCGGACTTGCTAAGTCTTACGGGGAGCGGCTGCGGGGCTGCAATGTGGGCAACATGAATCCCGAAAAAGCGGACGGGCTGAGTCCGGAACTCCAGGCAACGCTGGAGCCGTTGCTGGCGAGAATCGGGTCACATCCGCGAATACAACCAACGGATTGAGCAGTGCAGATGGAGGCTATCCGCAAGCGGCGCTGCTGAAGCAGGTCAAAGCGGCGGGCACGCTGATCGCTCTGACGTTCTTACTGCCCTTGGAGGACCCCATCGCTTCCGCAAGAGCCGGGACGTGGCTGTTATCTGGGTCTGCGACCGGGACGCTGGAACTCAGGACAGAGTGAGCCACAGATGCCAGCAGCAAGGAAGGCGATCCGTATTGCGAACCCTGCTGGTGCAAGGGCACAGCATATTCTGGGACCGTTTGGCGCCGACTGCGACCTGCGCCGTTGGGGCCTGAAGCTGGCTGAACGCGGCGGAAAGAGCGGCAAGGAACGCGCCATCACTGCCACGGCAAGAAAGTTAGCGGTGTTGCTGCATCGTTTTTTGGGTGAGTGGAGAAATGTACGAACAGCTACACAACGCGAGCCGAATGGCGCTGGCTACCTAACGTCGCCTGCGAATTCGACTCGGTTCCGCCCCTTGCTTTTCGCAGCGTACAGAGCGTTATCTGCACGGGCCACGAGAGTGCTCAAGTCGGGAGGCTTGGTCCCGCTAAATCCTGCAATTCCGAAGCTGGCGGTTACTGTGATAGCACTGGCCTCAAAAATAAACTTCTTGGTCTCAAACTGTTTACGTATTCTCTCGACGGCGGTGTTCGCGTCCTCCTTGTCGGCATGGGTAATCATTATGAGAAATTCCTCTCCGCCCAAGCGAGCGCAGATGTTGGATTGGCGTGTATTCGCCTTGAGAATCTCGGCGAAGGTCTTGAGCACGGTGTCGCCTGCGTCGTGTCCAAATGTATCGTTGACCTTCTTGAACAAGTCCAAGTCAACCATCACCGCCCAGATAGAAAAATCATGCCTAGCTGCTGCACTCAATTGGCGGGTTGCCCAAACTTCAAGCGCACGACGATTGGGTAATCCTGTTAGAGTATCCGTCAAGGCCATCTCTTCCAACAGCCGATTCTTGTCTTCGATTTGGCGATGAAGCTCAACGATCCTTCGCCCCACCTCCACACGTGCTACAAGCTCTCCCGCATGGAAAGGCTTCGTTAGGTAGTCATCGGCCCCAGCAGCAAGACCTTCGATTACTTGTTCCTTGTCGCTGTTGCTTGAGAGCAGGATGAGATGAGCGTAGAAGCCTCGGAACTGACGACGTATACACCTGCACAGTTCCAGACCTGAGATGTCCGGCATGTCCCAATCTGTAATGACCACAGCAGGCCGGTGTTCTGCAAACAGACCAAGCGCTTCGCGGCCATCCTTCGCAAACAAAACACTGTACGGCTGCCCGGAAAGGGATTGCTCAACCAGCTTGCGACAGACAGTCGAATCATCAACCGCTAGGATCTTCAAGGGCTGGGAAGAAAGGTCCATGCGCTCACCCAAAGTCATCGCCGGGCAAGACCGTGGTGGAAGGGGCTCGATCAAAGGACTACTTCGTTGCTGCAGGGCTTTTGTCATATTGTGATGAGCGGTTTCTTAATCTGGATTTTGCGTTTTAGCCAGTCGTGAAGAATCGTGAGGTCGACTGGCGGAATGCGAACAAACTCACCGCCTGCTCTTCCGTAATCCTTGATCCACAGAATACGCGCTTGGAAATAGATGTCCTTTATTGCGCCAGGTAACAACAGCCGAAATGACAAAACCTCTCCGATTGCGAGTTTCTCTTTCGAACTAAGACCCACTCCGCCGTCGCTGATGTCAAGAACGGTTACAGGCACATCACGATTGCTGTCGTCGGTTGCCTTGACCGACATCATTAGCGCACACCTTGCATGTCGGCGGTGTTCGTGCAGCATCAGCGAATAAGCGGTTTTAAGCGACTTCATCCCGGAGTCGGCGGTCACAGGTTTTTTCAGGACAACGTGGACGCCCGGAGGGTGGCAATCCACGGGTAAGATTGCCACGATTGTTGGGTTTTTCCGCTTACTGGGCTTCCAGATTTCGTGCAAGAGATCGGACGATCCATTTCCGTCCCAGTCAATGACGATCAGGTCGGTGTCATTCTTCTCCAAAAGGGCCGCGGCCTTCGACGAGCTCAGGCAGATGTTTGTGCTGATCGATAGGTCCCGCAGTACCCGGTTTACGATCCCGAACACTTCGGGATCGTGGGAAATAAACAAACATTCAAACGACAGGTCAGGAGTCATGTCGGCGGACTCCGATCTTCAGTACGCCATCTCTGTAACGACTCCCCTCGGAATTCTCGTCTTGCGATTTCGGGGTCGACCTGCATCGAGCCAGACGCAAGGAAGTGAAAACTCGATTAGCTACCCTTGGATAATGAAAACGCCCTATTTGCACTTTCATACCGTCACCTTTCAGCACGGTCCGGACCGTGGACCGCGAATGGGGCTCCGATTCAGCAGCATCAGGCTCGGCATAACCGTCGAAAGTTTTATTCACAGAATTATTAGGAAACTCAGAGTCCTGGCATGCACTTGAGAGACCAGAGACTGCCTTCTCAAATCGCGGCTTGTCAACGAAACATATGGAAGTCGGGAGGGGTGTCTGTCCAGAATGTGGACAACTGTTGCCTAACGGATACAGTTAGCCCAAGGAGGAGATTGGCCCTTAAGCAGGGGAGCTGATATTGGTGTGAATAGAGGCACCGACTATCGCGACAAAGAAGAACGAGCAAGTCTGTTTGTCAGCCCTCCCCATCGCGGATCCGTCCGTCGAGAGGACAAAGCCCGCACCCTGAGGACCTCTTGATGTTCCGCCCGAGGTTCCCCTGGAATCCTCGTTCCCAAGGGACTCACAGACCCACAACCGGAGTGAGCTTCTCTGAATCTCTCCTGGATGATGGGCAAAACGGAAGTAAACTGTTGTAACCAGGCCATTGCACTCAAAACCCACTCGATGGAGTGGTCCATGAGTGCTATGGCGATGCTAGGACCGTTCCTGACTAATCCGTGCTGCCGTCGCTTGTACTCCCCACGATTACGCAACTGTGGTTGTCGCGATCAGATAGTTGTCGTAGTACCCCAGTCGGGCCGGAGTTCCTCCCTTGGTGGCGTAGGTCCCATCGGGATGAGTGGTCGATACCTGGCCCTGCTGATGCACGGGCTCTTCGGCGGGATTCTGCTCTCCCAGTTCCACCAAGTACTGGCGCACGGTTTGGTTCACTTGCGCCGCTTCCCCCAAAACGGAGAGGCGAAAAGCAGGATAAGGCATCCGGTCACCTTCCAATCCTAGGGTACTCGGCCCGCTTCGGAAAACGCCGCGTGCGACCCACACTCGCCGTCGAAAAGAACACATGCAACGGATTGCGATGGGAAATTCTACGTTACGAAACGTTTCCGCTCTCCTGCGTTCTGTACCAGTTCCGATAGGTGGCACTGATGCGTTTGGAGTTCCTTGGCCATTTTGGTGGCTAAGCCGTGAATCATCTCAAAGCGCTTGGCGGATTCTGTTCCCGGCGGCACATCTGCGTTTCCCAGTTCGCAATAACCGACGATGACTGACAGTACGTCAACTAGACGGTGCGCCAGCAAGCAGGCCGGCTCATGGCAACCCCTGTTCGACTTCATACTGCTACACCCCTTCTCCCCCTCAAAACCTAGCCTATAGTTCTGATTCTTCAGGGCATAGGTTAGTGTGATTACAATCACAATACTACATTACCTTGGAAAACCGTCTGGTTGTCATGTAAGGATCACCCCCCTTCTGAAAGCTAGTGACAGAGCGCGGTAGAGACTAAGCCCAAAACCACCGACCCACCACCTACGGTCGCGATGGAAGGAACTGCTGGCTTAACGCGGTGAAACTCTCCCACCATGGGGCCAGCAAGAGAATGCTGAGGATCACCATCAGCAGCAGGACTAGAACCAGCACGCCGGTTGCAAATGACGGCGATCTCAGGAACCTTCTCGCCGCTCTTGGGATTAGCCTGCCGAGGGGAAACAGGCGGGACTGATGGCTGTGTGATTGCATGGCTACAGCTCCTGTGTCATGCCAAGAATCCCAGGATTCTTTCTTCCTCCTGTTTACCAGTTTGGTTTTGTCACGAAATCCGAACAGGATTGTGCTCCTGATGTGCCCCCGTTTGTTGTTCCAATCCCAATGTAAGTTCTGAAGAAATGCTCGTCGGCTCTTCTTTTTCTCAAAGCAGGGTGGGACAAGGCGGGATGGACTCGATTGCCCAATGAGCCTACTCTCGCGTCGCAGGCCAAGCGGCTTTTGAACCCTATTGTGTGCAAGCAGCGTTTTCGTATGCCGATTCCTCGGTGCACCTGCCGAAATATCGGCACAAATTAGACTCAGGGTGTTCATGTGCGCAGCTTTGAAATGGGTCGCGGTAAGGCATCCTGCGTGCTGCTCAATTTCGTGATGGAAACCACCTGGGAGCTAACCGATACGACTCTGGTGATTCGCTGCCCGTATTGCGTGGTGGGTAACGAGTCGAGGCCAATGACCGCCTACAAGGACGGTCGGTTCATCTGCCGTGACTGTGCCCACACGGTGCGCCCCGGAGTACCGGAGTACAAGTGCACCTGCCGTCCTTGCCTGAGGGTAGCGACGCAAATATATCCGCTATTGAGCAATTTTTCCTCAAAATTCCGCTAAAGCTCTCTTTGATGTGGCCGATGTGCCCCCTAGGAGGGCACCATGGCCGATCTTGTTCCCGCCGCTCAATACCTTCGAATGTCCACTGAGCACCAGCAGTATTCAATCGAAAACCAGTCAGCCGCGATACAGAGATACGCAGAAGGGCGCAGCTTCCAGATCGTTCGCACGTATTCGGATGCCGCGAAGAGCGGCCTCGTTCTCAAGCGTAGAGCCGGCCTACGCCAGTTGCTCCAAGATGTCACATCCGGAAGTGCGGGCTATCGGGCCATTCTTGTCTATGACATTAGCCGCTGGGGCCGCTTTCAGGATGCGGATGAGTCGGCCCACTACGAGTTTCTCTGCAAATCGGCAGGCATTCCCGTCCACTACTGCGCAGAAGTATTCGCCAATGACAGCACTCTCCCCAGCCTCATTATGAAGGCCCTAAAGAGGACGATGGCGGGCGAGTACAGCCGAGAGCTTGGCGTAAAGGTACTCGCCGGACAGAAACGGCTGGCAGCAATGGGATTCAAGCAAGGGGGGATGCCTGGTTACGGTTTGCGACGACTGCTGGTTTCCACCGCCCGACAGCCAAAGCAGCTACTTGCTTTCGGCGAGCGAAAAAGTCTCGTTAGTGACCGAGTCATTCTTGTACCTGGACCAGCTGATGAAGTACGAGTAGTGCGGGACATCTACCGCATGCTCATCTCCGATGGACTGTCCATCTATGCGATAGCCCGAGAACTTAATAGGCGGGACATCAAATACCGAGGTGATTCCCGCTGGACCCACCACACGGTAGCTGACGTTCTCACGAATCCGAAGTACGCCGGATTTCACGTTTACGGTCGAACCTCTAGCAGGCTCTACAACCCGACGGTGAAGCTGCCGAAATCAGAATGGATCTTGACGCCGGGAGCGTTCGAGTCTGTAGTGGATCATGCGACATTTCTCGAAGCCCAGCAAACGCTCAGTAACCGCACGACAAATAAGTCAAACGAAGAGCTGCTAGACAGCTTGAGAAACTTGCTTTCCCGCAAAGGAAGACTCTCTTTGGATTTGATAAGGACTGCTGGGGATGTGCCTTCTCCCTCCACGTATCGACAGCGCTTCGGCAGTTTGAGGCGAGCCTACGAGTTGATAGGGTATGGCCGACCCGAACAGTTTGGTCCTATCGATCTGCGTCGTCGAACCCAAGCGCTGCGCGAGGAGCTTATGGAAAGGCTTGCGGTGATTTTCCCCCAAGATCTATCACTTATTCGCCGTAGGGGAAGGTGGAGAAGCAGATTGCGGCTTCGCGGAGGTCTCAACGTCTCCGTCCTCGTTGCTCGATCAGTGAGACCATGGATAAATGCCGTGCGATGGCAGATCGATCCCGTGAGCCACGACCGCAGATACGTCACATTGCTGGCGCGACTCGACGAAGAAAACCATTCTTTCTTCGATTTTCACCTGCTTCCTGACGTGGACCGCCGAAGACGGTTCCGCATTCGCGAGAACGATGCTTGGCTGGACCGAGGCCTGCTCTTAAGAGATGTTTACGAGTTCCTGATAGTCCTACGTCAAGTATCTGCGATAAAAAGGGGAGCTTAAGCCTCAAATACCTTCGCCCCACCCGGAATTAGACACTGTGCTAGCGTGAGGTCCAATCGGCCAACCGAGGCTACTCGGAAGCAACTGTTTTAATCTGGTCATTACAGTCATTGAGAACTGACCGATCTGGGTCAATGAGGGTAATCCCGATCTTGCGCTAACAATCTCGCGAGTCATCGCCATACATGCTGACATCGGCTTCGTCAAGAAGATCCGACACGGAGTGATCACGGTTAGCGGAAGTTACGGTAACTCCCATGCTGAAAGTGGCGGAGGTTGTGCCTGAGGGAGTGAAAATCGGAGCTTTCGCGACCAGGCTACGAATCTCATCGGCGCGGCGAGCGCCATTGGTTAGCTCGCAGCCAAGTAGAATAATGATGAGGAACTCCTCGCCACCGTAACGACCCACGACATCGTAGGGGCGCAAATCCGACTTCAACCTACGGGCTACTTCCAAAACCTCGTCGCCTTCGGCGTGGCCGAGGGAGTCGTTGATGCGTTTGAAGTGATCGATGTCGGCCATGATGACCGTGGCTGCCCTCCCTTCGCGTGCGCTACGCGACAACTCTCTCTCAAGAGTCGACCAGGTACCAACCCACCCTCTGAACCAATTGTCACCTCCGCTTCCAACTGGAGCCTCCGGTGACGCCGGTTCTCGCGCCTATTCTCTGGACCGCTTTCTTGCCGAGCCATTGGCCCTACTCCCTAAGGTCCAGTTGCGGATTGGGGTCAGGAGTTGAGACAGAACCTCAGCACGTGTTTCGTGCGGGCCGCTTAGCCAAGAGTCTCGTTCCCTCTGGGCGAGCCTGCCGCCAATAGTCTGTATCCCAAAAATCAATTGCGTGTTGTTCCGCTAACGAGCTTTTGGACTTGATCCGGTGGCATCATCACTTCAGAGTGATGACATAGGAAACAGTGGTCTGCATGTCCATCGCCATCAATCATCATCCATTTCCCCGATGGCTTAGGAGCGATTCAAGCCTTGCGGATGCCGACATCTCGGCACCTTGCCGATATCCCGGCACGGATGGCAAGCGCGATCTCGGAGAACCATTACTTTCGTAAGCCCTTTGTGACTGAGATCACTATCCCCTAACAAGCGCCGGTCCTTACGATGAACCACTAAGGCTTCCACCTCTCCTTGCGCGGAAGCAGTCGATATGTCAGAGCGGTCACGTGGCCGAGCATTGCGGATCGCAGCTTTCAGCTTCGCGTTCTCTGCGATGTTTGAAGTGCTGAAGCACGTCTTTTTCCAGCATATGTCTGTCTGGCAATCAAACGTCGCCACTAGTCTTTTCTGTACCTCCATGATGTTTGTCTTGAGCCGGTCGGTAATCCGTCGTGAGCAGGAGTTTCTGACTGAGATTACGGCGCGAGAGGAGTTTGCCGAGGTCATCATCCAGAACTTGCCCGTCCTACTCTGCATCTTTGATGCTGACGGCAACTTCCTCCAATGGAACTCACAGTTCGAAAGCAAACTCGGCTATTCGAAGGCGTCAAGCCCTGATTGCCGATATTGTTATGCCGAAAATGAGCGGGCGTGAACTGGCCGACCGGCTGATGTTGCGGTTCCCAAATGTCAAAGTGCACACCTCCGGCTACACGCATGACTGTGCTGTTCAGACGCGCGGACTCAAAGAGGGAGAAGCGTTCTTGCAAAAGCCGTTTGCCCTGTTCGACTTGAGCAAGAAGCTCCGTGAGGTGTTGACAAAGAAGCCATCCAGGGTGACGCGGAATACTGCTGCACGCGGCGCTTCACCTGCCTCATAAATCGTCGAGGATCGTGGTCCGCCAATGTCCGATTCACCGGCCCGCGTGGAAACTGGCTCAGGCCAGTGATGTTCGCGAAAACTCTCCGTGCATTCCTCCGTCAGAACCTTGTGTGTCGGGAAGATGATGGGTTTCGCGTTACCGGAGTTCGCATCATTACGTCCAGTTGGGTTTGGTACCTCTGCAGGTCCTCCGCCATCGATTTGGCAACATCCTTGATCAAGAATAGGCGTTTTGCGCCCTCTGAATCTCCTGGCAAATCCTCCTTCAGAAGATCGCAATTGCCGACAATGACGGACAACTGGTTGATTAGCTCATGGGCTAAAGTGCAACTGGGCTGATACTTTCCTGACTTTGTCTTCTTCATCGGCTGCTGCCTTCTGCACCTCGCAAACTCTTTGGAGCTAAGTCTGGCTCTGATCGGGCTTTCCGTATTAACTACTCGGATTGCGTTACGAAAACCGAACTGACCCCAATAATGCGACGTTAGGAAGCTTAGAGGATCTGTGTCGAGGGCCAGCTCTATCGGGGGGAGGGCCACCGATCCTCGGTAGTCCTGAGAAATTGGATTGCTGAGAAGGTACAGAGTCCTGTGTGCTTGCAGTTCGGTTTTCGTAACAAAGGCCCGGTAGTTCATAAGGGGAAGCCTGATCGACGCAATGGTAAACTGCGGTTCAATCGTTCAATCATGCACCCATGCGCCCACCTAGAGGCACTCGCAAACCGTGTGCGCCGCTAATCCTAGGAAGGCGCACGCTAGAGCAAGCCGCTGCGCTTGGATCGGGCGTCGGGAGCAAGGGAGCTTTGGGAATTGGTGGTCCCCCCGGAATTCATGACCGGCTCTTTTGTACAAACGCATAGCTCGGAAGTCCCCCTCCCATTAGACATTGGACGGGTTCTCTGTATGAAGGAACCATCGCCGGCAACAGCGACCAGTTGTCCATAAACTGGATGGGATTCCATCGGACAGACAAACGTGGCCCTAGCCCTCTATCTGGGGCATAGCCCGCGGGCTGCAAGAATCTGTACAGAAAGGGATTAACGGCCACGACAAACGACAGGCGTGGAACCTCTCGTGCTTGTCTCTATTTGAATTGCCAGGATCGACTGGCGGAAAGGCTTCATTTATATGGAAGCGCCTGGACTCATCGGTCCAGCAATCGCAAGTGTAGAAGTCGGCTCCAGCGTGCGCGATCGCATGAGGGACATTGAGCATCGCGATTGGTGGCTGTGGGTTTGCGCAGTCCTGATTACCCTGTTTCTGACCGCCGGCCTGGTTTCGTTCGGTTTCCCCGGCCTTCATATGCGGCATCCGGAAATGAATTCTGCGCCATTAAACGATACCATTCTCGGCCTGTGTGGGCTGGTTTTGCTGTTCGACATCTACACGCTTTACCAACATTTCCAAATTCAAGGTGTCCGGAAGCAACTGGTTGAGCGCGAGGAACTCTTCCGATTAATAACGGAAAACGCGGCGGACATGATTGCTGTGGTAGATGCAAAGGGAAAGAGGCTCTATAACAGCCCGTCTTACGAAAAGATCCTGGGTTATACCCCGGAAGATCTCGGAAACACAGCTCCGCTGGAGCATATCCATCCGGAAGATCGGGAGAGGGTGACCAAGGCAGCAACGGAGGCCGGGCGGACAGCCACAGGCACCAGCCTGGAATACCGGATGCGCCACAAGGATGGGACTTGGCGCACGTTGGAATCTAGAGCAAGCACGATCGCGAAGGCCGGACAGGTCGAGAAGTTGGTGATTGTGAATCGTGATGTGACGGAACGAAAGCGACTGGAGGAACAGTTTCGGCAATCTCAGAAGATGGAAGCGGTAGGTCGGCTTTCGGGAGGCGTTGCCCACGATTTTAACAATCTGCTTGGGGTCATTATCGGTTACGGAGAAATCGTTCAAGAGGGCACGGCCGCCGATAGTCCACTGCGCTCCTGTGTCGAGGAGATGCTAAAAGCCGGACACCGAGCTGCCGCGTTGACCCGGCAGTTGCTGGCTTTCAGCCGACAGCAAGTGCTGGACCCACGCGTTTTAGATCTTAACGCAGTGGTCAAAGACATGGAGAAGATGCTGAGACGCCTGATCAGCGAAGACATTCAGCTCAGAACTGACCTTGATCCCAGATTGGCTCGGGTAAAAGCTGACCAGGGTCAGATTGAACAAGTAGTCATGAACCTGGCGGTCAATGCGCGCGATGCCATGCCGAACGGCGGCAAACTGGAGATCACGACCTCGAACTTCCACATGGATGAGGATTTCGTCCGCGGCTATCCCTACCCCGTGCTGGTTGGGGACTATGTTCTGCTCACCGTCGCCGACAACGGAATCGGGATGGACGCAGCGACCCGCATGCGGGCCTTCGAACCCTTCTTTACTACCAAGGGGAAGGGCAAGGGTACCGGACTCGGGTTATCCACCGTGTATGGTGTGGTCAAACAGAGTGGAGGTTACATCGAGGTCCATAGTGAGCCGGGAGCTGGGGCCACATTCAAGATCTATCTTCCGAAGGTTGAAGAGGCACTTGGCTCGCAAAAACAGGCAGCAGAGCTGCCGGCCTCCCTGCACGGAACCGAGACCGTCCTACTGGTCGAGGATGAGCTCTCTCTGCGCAAGCTGAGCCGCCACCTCTTGGAGCTCTGTGGATACGTCGTGCTTGAGGCCGAGAACGGGACTGAGGCGCTGAAAATTAGCCAGAACCATAACCACCCGATTCATCTGCTCCTGACTGACGTTGTTATGCCCGGCATGAGCGGCCGAGCTCTCGCGGATCAACTAGTGAAACAGCGAGCAGCCATTCACGTCGTTTACATGTCTGGATACACAGGCCAGACGGTTGGCGAACACGGTGTTTTGGCAGAGGGCAGTTACTTTCTGCCGAAACCTTTCACTCGGGAAGCGTTGGCCCGCAAGGTACGAGAAGCATTGGATGGGAGGTTGGCTGTGGCCCGGGTCGACTAAGGTCATGCCCAGCATCTGAGGAGATCTCGCGAGGAGTTGAAAGATGGAGAAAATCCTGGTCGTAGACGATGATGATGCCATGCGTGGCCTCATAAGAGTGCGGCTGTCCGACACTTACGAGACGATCGAGACGGGGGATCCGGTACAGGCGTTGGGACTCGCCTTGGAACACAAACCTAGTGCCATCTTGCTCGATCTGATGATGCCGGATTGCTCAGGCTTCGAACTGTGCCAGAGCTTCCACAACCTGAGCTACACAGCACGTATTCCAGTCTTCGTGGTGACTGGCGAGTCGGCCGAGAAGTACAGAGAATACATGACCAATTTGGGCGCTGCGGGTTATTTCGAAAAACCCATTGACTTTGCAAAGCTGAAGAGCCGCCTCGCGACCGAGTTGCAAGGCAGAGTTCTGGAACGCCGTGCACATGTGCGGGTTAGAATGAAGCTCGTCCTGAAACTAAAAGGCGCCGACGAGTCCCAGAGAGCATTCGAACAGCTCACGGCAACGGAAAATGTGAGCGCAGGTGGCTTTCTGTGCGCCCTGCCGCTCACCCTGTCTGCCGATTCCCGCGTACAGGTGTTTCTTTCCGGATCGGGCCATGACCGCTATGTGGGCACTGCGCGGGTAATCCGCAGAGAGGCGCCCGACACTCCCTGGCAGCGTTACGCCTTTCAGTTCATTGACCGTTCGCCGGAATGGATCTTGCAAGAGTAGCCTTGCGCGACCCGTCACGGGTCACTCCTTCACTCTTTACTCTGCGTAACCAGATGCGGCGAGCATCATGGGGGAACCAAATTACTCTATTGACTGGGCTGACCCACTTTGCGATAAACCTTCTTCTGAAACCGTAGCGAAGTTGGGGGCGCAGCGCTTCCGCATAGTTTCGGACTCTTTTCTTGGTCACAATGGGCATATAATGAGTTTGCAACTGGATAGTTTTCCCTCCGGCGCTAGGAGCGCCCGATGAATCCAACCAGTCCGCTCAGGTTGTTGGCGATCGATGACAATCAAGAAAACCTGGAGCTCATCCGTTCCGCGCTGGAACTGGATGGCTTGGAGATCCTGACGGAGCAGGATCCCGAGGAGGGCTTCAGGACGTTCCTTCGCGTGCGGCCCCGGATGGTTCTGCTGGATCTGGTCATGCCGAATGTTAGCGGAATTGAGATATTGGAGCGCATGGTCGCTGTGGACCCAGGCATTGACGTCATCCTGATCACTGCGCACTATTCGGCGGAATCAGCGGTGGAAGCGATTCAGAAGGGTGCGTGCGACTACCTGACGAAGCCGCTCGATATCGAGAAACTCCGGTCCCGCATCAAGAACCTGCTGAGCGATGCAGAGACACGGCAAAGAACCTTGCGGCTGGAGCAGGAACTCATTAACGCCTATCAATTCGAGGGCATGGTCGGGCGCAGTCCACTGATGTTGGAAGTTTTTGCCAGGATTCGCAGAATTGCCCCGCACTTCAGGACTGTGCTGGTGACGGGCGCCACCGGAACCGGGAAGGAGCTCGTGGCTCGTGCTTTGCACCGCCTGAGCCCTGCTTCCCGTGGCCCCTTTGTCGTCTGCAACTGCTCCGCACTCGTAGAAAACCTCGTCGAGAGCGAACTGTTCGGATACGTGCGTGGAGCGTTCACTGGCGCCACGCAGGACAAGGTCGGACTTTTTGAACACGCCGATGGCGGAACCATCTTTCTGGACGAGATCGGGGAACTCGCACTCGCAGCCCAGGCCAAACTGCTCCGAGTCCTGCAAAATCGTCAGGTGCAGCGGGTTGGATCACTGACCCCAAGGAACATAGATGTTCGTGTCATCGCCGCCACTCATCGTAACCTCGGGACTATGGTCCGCGAGGGTCAGTTCCGCGAAGATCTCTACTACCGTCTTGCAGTAGTGGATATCGCGCTGCCCGTCCTGTCTGATCGTCGCGAGGACTTGCCCTTTCTGGAGAGATATTTTATCGAAAAGTTCTCTGGCGAATATAACAAGCCCGTCGCTGGCCTGGTGCGAAGAGCGCAAACCCGCTTGGCAGCCTATCACTGGCCGGGCAACGTCCGCGAGTTGGAGAATGTGATTGGCAACGCCTGTATGATGACCGACGGAAGCCTGATTGATATTGGCGACCTCCCCGAACGGCTGCGCAAGCCAGTCAATGAGGACCTTGCAGGGAATGAGAGCTTTCTCTCCCTTGAGGCGCTGCAACGGCGCCATGTTCTGCGCGTGCTGGAGTGCGTCGGCGGCAATAAGGCTCGCGCTGCAGAAATCTTAGGCATTGGCCGCGCCACCATATACCAACTGTTGTCGCGAATGAAGCCGGAAGAGCGGAAAAAGGGACAGCACGCCGGTTAGAGAGCCTTACCTCCCTGCGCCGTCCGCCTGCAAAAATAGCCTCCCATAGCTGGACTTGGCGGTCTCAGATGGCGACCGCCGTGTCTTGTCAGTTCCGCCAGATTCCGCAGCCGACAGACTTCCTGCAAGCCTGCAAACACCGCCGTCCACCTGCCAGACACGAGTCTGAAACGTGGACTGAAAATTCCCCCGTCCCGACCCGCCCTTCCCCCTCACGTATCCCTTAATGCCTGCATAGTCAAGGCCTTACACCAATCGAGCCAACCCAGAGTCTTCGGCAGCCGCCATGCATGGTAAAAGCCTGCGGAACCGCCTCGCGGGTCCCCCAGGCACTCGGGCTGCGATGCCGACAAGTCTGCCGGAGGGAAAGGATTGGTCGAATGCGAGCCAAGAGCCTGATATGGGCAATTCTTTGGGCAATTCCCGTGGCCGTTGCAGCGCCTACATCGTCGGATGCGCAATCTGCAACCATGAGAGCACCCGTCCATGTCCCTGGCGCGAACTACGGAAGGTTGCCGCTGGCATTTGAAAGGAACCAGGGGCAAACCGTTTCTGAGGTTCAGTTTCTGTCCCGCGGCCCAGGCTATACAGCATTTCTCAGCGCCGGCAGCGCGGTGCTCTCCTTGCGCAGAAGTGCCCTTGAGACGGCCGCCGGTTCCGCCAGCCAGAGCGCCGACCGAAACGCGACCGTGCGGTTCACTCTGTTAGGCGCGGCCAGCAGTCCCACTGTTGTTGGCGAGGGTCCACAACCCGGGAGGGTTAATTACTTCTTCGGAAATGATCCGGCGAAGTGGCACACCAACGTGCCGACCTATGCCAGAGTTCGTTACAGAAATGTATATCCTGGCATTGATCTCGTGTATTACGGGAATCACCGCCAACTGGAGTACGACTTTGAGGTTCAGCCCGGATCCGACCCACGCCGGATCCAATTCGAAATTCAGGGCGCAAGCCAGATTGAGTTGGACCCTGAAGGCAACCTAGTACTGAAGGTCGGCACCGGAGAGCTCCGCTTCCAGTGTCCGATCGTCTACCAACAGTTTAACGGCCAGCGTACCGCCGTAGCCGGTTCGTATGTCTTGACCCATTCAACGCATGTTGCCTTTCAGGTCGCGCGCTACGACTCAAGCATACCGTTGGTCATCGACCCTGTACTGGCCTATGCAACGTACCTGGGAGGAAGTGGCACTGACCAGTCCACTGGCATCGCCGTTGACAGCAGCGGGAGCGTGTATCTCGCCGGCTATACGGACTCAATCGACTTTCCGCTGGCGACTCTTGGTTCGCTTGCTAACAATGCCAACCACGCGTTTGTGGCCAAACTCGATCCTGCCGGAGCCAACCTGATCTACGCCGACTACATCGGCGGCAACAGCCAGGATTACGCCATTGCGCTGGTGTTGGACAGCGCGAACGAAGTCTATGTGACCGGCAGCACCTCATCGAACAACTTCCCGATCGTGAAAGCTTATCAGTCGCAGCAGCCTGGTCCATACGCGGGATTTCTGACCAAAATATCCGCTGACGGTTCCTCCCTGCTGTATTCCACCTATTTGGGCGGAAACACCTTCGACCAGCCTTCATGCATCTCCATCGATGGTCTGGGCCAGGTGTATGTCGCGGGCTATACGATGTCGCAGAATTTTCCCGTCGCTAATGCCTACCAGGCAACGGTACAGCCCAACCAGGGTGGCATCTATGGGTACTATGGCTTCCTGACCAAATTCAGTACGGACGGATCGTCGCTGGTCTACTCCACGTATCTAGCCGGGAATTCGGATGTCGCACAAGTCTGCGCAGATGGCACTTGCTGGCCGGTGCCTTATAGCGTGGTCAGTGCAGTTGCCGTGGATGCGAGTGGTAACGCCTACGTTGATGGGACGACCAACACTTACAATTTTCCAGTTACGCCTGGCGCCTTCCTCACGAGCAACAACACACAACAGGACGCCACCGTTGGCTTTGTGAGCAAGTTCAACAGCGCCGGAGGCATCGACTACTCTACGTACTTCTACGGCTCCAGCGGCAATCCAATCGGAGTGGGCGCCATCGCAGTTGACAGCTCGGGCTCAGCCTATGTAGCAGGTACGGCGGACAGCGACGGCACCTTCCCCGTGACCGCGACGAGCCTCTGCGATCCTGCCGTCTATGGATCCGCCTGCGGCTATGCCTTCGTGACCAAATTTGACCCCGCTGGGGCCACTTTGTTGTACTCAACGTTCCTTGGCCCTAACAACTATGCCAGCCCGCAAGCCCTGGCCATCGACGCCAGGGCCAACGCGTACGTGCTGGGCACGACGTCCGGCCCTTTGTCCCAAACCAACCAGGCGATCGAAACTTACACAAGTAACGAGGACTTACTACTGGTTGAAATCGATCCGACGGCGACCACACTACTATTCTCCACCTATCTTGGGGGTAGCGGAAATGACTCCGCTGCCGGCATGGCTCTCGATGCTGCCGGCAGCATATACATAACGGGAACCACGAATTCCACCGACTTTCCCGTCACTCCGAGAGCCTTTCAGGGTTTGCTCGGAGGTAACATCGACGCCTTTGTCGTGAAGATCGGCGCTGGCTCGTCGCCGACGGTATCACTCAGCCCGGCTGTCTTGGAGTATTCTCCCCAGCCGATTGGCTCGACCAGTCAACCGCTACAAGTGCAGCTTCGCAACATGAGCGACTTGCCGCTTTCGATCGCGTCGATCTCTGTGTCAGGAGACTTTGCCGAGGCCGACTATTGTGGGGCCACTCTTCCCCCGGCGGGCAACTGCACAGTCGCCGTGACTTTTTCGCCTACCGCTGTCGGGTCCCGTACCGGATCCATCATCATCAACGACACGGCGTCGGGATCACCCCAATTGGTCGGCTTGAACGGCAGCGCTTTTGGCGCCGTTGTTGCTTTGACTCCGTCCTCTCTGGCATTCCCGAGTTCGCCAGTGGGAGCCGCCAGCGCGGCTCAGGCCGTGACACTGGCTAACCAGGGCAACTATTCCTTAGACATGGCGAATGCCCAGACCACTGGCGACTTCGCGCAGACCAACAACTGCCCAGCCGCACTCACCGCCGGCTCCAGCTGCACCTTCAACATCATCTTTACCGCGACGGTTGCCGGGAATCGCACGGGAGCACTTGTGATAAACGACAGCGGATCAGGCAGTCCGCAGATTGTTGGCTTGTCTGGCGCTGGGTCAGATTTCAGCCTCGCGGGTTCCCCCACCAGTGCGACGGCCAAAGCAGGCTCCACTGCCACCTATACAGTGACCGTCTCCCCAGTGGGCGGGGCGTTCGTCAATCTGATCAACTTGGCCTGCGGCGGAGCACCGGCACTTTCGACTTGCACTGTGTCGCCCGCTTCAAAAACTCCAGATGCGAATCCCGCGACCGTCAAGGTCATAATCAGCACAACCGCGCCCTCGGCAGCAGTCATGCCAATCGGCCCCTCCAGGCAGCAATCGGTGTATGCAGTATGGATTCAGATCCAGGGATTCGGCCTGTTGGGAGTGATGCTGGCGAGTTCGAAACGCCGGAGGAGGATTCACGGAGTGATCGCGTTGGCTCTGGTCGGGGCCCTGCTGTTCCTGAGTGCTTGCGCCGGCGGTACCGGGATAGCGTCCCAGCCTGGCACCACACCGGGGACTTACACGATCACTATAACTGGGACTTCTGGGACCCTGCGCCACTCACTTCCCTTAACCCTGACGGTGCAATGAGAGACAACGCTGCAAGACTCGCGTCGTGCGCACAACTAGTTGCACGCCACCATGTTCTGGGTCACACCCTGCAGGCTTATGATCGAATTCGCCACCAGGGGCAGGCTCCAGAACCTGTGGTGGTGCTTGCGCAGATAGTAAGCAGCCAACATGGAACCGGTGCTCTTGGCAGAGGCAATCGCATATGTGCGCCCCTGCGTGGGATGGGTACCGTACAGGTAGGCCGACTGCACCTCCATGTTGCAGACGCCCTTCTTGCCGGCGAGCCAGTTTTCCCGCGCAAAAAGCGTGGTGTAAGAGTCGGCAAACGTACTGCCGGTAGAGATCAACGCCAGGCTGAGGAATTTTCTATCAATGGTCTTGGTCTCCACAGCCTTCGGTAACGGTGCCGGCACAGGCGATTCGACGGTGAAAGCTTCCGCCGTCTCGACCGCGCTTGGAGCATCCGGTAATGGTTCTTTCGCCGACGAGACTCCGCCCAGCGCCAACACTGCCAGGGCAGCAAGGGCGAGTGATTGGATGAGTGCCTTTCCCTTGTCCAGTGTTAGATGGGCGGCGTTCGTGTACCGTTTCAGGCTTGCTGCCGTTTGGCTGCGATCTCTCATAGGTCGAGATTACGTTGGTACATGTCCGGTCGGCAATTGCGAGATGGTAATGAACGGTAATAACACGAGTAACCACCCTGTCTGTGCCATTCCAGTTTTCCGTTCCGGGCCACTCAACGCGCTTGTTGCCCGGAACTCTGCATGGAGTGGGGCGGGCAGTAAGGAATCATGACTGAGCCAACTCAACACCGACTTGATACGGTTCCCGCGTCCGTCCCCGTCCGCCAGTTGGAAGGGCGCGAGTGGTGGCTCTGGGGATTTGCTGTCGCGGTTACTCTAGTATTGACCTTTGGCATACTTTCCTTAACCTTTCCTGGTTTTCACCTGCCCAGTAACGAGTTCTATTCCCTTAGTCTTAAAGAGTGGGTTCGCGCCCTGGTTGCGCTGGTCTTGCTGTTCGACATCTACACCGTCTATCAGCATCTACAACTCCAGCGTATGCGACGCCGCCTGGCTGAACGCGAGCAACTCTTTCAACTCATCACGGAAAATGCTGCAGACATGATCGCCGTGGTGGACAGGAATGGGTGCCGTCTTTACAACAGCCCTGCCTATGAGAAAATCCTGGGCTACGGTGCGGAAGAATTGGCCACCACTTCCTCCATGGAGCAGGTTCACCCCCAGGACCGCGCTCGCGTGTTGGAAGCGGCTGAAAAAGCCCATCGCACAGGCCGTGGCGAGCGCCTCGAATATCGCATCCGCCACAAAGACGGCACCTGGCGCGTTCTCGAATCCACCGCCAACGCTTACCCCGGAAAGAACGGCGAGATTGAGGGACTGGTCATTGTCAATCGCGACATCACCCAACGCAAACGCGCCGAGACCCTGCTCGAGCATCACGCTTTCCACGACGAACTGACCGGCCTTCCCAATCGTGCTCTTTTCTTGGATCGTCTCCAGCGCGCCATCGCGATTTCGCGCCGCCACAGTGACTTCAGATTTGCCGTCTTATTCATTGACGTGGATGAATTCAAGGTTTTTAACGACAGCCTGGGACACAACGCAGGCGACGATCTCCTGATCCAGATCTCGCTCCGTCTGGCAACCTGTCTGCGTCACGTGGATACCATTTCACGCCACCGGCCGGGCAAGAATCCTGACACCGCTCTGGGCGAGAGCACGCTGGCCCGGCCTGGGGGCGACGAATTCGTGGTGCTTGCCGAGGAACTGCGCGACCCCAGCGACGCCATCCGCATGTCGGAGCGCATTCAGGAACGCCTGGCTATTCCCTTCATTGTGAAAGGCCATGAGATCGTGATCGGCGTCAGCCTCGGTATCGTTTTCAGCAGCGCCAGCAGTCTTCTGGCCGGCGACGTTCTTCGCGATGCTGAAATTGCCATGTATCGCGCCAAGCGGGCAGGCAAAGCCCGCTGTGAGGTCTTCGACAGCGCCATGCACGCCGACGCAGTCAAGCGCCTGCACCTAGAAACAGACTTACGCAAGGCCCTTGATTTGGACGAGTTCCGGGTTCACTACCAGCCCTTAGTCTCTTTGCAGGACGGTCAAATCGTTGGCTTCGAAGCCCTCACTCGCTGGCAACGCCCCCAAGGCATCGTCATGCCCGGGGAGTTCATCGCAGTTGCAGACGAGATCGGGATCACGCTCCCCATTAACCGCCAGCTGTTGCGCGAGTCCTGCGAGCAGCTTTGCCTGTGGCAGGCGCTCTTCCCGTCCAAGGCGCCGCTAAGCATCAGCGCGAACATCACGACCAGGCAATTTACGCAACCGGACCTGGCCGAGGAGATTGGCGAGATTCTTCGGGAAACAGGCATTGACCCTCGCTGCGTGGTTCTGGAGATCACGGAGAACATCGCCATGGCCGACGCGGAACGTTCTGCGGTAGTACTTTCGCAGTTGAAAGCACTCGGCGTTCGCCTGAGCATCGATGACTTCGGCACCGGGTATTCCTCCCTAAGCCGTCTCCGGCGCTTTCCTGTCGACATCCTGAAGATTGACCGGACGTTTGTATCCGGCATGGATCAGGACGAGGACACCCGTCAAATTGTCAGGATTATCGTCATACTGGCGCACAGCCTCGGCCTGAGAGTGGTTGCTGAGGGCATCGAGAATCAGAAACAGGTCGTGGCGCTCAAGCGCCTTGGCTGCGAATGGGGCCAGGGTTACCTTTTCTCCAAACCCGCCGACGCGGCTGCGATTGAGCAGTTTTTGACCAATCAGCCCGCCGGACGCCGGAGCCGATCCAAGGCTGCCCGATCTTCTTCCTGATCAACTGCTCCATGACGGGCAGCACCGAAATCGGGCTCTCGGGTGTTAGCGCGCCCTTCATATTCCGACAGAAAGGCCGCACCAATCCAGCTTTAGGACACTATTCTCGAAACAAGGACACCCCGCGCAAGCTAGCCCGCGCCTCTGGTCATGAATTGCCTCTTAACTTCCTTTGCTGCTTGATTTTGCAGAAGTAACCGCCGATACACGCTTCGGCAGGCACTTTGCAATATCGGAAGTGCCGTTGATTTTGTTTCCCCTGGCTGGAGAGTGCCAGGTTCTAGGGAATGACGGACTTCTGGAATTGAGCGCGAGGAGTTGCTATGCAAACAAAGAGGGTTGCCTGTGTGGCGCTGTCACTTATCCTTACTGTCCTGACCAGCCGTGCACAGGAACGGTCCATTCCGGCATCCCCAGGGCTTGCCTCCTTTGGAGGCGGGCGAATCAGGTCGAACTATGGCAATGTACCGCTCATGTTTGAGGCCAACCAGGGCCAGACCGACTCCCAGGTCAGATTCCTGTCCCATGGCAGCGGATATTCGGTCTTCCTTACCGCGGGCGGGATGGTTCTTGCCTTGCAAGCCTCAGAAACAACCTCTTCCGCAGATTTCGTCCCGGCGCCGGCCGCCAAGCGGATTCACCCGGGATTTTCTCCGATTCGGCAGCAAGCGAGAATCGCTCGGCAGCGGAAATCTACCGTTCTTGCCATTGATCTTGCAGGGGCCGCGGCGAATCCCACGATCGTAGGCGAGCAACCCCTGAGCACCAGGATCAACTATTTCATTGGCCGGGATCCGAGCAAATGGCGCCGGAACATTCCGACCTACAGCCAGATCCGCTACAAGAATGTATACCCCGGAATCGACTTGGTTTATTACGGAAACAATCACCAGGTGGAATACGATTTTGATCTGGCTCCGGGAGCAAATGCGGCGAACATCCAGTTTTCCGTAAAAGGTGCCGACGCACTTAGCGTAGACTCCGCCGGAAACCTAGTCTTGAGCAAGGGTCCGACCCAGATGCTCTTTCAGATGCCTATCATCTACCAGGTCATCAATGGGACGCGAGCCCCGGTTGGCGGCAAGTATGTGCTGCGCGATGCGACCCACGTGGGTTTTTCGGTTGCATCTCACGACAGCACAAAGCCTATGGTGATTGATCCGGTACTGGTGTATTCAACGTTCCTCGGTGGAAGTGCCGACGACTTCAGCAACGCGATCGCGGTAGATTCCGCGGGTGACGCCTACGTCACTGGCATTACAGATTCTCCGAATTTTCCAAAGGCAACTCTCGGCTCGTACACCTCTAACCAGTTCCGGGCGTTTCTGGTGAAATTCAACCCCGCCGGTTCAGGCCTGATTTTCGCGGACTATTTCGGCGGCACCACCGGAAACGATGAAGCAGCAGCATTGGCCCTCGATTCCTCAGGAAACGCGTATGTTACAGGCAGTGCAAGCTCTTCAGACTTTCCGGTTGTGAATCCTTACCAATCCACTCTTTCCGGTGCCCAGGACGCTTTTCTCGCGCAGTTCTCCGCCGACGGTTCTACACTTACGTACGCGACCTACCTGGGCGGCTCGAATTCCCAGTTTGCAACCTCCGTCTCCGTGGATTCCGCTGGAGAGGCGGTCATCGCCGGAATCACTCAGTCAATCAATTTCCCCATGGTGAGTGCCTTTCAGTCCTCCGTTTCGGCTGACCAATTTGGGGATTGGGGAGAGTACGGCTTCGTTACCAAGTTCGTTGCGAACCCCGCCGGCATCAGCGGTTCTCTCGCCTACTCCACCTATCTGGCTGGCAGCACCCTCAACGCCAGTTCGTGCACAAGTTGTTCCCCCGATACCCAAATCCTCGGCGTTGCTACAGATGGCTCGGGTAATGCCTACCTGACGGGATTTACCACGACCTCCAACTTCCCGGTGACTTCAGGAGCCTATGCCACAACCTCCCCGGGCTCATCTCTGAGTGATGTCGGTTTCGTCTCAAAGCTCACGAGCGCGGGCGGCTTGGCCTACTCTACGTATCTTGGGGGATTTACCTCTAGCTTCTTGAACGCGATTGCCGTGGACTCGAGCGGTGATGCGTACGTCACCGGCTATGACATGGCCAACGACGGCTTTCCCAACGTTATCCCTACGACCAGCATCTGCGATCCTTCGGTGTCCGCCTGCAACGGTGCCATCATCGCGAAACTCGACCCTACCGGCGCCAGTCTGGTCTATTCCACATTTCTGGGCACGTCCAACAACATGGCAGGGCAAGCGATTCAGGTTGATGCCAGCGGCGACGCTTTCATTGTGGGCAGCGACATTGGGTTCGACTTGGCGAACCCGATTGAGGCATACGCGGGCAACGGCGATGTTGTCGTCGCTGAGATCAGCCCCAGCGCAACTAATCTGTTGATGGCGACCTTCCTCGGCGGGCAGGGGTGGGAGGCGGCTTCAGGCCTGGCTCTTGACGGAAGCGGCGCAGTATACGTGACTGGTGTGACGCAGTCTCCCGACTTCCCGGTAACTCAGTCCGCGTTTCAAACAGGGTTGGGGGGACAGACCGACGCCTTCATCGCAAAGATCGACCCCACTACAAGTGCTCCAGCAGTTTCGATGGGACCCTCTTCCTTGCAGTTCGGCAATCAAAACGTCGCCACCACGAGTGCGCCGCAGACCAGCATTTTGCGAAACATGGGCTCGGCCGCGCTCACGATCAGTGGCAAGACCACAGGCGCTGATTTCGCCGAGAGTGACGATTGTGGCGCAACGGTGCCGGCAGCATCGTTCTGTACCTTTACGGTCGCTTTTACTCCCACGACATCGGGCAGTCTGGTGGAAGCTCTCACGATTACGGATGATGCGACGGGCAGCCCCCATGCCGTAACTCTGTCAGGCACGGGTATCAGCGGTCCCCATTATTTCAGGATCTTGCCCGTTAGTCTGGGCTTCTCATCTTCTCCCGTTGACAGCGTGACTACGTCACAAAGCGTGACAGTTACGAACACCAGCAATGCACCGCTGAATATCTCCGGAGTCCAGGTGACCGGCGACTTTGCGGCCACCGGCAGTAACTGCGGCATTATCGCAGCCAATGGAACCTGCACCGTGCGGGTCAGTTTTACGCCGAGATCGGCGGGCATCCGCGCTGGCACTCTCCGGCTGGTCAGTTCCGGAACCAGCAGCCCTCAAGTTATGCTCAGCGGATCGGGAGTCGATTTTGTCAGCGTCCCCACCAACACCAGGGCCACGGTGAAGGCTGGCGGCAGTGCGACCTTCCAGTTGAATGTCGGCTCGGTCGGAGGCAGTTTCTCGAATCTGGTGAGCTTCTCCTGCAAGGGAGCGCCGGCTCTCTCGACTTGTACGGTGAGCCCCAGTTCGATTACGCCCGGCAGCAATACCTCAACCGTGGCCGTCACAGTCAAGACTACCGGAGCGGTCGCCCAAAATCGCACACCCGGAGATACGCGCGGGCGCTTCCTGGCCGCATGGATGTTTGGGCAGATGGGGATCTTTGGCGTGCTCGTGGTTGGCGCAAAGAACCGGCGGAAATTCCGACCCTATGCCGCATCAGCGGTAGTGGGCATGCTTCTGTTGCTAGTCGGCTGCGGCCTTGGAGGTACACAGCAATCTGTGGTCTCCAACACAACTCCACAGGGAAGTTACAGTCTCAGCGTGGTCGCCAGCTCCGGAAACTTGCAGCATGTTACCAAGCTCTTGATAATTGTGCAGTAAGCGGTCGATTAGGGCGGCGTGTTGAGCAAAACAGCATGTCAGGCTGAGATAGGGCGATCGTGAACCAGTTCCAGCAGGACCGTGTGACCAGTACCCTCTGCGAGCGAAGGCAGTTCCAGCGTTTGACCATAGCTGTTCAGGCAGAGTTGAGGGCGCAAGGGAACGAAGTTCCGATCCGTGTGGAGACAACGGACATCAGCTTGGGCGGGTGCTATGTCGAAATGGCCCTCACCCTCTCAGTAGGAACACTGCTGAATATCGTTCTCTGGCTGGGCCACGAAAAGTTGGTTGTCGATGGGAGAGTTGTGACACATCACCCGCAGTTTGGGAATGGCATTGCATTCACCGGCTTGTCTCACGATTCCCAACAAAAGCTGCAGCACTTCCTCGAAAACTCGCCCTCCAAAGACCAACAACCCGTTTCACCGCTTGGCCGGTTACGCCTATGACAATACTTGTGATCGAAGACAGCCGTTTCTTTCGCTCGGCGATTGAGAGGATTCTAGTGAAGGCGGGGCACAGCGTAATCGCTGTGGGAGATGGAAAAGAAGGTCTACGTCGCGCGCAGGAGACGCATCCCGACGTCATTCTGTTGGACATGATGCTCCCCACCCTCGAGGGCACGGGAGTGCTTCGAGAGCTGAAACGCAACCCGCTCACCCAACCCGTCCCGGTTATTGTTCTGTCTGGTCTAGCTCAGCGGAATGAGAAGAAGCTGAAGATGGCAGGAGCAGCGGCTTACTTTGAGAAGTCGAAGTTAAACGTGGAAGAAGATGGGCCCGCTCTTGTTAAGGCGGTTGAGCATCTAAGAGCTGATCAGGCCGCTCCTGCCGGAGCATCGTAAAGCCAGGCTACTTGAGCGATTGCACGGGATTCGAATTTCAGGGGACCGGAACTCCGACTATTTAACTCTTAAGAACTCGAAGACGGCAGGGTTGCTCCGCCTTGGCAGCCGACCGGACGCGAACCGACTACAATGCCGGACAATGGGAAATAGGCCGAACGGACACCGGCGCCATCTCACCGCATTCAACCCGGTTCCGTCCATTGCGCTTTGCCTGGCATAAGGCGGCGTCTGCTCTCTCCAATAGAGCTTCTACGCTTGCATCCTCGGTACCGTCAGCAACCGTGACCCCCACACTCACGGACGCAATCACGTCGCCCTGAGGAGTGACCATGGCATCCTTTTCAATGAGGTGCCGGATCGTATCGGCCCGACCTACAGCCGTGCGGAGATCGCACCCCGGGAGAATCAGGAGGAACTCTTCTCCTCCGTACCTTCCGACACCGTCGTAAGGCCCCAAACCAGAACGGAATCGTCGTGTCACTTCCTGCAGCACGATGTCTCCCGCACCGTGCCCAAACGCGTCATTGATTTTCTTGAAATGATCCAGATCGGCCAGCACGATCGCGACCGGGTGACGTTCGCGTCGACTGCGTGCGATCTCACAACGCAAGACGGAAATGATTTCTCCCCGGTTCAACAGGCCCGTCATGGAGTCATGGGTCGCGACGAACTTTAGGGACTCGCGGGCAGTGATTAATTCCCTCTGCAAGAGAATGGTCCTTCTCCCCGCCAGAAGCCGCGTCTTGAGCTCCAGAGGGTCAAACGGCTTGGAGAGGTAATCGTCGGCCCCTGCCTCCATCGCAGCAAGAAGATCGTGACGTTGGTTCTTTGCGGTTAATAGTATAGTGTAGACATACTGCTCGTTTCGCAGACGAGTCCTTATCCGTTGGCACAGTTCAATCCCGGTGATTCCTGGCAGTACCCAATCCAGGAGTGCTAATGTGGGGGACCATGCACCTTCCAGTACCTCCCAAGCCGAGAACCCATCGTTTGCCACCACGAAATCGAAATCCCACTCCTTCAGGCAGCTGGTAATGAGATGACGATAAACCTTGGAGTCTACGGCTAGCAGGATTCTCATTTCTTTTTCTCCGGATTCCGACAGCGACAGGCTACCGACATCTGTGAAGGCTAAATCTGTGAAGCTAAGACCCTCCCAGCCGACGCAACGACTGTCTCAGGCCAAGCCGCTTGATCCGGAATGATTGGTCGACAGTTTGTCGGGCGATAGCAGAATTCTGAGTTTCTTAACGCCAGCACGTCCTCATTTGTTTAGGCACGGGGCATTCCACTTTGATCGTCCCCACTTTGCCCCTTGGTGACTCTGTTCATCGGCGGAACCCTATGCAGCATAGAGAGTTAGGCACTAAACCCCGTAGTGAGGAGCAAACCGTCGCGCCGCCTTCCAATCGCTGTGTCTGCATAGTGGACTGGTGCCTGTTTCCCGAACAGAGCCATGAAACCTTGCTTACCTAATCCGCGAGTCCCATATGCCCTTGGACCGGACCGTGAGTGTGCCTTCTCTGGCCCCTGAGGCAGGTCACGGCCGCTAAGCCGTTCTGCATGCCTGCTCTCGAACAGGGTAAGAGCTCCAGCAAGTCCTTTCTCGACTTGGCAGCAAGTATCGCCTCAAGAGCACGTAATAAAATGGGCTGCAGCCGCCGTCGCTGCTAACTCAGCGCGGCGGTCGATCCTTACGCTGATTGGCGCTGCCGCCGGCCCGCACCGTCGCGGCCAGCAGTGTCCTTGTAGCAATCAGTCACGGTCAGCGGAGCTCGCCCTCTGAGTTGTCGGATCGACTGCTCGGCGAGATACTCTGCTGACAACCTGCTTACGTTGTCCCGCAGGACGACATTACTCACATTGTCATCGTCCGGATCGGCTCTATGAATGGCGAACCTGTGAAGACTTTCAAGATCGAAACAGACCAAGAACATTAAAGTCGAGAATCCTCGCACCCCCTCAACAGCCGGGTTGAGGGGGCAGAAAGCGCGAGCGCGCGCAACAGACCAAATCTGTTAGTTTAACCCATTTCTCAAATCCCAATTCGACCTAAATCAAATTGTTCCGTATTCGGAAATCGTTACGCCAAGCTCCACGTCGCGAAGGGGGTGTAGTGCGCGAAAACTCCATCGGTATGACTTCGTGTCGTCCCGCCAACCAGTCTTTCGACTTCGCAGGTCTTCTGAATCTTTCTCCCGGCAGAGTCGGACTCCTCGGCCTGTGAACGAGCTTGCGCAGCCGCAGCTCGTGACTCCTCTGTTGTCTCGAAGATCGAGTCGGGCGAGCGAAGGGTAGACGTAGTGGAGCTAAGCGAACTGGCGAAGGCCTATCGAAAACCTTTGGACTTCTTCCTGCCCTAGGGGGCTCCTCGTGTGTCCGCTTCAGGACGGGACGGGAGGCTATTCCACTGGAAAAGGGGCAATCCGCCGAGAGGGTTCTGCTGCCTAGTTTTCCCACTAAAACGCCCTAAGCGTATGCCTATTTCTACCACTACCACTCCGGAAAAGGGGCAATTCGCGATAGGGTCCCGTATGCCTAGTTTCTACCACGACCGAAGTTGCGATTTGAGCGTTAGCTGGCACGAAATCTACCGCGTCCTGAATGCCAATCCGTCAGTTTTCCGGTTACCATACCTTGAACCGGAACGATTCTGCCAGTGTCTACCAACGCTCATTTTCGGGAATCTAGCCGTGGTTTCCTGAAAAAACTCTTCGCCCGCGGCCCGGTCCATGAGCACTCTTTCAATGACATTTGCAAAGCGGGTTGCGACGCCGAAGCTCTTGGCTGCCTCTTGAATGCCGTGTGTATCATAGCAGTGGGACAGAGCCGAGGGCGCGTCCATCTGGGTGAAATATCGCCGGCACAGCTGAAGCGGCTTACAAGAGATTTGCGCTCACTCGCTGATCGCGTGGAACGTTTAAACCGCACCACGCTGAACCCAAAATATGAATTATTGGCTGCGCCGCCAGATGCGGGAAGAGATCCGATGCGAAAGAATTTCGTCGATCTGTACGATGGACTTCCGAACATAATGCGCTTTTACTCTTTCCATGTGGAACGCTTCGAGAGGTTATCTCGGGCGATCACAAAGAGGTTAAGGTTTACTCACTGGTACACCTTTCGCCTCCTTGTTGTACGTTGAAAAAAGCACGGGCAGTCCACGATGTGAGGCCCTCTCGAACCTTCTACAGGAAGGATTCTTGGTCGCTGGGGGCAAAGAGGACAGCCTCCCGAAGCTCTTCAGTCCAGATGCCTTGGCCAAACTGAAACAGCGAACAGCGAAGTTCCTCTTGAAGTCTCCGTTTGAAGTTCTCAGTCCCCCTAAGCGACCAGACTGACGAACCCTCTCTCTGGACAAATAGGCCCTCAAAAAAAACAACTTTTGTCCTTCATTCCGCGCTGGGTTCTTGGCATTGTGGCTTCACGCGCACGTCGCGGCACGGAGACCAACATGCCGGAACAAATATTGCTTAGCAAGCGCCAGACAGCCCAAGCTCTTTCCATCTCGGTTCGCACCCTAGACAAGCTCATCCTGTTGAAAAAGCTGCCGGTCCACAAGATTGGCAGGCGAGTCCTCATATCGAGAACATCAATCGAGCGCTTTGCTACTGGAGGTGAGCAGTGAACGGCACCTGTCACAAGCAAGTTGACCGTTCGTGAGGTGCGAATGGGCCTCGAAATCACCGTGGGCGACGACGTGGTTCCGGAAGAATCGCGCCACTTTTGCCGCGGGTGCGGAGCCAAGCTGCCGACCGGCTTCCGCGGTCACTTCCACGGAGAGTGCCTCCGTAGGGACAAAAAGAGTCGCATCGCGGAGCGGCGCCGGCGAGAGCAGGAAAGGTTCCAACGATGGTTGGAGAAACAGGTTTGCTTGAATTGCGGAGCTAAGTACGGCGATCAACGATCTGAAGGAAACGTAAAGCCCCCCTGTGAAGCTTCACGGCCCGCTCAGCGGAGCGATTGACGGACGGATGATAGATGGACAGCAAAAAGAAGCAAACTCGACGACAGGAAGTGTTTTGGGCTGCGCTGGAGCCCGCGCTGTCGCGCGGCTGGCGACTCCTGCCCTGTGCCGAACGCGATAAGAAGGCGCTGATTCGGGATTGGCCGCGGCGAGCCTCATGCGATGCCGACATGATCCGCACCTGGGAGCGAAAGTATGAGCGCTGTAATTGGGCTGTGGCGACCGGACCGGGTTCGGGAGTCTGGGTTTTAGACGTTGACGGCGAATCCGGCAGAAGTTCTTTTTGCTCGCTAGTTGAGCGGCATGGAGCCTGGGCAAAAACCCTCGCCGTCACTACTTCCCGCGGGCAGCACTTGTACTTCAGCTATCCGGTTACAACGAACATACGTAACAGTACACAGAAACTTGGTCCTGGCCTCGACGTGCGCGGCGAAAACGGCTATGCACTGATTCCGCCCTCTGTCCACCCGAGTGGACATCCTTACGAGTGGGCAATTCCGTTAAACGGAGTTGCGCCCGCCTCTGCTCCGGACTGGTTGCTCGAAGCGGTGACAAGTGCGTCGCGGCCCATTGTCCAGGCCAGCGAAATCGGCATTGTGCGCGAGGGCCAGCGCAACGATGGGTTGTTTCGCACCGCCTGTTACCTCCGCAGAAGGGGCTTAACATTAGCGGAGATCGTATACGAGTTACTGCAGCAGAACGTTCGCCGCTGCCGGCCGCCGCTATCCGAGGCCGAGATCCGCAACCTGGCTGCCAGCGCTTGCCGATACGAGATCGGAGGCCCGGACCCCCTGGAGATAGCATGGAGGGCCATTCAGGCAGAGACGCACAACTCGCGCTATGAACAATTCGCCGCCTTGGTTTGCGAACTGCAGCGTCGCCGACCAGGGCAGCCGGTTATCTTGCCGCTGGAAAGGATCGGCGGGCTGATGGAATGCGGTTGGACTTCCGTTCGGGGTTATCGCACGCAAGCCGTCCTGGCAGGGTTGATCCAGCGAGTGGCTGACCCTGTGCCACATCGCAGAGCAGCCGAGTACCGCGTAAACCTTCCGAGCGAAGCATCTATTGCCACTATGGGTAAGAACCCACTGACACCTACCAATGGCTTGGTGGCAATTTGCGGTAGGTCCCATGGTGGCAAGCATAACTCCCGTGGTGGCAATTCTAACTCCCATGGTGGCAATTACTCAGCGGAAGCGGTGTTTTATGGCAGCTAAACGGCAAAGTCGAAGCGACGCGCAACGCCAGGCGGTGGATCTGCTTCGAGGCTTCGCCCGGCGTCTCGGACGCGAGGGCGGCGTCGGTGACACGTAGGCCAAGGGGCACTGGCAATCATCAACCGCGCGGCCCGCGATTCGATGGCTGCGCAAATGGAAGCAAAGCGGCGATGACGAAGAGGGACAGTTCGCAGAGACGGCTGCTTCGCTTGCGACCAGCGAGCGAGTACTTGTCGGTATCTCCCGCAACGCTCCGCTCGCTCTGCCAGCGCGGGGAAATTCCCGTCATCCGGCTTACAGAGAACGGTCACGCGCCGTGGCTAATTGATCGCGTGGAACTAGATGCATGGATCGAGCGAACGAAAACACGCTTGGAGTAGTCATCCTGTGTTCTCTCCGAAATCCGCGCTGGGAGCGGTGTTTGCTCGCACTCGTACCGAACTATGCCCGTCAAGAAAGGAATTGCCGTGATAACGCTGGCGGAAAAGAGTAAAATCGAAGCGTGGCAGGACGGTGTAATCAGCACCGCGCCTGCCACTGACCACACTCCTGAACGAGACAGGAATATGGCTCCTTTCATTATCGCCGCTCCGGTGATAGCAGCAAATTCCGCTCTTGATTCAGGTCTGTGTGTTCAATCTCTGAAGGGAGCGAACACAATGAACGAACACGCAACGCCACGGCCGCGCGGCTCTGGCAGCATCTACCAGAACGGCTCTGCCGTGTGGTGGGTGAAGTTCTACGTCCGCGGCATCGCACGCAGAGAGAGCAGCCATTCGCCCGACCGCAAGGTCGCCGAAAAACTGCTCAAACGACGCCTCGCCGAAGTCGAGACGAAAACCTACATCCCACGAACCAACGTGAAAGTTGACGAACTGATCGCGGATCTGTTCGCCGAATACCGGCAGCAAGGACGCAAGAGCATCAAGACGGCAGAATGGCGCTGGAAAAAGCATCTGGAGCCGTTCTTTCGCAAGCTGCCCGCCGACGATCTCAACACCGACCTGGCGCAACGCTACTGTGCCAAGCGGGAAGAGGAGAACGCGAGCGGCGCGTCAATCAACCGGGAACTCGCCATTCTCAAGCGGGCTTTTCATCTCGCGATGAAACGCACGCCGCCGAAGGTCAGATCGTGCCCGGTCATTCCGATGTACAAGGAAAGCGCACCGCGCACAGGGTTCCTCGAAGACGCGCAGTACACGCCTCTGGCGAGGGAATGCAGCAAGGTTGGGCTGTGGCTCCGCGCCCTGCTGACTACAGCCTACAGCTTCGCCTTCCGCAAAGGCGAATTGCTCTCGATGCGGGTCAAGCAGATTGACTTGAGCACCGGAACAATCCGGCTGGAAGCTGGAACGACCAAGAACGGGGAAGGCCGCGCGGTCAAGATGACGCGCGAAGTCGCAACCCTGTTGACCGCGTGCGTCATCGGCAAAAAGCCGGATGACTTCGTGTTCACGCGGGAGAACGGCAAACCTGTGAAAGGCTTCCGCAAAATCTGGGACAAGGTTTGCTCCCGCGCTGGTGTTCCGGGGCTGCTCTTTCACGAGCTGCGCCGGTCTGGAGTCCGCAACCTTCGCAGGCTTGGCGTTCAAGAAAGCGTGGCCATGAGAATCAGCGGACACAAGACGCGCTCCGTCTTCGAGCGCTACAACATCGTTGACGAAGCTGATCTCGCCGACGCTGCCAGCAAACTCGATACGAAGCAAAACGGTGCAGCGCAGGAACTTAGTCAGGGCTTTGGGCACGATTTGGGCACGATTGCAGCAAATTGCACCAAAACTGAGTCAAACGCGCAGACGCAGCTCCCCGCTGCTGTTTTGCCTAACTAGCTTTCTCGTGAATGGGTTGGATTATACTGCTCTCATCTGAGGGCCCGTAGCTCAAGCGGATAGAGCATCGGATTTCTAATCCGAGGGTTGCAGGTTCGATTCCTGCCGGGCCTACCATTCCCAGTTGGGGAATCTTTGCCGGCTTTGGGGTGGCGCCGGAGGTACATACCCTTCGTGGTCATTGAGCCGGGGCGCAAACTGCAGGAGAATCAGGCAGGGACAAATCCGTCCGCGGGGGAAATGGTGTTTCCATGTCGAGTATCAATGGCTGGCGTGTTTCTAGTGGCCGCAGTGTCGCTGGCCGGGGCGCGCGATCTGGCGCTGGTTTCGAACAAGGCCAATGGCATTACCGCCATGACTCTTCCCGACCTGGTGAAAGTTTGCAAAGCGCAGACGAACCGCTGGCCTGACGGGAAGCCGGTTACGCTGATCCTGCGGTCTCCCTCGACTCCGGAGATGAAACTGCTGCTCGAAAAGGTCTACGAGCTTCCCGAGAGTCAGGTCAAGGAGTTGATCGTCAGCGCCAACCACGGACGCACCAGCCATCCTGCCATTATCGTGGCGGACTCCGATGAGGACCTGGTGAACCGGGTGGCTTCAATCCCTGGGGCCGTCGGCGTAGTGGACGTCTACGCCATCAACAGCAGCGTGGTGGTGGTGAAAGTAGGCGGGAAGCTGCCGCTGGAGCCTGGCTATCTGCTGCACGGGAATTAGGGGAAACGCAGGATCCGTTGCTGCCGACCTGTATGGCCAAAGAAGTTCGAACCCGGGCCGCAGCCGCCAGCGCCAGTTCGTCTGGAAAGGCGGCGGTGGGCAAGTTTGAACACGCCCGGCGCTACCCCCGGTTTGCCTTTGACGTGCGTTTGCAGGTGAGGATGTTTCAGGAGGGCGAGTTCCGCAGCTGCTGGGGCCGGTCGGTGGAACTGGGACAGGATGGCATCGGGGCAACGCTTACCGGCATGCTGACCACCGGGGAGATCGCGACGCTGGAGATCCCCCTTCCGCTTTCGCCATATCCCATCAAAGTGCGCGCCATCGTGCGCTACTGCCATGGTCTGCGCTACGGATTCGAATTCCTGACCTTGAACGACCACCAGCGCGACACCATCCGGCGGGTTTGCGCCTACCTGGCGACGAAAACATAGCGGCCCGGCAAACCTGCGAATCCAGTTTGCATCCCACCTATAATTTTCCTGCAAACATTCCCGACCTATGCGCACATTGCTGCTTGTATTCGCTGTGGCCGCAGGCGCGCTTGCGCAGTCCGCGCCCGTGATCAGCGTTACCGATGAGAACGGGGTCGCGGCGCGAGAGGCGCGGGTTACTCTGGAGTCGCCTGCGCAGGTGCCGGCGCGATGCCAGACGGACTTTTCCGGACGCTGCCAGTTTCCTTCGCTGGCGCCGGGGGCTTACCAGCTTCGCGTGGAAAAGGAAGGCTTCTACGTGCTGGTGCAACCGAATGTGCAGATTACCGCCGGATCAGCCATCGAGGTTGCGATCTCGCACCAGCAGGAGGTGCGGGAGGTGGTGGATGTGGTGGAATCGGCGCCGGCGATTGACCCGGCGCAAGTTGCCGCGCAGGAGACGATCAGTGGGCTCGATGTGCTCGATATTGTTTATCCCGCGACACACGATTACCGCAACGCGCTGAATTTCATTCCGGGAGTGGTGCAGGACCAGAGCGGACAGCCGCACGTGGCCGGGGCGCAGACCTACCAGACGGTCACGCTGCTCGATGGCTTCAATGTGACCCAGCCAGCCAACGGGCAACTGCTAATTCGCGTGAGCACGGATGCGTTTCGCTCCATTCAGGTTGAGCCGTCGCGCGAGCCGGCCGAGGCGGGCAAAGGTTCGGGTGGATTGCTGAGTCTGAACACCGGCATTGGCGATGACCACTTTCGTTTTGCGGGCACCGATTTTGTTCCGTCGGTGCAGAACAAGCATGGATGGAGTTTTGACCAGTTTCTGCCGCGGTTTATTTTCTCCGGACCGCTGCGCAAAGGCAAGGTGTGGTTCTATAACGCATTTGACGGCGAGTACGACAATGTTGTGAATACCGGACTGCCCATAGGGCAGGACAACGACCACCTTCTGCGGCTCGGCAATTTGACGAAGGTTCAGGCCAATTTAGCGAGCCGGAACATCCTCACGACCAGCTTTCTGGTGAACGATCTGCACGATCAGTATCCGTACCTGTCGCCCCAGAATCCGCAGATGGCGAATCCGAAAGATGTGGAATCGGCGTACGTGGCGAGCGTAAAGGATCAGCACTACTTTGCCGGAGGGGAACTGCTCGAGGCTGGATTTGCGTTTGACCAGTACAACGTCAGGCTGACGCCTTATGGGACGGCCCCCTACCAGCCGACTCCCACCACTGCCTTCGGGAACTACTACTTCTCCGACAAGACGCGAGCCCGGCGGTGGCAAGCGCTGGCGAATCTGTATCTGCCTCCGCGCGAATGGCACGGCCGGCACGACTTCAAACTCGGGGTTGATCTGGACCGCATTTCGTACTCTGCTCAATTTTCGCGTCAGCCCATTTCGTTGCTGACCTCTGCGGTCACTTCCGCCCAGCCGGCGGATATCTGTCTAACCGCGCCGCAGAACAGCAGTTTCCCCTGCACGCGCTATTCGACCTTCGGTGCCGCGCCGCTGCATGAGCAATACAACGCCGAGGCCAGCGCCTATGTTGAGGATCGCTGGAGCGTGACCAACCGTCTGCTGATCGAGCCTGGGGTGCGTCTTGACTGGGATGAAATTGTCCGTCACGCCGAGGTCGCTCCGCGGCTGGCGGGGACCTACGTGCTCGATAATGCCGGAAACACGAAGTTTTCGGCTGGAATCGGACTGGTTTATGACGCGACGCCGATATTCCTGATCGCACGGCCCTTTGCGGGAACGCGACAGGACACTTTTTATCAAATCAATCCGGATTGCCAAGAAAATCCGCAGTGCAGTCCAGTCATCTTAGTCACTGGGCCTGTTACGACTACCTTCAATGCCAACACCAGCACGCTGCAAGCGCCGCGCTTTCTCAACTGGAGCCTCGGCTTCGAACGGAAGCTGCCTGCCAGGATTTATCTGAAGGCGGAGTTTCTGGAAAAACGCGGGAGCCGGGGACTTGTTTACAACACGGCGAATGGGGCGTCCGGGGGAAATTTCGTGCTGCAGAATACACGCGACGACCGGTATGACGCGTTGCAAGTGACACTGCGCCACAATTTCCGGAAGAACTACACGGTGATGGGGTCGTACACGAGATCGCGCGCCCGGTCGAATCAGGCGCTCGATTTCAATGTGGATAATCCGATTTTGAGCGTGCAGCAGCCGGGGCCGTATCCGTGGGATGCGCCGAACCGGTTCTTGTCGTGGGGATACTTACCGTTTTTCGAGCTTCCCGTGCTGCACCAGACGGAGCTTGCATATTCGATGGAGGCGCGGACGGGATTTCCTTTTACGGAGCTCACGCCGCAGCAGCAACTGGACAGTAAAGTGGGCGAATTTCGTTTTCCGAGATACTTTTCTCTCAATCTGCAGCTCGAGAAGCGCTTCCATGCCTTTGGATACTATTGGGCGCTGCGCGGTGGATTCGATAACATCACCGGGCGGTGCAATCCCTATGTGGTCAACAGCGTCATTGATCCGGTGAACCATCCCGCCCCGACGTTCAGCGCCTGTGAAGGGCGGGCGTTTACGTCGAGGATTCGGCTGCTGGGGCGGAAGTAAAAAAGAGCACTGGGGGCGAGCTTCACGCGACCGGACAGCCGAGGGCGGCTGTCCCCAGACGGATTCCTGTGGATCGCTCAGCGATATAATTGTTTGGCAGCCCCTGCATCGAACTACCACTTCCCGTCATCTCTACCTTGTGGAGGACATCATGGCTCATGAAGTACCAGCTTTGCCCTATGCCTACGACGCGCTCGAACCTTTCATTGACAAGCAAACCATGACCTTGCATCACGATATGCACCACGGCGCATACGTGAAGAATCTGAATGCGGCCCTGGAGAAGCACTCGGACCTTGCCCAAAAGTCGGCGGAAGATCTGATCCGCGATTTGAATGCCGTGCCGGAAGACATCCGCACCGCGGTGCGAAACAACGGCGGCGGCCATGTGAATCACAGCATGTTCTGGAAAATCATGAAGCCCAGGGGCGGAGGCGACCCGACCGGGCCGATCGCCGAGGCGATCCAGAAGACGTTCGGCAACTTCAAGGATTTTCAGGCCAAGTTCAACGACGCGGGCACAAAGCAGTTCGGTTCGGGATGGGTGTGGCTCGCGGCCAAGTCGAACGGCGAAGTGCAGATCATGAGTACGCCGAATCAGGACAGTCCGCTGTCTCAGGGGCTGTATCCGATTTTCGGCAATGACGTCTGGGAGCACGCCTACTATCTGAAGTACAACAACCGGCGCCCGGAATATCTGGCTGCGTGGTGGAACGTGGTGAACTGGGACGAGATCAACAAGCGGTACGCTGCGTTCAAGGCCGGCAAAGACGCGCACGAACCTGCGATGGCACACCGGTAGAATCGCAGAACTCAGGGGCCAAAGCCCCGGCATCGTTTGTGGTTTGGGGCGGCACGGCGGAAGCCGTGCCCTCCCCAACCATTGGCCAAGTAACCAGTTCTGCAAGATCGCAGTAACCCTCTTCTTTGTCTCCCCGCAGGATGTTCTTGTGATCGAGGTTTGAACCGCAAGAGGTTTGGCTACGTACATTCCAGTAGCCATGCGCCTCTCGCGACGATCGCACCGCCTAGCACTCGCGCTGACTCTTTACCTTGTATTCTGTGCGGCCGGCGGAATCTATCTTGCCGATGGTGCATTACATCCGTCGCGACGACCACTTACCGAAGACGGAGTTTCTGCGATGCGCGGCTTCGCCCGATCGCTCGATGCCGAACTGGCTGACGCCGAGATCACCGCGTCCGACGGAGCGATTCTCCGCGGGTGGATTGTCCGTCCTCATCACAGCAACGGGAACGCCGTGTTGCTCCTGCACGGACTCGGCGACAATCGCATGGGAATGACCGGATACGCGCAACTGCTATTGGCTCACGGATTCACCGTGCTGCTGCCGGACGCGCGGGCTCACGGTGCAAGCGGCGGGGGGCTGGCGACTTACGGTCTGCTGGAACAGAACGACATCCGCCAATGGTTCGAGTTCATGGAGGCGCGCGAGCGTCCCCGGTGTATTTTCGGCCTTGGTGAATCCATGGGCGCGGCACAACTTCTGCAATCGCTTGAAGCCGCCGTGCCTTTCTGCGCAGTGGCTGCTGAATCTTCTTTTGCGACGTTTCGCGAGATCGCCTATGACCGGATGGGGCAGCCGTTTCACCTGGGATATTGGGTCGGGAGGACTCTGTTGCGGCCATTGGTGGAATTCGCATTTCTGCGGGCGCGCTGGAGATACGGGCTGGATATGGAAGCGGTGTCGCCGGAAGTTGGGGCGGCGGCTCAAGCGTCGGTACGCATCCTTTTGATTCATGGGCAGATGGACAGCAATATTCCGGTGCGGCATTCGCGCATGATTCACGCGCAGGATCCTGGGACTTATCTGTGGGAAGTGGCGGGAGCGGACCACTGTGGGGCGATGAGCACCGCGCCGCGGGAGTTTGAGCAGAGGCTGCTGGGGTGGTTTGGGGCTGGGGCGGACGCCAGCTTGCGCTAACGTCCCCGTGCACAGCCCATATGCGACTAGGGCTTGCGGTAGACCACTCCGGCTTTCATCACGAAATCTACTTTTTCCATGAGGCTGACATCGGTGAGCGGGTCGCCGGGGACGGCTACGATGTCGGCGAACTTTCCCGGTCCGACGGTTCCTAGAGAATCCTGCATGCCGAGCAGTTCGGAGGCAGTGGCCGTGGCCGAGCGAAGCGCCTGTGCCGGAGTCATGCCAAACTTCACCATCGAAGAAAATTCTTTTGCCGGATTGACGGTCCAGTCGAATCCTCCAGCGTCGGTGCCGAAGGCGATCTTGACCCCGGCTTTCAGGGCGCGCCGGAAGGTTTCTTCGTGGATTTGAAGCATCTTGAGCCAGACGGGAGCGCCTGCGGCGGCGCGTCCCTGGGCGACATATTCCCCGACGTAGATGGTGGGCACGTAATAGATTCCGCGGGCGACCATGGTTTTCAGGTCCTCATCGGCGATGTAGTTGCCGTGCTCGATGGTGTCCACGCCGGCTTCCACGGAATTGTGCACTCCGTTGAGAGCCATGGCGTGGGAGGCGACTTTGTGGCCCTCGCGGTGGGCCTCGTCCACGATCGCGCGCAGTTCGTCGAGGGTGAAGGTGGGAATATCGTCGAGGACGCCGTCGTCGCGCACGCGGTAGGTGCGGTCGCTGTAGACCTTGATCCAGTCGGCGCCATGGCTGATTTGCTCGCGCACGGCCTGCCGGGCTTGGTCGGGGCCGTCTACGAGTTGGACGCCGTGCGGGACCGGCACATTGGGCGCGTAGCCCTGCAGCGGATAGGCTCCGGTGACGTCCATGGCGCGGGTCGCGACCTGCATGCGCGGGCCTGGAATCACGCCGTTGTTGATGGCCTTTTTGACGTCGGCATCGGCGTAGCCGGCGCCTTCGGTTTCGAGATCGCGGATGTAGGTGAATCCGTATTCCAGGGCGCGCCGGGCGTTGACGGTCGCCAGGATGGTGCGGTATTCGGGCGATTGCTTGAGCAGTTGCTCATCATAGTCGGCGGCGGTGATGTCACCCTGCAACAGGACGTGGGTGTGGGTATCAATCAGGCCGGGGAGACATGTGTGGGTGGAGAGGTCAATAACTTCGACGCCGTCGGGAGCAGTGTTGGAAATATTCTTGATTTTGCCATCGGTTACAACCAGCACGACGTTCTTGCGGAGCGCGTCGGCACGGCCGTCGAACAGGCTGCCGCAGCGCAATGCAACTGTCTTGCCCGTTTGTCCCGGCAGGCGTGAAACGGATGAGATCAAGAGAAGAATGAGCCAAAGATTCTTACGCATGGATGGTTTCCTCTGCTCTCCGGAGCGGTCAACCGTTCGCCAACCGCGGCTATTTTTGCATTTCCTGTGCAAGCCTTGTGGAGAATCTGGCTGCCCACTGTAGCAGATTCCGGTGAGGATGAGCGGAGTCTGTGGCAAGTGCGGATGGGTCGCGGAGCGAGAGAGAATTTCTGAGCGCGCTTGTCGACGGGTATGCAATGGGAATCTTGCGTCTGGGTTTTCCTCAACTGCACCAAAAATACTGAATTGACCAGCACGATCTTGGGTCGTACATTCTGCTTCGCGTTCTCAAAAAATCCGGCTGCGAGTGGTTCAGGCATCTGGCGACAGCGCGGGCAATCAGGAAAAGACTCGGGTCAGCATCACAATGAAAACTGCCGGATGGAAGACCTATCGGACGCGATTCCTCATCAAGGCGAAGCAGCTCAATTCCAGCCTCAGCTTCGTGGATCACCTGGGACGCCAGCATGCAGGGCGCAAAGGCGATTATCTGGTGGAATCGTGGGAGGGCGTCATCAGCATTGCCCCCCGCCAGATCTTCGAGGATGTGTACGTTGCTATGGGCTGTGAGAAAGAGGATTCAGGGGCCAGCCACGACATCGAAACTCGAGCCATTCGGAAATCGCCGCAGGCGTGCAACCCGCAGCGCGCCGCCACCCCCCGCGCAACTCTGCTGTGACCAGCGGCCCTCCCCGGGTCCCTCCGGAGGGATGTGTCCGGTTTTTCAACCATTTGCAGACACACAAAATCAGGAAACCTCGGAGTCGTTCGCCGGGCTTACTGAACCGATTTAGCTTAAGTTCTGAGGGCTATTTTTTCCGGCCGACATAAGGTAAACTAGGCCGTTCTTAAGTTCATATTAATTGCGAGGACCCTCCCCCATGACCAATCGCGTGAGCTATAACCCGCAGGACTTCCGGATGATGTGCGAGCAGGCGGAGAGAGACCACGAGTCGCGAAAAGTGATGATCCTTCTGGATCGGGTCAAGAGGCAAATCGCGGACCGGGGAATGGCGGCGGACGTGCAGTCGCCGAAGCCGCCGGTGACCGCGATCGCCGGCAAGTCTGGGCTGTCGCAGCCTTCCGCCCGCCCGGCCCCGTTCGAGAGATAGAGACCCTAGTTCTGCATCGGCCAGAAAAAACAATTCTAGTTTCCACAAGCGCTTTCGGTCTAGAATAGCCACGTTTCTAGTTGGGCCTGTGCCTGTCTGGGCAGGTCGCGCGGATAGCCTTCCCCCAGGAGGTTGTGGATGTACCGGCCTTATTCGAACTCCCTCGCGGATGCTAGCCCGCTGCGCGACGTGGAATCGCAGATACGCGGTTTCGCGCAAGACCTGGCTACTTCCTTCAATACTGGAAACTATGATCAGGCGGCCGCCATGTTCGCTCATGACGGGGTGCTGATGGCCTCGTGCTTCGAGGCGGGCTACGGGCAGAAAGCGGTGGAGCGCCTGCTGCGCCAATTGGGAGACAGCGGATACAGCGACCTGCGGCTGGAGACCTCGCGGGTGGAACACTCCGGCGACATGGCGATGGAGTTGGGGAGATTCAGCGTGGTGGTCCATCAGACCGACGGAGCGCTCATCCCCGAAAAGGGGAAGTATGTGCGGGTATGGCGGAGGCTGGGAGCCTGGCTGATCCTGGCCGATTGCTGGAGCCGCACGTTGCCTGCGGTGAGCGATAAAGCGGCCTAGAGCTGCACTCCAAGAAATACTTTCAGATCAGGAATCGCCGTGCATACTTGCGGGGAGCGAGTAGGCCGGACACAGTCGTGCCAGCATGAACGAGCCGCAGATAGCGCGAGCGGAAAGCGAGAGCAAGGCCGGTGCGAAGCCGGCCGATCCGGCGCAATATTGTCCGAATTGCTCGACGAAACTGCGCGAAAGCGGCTGTAAAATGAAGTGCCCGCAGTGCGGTTTCTACCTGAGTTGCTCGGACTTTGGCTGAAACCAGCTTTCAGCCATCAGCAAAATCAAAACCGATCTTTAGGATTCTGTGCCGGCGGGGATTCGGCCCTGACGGGCTTGCGGGTTTCCGACTACAATGGGTGGGCATTCCAAGGAAATCATAACTTAGGAGACGAACTATGCAACGCAAGGCGAGCGCAGTGTGGAAGGGCGGGCTCAAGGACGGCAAAGGGACGATTTCGGCTCCGGGCGGAGTGCTGAACAATACGCCATATTCGTTTTCCATGCGATTTGAGAACGCGCCCGGTACGAATCCTGAGGAGTTGATTGCGGCAGCGCACGCGGGATGCTTCTCGATGGCTCTGTCGGCACAGCTGGGCGAGGCGAAACTAACGGCGGAGAGCATTTCAACGACGGTGACGGTCTCTTTGGAGAAGCTGGATTCGGGCTGGACGATTACCACGAGCCACATTGACGTGGTAGGCAGGGTACCGGGCGCGGATGCGGCGACGTTCCAGAAGTATGCGGAGGCGGCGGAGAAGGGATGCCCGGTTTCGAAGGTGCTCAACGCGAAGATCACGATGAACGCGAAGCTGGAGTAAGAACTGCGGGCAGAACAGAGAGCTATGAGCTCGCGGAGCCGCAGCGTTGTTGGTTGTCGAGATATTGCTGGCTCCATTTTTGGCTACCGTTCGTTGTTTGACACGTAGCTGAGTGTCTGTAAAATAAACATGCAGGTCTTCTCTGACCCGGCAGCGTGAGGTTGCCGCGGCGACGGAAGTCCACTTGCCATCGTGGCGGAATTGGCAGACGCGCATGGTTCAGGTCCATGTACCGGCAACGGTGTGGGGGTTCGAGTCCCTTCGATGGCACCAAGAAACCCAGTGGGCGGCGGGCAGTGGCCCGCAAATCACGCCCGCATTGCTCTCGCTCTGGATCACTGAACCTGGCCTCTGGCCCCTGACTCCTCGTCCTCCTCGCTGAGTTCCGCCGGGAACCTTGCTTGCTCGATCCGACGGAGGTTCTGGCTGTCCCGGCATCCAGGTGGTTCTATGCAGGCGAGTGAGAAATGGGGCACAATCTAGGTGTTCCGGGAGGCCGGTCCATTTGAAGATTTCGCAAAAAGGGCTGTATGCGTTGCAAGCCATGATGACGCTGGCCCGAAGGCACAACCAAGGCGCGATCAAGATCCGCGACATCGCGGCGGAGAGCAATCTGCCGGAGAAATTCCTGGAGTTGATTCTGCTGGAGTTGAAAAACGCGCGCATGGTGGAAAGCGTGCGGGGTGCGCGGGGCGGCTACCGGCTGCGGCGGGATCCGGCAGAGATTGCGCTGAGCGAGGTGATCCGTTTGATCGACGGACCGCTGGCGCCGATGGGAGATGCGGAACAGTTGCGAGGTCTGATCGCGAAAGACGCCGATCACCGGGCGCTCTTCGAGGTGTTTCTGGCAGTGCGCGATGCCGCGGCAAAGATTCTGGAGAACACGAGTGTTGCCGACATTGCCGGAGTAAGGGCCGGGAGGCCGAAGAAGGGGCACGCTCCAAAAGCGCGGGTTCGCTGAAAAAGGCCAGCGTTCCTCCAAGAGTTCCGTTCCGCAAGAAATCCATCAAAGCCTCGCCGGACAAGGCATTCGCGCGATTTTCACAGAAGAGCAACAATTCCCTTGCGCGGGATCCATATTCATTTCACGTGACATTGCGCCCGGAACTCCGCGCCGAGGGCAGCTTTCCGCCGAAAATGGCTGCCAGAATTGCACCAAATCCGGTCACTGCCCTGTGGACAGGCTGCACTCGATTGAAAAATGAGGGAGTTACGAGCTGCGATTTTCCATTGACGGGAAAAATAGGAGGAGTAAAACCATACTCGTTCTTTGACAGCTTCTTAAGTTTTTCCGGTTGGTGCGGCGTCCGGGGCTCAAGCGGAGTCACTGTTCTGATCGCAAGGTTGGGACGGAGGGCGAGCGAGGGTCTATAGCAAAGCGCTGGTCGAGGAGAACGGGAAGACCCAGTCGAAGGCAAGACAGAGTTCCGAGGCGTAGGGTAGGTTTATCCGGTTGGCGGTGAGCCCGGAGCCCGAGCGAAGATCGCGCGCAGCGCCCCGCAAGGGAGGCTGTGAGAGCAGGTCAAGCGAGGGTCATTAAGCGAGCTACTGGCCGAGACGAATGGACCCTACACCACCTCGGAACTCTTTTATTTTCCTGGATCAGTTGCCGCTCCTCAGTGTTCTGAACTTCAACTCTCTCCTTTTTGACCTGGAAGCGAATCGGAGATTCCATACGTTGGACAGGTCGGCTCCGGGCAAGCGGGACGGGCTGGCCTACTCTGAGAACTGCTAGGACTGCTTTCGAGAAACGATAACCCACACTGTGCCGCGGCCCTCGCAGTAGCGGCACCTTTCCTGCCCCATCAATTTTCCGGTGCCCCGGCATTCCAGGCAGCCGGCGACAATGTTGAGTTCCTGAAGAGAAACCGGTGGGAGCTTGGCCGGGTCCTTAAACAATTCGGCGTGATGTTGTTCGCGCAGCCAGAAGACGAGTTTGCCTTCGAGGACTTCGCGATCGTTGACGCTGAGCTGGGCGCCGCGCCGCGGCCACCAATCGCGGATGCAACCGTAACAAACCAGTTCAGGGGCATCGAAGAGGGCGCCAGGATCCGAGCGGCGAAAGTATTTTTGACACCAGGAGCAGGGACGGACGCCGAGCAAACCGAGGGCTTCCTTTAGCCGATCGAGGTCAAGCTGGTGGCGGGACAGGATTTCATCAACGCTTGGATGGGATGGTTCGGGCATGGAATCGTTCCGGGACGTATTCAGGATATTACAATCCGCCCACCAGCCTAAAGCGATTTTCCGCGGATCAAGCGGCCCAGGGCGAGGGATTGGTGGACCAGGCAAGATTCGAACTTGCATCTGCGGGCCGAGAGCGAGACCGCGACCCGCCGGGTTCCATACACCACCGGCCCATTTGCGCCGGAACGTTCCGAAGCACAGGAACCTCAATCAGTCTGCACTTGAGTCTCCCGTAGCCCGCAAACTCTCGACTTAGTCGACGTGCTCGCCTTCGGCAAATCCTGGCTCAGCGGGAGGCAGTATATCGTGGTCGCTTGCGATCCAGACATAGAGCGTCGGCAGCAGGAAGATGCTCATGACCAGTGCCGCCATCAAGCCGCCAACAATAACAATGGCAAAGGGGCGCTGCGAGTCCGAGCCGATGGCGTGCGACATCGCTGCAGGGAGCAGTCCCAGAGTCGCTACCAGCATGGTCATCATGATGGGGCGCAGCCTCAACACGGCTCCTTCGACGGCGGCGTCTTCAATGGTAAAGCGCCGTACGCGCAGCTGGTTGATGTATTCCAGCATGATGACGCCGGTCTGTACCGACACTCCGAAGAGGGCCAGAAATCCAACCCCCGAGGAGACGCTGAAGTTGGTGCCGGTGAGAAGAAGCGCCAGCACGCCGCCGACGGGTGCGATGGCAATGTTGGCCATGATCAGCATCGTCCATTTAAACGACTTGAACATGGTGTAGAGAATGATGAAGATGATGAGAATCGTGATGGGCAATACGATGAGCAAGCGCGCATTCGCTCGCTTCTGGCTGGCGTATTCGCCTTCCCATTTGAGGTGATAGCCGGTGGGTAGTTTTACCTGATCCGTGACCTTCTGGATGGCCTCTTCGACGGCGCTGCCCAGGTCGCGGCCGCGGACACTGTACTTGATCGCGATGTAGCGCTGGTTGCCCTCGCGGTAGATTTCAGAGCCACCGTCTGCTACCTGGATATTGCAGAGTTGCGCCAGCGATACTCGTTCGCCGCTGGGCGAGAGCAGTCGAATCCTCTCGATCGCTTCCTTGGTGTCGCGGAACTGCGGCAGATAGCGCACCACCAGGTCGTAGCGCGCCTCGCCCTGCAGCACCTGCGTGAGGGCATTGCCGCCGACTGCGGTTTGGATCGCGTCCTGAACGTCGGCAACATTGATCTGATAACGAGCGGCGGCATCGCGGTCCACGGTCACGTTCAGATTGGGCTGACCGAGCACACGAAACACTCCCAGATCTTCGATTCCGGGAATTTTCCGCATCACCCCGACGATCTCATCGGCCTTGTTCTCAAGAATCTTCAGATCATCGCCATAGATCTTGGTGGCGAGTTCGCCCTTAACGCCACTGACCGCCTCTTCCATGTTGTCTTCGATGGGCTGAGAAAAACCCCAGAGCACTCCGGGAATCTTGCTCAGTTCGCGATCCATGGCCGCGATCAGCTCTTCTTTGTCTTCGTGGAAGACCGGCCGCCACTCTTCCTTGGGTTTTAGATCGACAAAGAATTCGGTATTAAAAAAGCCGGTGGTGTCGGTTCCATCGTCGGGGCGGCCGACCTGGCTGGTGCATTGCGGAACTTCGGGAAAAGAGCAGAGCACGATGCGGGCCTGGTTGGCGACGCGGATCCCTTCATCCGGGCCGGTGCTCGGGGCGAGCGTACCGCGAACCCAGAGGGCGCCTTCATCGAGGTGTGGCAGGAATTCGGAGCCGATCGTGCCGCTGAATACCAGGTAATTCCCCACTAACACGCCGAACAGGCACACACCGACGGTGATGGCCCGATGACGAATCGCCCATCGCACCGCATAGCGGTAACGCTCGATCAGGAAATGCATGACCGGGTTATGCCACTCCTTGGCGCCCTTGGCGAACGCGAAACTGGCTAACACCGGCGCAATCAGGATGGAGAACAGAAGTGCTCCCAGCAGAGCGAAGGCGACGGTCCAGGCCATGGGCTGAAACAGGCGCCCTTCCACGCGCTGCAGGGTAAAAATAGGCAGGTAGGCGGTGATGATGATCGCGATGGCATAGAACACCGGGCGTTGAACTTCGTGGGACGCCTCACCGATTCGTTCGGTGGCGGTTTGTGTGCCATTGGCAAACTGCATGTGGCGGACGATGTTTTCGATCATGACCACCGCGCCGTCGACCACCATGCCAAAATCGAGCGCGCCCAGCGACAGAAGATTCGCGGGAACGCCCTTTAAGTCCAGACAGATCGACGCGAACAGCAAGGAAAACGGAATGGTGGCGGCAACAATGAGCCCGCCCCGGACGTTGCCGAGAAAGATGAAAAGAATAATCGAGACCAGAATCATTCCTTCCGTGAGGTTGTGCAGCACGGTGTGACTGGTGAAGTGGACCAGATCGCTGCGATCGATGAAGGGAACGATCTTCACACCCTTGGGCAGAATGTGATCGTTCATCTCCTGAATCTTCTCGTGGAGAGCCTTGAGAGCCGGATCGGCCGCTGCGCCTTTACGCAACAGCACGATGCCCGACACTACATCGTCGTTGTCAATGATCTTTCCGTTTTCCTGGTGAATGACCTCGCGATGCATCGCGCGCGCGAACTGGCCGAGCCTTATCTTCGGTCCCTGCGAAACCACGGCAATATCTTTGACGCGGAGCGGGGTGCCATTCTTGGTCAGAATGACGGTCTGTTCGATGTCGTGAACCTTATCAACCAATCCGACCTCACGGACGTTGATCTGCTGCAAGCCCTCCTGAATGAAGCTGCCGCCGGCATTGGTATTGTTGTTGATGAGTTGCTGCTCGACCTGGGCCAGGCTCAGTCCGTAAGAAATCAGCTTGTTGGGATCAACCCGGACCTGGTATTCGCGCGTGGGTCCGCCGAAACTGGCCACGTCGACAATGTCAGGGACCGATTTGAGATTCTTTTCGACGACCCAGTCTTCCAGGGACTTCAGTTCCATCGGGTCATACTGCGGATTGGTGCTGCGCAGGGTGAAGAAATAAATCTGGCCGACTGGGCTCCAGTCCGTGCCCATCTGGGGAACCACGCCCGCCGGCAGCGTGACCTGGCCAAGCCGCTCCAGGACCCGCTCGCGGTTCCAGGCGTTATCGGTCCCGTCTTCGAAGACCAGTTTCAGGTCGGAGAGTCCGAACAGCGAGAAGGAACGCAGGTGCACCACGCCGGGGATGCCGTTCATCACAGTTTCGAGTGGAATTGTGACCTGCTGTTCGATCTGTTCCGCGGAAATTCCCGGCCACTGCGTGATGATTTCGACATAGTTATCGGCGACGTCGGGATAGGCCTCGATGGGCAGATTGTGGAACGAAATGATGCCCCAGACGAAGAGCACGAGTGCCAGCCCCAATACCAGCAGGCGATTGTTGAGCGCGAAATCGACGACGCGGCGAATCATGAGTTAGTTCTTAGTTCTCAGTCAGTTCTCAGTTCTCGGAGCGCGATGCGTCTTGCCGTTTTCTGGATACTTATTGCTCCACTGTGTTCTGCAGATCCAATGCATTGGTCACTACTTGATCGCCGGGCTTGATGCCGGAAACGATCTCCTGCTGCTTGCCGGGCAGCATATGCCCGGTGACCACTTCCACGCGCTTGAAGTGGCCGTCGCCGAGCGGCGCATAAACCCACTCACGGTCGTGCAGATGCAGAATCGCGCCCGCCGGGACGGCCGCGTGCGTTTCAGGTTGTTTGCCGTAGAACGTGGCCGTGACGAACATCCCAATACGCATCGGGCCTGGATTCTTGACTTCGAGACGAACCTTGGCGGTGCGGAGGTTCGGATCGAGCACCGGCAGAATGTTATCTACCCGGCCTTTAAACACCTGGTTGGGATAGGCGTTGAGGTGGATGTCGGCATACTCGCCCACGCGCACCGCATCGAGGTCGTTTTCATAGACGTCACAGACGATCCAGACGTAGGAAAGATCGGAAATGGTAAAGGGATTGGGACCCGACAGCCCCTGGACGCCGGCCGCGGTGGTGACCTGCTGGTCGGTAATGACGCCCGAGATGGGGGCGACGATGTCAACGACGCCGGAGGGGTGATCCTTGTCAATGCCGAGCAGGTGCAACTGCTCGGTGGCCGCATTCAGATCGGCTTTGGCGTCGGCTTCCGTGTCGTCCGCCTGCTCGAGGGCGCTTTTGGCGATGGCGCCTTTTTCGTAGAGCGTCTGGGCGCGCTCCAGCTGTATCCGAGCCAGACGTTCGTCGTTCTCGGCTTTGATGTAGGTCTGGTAGGCGCCGGAAACGTCGTTGCTGCGAAGCTTCAGCAAGAGCTGGCCCTTCTCGACCACATCGCCCAGCCGGGCTTTGATCTCGACGACTCGTCCGGCAGCCAGGGAAATCACTGGCACGGCGCGAGTAATGTCGGGCTGGACGACGCCGGTGACGTTGAGCGCCGGAGCGGCCTTGTGCTCAACTGCCGTCACCAACGGAAACTGGTCGGGATGATCCACTTTGAAGTTGTTGGCATCAAGGTCGGGTTCGACCGCTGCCTTGGACGGCGCCTCTGCGCGCGCGTCCGCCTTGCCACCACTGCACGCGGTGAGGCAGAGCGCAAACATCAAGCACAACGCAGCCGACAGAATTCGGAGTGGAAAATGAGTTCTCATGGAATAACCTCGCGCCCGACGGCCATATTCATCTGCGCCGCCGCTGTCAGATACGTGCCGACCAGATTCACGTAATTCAACTGCACGGTGCGGTAGTCACTCTCCGCGTTCAAGAAATCGAGCAAAGAGGCTCCCCCGTGCTGGTAGGAAAAGAAAACCGTGTCGCGCACGCGCACCGCCTGCGCCAGGTATTGGCGTTTGTACGGCTTGAGCAAGGCGATGTTGCTGTTCACGAGAGCGTAGGCGGAATCCACGTCGCTGTAGACCTGCGTCTCTACCCCCTGGTGCAGCTTCTCATTGCGCTGGATGTCAATTTTCGTGCGGAGCTTCTCGCCCTGGTTGCGGTCAAAAATCCTTAGCGGGACACTTACGCTTACACCGATTGTGTTGGTTCCGAACGGATTATTGTCGGAGGCATTGTGCGTATACCATGCACTTAACGTCGGATCGGTCGAGCCATTGGCCTCGGCCAGTTTGTAGCTGGTTTCCGCCTGTTTCACTGAGAGCAATGCGGCTCGGAGGTCAGGACGGGCATCGAGGGCGTCCTTGCGGTAATCGTCGAGCGCAAGGAGGTCTTCGGCGAAATCGTAAGTTCCTTCCACGTCGAAGCTGTCCACCGGCCGGCGGTCGTCGAGCAGGGCGAGAAGGTTGATCTTGGTCGTGCGCAGGTTCACCAAAGCGGTCTGCAGATCGGACTCGTATTGCAGTCGCTGCAGTTCGAGGCGGTCCAGGTCAAGCTGGGCGATGTCGCCGGCCTGATAGCGGTCGCGGCTGATCTTCAGAACATTGTCGTAGTAGTCCAGGTTGTCCTGGGCCAGGCGCAGCACGGCCTTGGCCTGGAGGACGCCGACGAATGCGTTGCGCAAGTTGAAGATCAAATTGCGCTCCAGATCAGCCTGCTGAGCGACCCCGATGCTGGTGCCTTCCTTGGCGCTCTGCTGCCGCAACTCGCGTTTGTGGCGGCGCTCATGCAGATAACTGATGCCCGGCGTCTCGAACGTTCCAACAAATGGCTGCCACTTTCCGTCCTTCGGAGCGACTTGCGTGCCGTCTACGGCGAGGGAAAACTGCGGGTTGGGCCGCAGGAAGGCGGTGATTTCTTCGGCTTTCAGTTCGTCAATGTTCAACCGTCCCGCCCACAGGGTGGTATTTTGGATCTCGAAGTTGCTTTTCACTGTGTCCCAAGTCCAAAGCTGTGGCGGAGACGGGGCTGGCGCCGCCGCTTGCTGTGCTGGGGCCAGCGCAGTTGCAAGGACCGCCAGCAAGATCAAACCCCGCCGAAATGTATTCCGCATCAGGATTCTCCTGATAAGTTCTCGAAAATCCGCCGGGCCAATGCCTGTGTCTTGCGTAGCCAACCGCCAATGAGTATGCGGCTTGGCGCGTAAAAATTGCGTAAGAGTGAACGGACCGCACCGCCTGCGGATTTGCCAAGGAGGATCGTTGGCCATCTGGTTTCCAGCCGGTTGTGCGACGGGCGATGCGAGAACCGGACCGCTAGGCGCGGTGGAAAACGGGAGGGGCGCGGCCGGAACGAGAAACCCAGGGCGAGGACCGAAGAACGATCGCCGGGCTCAGCAGGAGCCTGGCGCACTCGAGGTCGGCTTCGAGGCCATGCAACGTTGCCGGCAGCGCCGGCGCAGTCTGCAGCCCGGTTTTGGCCAGGGACGACTTCTCGGTGCCGGCCTGCCGGATGCTCCGCTTGCTGAGCGGAGACTCTTCCATCTCGGTCCGCAGGGCGAGCAGGTCATCGCTGGCCGAAATCACCGGAAACAGCATGACCAGCAGACATCCGAGAGCCAGAACACACTGCAAGGAGCCGAATTTGCGCACCATGCCGGTGTTCCTTGACTTGCGCCATAGCCAGCAGGCAGGCAGCGCCAGCAGCAGCCACGCGAGATTCAGCAGCAGTTCCATTGAGGAGAATGTGGACCTGGCAAACACCCACTCGCAGAGTAGTTTTCCAGAAAGTAAGTGCGGAAGTCAATGTGACTTCCGTGTTTTGGGACCAATTCAAGATTCGGCCGGGCCGGCATTCTTAGCAATGGAACCAGCGCTGAATTTGTGGGAGAGTAGATCAAAACTGGCATTTGGCTGGAGAAGCCTGAGGAACGCATGAATCGAGTTCAATGGATGTGCTGCGTGGGGAGTCTGGCGACGCTGCTGGCTTATGACTCGGGGGCAATTGGCCAGGCGCAACCGGCTGCGGCTCGTGGTGCTGTCCAGGATAGTCGGGGCCTCATCATCGAAAACGATTCGGATCTGCCCGATACCTATCCCGGTGCGCAGTACATGGTTGTCTTCCACGCACGGGGAGGACTGCCCACATTCCGCTGGAGGCGGGAGAAGGGCATGCTGCCGCCGGGAACTACGCTGGAAGAGAGCGGAGTCCTGCATGGTCAGCCGGAACGCCCGGGCGAATTCCAATTCACTTTGTCGGTCATGGATAACGACACGCCGGCGCGGACGGTAGAGAAAGCGTTTGTGGTTCGAGTGCGTTCAGCCTTAACCCTTACCTGGAAGTCCCAGGCGCGTGTGAACGGGAACAGAATTGAAGGCAGCGCAGAAGTTACGAATACGACCCACGACGACATGGACCTGACCTTCATCGTGCTTGCAGTGGCCGAGAACGGACGCGCCACCGCGATCGGTTATCAGCACTTTGTGCTTCGCCAGGGCACGCTGGAGAAGGAACTGCCATTTGGGGAAACCCTGCCGCACGGAGCCTATGTCGTTCACGTTGACGCGATTGCCGAGGTCGAAGCCCGGAAACTCATCTATCGCGAGCGCCTGAAGACGGCGGAGGCGCTGCTGGTGGCCGTGGGGCCGTAAGGAGCGGTTGGCCATCTTCAACCGATGCGTCCCTCTGTGCTCCGGTGTATCCTGATGGCCAATTCTGGGCACGCCGCGAGATCCTTGGAGCACTTCATGAGAGTATGGCTTCCCATCGCATGCTTCTTTGTCTCTACCGGCTTCGCTGCGGCACAATCTCAAACCAGTCCTAATCCCGTCGTGACCATTGATTCCGGGACGCTGGAAGGAGAGCACTTCGGCGCCGCGCGCGAGGAGATCATGTTCCTGGGTATTCCTTACGCCGCGCCGCCCACAGGAGAGCGGCGATGGAAGCCTCCTCAGCGCGCAGAAAAATGGCAGGGCACGCGTAAGGCAGACTCGTACGGGGCGGCTTGCCCGCAGGCAGCGAACCCCGATGAGGGAGCGTACACCAAAGAACTGGCCGAGACCTTTGAGCCCTACTACACCTATCGTACCGACGAAGACTGCCTTTTTCTGAACGTGTGGACGACGAATCTGCCTGGGAATCATCCGGCGGCGAAGCTCCCCGTAATGTTCTGGATTCATGGCGGCGGCAACGTTGACGGTGCGTCCCAGGCAGACGCCATCGGTCCGGCGCTCGCACGGAAAGGCGTGGTTGTGGTCAGCGTCAACTATCGCCTGGGGGCCCTCGGCTTCATGGCCCATCCCGCGCTCACTGCGGAATCGCCACATCATAGCTCGGGGAACTACGGAATTCTCGACCAGATCGCGGCGCTCGAATGGGTGCAGCGCAACATCGCAAAGTTTGGCGGTGATCCGGCAAACGTGACCATCTTCGGCGAGTCGGCAGGCGGAGTGGACGTCTGCTACCTCATGTCGTCGCCGCTGGCCCGTGGCCTGTTTCAACGCGGCATCATGGAAAGTTGTACCTGCAGCGATTACATCTCTCCCGAGTTGAAGACGCCTTCGCATTATTTAGGTGGCGACGGCACGTCGGAAGAGATCGGCCTGCGCCTGATGAAGGACCTGAATATTACTGCCGGCCCCGACGCCCTGGCGAAACTGCGAGCGACGGCGCCGAACGACCTCGTCGCGGTGCTGGATCGTGATCTTGCGGTGAACTTCATCGCTGGAGGTACCGTGGACGGATGGGTGCTGCCTGAACAGCCGGCGACGGCGCTTGCACAAGGACGGTTGGCAAAGGTGCCAGTGATCGTCGGGAGTAACTCCGATGAGGCGACTGTCACCGTCGAGGAGGATTTGCGGACCACTCCAACTCTCGACCACTACAAAGCGTTCCTCAAGAACGAATTTCTGAATGACGCTGACGAATTCTTTCGCATGTACCCAGCCGCTAATGACGCAGAGGTTCGCTCCGCCTTCATCGCTTTCGACACCGACTACGGGTTTGGCTTCCCGGTGCATCGCTTCGCTGTGAACACGGCCCGGGCCGGACAGAAAGCATGGTTCTATTACTTCGCTTATCCGGGGAAAGGGAAGTACTCCAGTCTCGGCGCATATCACCAACTCGAACTCAAATTCCTGAGTGGATGGTTTCATCCCAGCCGGTGGGGCCTGCAAGACGCAGAAGACAAGAAGCTCGTTGAGATCATGACGGGATACTGGACACAGTTCGCGAAGACAGGCGACCCGAATGGCCCAGGGCTTCCGCCTTGGCCGGTCTACGATTCGAGAACAGATCGGGTTCTGGAAATCGGGAAGGAGGTAAAGGTGCGGCCAACACCCCACGTGGACCGCTTCGCCCTTTTCGAACGCAGCCTGAACAACAGGCTTACCCTGATACCGCAGTCTGACAAACCCCAAACGCCTCCAAAAAGTGACTAAACCCTGTCCGTTCTAGCTGCTCAGTGTGAGCACGATGAGGCATCTGCTTTGTCGTCATACGTGGCGTGGACGGCTGTGAGTTTGGCATCCTTCGTTCCTCGCGCATAGTCTAACCCCGATCAGGAAGACTCTGTGGGGAGGACGATATGACGAGAGAAAACGGATTGGTTCAGGTTGCCAGTCAGTATTCGGTAGAGGAGACCCTGCGCCGTCTGCAGGAGAGCTTTGCGGGGAAGGGATTGAAGGTGTTCGCCGTCGTGGATCATAGCGGCGAGGCCGAAAAAACCGGGCTGAAAATGAACCCGACCAAGGTCTTGATCTTTGGCAGCCCGAAGGCGGGAACACCGCTTATGCTGGCGGCTCCGAGCCTGGCGATTGACTTGCCGCTGAAGGCGCTGGTGGCTGAGGACGCAGCGGGCAAGGTCTGGGTTACGTACAACAGCCCTGATTATTTGCAGGAACGGCATGGCGTGCCTGAGGACCTGATCAAGAATCTTGCGGGCGCGGGAGTCGTGATCGCCAAGGCTGTGGAATAATGCTGGCGTCATGCGGAGGTGGCGTGGGGGAGAATCCCAATCGAGCGCGCGATCACCTGGCCAACGAGCGCACGTTTCTGGCCTGGGTGCGAACCGGGGCCGCGATTGTGGTGTTTGGATTTGCCATCGGCAGGTTCTCGATTGCCCTGCGGCAATTGACGGCGCTTCAGGGGCATCCGGTGCACCGGAGCGGGCTTTCCGTGTGGATGGGAGCGACTTCGATTGTTATGGGGGTAGTGCTGGTGGTGGCGGGGCTGATCCGGTACCGGCAGACCCGGGCGCGGCTGGATGCGGGGACCTTTGAGCCGGCGGGATTTGTGCTGGATCTGGTCACGATTCTCACGGTGTTGTTTGGGTTGGCGCTGGCGGCTTATTTGATCTACATCGAGAGGAGTGTGGGGTGACGGGCCGAGCAACCGATCAGGCCAGGAAAGCAGATTCCTCGATGCGCTCGGAATGACAAACTGTTAATTTCGGAATGACAATCCGGGAAGAATAGTGGTTGCACCAAACCATCATGGCCAACGATCAGGAAAAAGAAGCGGCGGCGCGAGCCAGCCTGCAGTTTGTGAAAGACGGTCAGGTGGTGGGGCTGGGTACCGGCTCGACAGCGGCGTACTTTATCAAGCTGCTGGGCGAGAGAGTGAAGAATGGGCTGCGAATTCGCGGCATTCCGACCTCCGTGCGCTCGCGGGAGCTGGCGCTGAGCCTCGGTATCCCGCTGACCACGCTGGATGAATGCCAGGAGATCGCGGTCACAGTGGATGGGGCGGATGAGGTGGATCCGCAATTGCGGTTGATCAAGGGCGGAGGGGGCGCGCTGCTGCGCGAGAAGATTGTGGCCTCGGCAACGACGCAGTTGGTGATTGTGGCCGATGCCACAAAACAGGTACCCAGACTTGGAAGGTTTCCTTTGCCGGTGGAAGTAATCAAGTTCGCTGAGACGCTGGTCGCGAGGCGCATCGCGGCGCTTGGGGCCGACGTAAAGCTGCGGACCGGGGGGGACGGTAAGCCCTACCTGACCGACGAGAATAATCACATCCTGGATTGCGCTTTCGGCCAGATTCGCGATGCCGATGCCCTCGCTCGGGAATTAAGCGAGATGCCGGGCGTGGTGGAACACGGTCTCTTCATCGGGATGGCGAGCATGGCGCTGTTGGCAAAAGGGAGCGACATCATCGAGTTGCGGCGCTCATGAGAGATGGAATGGCAGCGGGCATACAGTCGCAGCCGGCAAAAAGCGGGTCACGAAGGCGGTCCCCTCGACTGCAGATCCAGAGTCCGCTGGACGTGACAGTCGTACGGAACGGCGTGCCGGACAAATTGCCTGGCCGCGCCGTGAACGCGGGCGAGACGGGGCTCGCGGCCATTCTGGCGGGCGAATTAGCCCTGAACGAAGCGGTTATGATCGAACTGCACGGGCCGCCCAATGCTGTGCGCCTGTCGGCGGTTGTGCGCTATCAGGATAAACTGCGCTGTGGGCTGGAATTCGGCGAATTGACCGCTGCGCAACGCACCTCGCTCCAGGACTGGGTGAAGGAGAACAATTTGGAGAACGATTTGACCCCGAAAGCTGAGCCAGAGGAAGCTGAGCCGAAGAAAGATCAGGGCAAGAAGAAACCGGGGCGAGAATCGCGCGTGGGCAAGGCCACGATCTTCTCAGAACCTCCGCAGCGAGACAACGGTGGCCGCCGGCGAATTACCTGGATCGTTGTTCTGGTTCTGGTGGCGATTGCGGCGTTCTTGTTCTGGTGGCGCTGGAACCAGGCCTGGGAAGAGTTGGAGGCGGAGTCGAAGAATCCATCGGCGTTGACCGAAGAACCACAGGCGCAGGTTCCCGCCGAGGTCATGGAGAAATTGCTTGTCCATCGGGTTGAGCCGACTTACCCGGAGGAGGCGCGCCGCGAGAACTTGCAGGGCATCGTCGCGATCGACATCGTCGTTGGAAGAGATGGGTCGGTGGTGAGCATGAAGGCGCTGAATGGTCCCGACGTGCTCGCCCGGGCCGCTATGGATGCCCTGCGCTGGTGGAAGTTTGAGCCCTTCCGCGTGAATGGAGAAGCGGCCGCGGCTGAGACGACGGTGGCGGTTGAATTCAAGCGGTGAAGAATAGTCTTCCGAGCATCAGGCGGCCTGATTCACTTTTTCTGCTTCCGCAGGGCATGCAATACCACGATACCGCTGCCTCCAAAACAGAGTACGGCGCCGAGTGCGGCAGCCTGCATATCATTTGAGCTGACGTGCAGGAAGTCGGCGAACAGCGCCGCGACGGCAAAGACCAGGCCCAACACATTCAGCCACATAGGCGCGTGAACTGGAGTTCCAATGTCGTGGCGAAGGCGGAGTTGCAGCAGCAGGGCGGCTAGTCCGATGGCCGCCACTACAACCAGGGCCAAAGGGCTGAGGAACGCCGACCCACTGGTGAAAGTCACCACCAAACTCAGTGCAAGCAGGAGCAGCCCGGCCGCAAGAATCGTCCAGCGGCGCGGCTGGGGCGTAGGGGACGGGTTGGAACCGACGTCGGGCAACAGGATTATTGTTCCAAGTATATACAGGGCAGAATGCGGAACCTCAACCAGGAGTTGCCCTGCCACCTAGGGCTCCGCGGGGCTCAGGACGCGCTCTCAGGCGTTCGCATTGGTTCGCGCTGAGCCGGCTAGCCATTCGGCGGGCCGAGCGTCTCCGTTATTGACAGCGTAAAGCACGAGCTCTACGCGGGTGGAGATACCGAGCTTCTCAAAGATGCGGAAAAGATATTTCTTGATCGTGTGCTCGCTGAGGTTCAGCTCGCGGGCGATCTGGCGGTTGCCCAGTCCCTCGGCCACCAGCGCAACCACCTGTTCCTCGCGCGGGGTAAGGATCGGATCGCCGCGCGAGTTGATCACGCGCAGCGACGGAACTTCCGAAACCAGATCGAGGAGATAGCCGAGTTGCTCGGTGTTCGCCCAGATCTGTCCCGCGGCCACGCGCAGCAGGCACTTGCAGAGAAGGCGCAGGTTGGCGTCGGTTATGGTGAAGATGCCGCGCACGCCCGAGCGAAAAGCGCTCACGGCCAGGGCCCTGTCGCAGGAGTCGGCGAGCAAGACTTTGGGCACTGCCGGGTAAGAAAGGTGACACCGGCGAAGGGTCATGATGGTCTCACCCACGCTGGCGGGCGGACTTAACGACAGCAGCACGATTGCCGGCTGGGCGGTCGTGACTGCCTGGAGGATGGAGCCGGTATCCATGCGGCAGGTGGCGATATGGAACTCCGGCCGGCGGCGCAAGGCGCTGGTCAGCAACTCGGCCTGCATGCGGTTGGAGTCGGCGACGAGGACCGTGAGGGTGCCCGGAGCGGCGGCGGGCTGCGAGTTCATGCGATCTCCCGAAAGTAGAACGATTGTAGGGAGGGAAACCTGTGCGCGACAAGGAAAGAGATCACAAAATTTGAGGGTCACTTTCAAATCGGGAATTGGAATCTTGCTGCCGATTCAGAAGATTGTGACGTGCCTCGCATTGTGAAAAATAGAGGCTCTTGATGCCATCTGTGGGAACGGCCCGGCTTGCGGCGGCGAGAATCACCGCAGGTTCGGCGAGGCCGTTTTTTCCAGAGGCCGGTGGGTGTGGCGATGCAGCCGCGCCCGGGAGGCTGGTCAGACTGCGGACAGCCCTAGCTGTGATTTGCCGAACATGCAAGTCCACTTTTGTGGGGTAATCGAGAGTAGCCTCCAAGGCAACCTCCAGTTCGTGGTGAGTCTGCCAGGACCCTAGCCAAGCCATTGAATCTATTCCAGCGCGCGATCCCCCGCCGGGCCTGGACAATTCCACCTTTGTGTACGGCCCATCGCATGTCTTGCTGATTCTTCGTCGCGGCATTAACTTGCGCGAGTAGAGAGTCGCAAAAGATGCAAGTGAGACTCGAAACGCGCTTGGGACGGCGCTAGCAGTGAACGGACTTTATAGACTCGTCAGACTTACCGCAGTCGCGCTCTCGATTCTGTGTTGTTGTTCGGCCGCGTTCGCACAGGATGGATCAAGGCTGGATCCTGGCGACAGCACAGTACCTGCCCCATCCGGCTCAACCGGGACCGGAACGGGCGGGAGTAATTTGACGGCCGCAAAACCCGGGCGAGCGGATGGCCTGGGAAACCCTTTACTCGGAGGGGAACGCCATCCGCTCTACCGGTTACGCCCCAGCGATGTCGTCGAGATCACCTTCACGGTAGCTCCCGAATTCAATCAGATCCTCACCGTTCAGCCCGACGGCTACGTGATGTTGAAAGACGCCGGAATGGTGCAGGTGCAGGGACTGAACCTGGAAGAGTTCAGCCGGGCGGTTCAGGGAGCCTACCGGGGGTATCTGCACGATCCGCAGGTAGCTGTGGCGCTGAAGGAGTTTGCGCGTCCTTACTTCATTGTGGGAGGGCAAGTGGAGCGGCCGGGCAAGTACGAACTGCGCTCGGATACGACGGTGACCGAGGCGGTCGAGCTCGCCGGCGGGTTTTCGCCGCGAGCCAAGAGCTCGCAGGTGGTGCTGTTTCGCCGGGTGAACGACGAACTGGTAGAAACCCACCTCCTCGACCTGAAGAAAATGCTGAAGCAGAACCATCTTGCCGAAGATGCGCACTTGCGGCCGGGAGACCTGGTTTTCGTGCCGCAAAATGTCGTTTCGAAAATTGCCCCTTTCCTAACGAGGCCGGCCATGGCCATGTATGTGAACCCCACGCAGTTCTGAACGATGAGTGTCCCCCCTCGCATGCCAGACGAAGACCCAATCCGCAGCCAGTTTCAGACGCAGGCACCAACGCTGCGGGAACTGGCCATGATTCTGTTCCGCCAGCGGCTGGTCTTCGTCTGGGTCGCGGGATTGGTGATGGCGGCCGTTCTCATCTATTTGCTCACGGGATCGAGATATCGGGCGCAGCTGAAGCTCCTGGTGAGGCCGGGGCGCGCGGACGCTCCGGTAAGCGCTCAGACCAACGCACCGGTTGACCTGACCCGGCTGGTCATTACGGAGGAGGAACTGAACTCGGAAGTTGAACTGCTGCAGGATGAAGAAGTCCTGCGCAAAGTGGTAGAGGAGACAGGCCTGGGGGGCCGCGACTGGCTCCACTTTATCCGGCTGAACGAAGGCCCGGCTGAGCGTGTGGAGCGCGCGGCCCGGCGGCTGGCAAAAAAGCTGCGGGTTGAGCCGGTCAAAAAGACGAATCTGATCACCGTCACTTACGCCTCGCAGGATCCGGCTTTGGCGGCGAGAGTCTTACAGTCGGTGGCGAACGCGTACCTGGAGAAACACGCGGTCGTCCACCGGCCGGCAGGTGAAGTTCCGTTTTTCACCCAGCAGACGGGGGAATCCCGCCGTCAACTGGACCGCGCCGAACACAATGTCCTCGAGTACATGAGCGAACATGGAATTGTGGCGGCGGCGCAGGAGCGTGATCTGGCGCTGCAGAGATTCAGCCTGGCCGACACCGCTTACGAGGAAGCGTGCGTGGGCTTGGCCGAGACGCAGCAAAGGATTGTTGAACTTCGGGCCCAACTGGCGGCTCAGCCCGAGCGAACTACCACCCAGGTCCGCTCTCTTGATAATGCCGAAATCCTCGCCTCACTGAAAGCCACATTGTTAGCCCTGCAGGAAAAGCGCATTGAGCTGGTGACCAAGTTCGAGCCTACGCATCGCCTCGTGCAGGAGGTAGACCAGCAGATCGCGCAGGCCCAGGCAGCGCTCGCGACTGAAAATGCGGCTCCACTGCGCGACGAGACGACTGATAAGAACACGCACTATGAGTGGGCTAAGTCTGAATTGGAGAAAGCGCAAGTGCACTATCGGGCGCTGCAGGCGCGGGCCGCCGAAACAAGGGCGCAGCTTGCGACTTACCGGACAGTGGCGCGCCAGATGGGCGAGGCTGCCATCATCCAGGACGACCTGCTGAGCAGCGAAAGAGCGGCGGAAGAGAACTATCTGCTGTATGTCAAAAAGCAGGAGGAGGCGCGCGTAGCCGATGCCCTCGATCAGCGCGGCATCGTCAACGTAGCGGTTGCTGAGGCGCCGGTCGCTCCAGCGTTGCCGCTTTGGTCCACGTGGGCAGTAATCGCGTTGGGATTGCTTGCGGCCGGGACTGCCGGGACAGGGGCCTCGTTTGCGGTGGACTACCTGGACGGGGCCTTCCGTACCCCCGATGACGTGCTGCTGTATCTGCACTCGCCTGTTCTGGCCTCGTTGCCGGGCGGGTTGGATGGGAGGCTCCTGGCATGAGCGAGCGCATCAGCATTAGGGGAGCGTTCTCGGACACGGATACGTCGGCGCCCGCGGCCCTGCACCCGGAGATTCACATCCTGCCGCCATCCAGAGCCTGGACTCCGGAGAACTTTGCCCGACAACAGATTCGCGGACTGGTCCGACAGGTTTTCTTTTCGAACGCAGCAAGACCCCTCCGGCAGGTCGTGTTCAGCCCCACAGAATCAGAAACGGATATAGGAAATCTGTGCCAATGGGTTGGACGCGCCTTGGCCTCGGAGACTACGGGCAGCGTTGCGGTGGTCGGGCGATATCCGCTGAAATTGAAGGATCGGGGATTGGCAGGTGATTCATCGTCCGCTGAAGCGAGGCCCCGGCCAGCAACCCGTGCGCAGGATTCCGAGTCCAGCATGCCGCTGCGGGCGACGGCGATCCCAATTCGAAACAACCTCTGGCTCGTGTCGGCGCTGGCGGAAGACGCCGAGTTCGTTCCTGACGCCAAGTGGCATGCGCATCTGTGCGAGGTGCGCCGCGAATTTGAGTATTCGATCGTGGAGGGACCGCCCGCCGGCGAGTCGAACGAAGCCATCGCCATGGCGCAACTGGCCGACGGAATCATCCTGGTGCTATCAGCGCGCCATACCCGGCGGCCGGCGGCGTGGACCATTAAAGAGCGGCTGGTCGCTGCGCAGGCGCGCATTCTGGGAACGGTGCTGGCCGACAGGCAATTTCCCCTGCCTGAGTCCATTTACAGGCGGTTATAGGAGGCGGATCGGAATGAGCGGAGCTGCGCCCTTTGGAAGCCGAGGACCACTGGCGGCCGATCTGGGGCGGCTGATCCCGGGGGAGAATCCCCCGCCGCCGGGCAACAAGAAACTGCCGCAGCCGGTGAAGAGCGTGGCGTTCGTCGCAGACAAGGTTGCGGAGATGTTGCCTGGAGAATCGGCCAAGGAGGCGTCGTTGACGCTACTGCTGCCGAGTCCGCTTCAGAGCCGGAGCGCGCAGCGCTGGCTGCGTTCCACGGCCGCCGATTTTGCCCTGGTCGGGCTGAATTGGCTCTTGGTGGCCGCTGTCCGTTTTCCGTTGCGGATGCTCTTTCCACGTTGGCCGGCAGCGGACTTCGCATGGGGCTCGCTTGTGTCGTTGTTGGGCATCGCCCTCCTGCAGGCGGCCCTGATCACCCTCATGATGTACACGGAAGGGCTCTACGCCGGGGTTCGAGACCTGCGGGATCAGGCAAGAATTCTGGGCAAATCGGTGTTTTGGGTAACGACGCTGCTTTGTTTCGCCTACGCCCTGCAAGGTGCGTCGCCGGCGGCCTGCGTGCGATTCCTCGGGGTTGGCCTGCTGCATTTCGCCGCGTTGTGGGGATGGCGATGGCAGAGTCGAGGATGGCGAGGATGGTCGGCCACGACCGCCGATACCAGCAACGTGCTGATCGTGGGCGCAGGCAAGGTGGGGCGACGCATTGCGGCTTTCGTTGAGGCGCACCCGGAGGCGGGCCGGACGGTGTGCGGCTTTCTCGACAATGAGAGACCGTTGGGCCACCAGGTGATTGGACGGGTTGGCGATCTGGCGCGACTGGCGCGCACCGGTTTTGTGGACGAAGTGATCCTGGCGGCGCCGCAGGACCGAGCCCTAACGCTGCAAGTGCTCCGCGAGGCGCAGCGGCTCCGGCTGGACGTGGAGATGGTCCCGGACTTGTTTGGTTGTACGCCAGCCGCGCACGAAGTGGAGCGGGTTGGGAACCTGCCCGTGATCTGCTTGCATGCCGAACGATTGCCGGCAGCGGCGCTGGTCACCAAGCGGCTGATGGACGTGATCGGCTCGGGCTTTGCCTTACTGGCCCTGTCCCCACTATTTGCCGTGATCGGCGTGCTCATCAGGCTGGATTCGCCCGGTCCCGTTTTCTACGGCGCGTTGCGGGCGGGGCGAAAGGCGCGGCCGTTCCGCTGCTACAAATTCCGCACCATGGTGCAGGACGCCGACACATTCAAGCGCCAGTTGCGGCAGAGCAATCAGAGATCAGGCCCATTCTTCAAAATTGCAGAGGATCCGCGCATTACCCGTTGCGGACGTTTGTTGCGGCGCTACAGCCTGGATGAGCTTCCCCAACTCTGGAACGTGCTGAAAGGGGAGATGAGCCTGGTGGGACCGAGGCCGCATCCGCTGGATGACTTTGCCGAATATGAAGTCGAGCACCTGGCGCGGCTGGATGTGATTCCTGGAATTACCGGCTTGTGGCAAGTGACGGCGCGGCGCGATCCATCGTTCGCTCGAAGCATGGAGCTGGATCGCGAATACATCCAAACGTGGAGTCTTCGGTCGGATTTGCGGATCCTGGTGAAAACCGTCTGGACCCTGGCGCACGGGAGCGGAGACTGATGGCAGCAACCACCATGCGCGCGGTCCGACGAGACGGCTTGGGGGCGAGCCTCGCTGTGGGTGGGACGGCACTGGCGCTGTGGCCGCTGCAGGCTCTGTTGGCGGCACCGACCTTCTTGTTTCTGGCTGCGCTCACCGCAATGCTCATGCGCCACCCCGATGTTCAGTTCTTCGAGATTGACCGGGTGGCTTTCGTTCTGCTGATCCTCGGCGTGGTCGGACGGGCGGTAACCCAGGGGCGGACTCTGTTTGTGATGGAGCGAGCATCGTGGCCCATGCTCGGACTTCTGCTGTTGGCTCTGGTCAGCGTTCTGGGTCAGCCCTATGACCACACGACCTGGAGCGTGCTGGTGGCCAAGTTCGTCGTGCCTTTCACCATGTTTCATCTGGCGCGACTGGTGTTCACCGACGAAGGTGAGTTTCGGAAGTTCGAGATTTTTTCGCTCGTGGTCCTGGCGTACCTGAGCTTCACGGCAATCGCATTTCTGATCGGCGCGCGCTCGCTGATCTTTCCTCAGTTCATTCTTGACGAGAGCCTGGGCAGTCATGTGGATCGTGCACGCGGGCCTTTCCTGCAAGCCGTGGCCAATGGAATGTCGCTGAACCTGCTGGGTTTGCTGGCGCTGCATGGGTACCGGCGAGGCAGCGTGCGGGGGATAAGAGTCGTGGTGCTGCTAGCCTCGGTACCTATGGCGATCCTCGCTACCATGACGCGGGCCGTGTGGCTGTCTTTCGCGGGTAGCGTGCTGGCCCTGGTGTTCTTCTCAGGGAACCAAACACTGCGGCGTGCATGTTTCGGGTTGGTTCTGGTGGCGGGCCTCGGGCTGGGGGTAGTTCTGAGCTCTCCAGAGCTCGGTTGCTCCCTCGCGGATCGCCTGCAGGAACGCGGACCAGTGGACTATCGCCAAGCGGTCTATGCCGGAGGCTGGGAGATGTTTCAGCAGCATCCTCTGGCCGGATGGGGATTCCACCGGATGCCGCGCGAACTGCCCCGGTACGTCAACGGATACAGCGAGAAGGAACTCTTTCCCCACAACACATACCTCGAGTTTCTGGTCGAGTTGGGTTTGCCTGGATTGGCCCTGTATCTGTGGCTGATGTGGGAACTGTTGCGGTTGGGCAGAGGGGCGGTCCCTGGTGACGAAAGCGGAACCTTTCTTGACGCGCAGTTTCACCGCCTATGGCCGCTTCTGCTGGCGGTGTACTGGGTTAACGCGGCGGTCGTGGTGATGAGCTACCAGTTCGTGAATGGATTGCTCTTCACCATGGCCGGAATGCTGGCGGCGCAGCGCCGCCGGGCGGAGGCCACGCTCGCATGTTGACGGTCGCATACCTTTCCAATCAGTTTCCCTCCCCAGTGGAGTCTTACGTCGGCGAGGAAATCGCGGAACTGCGGCGGCGTGGAGTCCACATCATCACCGGAAGCGTACGCCGGCCTGCAAGGGCGGCTGGCCAGCGTGCCCCTGAGGTCGTGCTGCAGCCCTTGCGGATCACTGTATTATTGGGCGCTTTGTGGCTTAGTGTGCGGCGCTGGAAACGGCTCTCCCCGCTTCTCGGGCGAATCATCTTTCACGGGCGCGAGGGACCGGCGCAACGGTTGAAGGCCTTGCTTCACACCGCTCTGGGCGCCTGCTATGCGGTTCAGTTGCGCCAGCGGGGAGTCAGGCATATCCACGCACACCATGGGTATTTTGGGTCCTGGGTCGCAATGACGGCTGCCCGACTGCTGAACGTCGGCTTCAGCATGACGCTGCACGGTTCGGACTTGCTGCTGCACGGCGCTTATCTCGACACAAAACTGGCGCAGTGCGATTTCTGCCTGACCGTGTCGGAGTTCAATCGCCGGTACCTGCTCCAGCGCTACCCTGCGGTCAGTCCGAGGAAAGTCCTGGTGTCACGGCTTGGGGTTGCGGTAAGCGAGCGTCAGGCATGGTCTCCGGCTCGAAGGCTGGCTGCTCCGCTGACGCTGGTGGCGGTCGGACGGCTCCACGCGGTCAAGGATCATGCCTTCCTGGTGCGGGCGTGCGCTCAGCTGCAGGCCCATGGGGTGCGGTTTGAATGTTGCATCGCCGGGGATGGTCCCGAGCGGCGTCATCTGGAATTGCTGATCCGGAAATACGCTCTGCAGGATCACGTAGCCCTGCTAGGGCACGTGCCCAAGGAACAGATGGATTCCCTGTATGACCGCGCCGACGTGGTCGTGCTCACCAGTCGCAGCGAAGGTATCCCGCTGGTGCTGATGGAGGCCATGGCGCGCGGCAAGGTCGTGTTGGCGCCCGCCATTACTGGAATTCCGGAGCTGGTGATTCCCGGCAAGACTGGCTTTCTCTACGAAGCCGGGTCGCTGGGCGACTTGGTTGCCCAGTTGCTCTCGATTTACTCCCTGCTCCGTTCGCCTGATTCTGCTGAACGGCGTGCGGGGGTGACATCTCGCAGCCGGCCGCTGGATTGGATGCGGTTTGCGGCGCGGCTGCAAGTGGCCCACAACTTCAACCGGCACAAGTCTCTAAAGTCGTTTTCTGATCATTTCCTGCAGCGGGTCATTCTGCGCAAGGAGAGGCTCCCCCATGAGGATTCTGTACTGCAACAAATACAATTACCCCTTCAGCGGCACCGAGGTGTACCTGTTCGAATTGATGGACCTGATGCGGTCGCAGGGACACGAAGTAGCTCTATTTTCCATGGCTGATCCGCGGGGCGAGCCGACGCCCTATGACCAGCACTTCATGCCGCATGTGGATTTCAAAGGTGCTTCTGGTCTGTGGCAAAAGACCCGGAAGGCCGCGCATGCGATCTACTGCATCGAAGCCCGACGCCGCATTCGCGCGATGATTCGGGAATTCCACCCCGACGTGGCGCACGTCCGCAATATTTACCACCATTTGTCGCCTTCGATTCTCTGGGAGCTGAGAGCCCAGGATGTTCCCGTGGTCTACCACGTCAATGATTTCAAACTGCTATGTCCTAGCTACAACCTGCTAGCGCAGGGCAATGCCTGCGAAGCGTGCAAGGATGGAGCGTTCTGGCACGCCCTGAAAACGGCGTGCTATCCGGGCTTGGGCGCGCGTTTGACGCTAGCGACGGAGGCTTATGCTCACCGCTGGCTGGGAACGTATCGCAAGTGCGTGGATTTGTTCCTCGCGCCCAGCCAGTTCGTGCGCGACAAGTTTGTGGAGCACGGCTGGGACGGGTCGAGATTCGAGATTCTGCCGCACTTTCAGGAGTTGACTCGGCTGCCGGCCGGCAGCGCGAGCGCGGACGCACACATACTCTACTTCGGCCGGCTGTCAACGGAAAAAGGCGTGGATGATCTGATTCGCGCGATGCAACAGGTTCGGCAGATGCGCCTTATCATCGCCGGAGATGGGCCACAGCGCAGGGAACTGGAAGATCTGACATACACGCTGGGCTTGACCAATGTGGAGTTTGCCGGACACGTTAGCCCGAAGCAGCGGGACCTAATGATTGCCCGCTCGCGCTTTACAGTGCTGCCGTCGCACGCCTACGAGACGCTGGGAAAGACCATTCTGGAGTCTTACGCGGTGGCGCGCGCCGTCATTGCGTCCGACCTGGGATCGCGGCGGGAACTGGTTCGCCCGGGCGAGACCGGCCTGCTCTATCCCACCGGGAACTCCGATGCGCTTGCAAGTGCCATCACGACGCTTGCCGCTCAACCGCACCTGGCAGAGAACATGGGACGCGCCGGCCTCGAATTGGTGCGCCAGCGGCACACAGCGGAGGAGCACTACCGGAAGCTTATGAGCCTTTATGAGGGACTCGTGCGGGTCAAGATGCGGGAAAAGGGCAAGTTGATCGAAACCACCGCGCCTGCCCCTTGGGTGCGTTCGACGAAGCGTATGCTCCGCCCGACTGCTGCTCCAGTCGCTGTGCCAGCCAGAAAGCTGCGGCTGGCCTTTATCGGAGGGCGCGGGGTGGTCTCGAAATACAGCGGCATCGAAGCCTATTACGAGGAAGTCGGGAAGCGACTCGCCGAAATGGGGCACGATGTTACCGTTTATTGCCGCAACTATTTCACGCCTCCGCTGGCCGAACACAACGGCATGCGGCTAGTGCGGCTGCCAACGATTCGGTCCAAACATCTCGAGACAGTGGTGCACACGCTGTTGAGCACTGCCCACGCGCTGAGCCGAGGTTACGACGTCGTGCACTATCACGCGCTGGGTCCGGCCTTGTTCTCTTTATTTCCGCGGTTCGTGGGACAGAAAACTGCAGTCACGGTGCAGGGACTCGACTGGCAAAGAAAGAAGTGGGGCCGAGTAGCCTCCTCAGTGCTGCGCCTGGGCGAGCGGGCTTCGGTGAAGTTCCCTAACGCCACGATGGTTGTTTCCCAAGTATTGCGGCGGCGCTATCGCGAAACCCACGGCGTTGAAGCCTTCTACGTTCCCAATGGCGGCGTAATGCGGGAGTGGCGCAAACCGAAGAAGATTCTCGAATGGGGCCTGGAGCCAGAGAACTACGTTCTCTTTCTGGGCAGGTTCTCGCCGGAGAAAGGCTGCCACTTGCTGGTGGAGGCGTTTGAACAGTTGCAGACCAACACCAAGCTGGTGATGGCCGGCGCCTCCAGCTATTGTGATGCCTACAGCCGTGAATTGCGGACCCATGCCAGCGACCGGATTCTCATGCTGGACTGGGTTTCCGGAGAGACGCTCGATGAATTGCTCACCAACGCCATGATCTTCGTGCTGCCCTCCGATTTAGAGGGGCTGTCGTTGGCATTGCTGGACGCGATGGGAGCCGGACTCTGCGTGCTTACCAGCGACGTTCCCGAAAACCGCGAGGTTGTAGACGGCGCCGGATTCACCTTCGAGCGGGGCAGCGCTTCCGATCTGGCGCAACGGCTCCGTTTCCTGATCGCCAACCCTGCGGTGCGCGAGGCCGCCGGGCGAGCCGCCAAGCGGCGCATCCGGGAACAATACCAGTGGTCGAACATCGCCGTCGACATCGAAACGGCTTATTTCGAAATGATGGGCTGGCCGGCGGCCGGGGCAACCGGGAAGAAGCCGGTGGCGCGGGACGCGATGGGCGGTGGAACGGCAGCACGCCGGGCGGGATAACGGCCCGTAGGAAAGCTGCGTAAAATTCCAGGCGGGCCTAAGCCCGCCTTTTTTTATTACAATCAGGTGCCCGTCTTTCAAGGCGCGGCTTTGCCATGCGAAACACGATCCTGGTTACGGGCGGCGCGGGTTTCATCGGATCGAACTTCATTCTGCGGCGGATGAAGGCGGAAGACGTGTCGGTCGTCAATCTCGACAAGCTGACCTATGCGGGGAACCCGCGCAACCTGGAAGCGATTGCGGGCAATCCGCGTTATGAATTCGTGCAGGGCGACATCGGCGATCGCGGCCTGATACGTCGTCTCCTCGAGAAGCATCAGCCAGGTGCAATCGTGCACTTTGCCGCGGAGAGTCATGTGGACCGCTCTATTCGCGGCCCGGACGATTTCATCCGCACCAACGTGGACGGAACTTTTGCCCTGCTGGAAGAAACGCGTGCCTACTGGACGGCGCTTTCGCCCGAGGCTCAGAGGCAGTTCCGCTTCCTGCACGTCTCGACGGACGAGGTGTTCGGTTCTCTCAGTCCGAACGATCCTCCGTTTTGCGAAACGACGCCGTATGCCCCCAACAGTCCGTATGCGGCGTCAAAGGCGGCATCGGATCATCTCGTGCGCGCGTATCACCATACCTATGGCCTCCCGACCCTGACGACGAACTGCTCGAACAATTACGGGCGGTTTCAGTTTCCCGAGAAGCTGATTCCGCTCATGATCCTAAACGCGCGAGACGGCAAGCCGCTGCCGGTCTATGGAGACGGGAAGAACGTCCGCGACTGGCTCTACGTGGAAGACCACTGCGAGGCGATTGCGTTCGTGCTTGAGAGAGGCCGGTCGGGCGGGACCTACAATGTCGGCGGTTGGAACGAAAAACCCAATCTCGAGATCGTGGAGACCATTTGCGACCTGGTGGACGAGATGAAGCCCGGCATTGGTAGATCCAGGCGCGAATTGATTACGTTCGTCAAGGACCGCCCCGGGCACGACCGCCGCTACGCCATGGATGCCCGCAAGATCGAGCGCGAACTCGGATGGAAACCGAAAGAAACACTGGAAAGCGGACTGCGCAAAACAGTTCGCTGGTATCTTGAAAATGACGATTGGGTGAGGGAAGTGACGACCGGCAGTTACCGGCAGTGGATCGCAACGCACTATTCAAGCTAGGTGAACCGGAAAACAGGTCGCGTCATGACGGAAAGCACACGTTACAAGGGCATCATCCTCGCGGGAGGGTCGGGTACGCGCCTGTACCCAGTGACCCAGGCCATGGGCAAGAGCCTACTCCCCGTCTACAACAAGCCCATGATTTACTACCCGCTATGCACGTTGATGCTGGCAGGGATTCGCGACATCCTGGTGATTTCCACTCCGGAAGATACGCCGAGGTTTCAGGCGTTACTGCGCGACGGCTCGCAGTTCGGAGTTCACCTGCATTACTGTGTGCAGCGCCGGCCGGAAGGGATCGCGCAGGCGCTTTTGCTGGGGGAAGAGTTTCTGGCCGGCAGCCCCTGCGCGCTCGTGCTCGGCGACAATATTTTCTACGGCCACGATCTCGTGCGGGACTTGCGCGAAGCCACGCAGAAGGTGCGTGGAGCAAGGGTTTTCGCCTACCCGGTGAACGATCCGGAGCGATATGGCGTGGTGGAGTTTGACGTCCATGGGAGGGCGCTTAGCATCGAGGAGAAACCGAAGCAGCCGAAGTCGCGCTACGCGGTCACAGGGCTGTACTTCTATGACGATCAAGTCGTAGAGATCGCAAAGTCGCTCAAGCCCAGCGCGCGTGGCGAACTGGAGATCACCGAGGTGAACCAGGCCTATTTGAAGACCTCGCAACTGGAAGTCGTGGTGATGGGCCGTGGCATGGCGTGGCTCGACACCGGCACTCACGAGTCGCTGATGGAAGCTGCGCTGTATATTCAAGCGATCGAAAAAAGGCAGGGCCTGATGGTGGCGTGTCCCGAGGAAATTGCCTACCGCTCCGGTTACATTACGGCGACAGACCTGGAGCGGACCGGCCATGCGATGAAGAACAATACCTACGGGGCGTACTTGCTGCAGTTGCTGAAGGAAAGGGTATTCTGAAATGAGTACAGTTCCGGTGGTGCGATCTGCCATGGATGCGTTCCGAAGAGTCGCGACTTCGCTGCCCGGCTTGCTGATTCTCGAGCCTCGCGTGTTCTCCGACGAGCGGGGTTTCTTTCTCGAGAGCTATAACGAGCGAGCCCTGGCGGAATTGGGCATTACGGGGCGGTTCGTGCAAGACAACCATTCCTGCTCCCGGCGCAACGTGTTGCGCGGCCTGCACTACCAGATCGAGCACGCGCAGGGAAAACTGGTTCGTGTGGTGGAAGGAGAGATTCTTGACGTCGCGGTGGACCTGCGCGGCAGTTCGCCGACGTTTGGCGGCTGGCAGGCGGCGCGCCTTTCCGGCGAGAACCAGCGCATGCTGTGGATCCCGGCCGGTTTTGCTCACGGCTTCCGTGTGACTTCAGAGAAAGCGCATGTGCTTTACAAAGCCACCGACTACTATGCTCCAGCCTACGAACGCACCCTGGCTTGGGACGACCCGGATCTGAAGATTGACTGGGAGCTGGACGGAAAACCCATCGTCTCTGCGAAGGATCAACGCGGCGTCTCTTTTCGCAACGCCGAAACCTTCGAGTAGCCAACCGGAATCGAATTCATGCGAGTGACCATCTTTGGCGCTTCCGGGCTTCTGGGAAAGGCGCTCATGCAGGAGTGGCGTGGCGACGAAATCGCCGGCCTGAGCTCGCGCGACGCCGACCTTCGCGAGCCGGTTCAGGTGCAAGCGGCGGTTGAGCGAACGCGGCCCGATTGGATCGTTCTGGCCGCCGCCTATACCGACGTGGATGGTTGCCAGACGAATCCGGAGCGGGCATTCGCAGTCAACCGAGACGGCGCCGTGTACGTGGCTGAGGCGGCCGGGCGCGCAAACGCCAAGCTGCTGTTCGTCAGCACGGATTACGTTTTCGACGGTACGAAAACTTTGCCCTATGAAACCGGCGATCGCCGAAATCCGCAAAGCGTATACGGACACTCCAAGGCCGAGGCGGAAGTGCGACTGTTGGAGGTGCTGCCCGGGTGTTGCGTTGCGAGGACATCCTGGCTGTTCGGCGTTGGCGGCAAGTGCTTCCCCGACACAATCTTGAAGCTGGCTGCAACTCGCTCGGCTCTGGACGTAGTGGCCGACCAGCGTGGATGCCCAACTTATTCGATTGATCTGGCACGGGCAATCACCGAGCTGTGCCGCAAAGACGCAAGGGGAATGGTGCACGTCACCAATGCCGGCGATTGTTCCTGGTTCGAATTCGCACGCGAGATTGTAGCAAGGGCTGGGCTAGAGACGCGGGTGCGGCCGGTCCGTAGTCAACAGATGTCGCGGCCGGCACCGCGGCCGGCTTACTCCGTTCTATCCCCCGCCAGCCTTCATCAATATGAGATCACTCTGCCGGCGTGGCAGGACGCGTTGGGACGTTACCTTCGGGAACGCGCCAGCTAAATCACTTTATCACTTTTTCTTTGGGCATCCGCCGGTTTTGAAGACGGTTTTTCGGTTACCTCGGTAACGCGGTCCGACGGTTGTCCTCCCCCTAGAATGCTAGTGTGGCAAAGGTTTCAATCCATCTCGCCAGGAGATGGACCGCCATCGTGTGCGCGGTGGTGTGTGTCCATGTCTTGTTATCTCTGCTGGCTCCGCGGGGCTTTGTCCTTACGGCTTTTGGAGACCTGCTGCAATGTACTCTTCTCCTCTGCGCGGCCGCATCCATCCTGGCTAACGTAAGACAGGCCTCCACCAAGGCCCGGCTGTATTGGGCACTCATGGGTCTGGGTGTCTCGATGTGGCTCTGCGCGCAGCTGTTATGGACCTATTTTGAAGTATTCCTGCGGCATGAAGCGCCCAACCCGTTTGTTGGGGACGTCATCCTGTTTCTGCATATCGTTCCCATGATGGCAGCGGTTGCTATTCAACCGCACGTGCGACAGGACGATCGCACCATCCGCGTCGGGACTCTTGATTTCGTCCAGCTGTTTAGCTGGTGGCTGTTTCTGTACCTGTTCATTGTCATTCCATGGCAGTATGTGCACCCCATGGAGTCAACTTACGGCACCAGCTTCAATGTTCTTTATCTATTCGAGCAGCTCGTGTTGGGGTTGGGACTGATGCTGGTCTGGCGAAGGGCCAGCGACGCCTGGCGCGTGATCTACCGCGAGTTCCTCGGCGCGACCGCACTAGCCTGCATCGGATCGCTGATGGCGAATGAGGCCATTGACCTACACATCTACTACACCGGAAGCCTGTTTGATGTACCTCTGGTGGCGGCGATGGCGTGGTTCGCGCGCATCGGTTTTCTGGCCAGGGCAGCGGCAACCGGAAACCCGGAAGAGACTTCACCCCGCGGAAACGGCATCTGGAAAGCCCGCTTGGCCATGACTGTAGTGTTCCTTACGCCGCTCATGGTGATCTGGGCGCAATACGGCGGCGCCGCCCAACCGCGGGTCCGTTCATTCCGCCTTTTCCTCACCGTCACGGTCATGATTGTCATGGGGGTGCTGGTGCTTCTGAAGCAGCACCTGCTCGATCAGGAATTGCTCAGCCTGCTGCGCCTGACCCGTCGCAACCTGGATGAAATGTGCCGCTTGAAGGATGAGCTTGAGAGCAAAGAACACTCGCTGCGCTGGCACAGTCTGGAACTGCAACGCAAGAACCTGGAACTGCAGGAAATCTCGTTCACCGATTCGCTGACCGGTATTTGGAACCGGCGCTACCTGGAGGAGATCATCACGGCCGAAGCCGGTCAGGTGCTGCGTAATTACCAGCGAGCGCGCGGCAGCGAGATCCGGAAGCTGGATCACCGCGATCTGGTTTTCATCATGGTGGACGTGGATTTCTTCAAGGAAGTCAACGATGAACATGGCCATCCCGCCGGCGACCGGCTGCTGCAACTGGTGGCACAACGGCTCTCCACCGTCGTGCGCAAATCTGACGTGCTGGTGCGCTGGGGCGGAGAAGAATTTCTCATCATGAGCCGCTCGACAGACCCCGCCGGTACTCCGGCTTTTTGCAGCCGCATCCTTGAAGTGATATCGGCTGATCCGTTCGATTTGGGCCATGGCGTGAGCGTCCGTAAGACTTGCTCGGTCGGCTGGGCGGCATACCCGTGGTGTCGCGGGGCCTTTGAGGCTCTCTGCGCGGAGGAATGCATTGAACTGGCGGATTCGGCTCTGTACCGCGCCAAGGCGCTCGGACGCAATCTTGGAGTGGGGATTGTCACCACCGATGCTGCTCTCAGAGATCCGGATGCAATCGTTCTGTCCGCGTTACAGCGGCCGGATTGCCCAATGGCGCGCATGATTCGGACCGAATGCCCGGCTCCGGGTACGCTGCCTCCGGTAGAGTCTGACGTCGCCGACGCCGTCGAGCAGTCGGCCGAAGCGCCCTTCCGCACGCTGGATTCATAGGTCTACCTCGGGCGAGATCGCCCTCTGCTCTTAGCTTGCGGCTTGACCGCAGGCGATTCCGTTGACTACATTGAGAAGCCGGCCTTATGCCGCGAGGCAAAGCTCTCAATGAATGCCAAGAATCTTTCTCGCAAAACCGGCCTTCGTCAGAAGGCACAACTTATGTCCGCTTCGGAAATTGAGCGCACTATGGTGCGTCTGGCTTACGAGATCGTTGAAAAAAATGGCGGAGTAGACGGGCTGGGACTGGTCGGCATCCGCCGGCGCGGCGTGCCCATCGCCGAGCGCCTGGGCAAAGTAATCACCCGCATCGAGAATGCCAAGGTGCCGGTGGGGACGCTGGATATCACGTTCTATCGAGATGATCTCTCGACGCTTGGCCCCAAGCCGGTTGTACAGGAGAAAGAGATCGGCTTTGAGATTGAAGACAAGAATATCGTGCTGGTGGATGACGTTCTGTTCACCGGACGCACGACGCGGGCCGCACTCGATGCCCTTTTTTCCCATGGCCGGCCACGCCGGGTGCAACTCTGCGTGCTGATTGACCGGGGACACAGGGAAATTCCGGTGGAAGCAACTTTCGTCGGCCGCAACGTCCAGACTACGATGGATGAAGTCATCGAGGTCAAGCTCACCGAGATTGACGACGCGGAAAAAGTATTGCTGATGGAGAAGTAGGGCAGGGAATCAATTACGAAATACCAAGGACGGTGGCGTAGGCCACCGTCCTTTTTGTTGGGCATTTGTGGACAGTCTGCTAGCCGATCCTGGTGCACACCGCCTTGGTCTGGGTGTAGAGATTGAGCACGTCGTGCCCCATCTCACGGCCCCAGCCCGATTGCTTGTACCCGCCGAAGGGCAGGGCGGCGTCGAAGATGTTGTAGCAGTTGATCCAGACCGTGCCGGCCCGCATCTGCTCGGCCATACGATGGGCCTTGCCGATGTCGCGCGTCCACACTGCAGCAGCCAGCCCGTAGGCGCTGTTGTTGGCGCGGGGAACGATCTCCTCAAGATCGGTGAACGGCATCGCCGTTACCACCGGCCCGAAGATTTCTTCCTGCACGACCTTCATGGTTTCTTTTGTTTCGACCAGCACCGTCGGCTCGACGAAGTATCCGCGATCGCTGGCTTTGCGCCCGCCTGCGACGGCTTTCGCACCCTCGGAGAATCCCGCTTCCAGGTATCCACAGACGCGATTCAGTTGTTCTTCTGAGACCAGCGGGCCCATCTGCGTATCCGGCTCCAGGCCCGAGCCGACTTTAATCTTCTTGGCGTAGCTGGCTACTCCTTCGACCACTTGATCGTAGACCGCCTTCTCTACATACAGGCGCGAGCCGGCGCAGCAGCACTGCCCATGGTTGAAGAAAATTGCACTCGCCGAGCCAGGGATGGCCGTTTCGAGGTCGGCATCCTTGAAGACGACATTGGGCGACTTTCCGCCTAACTCCAAAGAGACTTTCTTCAGGTTGCCGGCGGCCGCGTGCACGATCAACTTGCCCACTTCGGTTGAACCGGTGAAAGCGATCTTGTCTACGTCCGGATGAGCGGCCAGAGCTGCACCGGCCGTTTCGCCGTATCCCGGGACAATGTTCACCACGCCTTCCGGAATGCCGGCTTCCATGATCAGCTCACCCAGGCGCAGCGCCGACAGCGGAGTTTGCTCGGCCGGTTTCAACACAACCGTGCAGCCCGTGGCCAGCGCCGGACCCAGCTTCCATGCTGCCATCAGCAGCGGGAAGTTCCACGGGATGATTTGCCCGACGACTCCCACTGGCTCGCGGAGCGTGTAGGCCAGATATCTCGCGCCTGGAGTGTATGGCACGGACAGCGGAATCGTGTTGCCTTCGATCTTCGTGGCCCAGCCCGCCATGTATCGGAACAGGTCCACCGCTAGCGGGACATCGGCGGCCTTGGCGATCTTCAACGGTTTGCCGTTGTCCAGGCTCTCGAGATAGCCAAGCTCTTCGGTGTGTTTCTCGATCAAGTCGGAGAGTTTCCAGATCAGGCGGCTGCGTTCTGCCGCGGTCATGCGGCGCCACGGGCCGTCGTCAAACGCCTTGCGTGCGGCGCGGACCGCCTGCTCAATATCTTCGCGATCACCTTCGGCGACCTGCGCCAGAACTTCGCCGGTCGCTGGATTATAGGTGGGGAAGGTCTTGCCTGAGGCGGCATTGATCCACTTGCCGTTGATCAGCATTTTGCGTGGTTTGTCAATGAACTCCGCAACTTGCGGGTGTATTTGCGGGGAGACTGCGATGCCCATAGTTCCTCCTTAGATGCGACGAACTTGGTGAGACACACTCTTACCTGAGAGAAATGACGCCGCGACGGACAAAACCCTTGAGAAATGCTAGACCTGACCGGGGAGAAATGCAAACGGCGAGGCGATTCGATAGTCTTCTCCCATGAAGCCTGTACAAAATCCCCGGGTCAAGATTTGCTGTATTTCCAGCCTGGAGGAAGCAAACCTCGCCATCGCCCACGGTGCCGCGGCGTTGGGCCTGGTGTCGGCCATGCCGAGCGGGCCCGGGGTGATCTCTGAAGACCGCATTGCCGAAATCGCCGCCTGTGTCCCGCCTCCGGTTGCCACTTTCCTGCTGACATCGCGCCAGGATGTTGCAGGCATCATCGCCCAGCAGCGCCGCTGCCGGACGAACACGATCCAGATCGTGGACCGGTTGATTCAAGGCTCCTACGCTGAATTGCGCTCAGCCCTACCGGGGATCGCCGTTGTGCAGGTCATCCACGTGGCAGGCGAAGCATCCGTTGACGAAGCTGCTCGTGCCGCCGAGCACGTGGATGCCATCTTGCTCGACTCAGGTAACCCGTCGCTGGCGACGAAAGAACTAGGTGGTACCGGCCGCCGTCACGATTGGGAATTGAGCCGCCGGATTCGCGAGCGGATTAACGTGCCGGTTTTTCTGGCAGGAGGCCTGAAGCCGGAGAATGTCAGACAGGCGATTGAAGAGGTCGGTCCATTTGGCTTAGACGTGTGCACGGGAGTGCGCACGAATGGAAGTCTGGACAAAGCAAAGCTGCGAGCGTTGTTCGCGGCGTTGTAAGTCCTCAGTGATCGAGGAGCCTCTGGGAAGCGCCTACTCCCCGTAAGGCACCCAGATGTTCTTCACCTGCGTGGCGTGTTCCAGGAACCAGCGTCCCTCGGCCTGTTTAGGGTTGAACCAGTCGATGGCTCGCCCCTCGTTTGTCCAGACCTGCTTCAGGTTTCCCGTGGACATCGCCTTGGCCGCGGCCACGAGAGTGTCATCGCCACAGCACCATATCGCGTCCACGTCATCATGCTCCGCGATGGTCTTCAGCAGTTGCAACGCGTATCCAGTCACAATGTTTATCGCGCCGCCCGGCAGGTCGCTGGTGTCGAACAACTGGTAAAGGTCACCGGTAATCAGCGGATATTTCTCCGACGGTACCGCGATGACAGTGTTTCCCACCGCGAGCAAAGGCATAACCAGCGACACGAACCCGAGGAGCGGCGCCTCGGCAGGACAGATGACGCCTACTGTGCCGATCGCTTCGTTCATGGCAATTGCGATATTGCGGAACGGGGGATTGTGCACTGCTCCATCAAACTTGTCAGCCCAGGCCGCGTACGAAAAAATACGCTCGATGCCAAGTTCGACTTCCGCCGCCGCCTGCTTTTCGCCGACTGCCTTGCTCAAATGTTGAACGATTTCGATACGCCGCTGCGCAAGATTCTCTGCGCAGTAATAAAGCACCTGCGCGCGATTATGCGCCGCGGCTTTGCCCCAGCCCTCGGCCTTACGGGCGGCTTCTACGGCGTTGCGGATATCTTTCCGATTGCCTAGAGCGGCTTCACCGAGCAAGCTGCCATCGGCGGCCCGCACGGGCATGCTGTATCCCGAGTCCGGCCGTGCCTGCTTGCCGCCGACATAGAGTTTGACCGTGCGATCAATGGCGGGTGCGCTTGTCTCGGTGGACTCTTCCATGGGAGGCGGGGCCGCCATTCCCCCTGGCGCGAGCTTCGGCGCGTGCTTGAACCACGAAGGCTCCATGTATTCGAGCATTCCTTCCCGTCCACCTTCGCGGCCGTATCCGCTCTCGCGGTATCCGCCAAAACCGCAAGCCGCATCAAAAAGATTCGCGCAATTGACCCATACCACGCCGGCCTTCAACTGCGCTGCCACATGCAACGCCACATTGATGCTCTCGCTCCACACACAGGACGCAAGGCCGTACACCGTGTTGTTTGCGAGTTCCACCGCCTCGCGCGGCGTACGGAACGTCATCGCCGCCAGCACCGGCCCGAAGATTTCCTGCTGCGCGACGATGGACGTGGGATGTACATTGCTCAGCAGGGTGGGCGGATAGTAAAAACCGCGCGTGGGCAGTACCATCTGCGGTTGCCAGCAGGTCGCGCCCTCCGCAATACCTTGGGCCACCATGCTCTGAATGCGCTCGAGTTGAACGCGGGCCACGATTGCGCCAATGTCAATCGCCTTGTCCAGCGGCGGGCCGACGCGCAGCGTGCTCATGCGGTCGCGAATCTTGCCAGTCAAAGTTTCGGCGATGCTCTCCTGCATGAGCAATCGCGAGCCCGCGCAGCACACCTGGCCCTGGTTGAACCAGATGCCATCCACTAAGCCTTCAACCGCGCTGTCGAGATCGGCGTCTTCGAAAATGATGAACGGAGATTTTCCGCCGAGCTCGAGCGACAAGCGCTTATGACTGGCCGCCGTCGCGCCGCGGATCGCGCGGCCGACTTCGGTCGAGCCCGTGAAAGCAATCTTGTCAACGGACGGATGCTTGACCAGGGCTTCGCCCGTGGAGCCGTCGCCCGTAACGATGTTGACTACACCCGCTGGCAAGCCTGCTTCCCGACACAACTCGGCGAATGCGAGCGCGGTGAGTGGAGTGAATTCGGCAGGTTTCAGAACGACAGTATTGCCCGCTGCCAGCGCCGGAGCAATTTTCCAGGCCAGCATGAGCAGCGGAAAATTCCACGGAATGATCTGGCCGACAACTCCGCAAGGCTCATACCCGGAGAATTCCTGCTCGAACAACTGCGCCCAGCCGGCGTGGTGATAGAAATGCCGCGCCACCAGCGGAATGTCAATGTCTCGGCTCTCGCGGATGGGCTTGCCATTGTCCATCGTTTCAAGCACCGCCAGCAAGCGCGAATGTTTCTGCACCAGCCGCGCCAGCGCATAGAGATAGCGAGCGCGAGCATGAGGCGTGAGCGCCTGCCACTTCGGCGCGGCCGCCCGCGCGGCCTGCACCGCTGCGTCCACGTCGGTAGCACCGCCCTGCGCAATTGCCGCCAGTTTGTCGCCAGTGGAAGGATCGAGCGTGTCGAAATAATCGCCCGCGGCTGGAGACATCCACTCCCCGCCAATAAAGAGTCCGAAGCGCCGCCCATGGCGCTCCAGCCAGGCCACGGATTCCTTCGGATCCTCCGGGGCTGGCCCGTACTCCATGCTGACGAATTTTTCAGCGATGCTCATTTGAGTCGTAACAGTGCTCTAGGCCATCGGATGCCGGTACTCTGCAGAGTAGCGCCCCGTCGCGTGATGCTCCAATTGCCGTTCGATATCCCCGAGCAGGCCGCTGGCGCCGAAGCGGAACATCTCGGCCCGCAGCCACGAATCCCCGAGCTCTTCTTTCATCATCGCCAGCCAGTCAAGCGATTGCTTGGCTGTGCGAATCCCTCCGGCGGGTTTGAAGCCTACCGCCATTCCGGTCTGCTGAGCGTATTCACGGATCGCCCGCACCATCACCAAGCTGACCGGCAGGGTCGCATTGGTCGGCTCTTTTCCAGTTGAGGTTTTAATGAAGTCTGCCCCGGCCATCATGGCGACGACACTGGCCCGTGCGACGTTCCGCAGAGTGAGCAGGTCGCCGGTACCGAGAATCACCTTCATATGCGCGCCGCCGCAGGCCTGCTTGAATGCGGCAATCTCATCGTAAAGGGCCTGCCAGCGCGCGCCAAATACATGGGAGCGCGTGATGACTACATCGATCTCGTGTGCGCCTGCTTCCAGAGACCGCCGAATCTCGGCCACGCGCTCAGTCAGCGGCGAAAGTCCCGCGGGAAATCCGGTGGAGACTGCGGCTACGTGAACGCCGCTGCCTTCGAGCGCATGCAACGCCGTCTCGATAAACGTGTGATAGACGCAGACGGCTGCCACGGCTATTCCGAGCTGCCCGATCCCAAGTTTCTGAACGAGATCCTGCTGAATGGGCCGCCTTGCCTTGGCGCACAAGCGCCGGACGCGTTCGTCGGTGTCGTCACCAGACAGCGTCGTCAGATCCATGCAACTGATCGCCCGCAGCAGCCATGCCGCCTGCCACTCTTTCTTTACCGTGCGACGTGCCACTTGTGTCTGCGCGCGGCGCTCGACCGCGCTGGTGTTCACCCGCACTTCCTGCACCCAATTCAGATCGAGGGGCATGCCAACGTTACGCAGCAAGGGGCGCCCGGCAAGCGTGGCAAACGCGTGCTCGCCGCGAGTTAGCCGGGGTTCATGCGCCAGATTACGATTTTCCTGCGAAGACATAACTCATTGGACGACGCCCTGCCAGCGTGCGCCGCAAAAATCCGCGTTACTGCCGAGTCATTGTACACTGGAACGCCGCAGTCCCGGACACGGTGGGGACCAGGACGCCTCGTCTGGTGGGCGCCTCAGCAGCACGCGCAAGGGCGGACATGCGTCTGCTGCTCCACGGACCGGTGCCTGGGGTACAATGACGCGCAATTTCCATCCATGAAAAAGTCCATCACTCCCGCACTGCAAAGAAAGCTCGAGCGATCCGCAATGAGGGTCATGAAGAACGCCCACGTTCCCTACTCGAATTTCCGTGTGGGGGCGGCGATTCTCCTTACGAACGGGAAGATATTCTCCGGCTGCAATGTCGAGAATGCTTCCTACGGCATGACCAACTGTGCCGAGCGCACCGCAATTTTCTCGGCGGTTGCCCAGGTGGGCCCAAAGATCGAGATTCGTGCGGTGGCCGTTGCCAACGATCACGGCGTTCCCTGCTCGCCCTGCGGTGCCTGCCGCCAGGTGATCTATGAATTCGGCCCTGATGCGACGATCTACTTTCAGGGCAAAAACGGTCCGAAACAGGCGCACATCACCGAACTTCTTCCGGAAGGATTCCGCCTCAAGTGAGCCAGTCTGACCCTGTTTCGACAACATTCCGTGCGATTGACGTGATCCGGAAGAAGCGCGACGCCGCCGAATTGTCGCGCGCCGAAATCGAAGGTCTGGTCAACGGCTGCACCAAGGGCGAGATTCCCGACTACCAGGTTTCCGCCTGGCTGATGGCCGTGGTTCTACGGGGGATGACTCGAGCCGAAACCGCAGCATTGACCGACGCCATGCTGCGATCGGGAGAGGTGCTCGATCTTTCGTCGCTCTCAGCGAAAAAAGTGGACAAGCACTCAACCGGTGGTGTAGGCGACAAGACTTCGCTGGTTCTGGCTCCGCTGGCGGCCGCGGCCGGGGTCGCCGTTCCCATGATCAGCGGCCGCGGTCTTGGGCATACTGGCGGCACACTCGACAAACTCGAAGCCATCCCCGGCTTCAACGTCAATCTTTCTGTGGCCGATTTCCGCCGCGTGCTCGAAACCTGCGGCTGCGCCATGATTGGCCAGACGGCGGAGATTGCTCCCGCCGATCGCAAACTCTACGCTCTCCGCGACGTCACGGGAACGGTCGAGAGTCCTTATCTGATCTGCGCTTCCATCATGAGCAAGAAGCTTGCCGAAGGCATTGACGCGCTGGTGCTCGACGTGAAAACCGGCTCAGGCGCTTTCATGAAGAGCGAGAAAGACGCGGTGTTCCTTGCAGAACTGATGGTCGAAACCGGCGAGCGAATGGGCAAGCAGATGGTTGCGCTCATCACAGACATGGATCAGCCGCTGGGCAACCGGATCGGCAACGCGCTCGAAGTGGCCGAGTGCATCGAAATCCTGCGCGGCGGCGGACCGGACGACCTTCGCGATCTCTGCATGGAGCTTGCCGGATGGATGCTGAAACTCGGCGGCGCCGCTGAGACCGTGTCCGAAGGAAGGGAGCGGAGCGCGCAGTTGATTTCATCCGGCAAGGCGCTGGAAAAATTCCGGCGGATGATCGAACTGCAGGGCGGCGATCCGCGCGTGATTGACGATGCGAAACATCTGCCTCGAGCGCAAAACACGGCCTCAGTCGTGAGCCCGAAATCGGGGTATTTGGCTTCCATGCAGTGCGAACAGATCGGCACGGCCTGCGTCATTCTCGGCGGAGGCCGCGAGCGCAAGGAAGACTCGGTGGACCCGTCCGTCGGCATCGAGCTTCACAAAAAAGTTGGCGATCGTGTTGCCGCGGGCGAACCCCTCGCCACCCTCTACTACAATGCCGAAGCGCGGGCGGCGCGGGCACGGCAATGGATCGAGGAGAGCTACCAGATTGCCGACGCACCTCTGTCAGGGCGGAGACCGCTGATTCACAAGGTAATCGGCAAATCATAAAAGCCTGGGGGAGAACACTGATGGGACGATATACCGGCATTCTCGGCATTCTGACCATGCTCGGGTTCGCTTATGCCTTCTCCACCAACCGGCGTGCGATTCGCATCAAGACGGTCGCGTGGGGCCTGGGTTTGCAGATCCTGTTCGCCATCTTCGTGCTGCGTGTTGATTTTGGCCGCCGCATGTTTCAAACCATCGGCGACGCCGCCAATCGCGTACTCCACTACTCGTTCGTCGGTTCTGAGTTTGTCTTCGGCGAACTGGGCAAACAAACTTCAAACATCGGGTTTATCTTCGCCTTCCAGGTCCTCCCCGTTGTGATCTTCATTTGTGCGCTGTTTGCCATCCTTTACCACGTCGGAATCATGCAGATTGTCATTCGCATGGCGGCCTGGGCCATGACCCGCTTTATGGGCGCGAGCGGCGCCGAGTCGCTCAACGTTGCGGCCAGCATTTTCATGGGACAGACGGAAGCGCCCGTCACTATACGTCCGTTCCTGCCCGACCTGACGCGCTCCGAACTCATGACGGTGATGACCAGCGGCATGGCCCATGTCTCTGGCTCGATCATGGCCGCTTACTTTGCGTTCGGCGCCGAACCGAGGCACGTGCTCAGCGCCGTCATCATGACAGCGCCCGGCACCATCCTGGTTTCGAAAATGCTGGTTCCCGAAACCGAGCAGCCCAAAACCGCCGGCAAGGTCGTGATGCCTGAAGACGAAGCGGAGAAAGAGAAGCAAGAAAATCTCCTCGGCGCCATCGCCCGCGGCACTGGCGATGGCTTGCACATGGCCCTGAACATCGGGGCCATGCTCATCGCTTTTCTTGCGCTGATTCACCTTCTCGACGGGGTCATGGGCGGCATTCACAACCACATCGGCTGGTTCCCCTCGAGCCTGGAAGGAATCCTTGGTGTGATTTTTTCGCCCATCGCCTGGGTCATCGGCATCCCTTGGCGCGATTGCCCGGCGATCGGCAACCTGCTGGGCACGCGAATGGTGCTCAACGAACTCGTCGCGTTCACGATGCTCGGCCCGCAGAGAGCAGTGCTCGATCCGCGCTCGTTTACGATCGCCACGTTTGCGCTTTGCGGGTTCGCCAATTTCAGTTCGATCGGAATTCAGATCGGCGGCATCGGCGCGCTGGCCCCGAACCGGCGCGGCGATCTGGCCCGCCTCGGGATTCGAGCCATGCTCGCCGGCACGATGGCCAACCTGATGTCGGCCTCGATCGCCGGCATGCTGCTGTAGCGGAGAATCCACGCATGCCCCGGACGTTTCTGATTGACACCGACACCGCTTCCGACGACGCTGTCGCGCTGATCATGGCGTTGCGCGCGCCCGACGTGCGCGTGGCTGCGATCACCGTCGTTGCCGGCAACGTGGATGTGCAGCAGGCCACTCGCAACGCGCTGTACACCGCGGAACTTTGCGGCTCCAGCGTTCCCGTCTACTCCGGCGCGGCGAGGCCTTTGCTGCGCCCCTATCAGAACGCCACGTGGTTTCACGGTCGCGATGGCTTGGGAGATCACAACTATCCTGCGCCCCGGCAGTCAGCGCAGCCGAAGCATGCCGTTGATGCCATTATCGAAACCATCGAGGCCAATCCGGGGCTTGTCCTGGTGACGCTCGGTCCGCTCACCAACGTCGCGATGGCCGTCTCGCGGAAGCCTGAGATCGCGGCCAAGGTCAGCCGCTGCGTGATCATGGGCGGCAATCCCTGCTGCGAGGGGAACGTGACGCCTGCGGCCGAATACAACATCTGGGTCGATCCGGAGGCCGCCCAGATTGTGATGCGCAGCGGGCTTCCGATCGAGTTGATCGGCTGGCATCTCTGCCGCGGCCAGGCGATCCTCAGCCCCAGCGACATCGCTCATGTCGAGGCATTCAACACCGCTCTGGCTCACTTCGCCATTGAGTGCAACAGCCAGGCGCGTCTCGCGATCAAGGTTCAGACTGGTGAGGACGGAATCTCGCTGCCCGATCCGGTGTGCATGTGCCTGGCGCTCGACCCCACGGTCGGAACCGAGTGGAGCGAGCATTACGCGGAAGTCGAAACGCAAAGCGAACTCACCCGCGGCATGACTGTGGTGGATCGTCTGAACGTTGCCTCTGATGAGCGCAATCGGGAAGTGTGGGCTGCGGCGGTCGGCAAGGGACGTGCGAAGGTTTGCTGGACGATTGACAACCAGCGCTGGAAAGCCGCGCTGTACGCCGCGCTGCGCTAGCCGTTTACCTGCGCGTAAGTGGCGCGCCGCAGAAATTCTCCCTGGCCGGCGCGGCCGAGAAATTTGTCGCCTTCGACCACCACTCGTCCGCGCGAAAGCACCACATCGGGCATACCCGCGACCTGGATGCCCTCGAACATCGAATAGTCCACGCGCATGTGGTGCGTGGCCGCGCTGATGGTGTGTTTGCGTTTGGGATCGAAGATGACGAGATCGGCATCGCTGCCGACGGCAATCGTCCCTTTCCGCGGATAGAGGCCAAACAATTTGGCTGGAGTGGTCGAAACGAGTTCGACAAAACGGTTGGCGCTGAAGCGGCCGCTGGCAACGCCGCCTGAGTAAATCAAGCTCATGCGATGCTCCACGCCCGGGCCGCCGTTGGGAATCTTGGTGAAATCGTCGCGGCCCAGTTCTTTCTGTTCCTTGAAACAGAACGGGCAGTGGTCGGTTGAGACCACCTGCAGGTGATCGCACTTGAGGCCGTTCCAGAGTTTTTCCTGGTGCCACTTCTCGCGCAGCGGGGGAGTGAACACATATTTTGCGCCCTCAAATCCAGGCGCGTCGAGATTCTCGATCGAAAGGTACAGGTATTGAGGGCAGGTCTCGGCGTAAACCGGAAGGCCACGGTCGCGGGCCTCGCGTACTTTCTCGAGCGCGTCATTGCAGCTCATGTGAACGATGTAGATGGGCGCTCCCGCCATTTCCGCCAGCGCGATTGCACGCGAGGTCGCTTCTGCTTCGGCAGTGGTCGGGCGGGTCAGCGCGTGATACTTCGGCGCTTTCTTGCCTTCTGCCAGCGCCTGCTGCACGATCACGTCAATGGCGCTGCCGTTTTCGGCATGCATACAGATCAGCCCCCCGTTTTTCGAAGTCGTCTGCAGCGCCTTGAAGATGCTGGCGTCGTCGAGCATGAAGACGCCGGGATAAGCCATGAAAAGCTTGAAGCTGGTTACTCCTTCCCGCACCAGATCGTTCATCTCGCCAAGTTGCCCGCTGGAGACATCGGTCATGATGCAGTGAAAGGCGTAATCGCAGACGGCTTTGCTGGCGGCCTTGCTCATCCACGTATCGAAGGCCTGGCGCAGAGGCTGGCCCTTGTACTGGATGGCAAAATCAATGAGCGTGGTAGTGCCTCCGAAAGCGGCGGCGCGCGTACCAGTTTCAAAATCGTCGGCGCTGGTGGTGCCGCCGAAGGGCATGTCGAGGTGGGTGTGGACGTCAATGCCTCCCGGGAGCACGAGTTTGCCGGAGGCGTCGAGAATCTTGGCCACGTTCTGCGTCGGCAAGTCGGCTCCGATGGCCGCAATTTTGCCACCGGCAATGGCCACGTCGGCCTGGTAGGTATCGGTTGCAGTCACAACTGAACCGTTTCTGATGATCGTGTCAAAACCCATCGGAATTCTCCGTTCGTTGGGCACAGAAGCGCTACACAGCGTCACCCGTAAGGTCGCGAGAAAGATTCTATGCTAAACTGCCGCCCTTTAGCTGTGCTGGGAAGCTCCTCATAATTCCGAACGAAGGGACACGCCATGAAATTCGGTATCACCTTGAAACCGGATATTTCCGTTGAGCGCATCGTCGGCCTGACTCGCCAAGCCGAATCGGCTGGGTTCGAGTACGGCTGGATTTTTGATTCGCACGTGCTATGGATGGAGCCGTATCCGCTGATGACGCTGATGGCGACCAACACGCAGAAGATGCGCATTGGCACCTGTGTGACCAATCCCGCGACACGCGATCTCACGGTGACGGCCAGCCTGTTTGCCACGCTCAACTTGATCTCCGGCGGGCGCATGGAACTCGGCATTGGACGCGGTGACAGCTCGCGGCGCGTGATGGGCAAGAAACCGGTGAGCTGGTCACAACTGGAAGCGGCGGTCATGGAATTTCGTGACCTGACTTCTGGAAAGGAAGTGCAACACGATGGCCAACCGACGCGGCTCACGTGGGCAAAGGTCCCACCGAGAGTTTGGGTGGCCGGATACGGTCCTAAGGTGCTGCATATGGCGGGGCGCGCGGCCGACGGCATCATTTTGCAGTTTGCCGATCCGGCCTTGATTGAATGGTGCATGGGATTCGTGAAGGAGGGCGCGAAGGCGGCGGGTCGAGATGCGGGCCGAATCGAAGTGATGGCGGCTGCGCCGGTCTGGGTTTCCGACGACTTAAGCTTTGCCCGCGACCGCGTACGCTGGTTCCCGGCGCTGGTGTCCAACCACGTGATGGACCTGATCCGGCAATACAAGCCGGAAGACCTGCCGCCAGCGTTGACCTCCTACGTGGAAGATCGCGGGCACTACGATTATCAGCATCACTGCAAAGTGGGAAGCGATAACGCGGATTTCGTTTCCGACGAAGTCATTGACCGCTTTTGCCTGCTGGGCAACGCCGAGGCGCATCGCCAGAAACTGCGCGACCTAGCGAAAGCTGGCGTGACGCAGTTCAACATCTACCTGATGTGCGGCGACGAGGAGCAGACGCTGGAGATTTATCAGCGCGATGTGCTGCCCGCGTTCCTCAGATCGTAGCGAACGATGGAGCCCCGGACGCCCCCGTCCGGAGTCGGGTGCCGTCAGACGCAGCGGAGGTTCGCACCTCGGGCGCACAAGCGCGTCCGCCCCCTCCCGTCTCAATGGCTCTGTGCGGGTGTTCTGCGCATCATCGCGAAATACGCCACGAATGAAACTACAAATCCCACGAACCAAGAATAGTCATACAGGGGTCGCAAGGCCGGAACTGCGAGTCCGGCCAGCGCTGTGCCAGCGCCTAGCGCCAACGCGATCACCGCTTTCCAATTAAAGCCGCGCGAGTATTCGTAGGCGCCGCCGCGCAGATAAAGATCATCCAGCACCAGCACCCGGTGGCGGATCACGAAGTAATCGCAGATCATGATCCCCGCCACCGGCCCGAGGAACGCCGCATAACCGCCGAGCCAGCCGAAGATGAAGGTGCCGTAGTTCGAGAGCAGCTTCCATGGCATCATGGCGACGCCCATGAAGCAGGTGATGACTCCGCCGGTGCGGAAGCTGATTTTTTTCGGCCACAGGTTCGAGAAATCGTTCGCGGGCGAGACGACATTTGCGCCAATATTGACGTTCAGTGTGGCCAGCAGAATCGCCAGCAGCGAAATCACGACTGCAACCGGAGAATGAAACCGGCTCAGGAGTTGAACCGGGTCCCAGATCGCCGTGCCGTAGATGACCACGGTCGCAGACGTCACAACAATTCCGACAAAGGCGTAAAGCGTCATGGTTGTCGGCAGGGCCAGCGCCTGTCCGATGACCTGTTCCCGTTGGTTGCGGGCGAAACGGGTGAAGTCAGGGATGTTCAACGAAACGGTTGCCCAGAAACCGACCGTCGCGTTCAGGGCAGGGATCAGGAACTTCAGGAAATCAGAGAACGTCGCAAACCGTGAAGGTACTGACAGCATGGGTCCGACCCCGCCGGCTGTTTTGTAGGCCCATCCGAGGAGTAACAGGCCCACGCCGAGAAGAATCGGGGCGCTGATTCCCTGAAGTATACGGATGTACTCGATCCCTTTGAGCACGACCGCCAGGTTGATGAGCCAGAAGATCATGAAGCAAACCGCCGGGCCGTATGCGAAACCCTTCCACGAGGGCACAAGCGTAGCAAGCAGCGTGCTGATGGCCTCGCCGCCGATCCAAGCCTGAATGCCGAACCATCCGCAGGCGACCAGCGCTCGCAGCACCGCCGCCACGTTGGCGCCCAGGACTCCGAACGACGCCCGCGCCAGAACCGGGAACGGAATTCCATATTTCGCCCCAGCGTGCGAATTCAGGAGCATCGGAATCAGCACGATCATGTTGCCAATGAAGATCGTGGCCACAGCTTGTTTCCAATCCATTCCACCTTGAATCAGGCTGGCGGCCAGCATGTAGGTGAGAATGTTTACCGACATCGAGACCCAGAGGGCGGCAAAATTGTATGTGCCCCAGTGACGGCGCTCGTCGAGCGCAGGCGCGAGATCTTGGTTGTACAACGGGCTGGCTTCGATGCGGGAGCGAAGAACGGCGTGATCGTCTGGCATGGGAAGTTGGTTGAATTGAGTAATTGGGAAATTGAAAATCGCGACCGCGGAACGGCGCCGCATCTTTGAAATTACTCAAATATCAAATTTCCCAATAACTCAATTTCATGTGCTTTGCGCGGTCAGCGATCCGTAACTCTCTGGTCGCCGGTCGCGGAAGAACTGCCAGACCTTGCGCACCTCGGCGATCATGTCAAGATCGAGATCGGCGACGACGAGTTCGTCCTTGTCGCGGCTGGCCTGGGCGATGATCTTGCCGCGCGGGTTGCAGAAGTAACTCTTTCCGTAGAATTCGCCGATGCTCCACGGCTTCTCCGTGCCGACGCGGTTAATCGCGCCAACAAAGTATCCATTGGCGACGGCGTGCGCCGGCTGCTCCAGTTCCCACAAGTATTCTGAGAGCCCCGCCACCGTGGCCGACGGGTTGAAGACAATCTCGGCGCCGTTCAATCCGAGGATGCGCGCGCCTTCAGGAAAATGGCGGTCGTAGCAGATATAAACGCCGACCTTCGCGTACTTGGTCTGAAACACGGGGTATCCGAGATCGCCTGGAGTGAAATAAAACTTCTCCCAAAATCCCGGATGGCAGTGCGGAATGTGGTGCTTGCGATATTTCCCGAGATAGCGCCCGTCGGCGTCAATCACTGCGGCAGTGTTGAAATACACGCCCGGCATGTGCTCTTCATAAACGGGAACGACGATCACCATGCGATGTTTGGCCGCGATTTTCTGCATCAGTTGCGTCGTGGGTCCGTCGGGCACGCGCTCGGTCAACTCATACCAGCGGGGGTTTTGCTCTGCGCAGAAATAAGGTCCATAAAAAAGCTCCTGCAGGCAAAGAATCTGGGTCTTTTTCTTCGCCGCCTGCTCGATCAACTTCAGGTGTTTGTCAATCATCGCCTTCCTGATCTGAGCGAGCGGGCGGTCGGTACTGAGGGCATTGCTGGCCTGAATGAGAGCGCAGCGGACAGTGCGAGGCATGAATCCTCCCGTGACTATCGAGGAAGAAAACTATAGCAGAAAGTAGAGCTACGGACGCCTCATCCTTCCGCCCTGATTGCGCTGCCTGAGCCCCCGGACGAATGCGTCCGAGGATAGGTGGAAATCTCGGGATCCGCGTGCCGCCTCAGCCGTTCGCCCGTGCCACCAGGAAGATGGCCAGAGCGTAGAAGACGAACATGAGGGCAAGATAGACTTTAGCGCGCGAGCCAGAGTTCTGGAATTCTTTCCACGCGAACACACCCCAGAGTGCTGCGACCATCGGAGCGGACTGTCCGATCGCATAAGAAATCGCCACGCCCGTCAGACTTCCGGCCACGAGATTGAACACCGTTCCGGTGCCCCAGATGAAACCGCCAAGCAGTCCGAGCAGATGTCCGGAGGGCGGGCCGCTGAAGAATCCGCCGAAGCTGACCGGCTCACCGACCAGCGGACGTTTCATAAAGTAGACATTCCAGATCAAACACGACAGCAACGCGCCGAGCGTAAGGAACACGGCCGCACTGTAAGGCCCGAGCGTATTTCCGCGGGTCATGGCGTGAGTCATGAACGGCGCCCACAGCCCCATGAGAATTCCAGAAACGATGCAGGTGATCACGCTCTTCTTGGAAACCGATCGGCCAGCTACTGCCAGGTTTCCATAAGCCTTACCATCCATGATTACCGCCATCAGCGCGCAGCCAACCCCCAGCGCCAGGAATACAGCATTCCCTTTCGGTTGCTGGACATAGCTCAGCACGACTCCAACGACGAGAGCGATTCCAATTGAAATTGGAAATGCCACCGCGAGGCCCACCATGTCAATGGCGGCCACCAGGAGCAGATTGGCGAGGTTGAACAAGGCTCCGCCGATCATAGCGTTGATAATGTTCCCAGTGTCTGCCTGGTGGACATTGCTGAGAAAACTGGTGGAGTCGTGCCCGGAGCTGCCCATGGTAAAAGCGAGAACCAAAGAGATCAGGAAGATGCCGATCGCGTAATCCCAGTAGAAGAGTTCGAAGCGGTAGTTCTTAACGCCCTTGTAGGTATTCGCCCAAGATCCCCAGCAGACGGCACTCGTAATCATCATCAACAGCGCAATGGTCAGATTTGGTGGCGTGAACATTTTTCCCTCGATTGCGTGTGGCGCCGTAGCCTAGCCTCGCGAGCAAAAGGTGTCAAGGCCAAACTGGGCCGATGCGGTGTGCCGGCTAAGGCTTCTGCCCAGAAACCTATTTTTGAAGCGGCAATTTCGCCGTGGGATAGGAGATCACTTTCGCCGTGCCCTTGCCTTCCTCCACTCGCAAGAATGTGTTTGTCGGCAAGTTGGTGAGAACTTCCCTTAAACCACTGGGCCACAAGATTTCGAGGGAGTCCACGTGGTCGTGCTTGCCGAGGCCAAAAAAGATCCGAGGATCCTGCGCCGAACAGAAACTCATGCCGCCTTTGGTCTGGTCATAGCTGATCAGATCGCCGGCGATCAGCTTCAGGCGTGTGCCTATCGCATCCCGGTTGCTCTTGCCGCCCACTAATTGAATGGCAAGCCAATGGTTGTTGCGAGCGGCAGGTGAACTGGCTCCCTCGTTGTGAAACAACTGCGCGTCCTCGCCGTTGTTGCTGACGAGGAAATCCTGCCATCCGTCATTGTCGTAATCGCCGACGGCAAGCCCGCGTCCCAGGTGGGGGACGCGAAAATCCGGGCCTTGCGTCTTTGTGATGTCCACGAATCTGCCGTTGCCCGTGTTCCGGTAGAGCTTTTTCACCTCGTCATAGGTGACGTCGGGATGGTAAATCGCGATATTGTCCAGGATGTGCCCGTTATTGATAAGCAGATCGCGCCAGCCATCATTGTCAAAGTCGAAGAACCGCGCGCCGAACGCGCTATTCACGAAATTCGTCCGCCCAATTCCGGAAGTGATCGTGTCGTCGGTGAATGTGCCGTCATTGTTGTTGCTATAGAGTCTGTCCAACTCGTGGTCCAGATGGCTGACGAACAACGAAGGCAATCCGTTGTTTCGGATATCGGCGGCGTCGGCGCTCATGCCCGCCTCCGCTCGGCCGTCTTCGCTGAAACCTGCGCCGGAGGTATAGCTGGCGTCTCGAAACGTACCGTCACCATTGTTGATGTAAATGAAATTGCGCTGCGTATCGTTGGCGATGAAGATGTCGGGCCAGCCGTCGTTGTTCAAATCAACCGTCACGACCGCCAGACTCTTGCCGTCTTTGTTCAGCAAGCCGGCTTTCTCGGTGACATCAACGAACGTTCCGTCTCCCTGATTGTGATAAAGACGTGGCGAGGTGCCTGGGAAATTATCGGGATGGCAGTACGAACTGACTTGGGGGACATTCTGATATCCGGGCCGGAAATCGCCGCAGATGATCGGGTGGTCTACATCGTACTTCACATAGTTCACGACCAGAAGATCGAGCTTGCCGTCGCGATCATAGTCAAACCAGGCTGCCGCCGTGCCCCAGTTGCCGTCATTGCCGACGCCGCTCTTGGCGGTGACGTCCGTGAAGGTTCCATCCCCGTTATTGTGCAGCAAGGCCGAGTGCCGGTAGCCGGTCATGTAGATATCAGGAAAGCCATCGTTGTCATAGTCGCCGACGGCAACGCCGAAATAAAACGTGCCATCCGAGCGAATCTTGCTTTCTGCCGTGACGTCGGTGAAGGTCCCGTCATGATTATTGCGGTAGAGGGCCGGCTGAGGCGGTTGCGCCGGATGAAACAGCGGAGTGTAGCCGCTGTTCACGAAAAAAGCGTCCAGGTAGCCGTCCTGGTTGTAGTCAATCCAGGCAACGCCGGCGCCCATTGTCTCCGGATACATTTTCTTGGGGGAACTGGCGCGTTCGTGATGGAAGTGAATGCCCGCGGCACGGGTCACGTCCCGGAATTGGACGCCGTAGGGATTGTCTGCGTCCGTGCCGGACCGGCCCTTAACTTCTTTCGATTGCAGACTTGCCGCCCTCCCGGCCTCTGTCTGTCCGCCTGATTGGCCAGGAAGGGTAACGAGGAACGAGACTGAGACAACAAGGAACCGGAGCCTGAGATTCACCCGGGGCTGGACCATCTCCGACGGATTCTAGCACGCTGATGCGGCCCGCAAGTTGCTGTGGGGACGCCCGCCGTGGTCGGGCGACTCCAGGAATCTCGAAGCGCCGGGGCCGCGATTTGGAAGGCCTCAGGTTGAACCGGCTCCAGCCTCGCCCGCGCCAAGTCGCGCACACTTTTGTCTTGACACCGGCTGAAGTCAAACGATAGCATTCAGCCCGATTTGGGGATGCGACGCGCACCAAAACTCTAGACTCATAAGCACTTGTTGTTGACTTTGGGTGCTGCCGCATGTTCGTCAGGTCATGTTCCTTCCGCCTTTTTCATAAGTACGAGATTTCATTTGTCACTGACGGCGATGCAAGTGAGTCGCACGAATTATTGTCGGCCTATTTTTCGAGGCGCTTTCGCAGCGTTGACCGTTCTGGTCAGCTTGGCGACCTTTGCCCCAGACTCTTCCGCCGCGCCCTCCCCCGCTACTCCGAAGAAAGTAATCATAGACACCGACCCCGGCACCGACGATGCGATCGCTATTATGCTGGCGCTCAACTCGCCGGAACTGGATGTCCGCGCGTTAACGGTAGTTCCCGGAAACGTGACTGCGCAGCAAGGTCTGGAGAACGCGCTGAAGATGGTCTCCCTCGCAGGCCGCTGCGACATTCCAGTGGCTGGCGGCGCCCAGCACCCGCTCTTTCAAAAGCTGATTACAGCGGAGTTCTGGCACGGCAAGAACGGTCTGGCCAACGTCGAGTTGCCGCCCAGCAAGTGCAAGGCCGACTCACGCTTCGGCCCGGACTTGATCATTCAACTCGTGCACCAATACCCGCACGAAATCACGCTTCTCCCGATCGGGCCGGAAACCAACATTGCCCTCGCGGTGTTGAAAGACCCTTCGATTGTGCCTCTGGTGAAGGAAGTCATCGTGATGGGCGGTTCGATCTCGGGCGGAAACGTCAATGCCGCCGCCGAGGCCAACATCTACAACGATCCGGAAGCAGCGCAGATTGTCTTTCAGGCCGGCTGGCCGCTGACCATGGCCGGGCTGGAAGTCGGCAACATGACCCTGTTCACGCGCAAGGATCTCGCGCAGCTGGCCAAGTCTCATGGTCCGGAGAACGATTTCATGGTGGCGGTGAATGAGTACCTGGTGGGCCTGTCGGAGAAGTTTGGCGAGGAAGGATCTCCGATGTACGATCCGACCGCCATTGGAGTCGCCATCGACCCCGGGATCGTGAAGACCAGCTCCATGCACGTGGATGTGGAAACGCGCGGCGAGTTTTCCCGCGGTGAGACCGTCGCCAATCGCCACAATGCGATCGAGCGCAACGTGCTTCATGGCGACCGCTATGTTATTGAAGGGGTGGACAAGGTAACTCCGAACGTTCAGGTTTGCATCGCAATTGACGCGGAACGATTCAAGCAGATGTTCATGGCAAGGCTTCAGGGCAAATAGGCGCGGAACGCTCATGCTCCGCGTTTTCGAGTGGCAGGGCACAACCAGAGCGAGGGAAAAATGAAGATTGGGAAATCGTGGTTCTCAGCTTTGCTGTTAGTGGGATTGCTTCTCCTGGTCGCCGGTGCGGCCGGACAGACGTTTGACCGCGGCGAGGTGCACGGCTTTGTTTACGACTCGTCGCATGCGACCGTGCAAAAGGCAAAGGTCACAATCTTCAGCCCGTCCACCGGCTACCAGCGTTCTGTCGAGTCCAGCGACGCGGGCGCGTATGCCTTTCCGCAGTTGCTGCCCGGCGTCTACCAGATCAAGGCGGAAGCATCTGGCTTTGGCCCGATCACGCTCACTGACATCACGATAAGCATCGGTGCCAGCCTATCTCTGGATGTGACTCTGCCGGTGCAGGGCAAGGTCGAATCCGTCTCGGTGACCGCCACGATCAACGCCGTGGACACGACCACCGCGGGCATCAACCAGGTCATCAACGAGAAGGACGTGCAGAACCTTCCCCTGGCCGGACGCGACTACCGCGACCTCGCTCAACTGAGCTCCTCTGCCGAAGTGGTTCCCGGCCTGCGCGGCGGCATCCGCATGGGCGGGCAGCAGAGCGACTACGCCGGCCTGGTCATTGACGGCCAGGACAGCTTCAATAACTTCTTCGGCGAATTCTTCGGCTCCCTTGAAACGAAAAACTTCACCGTGCCGCTCGACTCGGTGCAAGAGTTCCAGGTCGTCACTAACGGTTTTGCTCCCGAGTTCGGCCACGCCACCGGCGGAGTGATCAGCGTGGTCACAAAGTCCGGCACCAACGACATGCACGGCACAGTGCACTACAACACGCGGCCGGGATCCTTGGCCGAAAGTGACTTCCTGGGGACTCCCTCGAACATTGACCAGCAGCAGCAGTTCGGCGGCACCTTTGGATTTCCAATACGCAAGGACCGGCAATTCCTGTTCCTGGCGACAGATGTTCAGCGGGAGCATGGTCCGCTGGTAACCACCTTCTGCAATCCCGGTCCTGGCCAATCGACCTGCCAGAGCTTCCTGCAAAGTTACACGGGGCCGACGTTCCAGTCCCAGCAGATCCCCACCGTGCCCGGAATCATGCTGGCCCCTGCCTGCAAATCGCCGGCTTCGGGTGGGTCGATACTTCAGGCCTGTTACGGGGCAGCCAATCTGGCCGCCCTGGAGGGTTCGTCCACCCAATTCCAGGACTTGTTTACGCTGCTTGGGCACTATGACTGGCAGATCAATGCCGCCAATCACTTCAGCGTCCGCGGATACGGAACTCGTAATCACACCAGTGGTTTTACGGGTGGCCGCGGCCAGAACGAAGTTCAAGCGGGCTTCGGCAACACGGAAAACTTCATCAACCAGGGCATCAGCGGAGTCTTTGCCCTCAACACTGTGGTGGGGCGCAAGGTGAACGAAATTCGCGCCAGCCTTCAGGGCGAAACCCGCAAGCGTCACCCGAACCAGCCGGGTGCGCCGCAGATTACCATCGTTGACGGCTCGATCGGTAGCGGAGTCACGATGACGATCGGCCAGCGCTATTTCCTGCCCATCAATAACGACAACGGCAAGCTGGAACTTCAGGACAACTTCGAGTACACCTTCGGCAAGCATGACATCAAGTTCGGCGGCGACTATCAGACGTTCGCCGACCGCAAGGATACATTTGCCGGCTGGTCGGCGGGCGAGTATGACTTCTTGAGCCTGTCTGACTTCACGAACAACAATCCTTACGGGTTCATTGAAGGATACAGCCTGACTCCCGGGAAGCCCTTCACACAGGCGGGTACGCTGAAGCCGGCATACCAGTCGGGCATTTCCTTTTACCTCCAAGACAAGTGGGCGGTTACTCCGAGGCTGACCTTAACCTACGGCCTCCGCTGGGACGGTACGAAGAATCCTCAGCCGCAAACGCCTTTCCAGCAAGGCCTCATCGTCCACATTGGAGAGGGCGCTGGCACCACATCGGGCCCACTTCCACAATCGATTCCGAACGACTATACGCAATTTGGCCCCAGAATCGGTGTTGCCTACAATGCTGGATCCAACGTGCATCCGACCGTCCTGCGGGCGGCCTGGGGCTACTACTACGATCAGTCTCCCGGAATCTTCTTCCCGACCGGCGGCGGGGGAGGGGTAAGTTACCTCTTCTGTTTCTTCCTAAATCCGAGCTGCATGCCGGGATATAACGCCGGTCCTCCTGTTACCTACGGCGGCGGACTGGCTGCGGGCGGTGGATTCCCGTACCTGTGGCCGACCAACGCTCCGCCCCCGCTCTCCGGGATCGCAGGAGCTCCCGGCTACAACTACGTGGACCCGAAGTTCAAGAACCCAAAGGTCTCCAACCTCACTGCGGGTGTGGAGCGCGAGTTAGGCGGTGGCTGGACCTTCACCGGAACATTCAATTACACCCACTCCGAGCATCTCAGGACGGGAGGATACGGTACCGAGGAAGCCTGGGCCCGCAACTTTATCTCCGCCGGTACCGACGCGTACGGACGAACATTGCTGCAGGGAACCTACAGCTACGTAAAGGGCGTAGCGACAGGTTTGACCGGATCGATGACGGGCCCTTCTGTCAACCCATTCGACCCACAACAAGCCATCAGCCAGAACACGACAGCTAGCTACGCCCACGGCGATTACTATTCTTTCGTGGCAAACGTCAGCAAGCGCTTTACCAGCCACTTCCAGATGTTCGCCAACTATATATGGTCGCGCAACAAGGACAATGGCGCCAGCGAGCGCGATACGGACACTTATTTTGGCCAACAGGATCCGTTTAACATCAACATTGACTACGGCCGCAACGGTCTGGACATCACGCATCAGTTCAAAGTCGCAGGCCTCTACGAACTGCCGTGGGGCGTGACCATTAGTTCGAGCGCGATCGTTCACAGTGGCGTGCCATACCCGCTTTACATCAACACGGACCTCAACGGGGATGCGGTCTCCGACAACGGCCACAGCAACGATCGTCCTTTGTACACCAACTCAGGCGGCAAGACCTCGCTCCTCGGGCGCTATCCCTTTAACCAGCCGAACTACTTTGAACAGGAATTCCGCCTGGAGAAGGACTTCAAGTTCCGGGAGAGATATCACCTGCAGCTGCAGGCGGATTTCTTCAACATGTGGAACCGCGCGAACAAGTACTCCAACCCAGACGTTTCAGGCACGGTTGACTACGCCAGCGGTTGCACGCCCCTTCCTGCTCCAACAGTAGCCGCTGGATTCACCGGGACGGCGGTTGGGCCAATCGGCTACACCTGCACTCCGTTCACAACGGCCACCCTGCCAAGGCCAGGTACGACCACTGCAGCGGGAACTTACAGGGCCATCAACCAGATTGCTCCGGGCAGTACGGCGTTCTCATTCCAGGCGGGCGCCAAGTTCATCTTCTGATGGTCCCGTCCCCTGGCGGGGTCAAGCGGCTCCGCCAGGACTTGAAAAGCCAGCTATCGCGGGCGCAGGAGGCTCTTTCTCCTGCGCTCTCTCACTCCCTTCGGAGTTAATTCGCGCGGCGCCGGAGCGTCGCGGTCCCGCGGAGAACCGAATGAAAACCAAGCTCAAGAACTTGTTCCTCGCGACCTCATGCCTAATCGCGACTGCTCTTCCTTCGGCAGCACAGGAGAAGAGCAAAGTCATCATTGATCAGGATTGCCTTGGCCCCGGCGGCACGGACATGCAGGCCGTCCTGGCGATCGTGAATTCGCCCAAGACCGATGTGCTGGGTATCACCGTTGTCACGGGCGACGGATGGCGTGACGAGGAGGTGCAGCACACGCTTCGCCTGCTCGAAATCATCGGCCGCACGGACATTCCGGTCCTCCCTGGAGCGGTGTTTCCCATCGTCAACAGTCAGGAGGCGACAGCTCGCTGGGAAAAGATCTACGGGAAGGTTGTGTACCAGGGCGCATGGAATTGGGGCAAGCCTGTGCATGGCCCTTACGAAGTACCGCCGCTGACCGAGGGATCTCCTACGATCAAGGCCGCCACCGAAGACGCAGCTCACTTCCTGGTGCGGATGGTTCGGCGCTACCCGCACGAAGTCACGATCTACGCCGGCGGTCCGATGATGAATCTGGCCCTCGCGCAAATGATTGACCCGGAATTTGCGTCGCTGACGAAAGAACTGATCGTGATGGGCGGAAGCATTGCCCCGCGGACGGACGATCCGGAATTTGCTACCATGCCACGCCGTGAATTTAATTTCTGGCTCGATCCGGAATCGTCGTACCGCGTGCTGCATTCTAGCTGGCCGCGCATCGTCGTTACGACGGTGGACATTTCCGTGAAAACGAACATGGACAAGAACTTGATCGCCGAGATCGCCAGGAGCGAGACTCCGTCAGCGCGCTATGTCGCCAAATACGCGCAACCCGGCTACCTGTGGGACGAACTCGCCGCCGTTGCCTGGCTCGATCCGAGCATCATCACGAAAACCACCAACATGTACATGGACGTCTCGGTGGATCACGGAGCATCTTACGGCGACACGCTGGTGTGGGCACCGGGAAGCCAGCCCGGCCTGGGTGAACAACTGGTCGTTGTGCAAGAAGACCTCGACAAGGAGAAGTTTTATAAGGAGTTCGTCGAACTGATGGCCCGCCGCACGCCGGGCGCGAAGTAAAACCGCGAGCGCGCGTTCACCGCGGGGCTGCTGGGCCGGAGACTGCGGCCAACGCCCGCCGATAATCGGGATCGTCCGGAGACAGGTCCACCGCTTTCTTGAACGCGGCACGCGCGCGCGCGCGATCGTTGCGCTGCTGATAGATCACGCCGGTTTCAAAGTAAGAGTCCGATTCGCGGGGATCGACCAGAGTGCTCTTGGCAAACGCGGCCAGAGCTTCATCCAGCCTTCCCAGTTTCTCAAGAATTTTCCCCTGCACATAGAGAGAATCCGGCTGAAACGGCGAGAGTTCGAGAGCTTTGGTGATGGAATCCGTAGCCTTGTCCATTTCGCCGGACGAATAGTAGATCTTGGCCAGCAGCGAGTACGCTGCTCCGCTGGTCGGATCTTTGGCCAGGGCCTCCTGCAACAGGTCGAGCGCTCCGTGACGGTCGTTCTTCAATGCGGCATCGTTGGCCTGCTGCACCAGGTGCCGGGCCTGCGCGATGTTTTGCTTGGTGTCTCGATCGTTCTGTGAGGCGGTTTGAAACTCGGCCACAGTTTTATCCGCTTGTTCGGTCTGCCCGGCGCAACGGTAGGCCCGCGAAAGCAAAAAAAGCGCCTGCGGGTCAGAGCCTATGTCTGCTTCAGCGGGCTGGAGCGCCGCCACTGCATCGCTGCAACGTTGTGTGGTCGTTGCCGGTGGCGCGTCCGCAACCGGCCGCAGTAAGATCTCGGCCAGCAGAATTCTTCCCCGGACATTGGCTGGCTGGATGGCTACCACTTTTCGTGCCTCGCTGAGTGCCAGATCGTCCTGATTGCGGTCGCCATAGACCTCCCCCAGTAGATAATGCGCGACTCCGCTCTGCGGATCCTGCGCCAGCGCCTTCCGAAGCTGGGCCAGAGCGCTGTCGCCATCGCCCCGAGCCCGGTAGGCAACCGCCAGGCGATTTCGATTCTCTACCTTGGTCGGCGACAGGAGAAGCGCGGCCTTCAGATGGGCAATCGCCGGATCGTAGGTCTGGAGCTGGATTTCCATGTCGCCCATTGCCGCCAACGGATCGGCAGATTTCGGGTGCTCCCGCACAGCTTTTTCCAGAATTCGTTTTGCCTCGTTGAAATTCGGGACCGTGCGATAAGCCTCAGCCAGGCCGATCTCCGCGGGCAAGAGATGGGGAGCGATCCGCAGCGCCTCTTGGTAGGTGGCTATCGCATCCGGAACCCGGCCGATTTTTGCCAGAACCGCGCCCAGTTCCACGCGCAATTTCACGTCCGTCGGGGCGAGTTGAACCGCTTTTTCGTAGCTTGCCTCCGCCGTCTGCCATTGCCCGCTCGTAGCCGCACTCCGTGCTTTTGCGATCCAGTCAGCAACTTCTCTTGCGGAGGCCTGTGCGGCCCGGGCGGCTACGCTGCTCGCGACTGCGAGTACGGCAAATATAAGCACTGATGGCGCCCACGTCGAAAGAAGAGAAGTCAAGCTTCGGCTCGGCCGATGAATGCTCTCAGGCACGTGCAAAATCATAGCATCTGTTTTTCTCCCCAGTTCCCGCAGCGCCGAATGAGAAGCAGCGATTCGGCGCTTTTCCCCTTGACTCTTTAGTTGCTGCACACTATAAACTCACCGTGCCCGAGACGGCTTTCCTCGTGCGATCGGCTCGCGTTTGCCTGCGTGCCACGCTTCCAAAATCCCAACAGAGAATAGCTTCCATGCGCTCGAAACTGATTCTCCGTGTCTTGATCCTTGTTTGCTGCACGCTGCCCGCCCTCGCGCAAACCAGACGCAAAGTGATCATTGATCAGGATGCGCGCGGCCCGGCCACGACCGATCAGCAATCCATCCTCGTCTTCGTTCAGTCTCCCGAGGTTGAGACCCTGGGCATCACCGTGGTCAGCGGCGACATGTGGCGCGATGAAGAAATCGCGCACACTCTCCGCATGCTCGAAATCATTGGTCGCACCGATATCCCGGTAATTCCCGGCGCGGTCTATCCGCTCATTAACCGGATGGAACTGATCGAGCGCTGGGAAAAACTCTACGGAAGTGTCCGATATCAGGGCGCGTGGAACAAGAAGCCGATCGGAGACGGACAGCGCGGCGGTTTTCACGGGCCCTATGAAGTTCCTCAACTCAAGGAGGGAAATCCCACGACCAAGCCCTCCGAAGAAGACGCGGCGCATTTCATCATTCGGATGGTGCACAAGTTTCCCCACGAAGTAACCATCTACGCCGGTGGCCCGCTCACCGACATTGCCCAGGCCATTAGCATTGACCCGTCTATTCCGGATCTCGCGCAGGAGTTGGTCATTATGGGCGGTGCGGTTGCGCCTGAAGTGCCCTATCCTTGGGCGACCACCAACCGCCGCGAATTCAATTTCTGGTGGGATCCCGAAGCCGTGCACATGACCCTGTCCGCTCCCGGCTGGCACAAGATCACAGTCACGACCGTGGATATCTCGATCAAGACGCGCATGGGCAAGGATATGATTGCCGCGATCGCCAAGTCGCCCAATCCAGCCGCGCAATATCTCGCCAAGTACGCCGACGAAGAGTACCGCTGGGATGAACTGGCGGCAGCCGCATGGCTCGATCCCAGCATCATCACCAAGCAAACCCAGCTTTACATGGACATGGACTACACTCACGGCGCCGGATATGGGAATACGGTAGTCTGGGCTCCCGGGACGCAGCCGGGCCTGGGCGAACAACTGGTCAACGTTCCCCGGGATCTCGACCTGGCGAAGTTCGACCGCATGTTCATTGACTTGATGACGCGGCCTACCCCCGGCGCTCATCTCACGGGTGCGAAGTGAAAATCAAACCGGGCGAATAACAAGGAGCACTGCCAAACCATGCACTGGAAGCGGCTTTTGCCGGTAATCCTATTCCTTCTATTCGCACTGCCCTCATTCGCGCAGGCGAAACGAAAAGTCATCATCGATCAGGACGCCCGCGGGCCAGCAACGACCGACCAGCAATCGATCCTCATGTTCGTGCAGTCTCCCGAAGTCGAGACGCTCGGCATCACTGTCGTCAGCGGCGATATGTACCGCGACGAAGAAGTCGCCCACACGCTGCGGATGCTGGAAATCATAGGCCGCTCTGACATTCCGGTCATTCCCGGCGCAGTATTTCCGCTGATCAATCGTGAGGAAACAATCGCCCGCTGGGAGACGATCTACGGCAAGGTGTCCTACAAAGGCGCCTGGAACCGCAAGCCGACCGGAGACGGCCAGCGCGGCGTCTATCACGGGCCCTACGAAGTTCCCAACCTAGTGGAAGGCAACCCCACAACGAAGCCTGCAGCCGAGGATGCCGCCCACTTCATCATCCGGATGCTGCACAAGTACCCGCACGAAGTGACGATCTACGCGGGCGGCCCGCTCACCGACCTTGCGCAGGCCATCAGCATTGATCCGCAGGTGCCCGATCTCGCTCAGGAGTTGGTCCTGATGGGAGGCAGCATTGCTCCCGTGGTCCCGGAAGATTGGGTGCCGGAGCTTCGCCGTGAATTCAATTTCTGGTGGGATCCGGAAGCCGTGCACATGGTCATGACAGCGCCCTGGCACAAAATCACGGACACTACCGTGGATATCTCGGTAAAGACCTGGCTGAAGAAAGCCATGATCGCGGAAATCGCGAAATCGCCGAACCCCGCGGCGCAATACCTGGCCAAGTACGCCGATGAAGAATACCGCTGGGATGAACTCGCCGCCGCTGCGTGGCTCCATCCTGAAATTATCACCAAAGAGACACAGCTCTATTTGGATATTGACTACTCGCACGGCGCCGGCTACGGCAATACAGTTGTCTGGACGCCGGGAACCCAGCCTGGTCTCGGGGAGCAGCTCGTGCACGTCCCCCTGGAGTTGAATCTTGAGAAGTTCGACAAATTGTTCGTTGATCTGATGACGCGGCCGACGCCTAAGCCCTGATTCGGGACTGCTGCCTTCTCAACGAGTGGTCCACAAGCCACGCAAGAAGCTAGTGGCTCATCAGCTCGACGAACATACTCTCAAACTTCTTCACATCCACCTCCATCTGCACGCTGGCAGGGTGCAGATGTGCGGGAGGAGTGAGGTGACCTTTCCATTTCTCGCGATCCACTCCGTTGGGGCCGCTATAGGGCAGAAAGAAGACCGGCGGCTCTGTCGCCGGTTTCCACACGACCGTATGTCCGTACTTCGGGCCGTGCGAAATGTCCACGTCCAGGTACATGGTTTCTGACTTCGTAACCACCGACGGATCGATGATCGAAGCCACTGTCAATTCGTCCCACATCATGGACCAGATCGAAGTTCCAGGCGGCGGCTGAGTTTCCAGATATAGTTGCCTGACGTGGTTGGCCAGCGGGCCACCCGCGCGGACGATCCGCTTCATCAAATCCGCACTCGACCACACTTGTCCGCCCGTTTCGACCGGGCTTACTATGATTTCCTTCCACGGTTCGCGCAACACAATCGCGGCGGCCTCGGGATCCCACCACCAGTTGAGTTCCGGCCCACCGGCGCTGCTGCCGCCCATGATGTAAATGGCCCTGGTGAGCGGCACGATGCCAGGATCCATGCGCACCGCCAGCGCGATGTTGGTCAGGGGCCCGGCGGCATAGAGGACAACCTCGCCGGGATTCGCGCGGATGGTGTCTACGATGAAATCAGCGGCCCGCCCGGGTTTTGCTTTTACCTTGGGATATCCCCCTGGAGGCGGCCACGTGTAGCTAGGATCGGGAGCATCCGGATTGAAACATCCATGCCAACCTAGAAAAGATCCGTAAAGCTGCTCTCGCAGTTCCAACTCCCGCTTTGTATTGACCAGCGGCTGTTCGGCACCTTTGATGACGGGAACATCGGTTCGGCCCGCCTGCTCCGTAGCCCATAGGGCAAATACCGTGGCCGGCTCAACCCACTGATCGCCGCTGACGGTAGTGATGCCGAGCAGGTCAATCTGCGGTGCGCGCAGCAGCATCAAAAGCGACAGAAAGTTGGTTCCGTGGGGGCCGGCGCTGTCCTGATCGGCGATGACTTTGATCGTTCTCTGCGCTGAAGCACAGGGAATTGCGAAGAACAACAGCGCCAGAGCGATGAGAATTACCCGTCTTGTCATGAGGATCACGCTCGTCAGTGGAGGCCACGCTAACAGCACGAACACCGGCGCAGTCGAAGTGCGCGGCTAGGCCTTGCTGCGCGCGCTCCACTCCGCGTCGAAGCGCTTACGGTCGTAAAAAGACTTCTGCGTCCCAATGCCGGTTGTGGAAAGGCCCGCATAGAGATTAGCGCGCCGCACCGCTTCAAGTTCGGGAAGGCCCTCACCGAGAAACACCGCGAAGCTTCCGATGAAGGCGTCTCCTGCTCCCGTGCTGTCAACGCTCTTGACCGGGAAGGCCGGAACGTGTTCCAGCCCGTCGTGGCCGGCGAGAAGTGATCCGTTCGCGCCAAGAGTGATCAGCACGCGCCGAATTCCATCGTTCAGCAGTTTTTGCGCACATTTCTTCGCATCATCCAGATTGCGCACCGGCATGCCGGTAATGGTTTCGGCCTCGCTCTCGTTGGGAACGAAGTAATCGAGATCGGAGAGACCCTTCACATCAATCGGCTGGCCCGGCGCCGGATTCACAATGCACCGGATCTTGTTTTTCCGCGCAAACTGCACCGTGTAGTAAACCGTCTCCAACGGGATTTCAAATTGCAAGACGATACAATCGGCCTTCTTCAGCAGGTCGGCGGCAGCGTCGACGTCGGACGGTTTGAGCTGATCGTTGGCTCCCTTCACCACAAGGATCCGGTTCTGACCCGAAGGATCAACAAAAATCGGCGCGACTCCGCTCGAAACGCCCTCGATGACGCGCACATGGCTAGCGTCAATGCCCTGCTTCTGAAAATTCTGAATGGTGGCTGGCCCGAACAAGTCGTTGCCGACGCGGGCCACCATGAACACGTCCGCACCGCACAGGCGGGAGGCTACGGCCTGGTTTGCCCCTTTGCCGCCGAAACCCAGGTCAAACTTCTGCCCGAACACGGTTTCGCCTGGCTTAGGAAAGATATCGGTGAAGGTTGTGAGGTCAATGTTGGCGCTGCCTACGACCGCTATTCTCGGAGTTTTGGCCACGGTGACGTTGAGTTTATTGATCGCCCTAGGGAGTGTCAACGGCTGATTCCGGCTGCGGCAAGCGGCGTGTTTGATTCTTCAACAGCCCTCATTGCGCCACCCGGAATCTGAGATATGCTATACGCCGCGCGCGAACGAGTGTCGCGATCAATGGCGAGAAAAACAATGAGGATGGGTTCCAGGAAAGAGGGCTGACATGAACTCAGACGCAAAACTGAATGGACAGAGCCGCCGGAGATTTCTCGTCAATTCGGCCGGTATCGTGGCCGCCGGAGCCGTGGGAAGCTTCCCGGTTGCTGCCCACGCAGCAATGGCCGAACTGTCATCGCCACCGGCAAGCCCGTCTACTCCTCAGCGCATCATCCTCGACACCGACCCGGGTGTGGACGATGCTTTGGCCATTCTACTGGCGTTGCGCTCTTCTGAATTGAAAGTGGAAGCCATCACCCCGGTCGCGGGCAATGTCCCCCTCGACTTCACGCTCCCGAACGCCCTGAAGCTTGTGGAACTGGCGGAAAGAACTGATGTCCCGGTCGCTGCTGGCGCAGCGACACCGCTGGTGCGGAGCCTTGTCACGGCTAAAGAGGTGCACGGCAACAACGGTCTCGGCGGAGTGGAGTTGCCCGTTCCGAAGGTCCGACCTGTGAATGAAACGGCCAGTGAAGTCATCCGCCGCATTGTGCGCGCGAACCCCGGCGAAATCTCGATCGTGGCCGTCGGGCCGCTCACCAATGTAGCGACCGCCCTGCGCTCGGATCCTGGCCTGGCTCGGATGATCCGCAGCATCGCGATCATGGTGGGGTCGCTCTCAGGTGGCAACGTGAACCCGGCCGCCGAATTCAATTTCTACGTGGATCCCGAGGCGGCGCGCATCGTATTTGATGCTGGAGTTCCGCTGACGATGGTGGGGCTTGATGTGACAAGGAAAGCCTTGGCGCGGCAGGAACACATCCGCGCGCTGGATGCCGCCCAGGATCCGGTCTGCGATTTTGCCGCCAAGATTCTTCGGGCGACGATGGCTCGCTGGAGCAAGGACGGAGAAAAAACCGTGGCGCTGCATGACCCGCTGACCATCGCCAGCCTGATTGACCCGGAGATTCTCAAATTGCGCGACTACTATGTGCTGATCGAAACTTCAGGAGAAGCCACTGCCGGACAATCTTTGGGATACTCCCAAGGCCCGGTGCGCCGTTCGGCTCCTCTGGAAGCTGCCGGAATGCCGGAATCGGCCGAGCCGTTCCGGCCAAACGCGAAGGTGGCCGTGGATGTGGATCCGGAGCGCTTCTTCCGGCTGCTCGTTTCGAGACTGGTGAAACCCGCCTGATTGGCAGCGGCGCGGCTCATCCTTGACTCACCGCGCGCGGAAGCGTATTCTGCGTCCGCTTTGCTCGGGGCAATGTCAGAGGTGCTGCGAGCAGCTCACGGCAACGCGCTTCACATCCACAGGGGGCGTATTCAACTTCATCGATGAACTCAGGGACGCTGGGCCGCAGGCAGTTTATCCAAGGTTTCGGAAGTCCCGGGGCGTTGTTAGCTGCGAGCGGTGAATCCGCCGGCGCAACTTCCGCTGCTTCTCCGGTCCGCTGGCCTCAGCTCGCTGGAAGCCCGGTGCTCGACAGCCTCCACCCGGTCATTGAGCACTCCCGCGACGTTCGCACCAACCTCGACAGACTCCGCGAAGTGGCGGGCTGGATGGCTTACGAGGAGCTTCCCATGCCCGACTATGCTCTGCCGCTGGGTGCGGGCGAGGGCAAACCGGAAGGGGCCATAGATTTCATTCTCACGTGTGACGTCATAGACACGGCCTTCACCGACTTTTCTTCCCACGAAAAATTTCAGGTGGATTACGCTGGCCGACACTGGTCCGACTCCGACGCGCTCTTCGCTTGCATGAAGCGCGCTCTGGATCAGGGCTTACCGGTCCTCGATGGCGCATTCCTTTCCCGCATCACCCGGCCTCAACTGGAGCGCATCTTCGCTGGAAATATCGAACTTCCCATGCTGGATCAGAAGATGGAAGTGCTTCACCAGGTCGGCGGCGTGCTGGCCGGGAAATACGAGGGCCGCTTCCATAACTTCGTGAGGTCCTGTTCGCCGCGGCTGTATGACAACGGGAACGGCCTGGTGGACCGGATGGTGAAGGAGTTCCCGCGATTCAATGACGTGAGCCCATACGACGGGCAGACGATTAAGTTCTACAAGCTGCCACAGTTGGGACTCTGGTTCGTCTACTCGAGTCTGCGCAAGACTGGCCAGTTCCGCCTCGAAGACCTGGAGAGAATGACTGCCTTCGCCGACTATATGGTTCCGGTGGCGCTGCGCCTGCTCGGCATCACCAGCTACTCATCGCGGCTGGAGCATGCCATCAATGCGCACGAAATGGTAGAGCGCGACAGCCCCTGGGAGGTCGAGATTCGCGCTCACTGTGTCTATGCGTCGGCGCTGCTGTGCGAAGAAATCAACGCGATTCGCCCGAAGGACAAACAGATCATCAATCCCCAGATAGACGCGCGCCTCTGGACGCATTACCACACAACCTGGTGGCCCCACCATTTAACCCGAACCATTATGTACTGATTCCTTCATGGAACGCATATGAACACAAGCCGCCGCCAGGTAATCAAAGGTATTTCCGCCGTCGGCGCCGTTGCCACCGTCGGCCCGCAAAAGCTGTTTGGGGATCCGTTCGGCAGGTCTGGTGACGACGCAGGTGCGCTTCATTGGCCGAAGCCGATCGGCAGCCCCGTGATCGAGAGCTTGCGGCCCGTCATTGAACGCTCGCGCGACGTCAAAACGCATTACGACAAGATTGTGGACGTAGCCGGCTGGCTGGCATACGAAGAATTGCCCATGCCTCACATGGCCGTGCCCTACAGCCTGGACAAAACGCCGGACCTGGCCATTGATTTCATCATGGTGGCCAACACCATCAATTCCGCGTTCACCGATTTCGCCACCCACGTGAAGTTCCAAGTGGATTACGCGGGCGCGCGCCTTTCCGATTCCGACGCCATGGTCGCCTGCCTGAAACGTGCGATGGATGACGGCATCCCCATTCTGGACGGCAAGTTTCTCGCCCGGCTCACTCGCTCAGACATGGAACGCATCTTCGCGGGCAACATGGAGATTCCGATGCTCGACGAGAAGATGGTTGTCTTCCGCCAGACCGGTGAAGTCCTGGCGAGAAACTACGACGGGCGCTTTGTGAATTTCGTCAAGTCCTGTCCTCCCCGGCTCTACGACAACGGCAAGGGCTTGGTGGATCGCCTGGTGAAAGAGTTTCCGCGGTTCAACGATGTCAGCCAGTATGACGGCCACGAAGTGAAGTTCTACAAACTGGCCCAGCTCGGATACTGGGGAATGTACTCAGGCCTTGGCGCGGCCGGCGGCTTCAAACTCGAAGATGCGGGCAAGCTTTCCGCCTTTGCCGACTACATCGTTCCGGTGGCCCTTCGCCTGATGGGAATCACCAGCTACTCGCCCGAGCTGGAACAAGCCATCAACAGCTACCGAATGATTCCGCGGGACAGCACGCAGGAAGTCGAGATTCGTGCCCACTCGCTCTATGCCACTGCGCTGCTGGCCGAGGAAGTGAATAAACTTCGGCCGCCCGACCGCCAGGTCATCATTCCGCAGGTTGATGCGCGCATCTGGACGCACTACCACACCACGTTTTGGCCGCATCATCTCACCCGGACGATCATGTATTGATCGTGCCCGAGGCCTTCCTGCAGGGCAGCACATTTCTGAGAACTTCGGGGTAGTGGTGCCGTTTCGCGTCGGCACCATTACCAACTTCGGGGATAGCTAGCAGGGAAGTTACGAACAGCATACAATGGAAAGTCGCGACTGTTTCCAATTATGTCTCCCATTCCGGACGATCTTTCCAGCGCAAAAGACGACATGATCGCCTTCATTGAGGGCCACGGCATGCGCCGTTTTCACGGCTTCGTGGACTACGAAGAGGTGCAGTGCGTCATGTGGGACATGGAAGGCAATCCCGACGGCTGGAAGGATTTCGTGGAACTCGCGAAATCGTCAGGCGCGCCGTTTCTTACCATGCACTCGTGGGCCCTCGATCGCGAAGAACTGGACGATCTGGTCGAGCGGCTGACCAACTCGGAATTTACCGACCGCGACGACGTGGAAGATGCGCGCTGGTTCCGCGCTCATGCCGGCAAGGTGGGCTATCTGCAGCTGGGCTGGGCCTATCAGGGCTCCATGTTTTTGTGCGAAGTCTCGACCGAGTGGTACGACCGCTACCAGCGGCTGCTCGATGTCTCCGATGAATTCGGCGGCCTGACACTGGACGAACCGGACCAGGACGAAGAAACCTGACCGTCGAAGCTCTGTGTGGGGACGGGCGCCCCCGCCCGTCCGGCCGAGCCAAGCTCGGCGGATTTCTGCAGCTTCTCTCCGGTAGTAAACTGCTCGCTTATCATGCAGTGGCTTCAAAAGATAACGGATCGCGCGCTGGTTGAACACCTCGCCTCAGAGCTGAGCGCCGTGCTTCCCCGCGTCCAAGACGAACACACCCGCCGAATTCTCGCGCCACTGCTGATTGGCCGCGGCATTACCGACGCGGAGTCTGCCGCACGTTTTCTCTCGCCCTCGCTCTCCCATCTTCACGCTCCTGACTGCATGACTGGCCTGCCGGCCGCCGTGGACCGGCTCGACGCCGCCATCGCGGGCAAAGAGCCGATCCTCATTTACGGCGACTACGACGTGGATGGCACCATGGCGGTGATCATTCTGAAAACCGCCATCGAGCTGTGCGGAGGCGCTGCCGACTTCCACGTACCGCACCGCATCCGCGAAGGATACGACATGCGCGATGACGTGATCGAACGCGCCGCCGCCGCGGGCATTCGACTGATCATCAGCGTGGACATGGGCATTCGCGCCCTGGGCCCGGCAAAGACGGCGCAGCGACTCGGCGTGGATCTCATCGTGACCGACCATCACCTGCCCGGCCCGGAAGGCGTTCCCAAGGCGTGGGCGGTCGTCAATCCGAACCAAAAGGGCTGCGCCTACCCTTATAAGCAACTTTGTGGCGCGGGTGTGGCGTTCAAACTCGCGCAGGGTCTCATGCAGCGCCGTCTGCCTGAAAAAGATCAGGACAAGCTGCTGCGGTCGTTCATGAAAGTGGTGGCCATCGCCACCATCGCCGATGCCGTGCCGTTGACGGGGGAAAATCGGGTGTTCGCTTCTTTAGGGCTGGACGCGCTGCGCAAGGCCGTCAATCCCGGCCTGAAGGCGCTGCTCGAGGTCGCGCAGATTTCGGTCCAACGCCCGCCGACTTCCGGCGAAGTGGGGTTCCGCATTGCACCGCGCATCAACGCCGCCGGTCGGATGGACGTGGCGCGCGACGTGATTGAACTCTTCAGTGTGAAAGACGTCGCCCGCGCCCGCGAACTAGCGGCGAAGCTCGACAGGCTCAACACCGAACGCCAGGAGCAAGAGAAGAGAATCCTGCGCGAACTGGAAGAACGGTTTGCCAGCGACCCGGCCCTGTGCGATGCCTACTGCATTGTGGTGGACGGCGACGGCTGGCATCGCGGCGTGATCGGCATTACGGCCACGCGGGTGGTAGAGCGCTATAACCGTCCGGCGGTGGTGATCGCGCGTGACGGCGATGAGGCCTTTGGCTCGGGACGCTCGATTCGGGCTTTTCATCTGCTCGAGGCCATCGAATCCTGCAGCAGTCTTTTTTCGCGTTACGGCGGGCACGCCCACGCCTGCGGATTCGCCATGCCCGCGGCCAACGTGGGCGAGCTGCGTTCGCGGCTCGATGCGTTTGCCCGGACGCGGCTCACCCCAGCCGATTTTGATCCTGTGCTTGACCTGGATGGGGATTTGTGGCTGGGCGACATCAGCCCAGACCTGTTCTGCGCGCTGCAACTGCTGGAACCGTATGGCGTGGGCAATCCCGAGCCCGTGTTCGCCACACGTGGCGCGCAGTTGACCGCGCCTCCGCGAATCCTCAAAGAGAAGCACGTCAAACTGAAGCTGCGGGCCGGAGAGCGAAGCGAGTCTCCCTTGGCAAGTTCTTCGGAACTTTCTGCGGAAGCCATTCTGATGACCCCGCGCTGCCATCCTGACGGAGCGACGATACGGCGCAGCGAGAAAGCTGCGGCCGTTGCTGAGCTACGAGCCGGTCCACTGAGAAGTGAAAACCGAGAACTGAGAGCTGGCCTGGCTGGCAAGATCACATTTGATGCGCTGGGCTGGCAGATGGCCGATCGGCTCGTCCAAACCCCGCTGCTGGCAGGCGATTCGGTGGATATCGCTTTTTCCATCGGACACAACGACCATCCCGACTACGGCGGCCTCGAACTCTCGCTGCGGGATTTTCGAAGCTGCTCATCCCCCAGGCCGTCTCAGCTATGACTCCGAATCGCACGCCACCCATAATTTCCCTTGACAGATATATCAGTTATTGATATATCTGTTGCCGACATAAAGGGACCGTGGACGGACCCCAATGAAGCGCGCCCAACTTCCTGAAGAACTCGAACCACTTCTGCCTCTGACTCCGGCGGTGTTTTTTGTGCTGTTTTCCCTTGCCGACGGGGAAAAGCACGGCTACGCCATCATGCAGGAGACTTCGGCGCTGTCGGGCGGGAAGTTTCGCATGGGGCCCGGTACGCTGTACACCACGCTGCAGCGACTGCTCGATCTCGGCCTAATTGAAGAAGTGCAGGGAAGCGGAGGCGTCGAACAGGACAGCCGGCGGCGTTACTACCGGCTCACCGGCAGCGGCAAGCTTCTGCTGGAGGCTGAAGTCGGGCGTATGGACTCGGTGGTGCGGCTGGCCCGAAGACGGAAGCTGGTGCCGGGAACGGCGGAGTGAGTGATGCCCAGGAGCGTTCAACTGAGCCGCTTCGTTTATGAGCGCCTTTTGCTGTTTTATCCGCGTGACCTGCGCCGCAGGTTCGGCCTAGAGATGGCCGAAGTGTTTGAGGATTTGATGCGTGAAGCTGCCATCCGGCGAGGTCTGGCCGGGGTGGCGTCGCAGTGGGGTTCTGCATTGTGGGAATTGCTGAGCGTCGCCGCGCCGTCGCGCCTTGAGAACAACACCTTGATGGCGGGTGCGATTTCATTTCTGGCGTCGTCGGCGCTGTTTCTGGCCTTTTTCAGCACGCTCAAGTAAGCGACATTCCGACTCTACTCTTCAGGAGGGAACTCGATGCATGGTCAAATGCCGGTGGCTATATTTGCGATCGTGTTTGGCGCCCTGGAAACCGCTGGCGCAGTTCAGGAACTGGTCTATCGCGGCATCCTGCGCAGCGAAACAGAACCGCTCATCATCGGAGCACTGGGAACGGTTGCCGGTGCCCTGCTGCTGGCTGCGGGCATCGCTCTGCTCGTGGGTTCCGCGCTGGCGAGTGTTTTCGCGCCGGCAACTGCGTATGTGTCGGTTCCCGTGTTCATCCTGTCAGGCGTTGTGAAACATTACGCGGGCTGGCCGATCACTGTTGTTGGCATCGTCTACCCCTTGTTCTTGCTCGCATTCTGCAGAAGGTTGAGCAGAGCTGGGGAAGTATTGCCCCGCACCTGAGGGGAGTCGAACGACGGGCTACCACAAGTGGTAGTGCCCGTCCCGCCGCGCCATCTCAGCTTTGACTCCGAACAACGCTGCCAGGCGCTCCACCTGTAGGATTTCTTCCTTGGGCCCGTCACCGACGACCCGGCCCTTGCTCATCAGCACAACGCGCTGAATCTCCGGGACGATATCGGCCAGTTCGTGAGTGACGAGGATAATCGCTGTCCCTGAATTGGCCAGTTCGCGCATGGTGTTCCGCAGGCTCTGCTGCGCGCCAAGGTCGAGCGAGTTGCAGGGCTCATCGAAGAGAAGAGCGCGCGGCTTGTGGACCAACGCGCGGGCGATCAGCACGCGCCGGGCCTCTCCGGATGACATTTCGCACACAGGACGGCTAGCCAGGTGAGAAATCTTCAGCTGGGCGAGCGCGGCTTCGGCTTTCTCGCGCTGCTCACGACTTACTTTGTGGTTGGGATAAATCCCCGTACTGCTGAAGAAGCCGGAGAGCACCACATCCTGCCCGCAGGCGTTGCCGGTGCAGGAAAGCATCAAGTCATTGGAAACAATGCCCAGGCGAGCCCTTAGCTGGAATACATCCCAGCTCTCCTCACCGAGAATCGCCATCGAGGATCCCTCGCGCGCAACCGGATAGCATTCCCGGGTGATGGTCTTGATAAAAGTGGACTTGCCGCAGCCATTCGGGCCAAGAATGGCGACGTGCTCGTCGGCGCCGACGCGGAGAGAAAAGTCGTCGAGCGCGGCTTTCTGGCCGCGCATAACGCAGAGATTCTGGAAGTCGAGCAGCGGCGTGTCTTCGGGGGGCATCTTAACCAGTTTAGACCAGGCGCAAAAAATGTCGTTGGTCGCTAGTCGTTCGTCGTTGGTGCGAAGGCCGCGGCTTCGCCTACGACTAACGACCAATGACTAGCCTGCATTACACTGAACCCAGATGCCGCTTCCGATCTACCGTTTGCGACGGCTGCTGGCGGCGACCGCCATACTGCTTACGGCGGTCGTGGCAGGCATGTATTTCTACGCCCGCATGCGCACGCGCAACGTATTGAAGGAAGTACCCGGCAAGATCGGCTACGAGATCAAGCAGACGGCGACCGGGTTCCAGTTCTCCAAGTCTGACGGCAAACGCACGCTGTTCACCGTCCAGGCAAGCAACGTCAAGGAGTTCAAACTCAACGGCCGGGCCGAGCTGCACAATGTCAGCATCGTGCTGTACGGCCGGGACTCCTCGCGTTACGACCAGATTTATGGCGACGACTTCGCCTACGATCCAAAAACGGGCGACGTGACCGCCCAGGGCGACGTGCAGATTGACCTCGTTGCCAACCCGGCCGGTCTGGCCAGCCCCGATCAGTCCACGCCCAAAGAACTCAAGAATCCCATTCATCTCAAAACGCGCGATCTTGTCTTCAACAAAGAGACCGGGAACGCATCGGCGGCTGGCCCGGTCGAGTTCAGGACGGCGCAGGCTTCCGGCCGGGCAGTTGGCGTGAAGTATGCCGGCAAGAGCAACGTCCTGAGCCTGTTGTCCCAGATACAAGTAGAACTCACCGGCGCGAACGCGGCGGTGATCGAGGCTGAGCGCGGAACCATCACGGGCGAGACCCGCGAGGTCGTGCTGGATCATCCGCACCTCGACCGCCAGGGGGGAACTTTACAAGCCGACCAGGCGGTGTTTTACCTCGGCCCCGACAATAACGTGCAGCGGGTGCTGGCTACGGGCCAGATCAGCGCGGAAATGCGGACTGTCGCTCGACGGGAGGCTCGAAGGAGCGGCGCCGCTGCGGTGGAGCAAGCGCGTGAAATACGGGGTTCGGCGGACCAAGCCGAGTTCCTGCTGACCGACAAGGGGAACTTGCTGCGGACGGCAACCTTGAGCGGTAAGGTCCACCTCGAACAGGCTGGAACTCAGCTTTTGCTGGGGGACGCCGGACGGGCCATCCTGGAATTCTCAGGCCGCAACCTGCTGCAAAGGGTTCATGCGGTAGACGGAGCACGCCTGGCGCAGAAGGCCGCCCCGACCCCGTCGAATAGCCGCTCCCTGCCGCAGGATTTTGAGCTTACCGCGCCGGTGATTGACTTTAACATGCGCAATGGAAGCACTCTGGAGCGAGCCGTGACCTCCGGCGCGGCCAAGATCACCATCGCGGCTGCCCAGGAGCCGCTGGCCGGATCGCCCCAGGCTCCCGCTCAGCGAACGGTTGTGACCGCTGGCAGGTTTGAGGCGACCTTTGCGGCCGGCTCGCCGGGCGGCGCCGAAGCACAGAATCGTCTGCGCTCCGTGCGCGGTTTGCCGGACGCCCGCCTCGTCAACTCCTCTCCAGGACAGCCCGACCGCGTTAGCACCAGCGATTCGGTGGAGGCGGTTTTTCTGCCTCAGGGAGGAATCGAGTCCTTTACCCAGCAGGGGAATGTGGCCTATCGCGACGGGCAAGAGGCCGAAAAGTGGACCGAGGCCTTCGCCAGCACCGCGCGATACACTCCCGCCGACCAAATGCTTGTGCTGACCGGGAACCCCCGCGTGTCACAGGGGGCCATGACCACCACCGCGAAAACCGTTCGCGTCAACCGGGCGACGGGAGACGCCTTGGCGGAAGATGACGTCAAGAGCACCTACAGCGACCTCAAAGAGCAGCCTGACGGAGCCCTGCTGGCGTCGGCTTCGCCCATCCACGTAACCGCACGCACCATGACCGCCCACAAAGGCCCGGGAGTGGCGCTCTACACCGGCGGCGCGCGCCTTTGGCAGGACGCCAACATCATCGCAGCGCCCTCGATCCAGTTTGATCGCGACCGCCGCTTTGTCACCGCTCAGGGTACGGAGGCCCAGCCGGTGCAGACGATTCTGGTCCAGGCGGAGAGGAACGAGCCAGGAAAGGCCCGGGCGAAAAACAAAGGAAAAGAGAAACAAAGCTGGTCCAGCCCAGTCGCGATCACCGCGTCGCAGATGACGTATACGGATTCTGAGCGCAGAGTGCACTACGAAGGCGGAGTGCTGGCCAAAGGTGGCGACTTTACAGCGATGGCCAAGACTCTAGACGCCTTCCTTCTGCCACGCAGCCAAGCCTCAAGCAATCCGTCGTTCTCCGGGCCGGGACAACTGGACCGGATGGTCGCCCAAGGCGACGTCGTTATTCATCAGAACACCCGCCGGGCGGAGGGACAGAAACTCGTCTATACGGCTGCTGAGGAGAAGTTCGTCCTGACCGGAGGCCCTCCTAGCATTTTTGATGCCGAACAGGGCAAGATTACCGGGGTTTCGTTGACTTTCTTTAGACGCGATGATAGGGTGCTCGTAGAAGGCGAAGCAAGTTCCCCTGTGGTAACCGAAACACGAGTGGCACGATAAATGCGTACCCTGGCCACTGAAGAAATCGGCAAATCGTACCGTGGCCGCCGCGTGGTAAATGGGGTCAGTCTGCGTGTCGAACAGGGCGAAGTTGTTGGTTTATTAGGGCCTAACGGCGCAGGTAAGACCACAACCTTCTACGCCATTGTTGGGCTGATTCCCCCTGATACCGGCCGCGTGCTGTACGACGGCCAGGACATCACCGACGTTCCCATGTATCTGCGTGCGCGGCAGTTTGGCATCAGCTATCTCCCGCAAGAAGCTTCTGTCTTTCGCAAGCTGACGGTGGAGGAGAACATCCTGGCGGTGCTGGAAGCGCAGCCGATCTCCTGGCACGAGCGCCGCGAGAAGTTGGAAAAGTTCGTTGACGAACTGGGACTGGAGCACATTCGCCAAAACCGTGGCTACGCCCTTTCTGGCGGAGAACGCCGGCGGGTGGAAATTGCCCGCTGCCTGTGCATCAATCCCACATTCATTCTGCTGGACGAACCGTTTTCCGGCATCGATCCCATCGCCGTTCTCGATCTGCAGAAGATCATCAGCGGCCTGCGGGCCAGCGGCATCGGAGTCCTGATTACGGATCATAACGTGCGCGAAACGCTTTCGGTGACCGACCGGGCTTACATCATTGACGACGGAAGAATCTTCCGCCACGGTCAGCCCGGGCAACTGGCCGCCGATCCCGACGTGCGCCGGGTGTACTTGGGAGAGAGTTTCTCGCTGGTGTGAAGAAGTATGCGTTAAGTAAAGAAAGTCTTGTCATTCCGAACCGGAGTTCTTTGCAGGTCAGGAACCTGCGTTAGGTCCGATGCAGGCAGACAGCGGGTTCCTCGTCGCTGTCGTTCCTCGAAATGACAAGACCGAGAAGCACGCGAATTTAACAACATGGTTCTGCTACAGCACAAACTGAGCGTCAAGCTCTCCCAGCGCCAGATCCTTACCCCGGGCCTGGTGCAGATGGTCTCTGTCCTCGCGCTCAACAAGCTCGAGCTCAAGGACATGATCACTGCCGAGATGGTCGAGAACCCGGTTCTGGAAGAGCTGGAAGATGCGGTCCCGCTGCTCGACGAAGTCGGCAAGAAGGAAGAAGACCGCGACCGCGCTGCCGCCGCAACCAACGAAGAGAATCCCATCACCGCGGTCGAAAAGAAAGATCCTTTCGAAGAGATTGATTTCGGCTCGTTTTTTCAGGATTACCTCGATCCCGGTTATCGCACCCATGGCGAGATGGAGGAGATCGAGCGCCCGTCGTTTGAGAATTTCCTTTCCAAGCCGGCCAACCTGACCGACCACCTGTCGTGGCAACTGGGCGCCTTAAGCCTGCGGCCGGAAGTGCGCGAAGCCGCCGACCTGATCGTCGGCAACCTGAACGAAGACGGATACCTGCTCGCCAGCGACGACGAACTGCTGGGAATTGCGCCTCCGGCATCGCCCGAAGCCGACGCCGCGGCCGTCAAAAGTGTGGTCAGCGAGGCGCAAGCCCTGGGACTGGGTGAAGTCGCCAACGGGCCAGAGGCAGAAACCTCCGGAGGGATCGCCAGTGCAGATCCGCTCGATCTTCCGGAGGGACCAGACCTGGCCGACATCGAGGTTGGAGACATTCCGCCTTCGGCGGACTATGAGAAAGCCTCGGCCGAGACGAGCGCCGGCGATGCCGCCGTCATCGCGACCACGCCCACACCGGCGGCCCCGTCCGTTCCGGTACCGATGTACAAGCCGAACTTTACCGGCGCTGACTTGAAAGAGGCGCTCGAAGTAGTCCGCCAGTTGGATCCCCCCGGCGTGGGTTGTCGTGACCTTCGCGAATGTCTGCTCTGTCAGCTCCGCTACCACCAGGCCCATCTCGGCCTGCAGAAAAACGGCAACGGCACGGCCCAGGTGTTGCAGGACGCCATCGCGGTAGTGGACCAGCATCTGCGCGACCTGCAGAACAAGCGTCACAAAGAGATCGCCAAGGCCATCGCGCGACCCGTTGAAGCCGTCGAGCAAGCCCTCCTTTACATCCGCACCCTCGATCCGCGGCCTGGGCTGCGTTACAACAAAGTCACAGCCAGGCTCATCGAACCGGACGTCGCTTTCGTCAAGCACGGCGACGAGTGGCTGGTCCTGATGAACGACGAAGACATGCCGCAGCTTCGCCTCAACCCGGCCTACAAGAAGCTGCTGACCCGCAGTGAAACCAACGACAAAAACACACGCGATTACGTCAAGGAGCGCTACAAGAGCGCCATCCAACTCATCAAGAACATCGAGCAGCGCAAGCAGACCATCACCAAGGTCTGCTATTGCATCGTAGCCCGCCAGCAGGACTTCCTGGAGCGGGGCATAGACTTTCTCAAACCCATGATGATCAAGGAGGTGGCCGAAGAGATCGGCGTGCATCCTTCGACGGTCAGCCGCGCCGTGGCCAGTAAGTACGCCCACACGCCACAGGGTGTATTCGAGCTGCGGTACTTCTTCAGCGAGAGCGTGCAGGGCCCGGAGGGCGGCGGCACTTCGCTGCTGATCCTCAAGCGCCGCGTCAAGAAGCTCATCGAAGACGAAGACACAAGCCGTCCGCTGACCGACGAGCAGATCACCCGCATCCTGCAGTCTCAGGGCATCCAGGTGACTCGCCGCACGGTGGCCAAGTACCGCGAAGACATGCGCATCCCGAGCACTCACCAGCGAAGGGTTAAGAAATAGAAGTGGAAGGGGACGGCTTTAGCCGTGCCGACCCCGATTCAAGAGAGAAAAGGGGCTTTAGCCCCGAGGTTGCAAACGAGAAAGTTCCTCAATGCAGTGCCCGTTTTAACTCGATCATTAAATCTATGGAGGGGCGCTCATGAACGTGGAATACACGGGAAGACACTACGACGTTACTCCCACCATCCGCAAAGAAGTTGAAACCGGCCTCGCAAAAATCCGCAGAATTCTGGGCGACCGATTTGAAACCAAGGTGATCCTCGCTGTCGAGAAGCACCGTCACAAAGCCGAAATCACCATTACTCCGCGCAACGGCCCGCTGGTAGGCCTGGCTCAGGCTAAGGATATGGCGATTGCCGTCAACGAAGCGCTCGGCCACCTGGAGAAGCAGGCGATCAAATACAAAACCCGCTGGCAGGCGAAGAAGCGCTCGGCCCGCAAGAGCGAGGAGGTCAAGAAGTGGAACGGCGGGCATGTGCCGCCCGAACCGGAAGACGGAGTGCAGACCTCTGTCGGTGCTTCGGAGAAGACTGCCGTTCCAGTCCTCGTGCACAAGTATCCGGCGGTGGCGAAATCTACCGAGGTTCACCTGGTCCGGTCCGACGACTCCGTCGCTATGCGCCCCATGACGCTGGAAGAGGCCATCAAGGAAGCCCATTTTAAGGATCGTGACGTCTTCGTCTTCCGCGATCCCAAAGGCAAGGTCATGGTCCTGCACCGTGCCAAAGACGGCAGAATGCAGTTGATCGAAGTGCCGTGAGAAGCTGCCAGCTATGAGCTAAGTCAAGCTGGGTGCCCCGTCCTTGTCGCGCGGCCTCTTTACGAGACAGGGCGGGGGCACTTTGAATCTTCGTACTCAAGGCGGAGCCCGAAAGCTCGAATTGCTGGTCAGCGTGCCTCCCCTATTGACCGTTACAGTCTTCCTTACGAACTCCCAATTAGCACCCCTGTGATAAACACCAGCACGCCGCCCAGCCCAACCTGCAGGGCGGCGGTGACCCACGGCGTGTCCATGTAGCGCTGGCGAATCCAGGTGATCACTCCCAGTTCGGCCAGCACGACCGCTGCCGCCGCCCATAACGCCATGCGGAAGTCGCGGATAAGGAATGGCAACGTGTGGCCAATTCCTCCCAGGGCGGTCATGGCTCCGCAGATCACTCCGCGCACCCACGGATGCCCACGCCCAGTCAGACTTCCATCGTCTGACAGAGCCTCGGCAAATCCCATGCTGATGCCGGCGCCGGCCGACGCGGCCAGGCCGACCAGAAACGCGTCCCAACTTTTTTGTGTAGCCAGTGCCGCGGCAAACACCGGCGCCAGCGTCGAGACTGAGCCATCCATCAGTCCCGCCAGCCCTGGCTGCACAATCTGCAAGACGAACAAGCGGCGCTGCGCGGCATCTTCGTCGGCCTTTACGTTGGCGGTCAATTTCTGTTTGTCGAGTTCCTGGGCGCGCTCTTCATGCGATCGCTCTTCGGTCGCTAGATCGTCGAGCAATTGCCGTATGCTTGCGTCCTGAGTGCGCACTGCGGCCTTTTCATAGAAACGGCGAGTCTCAACTTCCATCGCACTGGCCTCTTTGCGCACCGCTTCAATGCGCAGCGGTCGCACCAGCCACAGTGCCGGACGTTCGACGAAGCCGCGCACGTCCTGGCGCCGGATCAGCGGTATGTGCTCCCCGAACTTCTTCTGGTAGAGCTCGAGCAGCCGCCGCCGGTGCCCCGACTCCTCCTCGCGCATACCCTCGAACATGGCGGCAGTTCCCGGATAGTCCTGGCGCAAGCCTTCGGCAAAGTCGGCGTAGACGCGCTCGTCTTCCTCTTCGAGCGAAATGGCGAGCGCAAGAACTTCCCGTTCGGTAAGATCTTCAAATTTCTTCATGCCGCCATAGCTTACCCGGCGGGACCCGATGCAGTCGAGTTTTCAAAAGACGCCCCGGCGGTATCTCACTCGGCAATCGGCCAGACGACGAGCCGCGGGGCTTCGATGCTACTATCCACTGCATGGCGCCCCGAAAAGCATCTGGCCGGACCAAGAGAGCCCCCGTGCGCGGCCGCAAAGGCCACGACGCCCTGCCTCCGCCGGAACTGGTCATCATCACCGGCATGAGCGGCTCAGGGAAGGCCTCCGTGCTCAAGGCTTTCGAGGACCTTGGCTACTACTGCGTGGACAACCTGCCCGTGGACCTGATTCCGCAGTTTGCCGAACTGGCGGTGCAGTCCGGGGAGATTCGCCGCACGGCGCTCGTGGTTGACGTCCGCGAGGGCTCGCAACTGGAGAAGCTGCCTGGAATTCTCAAATCTGTCCGGCGCACGATCCCGACGAAAGTCGTGTTTTTGGAAGCCTCCGATGCGGTACTCCTGCGGCGCTTCAGCGAGACCCGGCGGCCTCATCCCCTGGGCAACGACGCGCCGGTAACAGCCGCCCTCAAAGCCGAACGCCGTCATCTCGGCGCTATCCGGCGGCTCGCCGACTTCGTCATTGACACGTCAAAATTCAACGTTCACGAGCTGCGCGCGCATATCAATGAGCGTTTTCAGGAGAAGTCCGCGGAAAAGAGCATCCTCGTGTCCTGCGTCAGCTTCGGCTTTCGGCACGGCGTTCCAGAAGATGCTGACCTGGTCTTCGACGTCCGCTTCCTGCCCAACCCGCACTTTGTGCCGGAATTCCGCCCCCTGACGGGCAGACACCCCCGCGTAGCCAAGTACATTCGCTCGTTTCCGCAGACCCGCGAGTTTGTCTCGCGTATTTCCGATCTGCTCGTCTACCTGCTGCCTCACTACATCCACGAAGGCAAGAGCTACCTGACCATCGCTTTCGGCTGTACCGGCGGGCAGCATCGCTCCGTCATGATTGCAGAAGAGGTTGGCAAACATCTACGCCGCGCGGGATACCGCGTGAAGGTTGTCCATCGCGACAGCCCGAGGTAGAAAGATAGAGGGGACACTAGCCCCTGATCCCTATCCCCCAACTTCCGCGCCGCCCCTCTATCGTTAGCTCCCGCTGGCGCGCAACTCAAGTAGAATAGGCTTGCCTTTCATGCCTACCCGACCGGCAGCGAGCGCTTGCGGCCTGATCCGCCTGGGAGCCCCATGCGGCAATTGACCCGCCTCATCCGCTACGTGATCCCGTTCCTCGTGCAGTTACTCCCCGGCGTGTTGCTGCTGGCAGGTGTGGGATTCCTCGAAGCGTTCCGTCTGATCCTGCTCAAGCCGGTTCTGGATCGCGTACTGAATCCGTCCTCTGGTTCGGAAAACATCATTCTGTTCACGATGCCGCAGACGGGGCAGCCCATCTACCTGCAGCGGTTCGTCCCCACTCATTTTCACAACGCTTGGACTATCGTCGCCTTTGCGCTGGTGGGTTCGACCGTGGTCAAGGGCATTTTCGACTATGCCGGCACCTACCTCGTGAGCCATGCCGGCTTCGGTATGATCACCAACCTGCGCAACGAGCTGTACAACTCGGTGCTGCGCCGCTCAGCGGCATTCTTCACGAAACACACGACGGGCACGCTGATTTCAACCATCATCAACGACATTGAGCGTGTGCAGTTCGCGCTGTCGAGCATCCTGGCTGAGTTTCTGCAGCAGTTTTTCAGTTTCGGTTTTCTGGCCGTCGCGGTGGTGATTCTCGGGCGGGAGCTATCCTGGGTCTTGCTGCTGTTTCTTCCCTTCATCATCATTTCGTCGGCGCGAATCGGCCGGCGCGTACGCTCGACCACGCGGTCCGGCCAGGATCAACTGGCTGACGTGCAGAATATTCTCCACGAGACCATCACCGGCAACCGTATCGTCAAAGCCTTCGGTATGGAGTCGTGGGAAGTGGCGCGATTCCGGCAGGCAGCGCAGCGGTTGTTTCATGCCAACCTGCGCTACGTGGCCGCCGCGGCAATTAGTTCTCCGCTAATGGACGTTTTTGGCGCGGTTGCGATTGCGCTGCTCCTGCTCTTGGGGCGCAACCGGATTCTGCATGACCAAATGACGCTGGGTTCCTTCATTGCCTTCGTGGCTGCCGTCCTCAGCATGTACAACCCTGTGCGCAAGTTCGCCATTTTCAACAACAGCTTCCAGCAGGCGCTCGGCGCATCCTCGCAACTGTTTGAGTTCATGGACACCACAGACATCCTGGTGGAAAAGCCCGGCGCCAAACCCCTTTCACGCTTTGCCCAGAGCATCCGGTTCGAAGACGTCTGCTTTTCCTACGAAGGTGATGGCGAGGAAGCCCGCGAGATCCTGCACGACATTGACCTCGAAGTAAAGCGTGGCGAGGTGCTGGCTGTAGTCGGCTCGAGCGGGGCTGGCAAGAGCACCCTGGTGCACCTGATTCCTCGCTTCTTCGATGCGACGGGCGGAAGACTGCTGATTGACGGCCATGACGTGCGCGACGTCACTCTGGCATCGCTGCGTTCGCAGGTCGGCATCGTGACGCAGGAAACCGTGCTATTCAACGACACAGTGCGCAACAACATCGCTTACGGCCAGCCCCACGTCCCGATGAAAAACGTTGAAGCTGCTGCTCGCGCGGCGCTGGCGCACGACTTCATCCTGGCCCTGCCGTCGGGGTACGATACGATCATCGGAGAACGAGGCGTACGGCTTTCCGGAGGCGAGCGCCAGCGTCTGGCCATCGCCCGGGCGCTGCTGAAGAACGCGCCTATCCTGATTCTGGATGAGGCGACTTCGGCGCTCGACAGCGAGTCCGAGGCTTTGGTGCAGTCCGCGCTGCATAACCTGATGAGCGGCCGGACCGTGCTCGTGATCGCGCACCGGCTCTCGACCGTCCGCCGCGCCGACCGCATCGTGGTGATTGAGAATGGCACCATCGCCGACATTGGTGCTCATGAAGACTTGATGAGCAAGCTCGGTACTTACCGACGGCTGTACGAATTGCAGTTTGCCAACATGGATGCGCCCAAAGCAGTTGCGGAAATTTGAGGATACGAACTCCGGCCCTATGCCCATACGCTCAATGACCGGTTTTGCCCAGGTGAAAGGGGAAGTGCGGCGAGGTGCAGAGCCTCACAATGGCAACAAACTGGCTTCACCCAAAGAGCGGCTTGCCTTTACGCTCGCGCTGAAGTCGGTGAACCATCGTTTCCTCGACCTGCATTTCCGTCTTCCCTCGGGCACCGACTCGCTCGAGATGCAACTGCGCCGCCTGCTGAAGGAAAAAATGGCGCGCGGCCATGTGGAAGTGACCTTGAGCCTGGAGCGCCAGGCCAACGAGAGTTTCTCTTTGAATCGGGAACTGATCGGTGGTTACATCGCGGCATACCGTGCGGCTGCGTCCGAGTTCTCCCTGCCGGCTGATCCCGACCTCAACGCCGTCTTGCGAATTCCTGGTGCGCTCGATTCTGCCAGCGATGCCGCTGATGGCGAGATTGATACTGCGGTCATGGCCAAAGTAGACGAAGCTCTGGGCCGTTTGAATGATATGCGCGAGGAGGAAGGGCGGGGTATCGAGCGCGAACTCCGCGAGCGCATGACCCATCTGCTCGAGGCCGGCCGGAGCGTGCAGCAGCATCGCCGGGCGGTGTTGCAGAATTACAGCGAGCGGCTGCAATCGCGCCTGCAGGACTTGCTCGGCGCGGCCGTAGACCGCGAACGCATCTTGCAGGAGGCCGCGCTGCTGGTGGATCGCAGCGACATCCAGGAAGAGATCGTGCGCCTCGAAACCCACGTGAAGCACTTCCTGGGTCTGCTCGACGAGGGCGGCGAGATCGGCAAGAAGCTGGACTTCCTTCTGCAGGAAATGAATCGCGAGGCCAATACCCTGCTTTCGAAGACTTCCGGTCTGGCCGGCGAAGCGCTGAAAATCACCGAGGCCGGACTGGCGATGAAAGCCGAGATCGAAAAGTCCCGCGAGCAGGTGCAGAACCTGGAATGACCTCTTCGCACAAACCCCTGGTCTGCATCATTTCTGCTCCCTCCGGCTCGGGGAAGTCCACTCTGGTCACTGAACTCCTGAAACTGGTTCCAGATCTCGATTTTTCGATTTCCTACACCACGCGGGCGCCGCGGGGCAGCGAGCAAAACGGCAAGCAGTACTTCTTTGTTCCCCGCGAACAATTCGAACAGATGATCCGCGCCGATGAATTCCTCGAGCACGCTAATGTCTTTGGCAACTACTACGGTACGGCGCGCCGGTTCTTGCGCGAGGCCGAGCAGAAAGGACATGACCTTCTGCTTGATATTGACGTGCAGGGCGCGGCGCAGATCAAGCAGAAGCTGCCCAAAGCGGTCAGCATTTTCGTCCTGCCTCCCGACCGCAAAACGCTGGAATGGCGGCTGCGCAAGCGCAGCGAAGATGCTGAAGAGGTGATCCAGCGCCGGTTGGTTACGGCCAGTCGCGAGATTGAGAACTACAACAAGTACAACTATATTTTGATCAACGACGTGCTCGAGGAGTCCATTGAAAAACTGCAGGCGATCGTTTTGTCGGAGCGATGGCGGCAGACCGGATGGCAACTCGCGCCCGAACAGCAGGCGGTTCGGCACCTCGCCGTGCGGTGCAGGCTGGCTAACGTTGCCGATCGGGTGCAGCCCATTCTGGCGTCTTTCGGCGCGACCTCTTCGGCGCGGCTTTGAGATTCGCGGTATCATCATATAGGCCCGGACGCGCATTCGGACCGGCAAGGCAAGCCGCGGGTCAACCGAGAGTCGGTTGGAACACACGGGATATGAGTCGAACGCTCGGCGCTGATTCATCTGCACATTTGCTCATCGAGGGAGATTCACATGAAGTTGATCGAAGGCTTCGACAGCAATTACCGGTACATTCTGGTGGCGGCGCGGCGTGCGCGGCAATTGCAGTCCGGCGCGCCACCCGTAGTGGATACCAACTCCCGCAAGCCGTGCCGCATCGCGCAGGATGAGATCCGCGCCGGCAAGGTGAAATGGGAAATCCCTGAAACCCGCAGCGCTGCCGAGCAGGCGTCGGAAGCGCTCGACAAGGCCCTGGGCCAAGAGTAGGCAATTGCTGATTTTCTGATTTCTGATGGTTGATGTGTGAGACCTCGGCATCGGATGCAGCGGTTTTGAATCAGCAATCATCATTCAAAAATCCATGAAGATTGCTCTCGGCGTTACCGGCGGAATTGCAGCTTACAAGTCGGCGGAAATTGTCCGCCTGCTGCAGGACCAGGGCATTCGCGTGCAGGTCGTCATGACTCACGCCGCGCAGGAGTTCGTTCGACCGCTTACCTTCGCTGCACTTTCCGGAGAAAAAGTCATTACCGGCATGTTTGCGCCGGGCGAGGAGCAAACCCCCAACATCGAGTCCGCCATCGAGCACATCGCCCTCGCGCAATCGATTGATGCGCTGGTCGTTGCGCCTGCCACAGCCGACATTCTCGCTCATTTCGCGCAGGGGATTGCGACCGACTTTCTGACTACGCTTTACCTGGCCACCACCGCCCCGGTCGTGGTCGCGCCTGCGATGAACGTCAACATGTGGAATCACCCGGCCACCCAGGCCAATCTGGAGATTCTGCGAAAGCGTGGTGTGAAAGTCGTGGAGCCGGGAGTCGGCTACCTGGCCTGCGGCATGACCGGAGCAGGGCGCCTCGCTGACAACGAAGCGATCGTCGCCGCCGTGCTGCAGACTCTCGGCGCCTCTCAGGATTTGAACGGCGAGACGGTGCTGATCACAGCCGGACCGACGCGCGAGAAGATTGATCCGGTGCGCTTCCTGACCAACCGGTCCAGCGGGCGCATGGGATATGCCCTGGCCGAAGCCGCCCTTCGGCGCGGTGCGCGCGTGCTTCTGGTCAGCGGGCCAACCTCGCTGACGCCACCTGGTGCGGCCGAGCTCACCAGGGTCGAATCTACCCACGAGATGCGGGACGCAGTTCTGCAGCTGCTGCCGCGGGCCAGCATCGTCATCAAAACCGCGGCGGTTTCCGACTATCGCCCGAAGGTGACGGCCGGCCAGAAGATCAAGCGCAAAGGCCCGATGACCCTGGAACTCGAAGCCACGCCCGACATTCTGAAAGAACTTTCCTCGAAGAAGACTTCTCAGATCGTGGTCGGTTTCGCCGCGGAAACCGAAAACGTGCTCGAAAACGCCCGCCAGAAGCTGGTTTCCAAGAATCTCGACGCCATTGTGGTCAACGATGTCTCGCGCCAAGGGGTAGGTTTTGATTCCGATCGCAACGCGGTGACGATCATTACACGTGACGAAGTCGTCGAAGTGCCCGAAACTACCAAGTCGGAAGTTGCACAGCGCGTTCTCGACCAGGTCGTCCGCATCCGCCAGCAGCGCAAGACGCTCGTCAAAGCCTGAACGCGTTTTCCTCACCCCGCTGCATTACAATCAATCAACCCATGCCTCAGGTTCTCGATGCTGACTTGCGCCGCGCGCTCGCCGACCGCCTGCGCTATTACAACGAGCTGGGCATCTACGATTTCTACCGGCGCGAGCTGCAGGTCGCCGCCTCAGCCGCGCAGGCCAAGGTCGCGCCCGAACACGACACGGATTCATCCGCGCTCCAGCCAGAAATGCGAGAGGAAATGGCCATCAGAAAATCCGCTGCGGTAGCCGTGATCGCTGAGGAAAACATCTTCGAGGTCGTGACGCCAAAGCCTGAGCAGGCAGTCGCCGATCCCACCGCCGCGCTCAGGCTGATCCGCGAAGACCTGGGCGACTGCACCCGCTGCAAACTGCACGGACAGGGCCGCAAGCAGATCGTCTTCGGCGTGGGCAATCCTCGGGCGGAACTGATGTTCGTCGGCGAAGGCCCCGGCGCGGACGAAGACGCGCAGGGCGAACCGTTCGTGGGCCGCGCTGGGCAGTTGCTCAATAACATGATCAAGGCCATGGGTATCCGGCGCGAGGATGTCTATATCGCGAACGTGGTCAAGTGTCGCCCGCCGGGCAACCGCACGCCCGAGCGCGACGAATGCGAGACCTGCTCGCCCTTCCTTATGCGGCAGATCGCGGTCATCAAGCCGAAGGTTGTGGTGGCGCTAGGTGCGGTGTCAGCGAAGAACCTGCTTGCCATCAACGCGCCCATGTCGGAGCTTCGCGGCCGGTTCTACGATTTCATGCCGTCCGGTGCCCGCAGCGCGGATTCTTCCTGGCAGGGAGCGAAATTAGCCGTGACGTACCATCCGGCGTTTCTTCTGCGCGATCCGCGCCAGAAAGGCGAGGCCTGGAAGGATTTGCAGATGGTGATGAAGTACCTCGGACTCGAGCCCCCAAAGAAGGCTGCGGAATAGTCGAGCTTTACCTTTCCTCAGACGTCGCTGCTATCCTCTGAGATAATGGCCGAATTCTGCGACGTCGCCCTGGCCGTGCCCCTCGACATGGTCTTCACCTACCGCATCCCGGCTGATGCCGCGCCGGTCGTCGGCGGGCGCGTGCTGGTTCCGTTTCGCCAGCAGCGGATGACGGGCGTCGTCGTCGAATTGCACGACCGCGAGCCCAACGTCACCACGAAGAACGTCATCAGCATTCTCGATGCCTCACCGGTGCTCGACGATCAACTGCTACGCCTCGGCCGCTGGATCGCTGACTACTATCTTGCTCCCCTCGGCGAGGTCTTCCGCACGATGTTGCCGCTGAGCGCAGAATTCAAGCGTGCGACCGGCTACCGGATCAGCGAAGCAGGTCAGATGGCTCTTCATCTGGCAGGCATGGCAGGATCGCCCGCCCGCTCCCAGCGCAGCCCGGAGGACCAGGCCATCGAGTTTCGGGTGCTCGATTATCTCGCCGCCAACATTCCGGACGCAGGGTCGGCGCCTGATCCAGCGCGAAGCGCGGTCGCCGGGATCGTCACGAAAGGGAAGGGCACGGCTTCAGCCGTGCCGTTAGCATCGCAACAAGTGGCGGCTTCAGCCGCTGAGGGCCAAGCCTTCGTCCGCGAAGAGACTCTTCGTTCCACCACACGAGCTTCCCGCGCCCTCCTCCAGGGCATGGTGCGCAAGAAATGGATCGAGCGCGAAGACCTGTCCGCCGCACAGGACGCAACCCGAACGGCAAAGATCGCCGTTCTGAAATCCGCCGAAGGCAAACTGAACGACAATCAGCGCAGCCTCATCGCTACCCTGGCTGCCTCCGGCGGCAAGGTTCCCGTGGCAACGCTGCAATCGCTCGACGTGCCCCGGACGACGCTCGGCACTCTGGTCCGCCGGGGCCTGGTCGAAATCATCGAAGAGCCGGCCGGTTTCACCGTTTCACGCACCAAGCCGCGCCCATCGCCCTTCGATTTTGATTTCAATCTCGCTCAAGAATCGGCGCTGAAAGCGCTCCGAGAGGGCGTCGAAGCGCGACAGTTTTCCGGCGTCTTGCTGCACGGCGTCACCGGCTCAGGCAAAACGGCCGTTTATCTCGCGGGCATGCGCGCGGTGCTCGATGCCGGGCGCTCCGCCATCTTGCTGGTCCCCGAGATCGGATTGACGCCGGCTGTGGCTGCTGACCTGCACCAGATCTTCGGCGACGAAGTCGCCATCCTACATTCCGCCCTCTCCGACAAGGAACGGGCCGAGCAATGGCACCGCATCAAGCGCGGCGATGCGCGCATGGTGGTGGGCACGCGCTCGGCCGTTTTCGCTCCCGTGGCCGATCTCGCGCTTATCATCGTGGATGAAGAACATGACGCCTCCTACAAACAGGAGGAAACTCCGCGTTACCACGCCCGCGACATCGCCGTCATGCGCGCCAAGATGGCCCACGCCGTCGTAGTGCTCGGCTCGGCTACCCCCTCGCTCGAATCTTATTTCAATGCCACCAAGAACAAATATGCTCTGGTCGAATTGCCGGACCGGGTGGAAGATCGGCCGCTGCCCGAGGTCGAAATCGTGGACATGCGCCAGGAGTTCCAGGAAACCGGACACGAGCAGGTCATCTCCCGCAAACTGGCGACCGAGATCAAAGACCGGCTCGACCGCAAAGAACAAGTCATGGTGCTCTTGAATCGCCGCGGCTATTCGCCAGTCGTTCTCTGCCGCACCTGCGGCAAGAAGCTCGAATGCCACAATTGCGCGATCGCCCTTACCCACCACAAGCGCGAGCACAAGATGGTCTGCCACTACTGCGGCTATACGGCGCCGGTCCCGAAGGCCTGCGTGCACTGCGGCAGCGAATATGTGTATTTCCTCGGAACCGGATCGGAGAAGCTGGAGGAGTTGCTGCACGGGCTGTTCCCGCAGGCCCGCATCGCCCGCCTTGACCGCGACACCGTCCGCAGCCACGAAGATTTCGAGCGCACGCTTAACGCCTTAGACGAAGGCGAACTCGATCTCGTGGTCGGAACCCAGATGATCGCCAAAGGCCACGACATTCATGGTGTGACCCTGGTTGGCGTGGTCGGGGCCGACGTCGCCCTGGGTCTACCCGATTTCCGCGCCGCCGAACGCACTTTTCAGTTGCTCACCCAGGTCGCCGGACGCGCCGGACGCGGACAATCGCCGGGCAAGGTCATTCTGCAGACATATTTTCAGGATCACTACGCCGTGCAGTACGCCGCACGCCACGACTTCGCCGGCTTCTACGAGAAGGAGCTTCGCTTCCGCAGCTGGATGCACTACCCGCCGTATTCCGCGCTGGCCAACGTACTGGTCCGCAGCGCGAAGCTCGATGAAGCCCTCGAATGGTCGGGACTGCTCGGTAAGTGGTTTGACGCAACGCGCCACGAAGGTGTCAGAGTGCTGGGCCCGGCGGCCGCGCCCATCCTCAAGCTGAAGCGCGACTACCGCTACCATTTTGTGCTGAAATCCCCGAGCCGGGAAAAGCTCAACACCACTCTGCGTGCCATGCTGGCTCATGCCGCGAAGCAGAAAATTCCGCGCACCCAGGTTATTGTGGACGTGGACGCGCTCTGGCTGATGTGAAAAGTCTCGCTGCCGCGCTCCCAACCTTACTGCGCCCCGGCATTTCCTCGAATCACAGTTACGGATGCGGCGGGCAGCTCATACATCGTATCTTTTCCTGCCGTCATCTTCGTTCGGGCAATCGGACCGTCCGGCTCCGCCCATCCCTTGGTATAGGCCACCACGGTGCGCTCGGCCGCGTGCTCCGCATGGGCTTGAAATCGCGTGTGCGCCGGATGCCATTGATATTGCGCACTGCCGAAGGTCGCAATCTCCACTGGCCCGGCAAAACCGCCGCCTTGCCCCGATTGTCCCTGAAACGCGATTCGCACCTTATGTGCCACCTGCTGATCCCGGTTCACCATCATCAGCGACCACTGGCCATCCGGCCGCTTCAGCGCGTACGCCGTAACCAGCCCGTGTCCTGCGCCGTCGTCAATGTCGCTCTTGGCGGCGTAAACGTGGTGCTCGCCGCCCGCCGGTTGTGCCCACTCCAGATTGATCAATTGGGCCACAAAGAACTGCGCCAGCGGCTGTTGAATCTCATAGTTGCCGTTGATGGTGAACATGCCAAATGTACCCGGCGAGCCGTTGCAGCCCGGTTCCATATGCAGCGGTAGATAGTGAAAGAAGTAAACTCCGTTTCCTCCCGAATTGAGGAACGACCCAATGTAGTCCGCCAGCCAAACGCCCGCAAAAATGTCCTGAAACGTCTCGCTCGCGCCCGACGACAGATTGCCCTCGGTGATGAACATCGGCATGTCGGCCGGGATGCCGTCATCGTGCCACACCTGCATGATGTGGCTCACCAGTTCCGGTTCGTCGTAGAGCATGCCCCAGGGAATTTTGCACGGATCATACGGGTAGTGTTCGAACGAAAAGAAAGCCAGATCGTTCATTCGGCTGTGCTGCTTAAGGTAATCCACGAACCGTCCCAGCCAGGAGACTCTGCCGTTCGCATCAGGCCAAACTTCGATGTCGCGGTTCACTCCCTGAAATGACGGCCCTCCCAGTTTCAGCGCCGGATCAATCTTGTGCAGCGCAGTTGCCCACTGCAGGTACAGTGCGGCGTAGTCTTCGGGCAGCATGTACTGGCCATCGGCCTCCTCGCCCATTTCGACGTAGGAAATCGGGTAGTTGCGGTTCTTTAAGTACGCGATCTCAGCGGCGGCGTTTTCCGGAGTTTCGTAGATCAACGCTACGGGAATCATTGCCGGAAGCCCACGCGTTACCCCGCTGGTAAAGAACAGATCGAATCCCACTTGCGCCTGCGTGGTCGCGCCCAGGTCTGAGGGCTGATGCCAGGGATCAACCGACGAACAGTAGGTCGTGGTCTGCTCCTGATCCGGCGTGTGCCGCAGAATGTCGTGGAAGGCGCCATCGGCAGTAGTCGTGCCGAGATAGATTTCGCGGATCGCATAGCCCACGCAATTCCGTGGATCCGACGGCCCATCTGCATCACAGGTATTCGAAGATTCCGTCATCCAGATGCGGACGAACCGCACGGGCATCGTGCTGCCGCTCAGCCGCAAAGTTTCCGTCCTGCCTTCTCCGCTGGCTACCGTGCCCTGCAGGAACGTTTGCCAGACTCCGCGCGTCGGCGCCTTGATCGGATCTTCCCCGGTCCAGTACTGCACCGTGTACCGTTTGGCAAAAGGCTCACCCCACGCAATGCGGATGCTGTTGACCTGCTGCACCTGGGCCAGGTCGAGCACAACCCACTGCGGATGCAGCGCGTCACTCTCGCCCGTGAACCGCTGCGCGAGGTAGGGGTTGCTCTTCCAGAAGCCGTTGAGGTCGCCGTCGGTCAGGCGCGAGAATCCCACGTTCTCCGTGCCGTCATTGCGCGTGAATCCGCGGCGCGGCAGGCTATAGCCATAAGAGTAGCGAATCGTTTCGGCGGGCATGGCCGCACCAACGAAATAGCCCTTGCCGCTGAGGTCGCTCCACGTGCCCTGCGGATTCCAGTGCCAGGCCTCGATGGCCAGCTCCGTATTCTGCCGATACGACACCGGTTGCCAGCCCGAGGCCTGCGTCTGGCCGAGGGTGGGCTGGATCAGGTCTTTGTCTATTGCTTCGACGGAGATACGATCCACACCCGCGCCCAGCGTTTCTTTGGGAACGAAGTGGTTGGTTGCATGCCTCGTATCAACCGTGACGGTCTGAGCTATTACTCCCAGGCTCAGCAGCAGACATACCGCCGGAACTCCAGCGAGTGGAATTGGCCTGTTCAAGCACCCCTCCGGTTTCTAATGAAACGATTCAATACACGGCAGTATACGGAATCCCCGATGAGGATACGAGAGGCTCTGTCAAAGCCCGACGATTGTGCTCTCGGCCAAGTTATCGCCCGGTGATCTGAAAGGGCGAAACGGTAATCGTCAGCACCAGCATGATCGCGGCCAGGGCCGCCAGCAGCCACCGGTTGGCGGGGAGCGGTGGATACGTCGGCGCCTGCCTCTGCCGCCAGGTCAGGATATTCATCGTTGTAATCAGACCGGCCCACATCCACCAGCCGAAGCTGGACCGCCCCATGTAGATAAGGCCCAGGACGGTGGCCAGCGAAATTACACGGTGCATGCGCGGCACGAGCGCATACACAATGTGTCCGCCGTCCAGTTGGCCACTGGGAAGCAGGTTCAGCGCCGTGGCATACATGCCAACCCAGGCGGCCACCGCTGTCGGATGAAGATAGACCCGAGTCAGCGGCAGCGCGGCGATAGCATGGTTCGGCATCATCGTCCGCAGAACCGCATGCATCACGCGGAAGATCAGCGGAAAGCCCAACTGCAGGTCCGATGGACCGATTCCTGGCGAAAGCGGCTTGGAAAGATTCAAAGCAGCGGCCAGCGCAGCCACAGCAACCATGAATCCTGCAATTGGCCCCGCAATCCCGATGTCGAACAACGCTGCCCGCGAGCGAATTGGCCCCTTGATCCGAATCACCGCCCCAAATGTCCCGATCATGGTCGGCGCCGGGATGAAGAAGGGAAGCGTCGCCCGCACGCCGTAGTACCGGCAGAAAATATAGTGTCCCATCTCATGCGCCAGCAGGATTCCCAACAACGTCGCGGAGAATGGAATCCCCAAGAGCAGGCGCGCCGGTTGCTCCAACACCCATCCCAGCGGGAAGAAACTAAGGAACTCATCTCCCGCCGCAAACGGCGCCTTATCGTGCAGGAAATTGAACTCCATCCGCGCTCCCACAACCAGTGTGGTGAACACGGTCGCCAGCAGGAGCAACCCGTGCAGCCAATATCGCTCTCGCGGGGGCGGTCCTACAGGCTTGGGAAGGGAATGGTAATACTCCAGCGTCGAAGAAGGAATCGGAGCACTCGGCTCTGTCATGCGGTGTGTTCTGACCGAAGGTTCATTCACGCCCGTTCTTTGATGCTACTACGAGCAAGGGAGGCGCGTGCGGGCGAGCGTTCCTTCCCCCAATGGATAACAATGGCACTTTTGTGCTATTACGTTAAGGCCATTTTGGGCGCATAAGTGAACGCGTAAGATGTTGGTACGGGTTTCGGTGGCCCATCCGGACCCTCATAGCAAGTCTTACCGGACCGCCCCCCCCAGCAAAGGGTCGCCCATCGGCGGCAGTTGTTTCCCCCGGAACTGAGTGACATGAGTTTAGTGGCCCCGATGCCTCAGATCGAGGTTTCATCGTCGCGTGTCGCGCACACTGCTTCCTGGTTCGAGGTGCGCCGGCAGGATCTTTCCGTTTGGAATGACGTTCTGCTGGGCAGCCATGCCTCACTGTATCAGTATCCTTTCTGGAACGAACCGTATCGCCAACTCTGGGTGACGCCGCGTTACCTCGCCTGGGGCACGCAGGATCGCCCCCTGGCATTTCTTGCCATTCTGACCGTCGGCTTCGGCCCGGCAAAGATCGGTTTGGTTTTCCGCGGGCCGGTTTGCTTCCGCCCCGGATTCGAGTTTCCGCGGGCAGCGATCGAAGAGTTGTCGTCCTGGGCCCGTTCCCAAGGCTACATCTTCCTCCGCTTTACCCACTCCGACCCGCAGGTGCTTCACCAGCTCGCCGCGGTTGGCCACTGTCAGCCATTCGACGCGTTCCCGTATTTCCTCGATTATCCGGTCCTGTCTCCGGACTACACTGTCGAGCAGTTTGACTGCGAGGAAGCGACCCTGGCCACCTTTGACCGCGAAGCACGCCGCAAACTGCGCCGCGCCACGGAAGCGGGTTATGAGTTCACCAGCGGAGATTCGCCCGAAGTCCTTACGGAAGCCTGGCCGCTCTACCAGGATTGCGCCCGGCGCAAGCATTTCCGCCTGGAACGTCCGCTCTCGGTTTACTCGGAAACCGTGCGCCTGGCTCAGCCCCACAATTGTGTGCGCATCTATTCCGCCCGCATGCACGGCAAGATGGTGGGCAGCGCCCTGGTCTTCCGCGACCACTCCATGGCTCACTGCCTGTTAGCCGCGTTCGATCCCCAGCATCACCATGGCGCCGTGTTTCTCCACTGGCATGCCATGCGCGACATGTACCGGCTGGGTGCGCGCCGCTACAACCTGGGTCCGGCGCCGGGGTCGCTGGCGCGATTCAAGGAGCAGTTCTGCCGGCATCCGGCAACCTACCCCGGCGCGCTTACGGTTGTGATGAATGAAGGTCTGTTCCAGGTGTGGTGGAAGGCGCTTTTTCCCCTAGCCAAAAGCCTGCGCCCCGTGCTGCGCGGCATGGTTTCCCATCTCAAGCGATAGGCGCCGCAGGGATTCTAGTCAATGGACTGCAGCTCTTTCCCGGGCTTGAAGCGCACAGCTCTTCCGGGCGGTATGGACACTTCGGCCCCGGTGCGCGGATTGCGCCCAATCCCGGTCTTGCGTGGGCGCACGTTGAACACGCCAAACCCACGCAGTTCAATGCGATTGCCGGCGGCCAGCGCCTTCTTCATGCTCTCGAAAACGGTTTCCACCGCCATCTCGGCTTTAGTCTTGGTGATGCCTGTCTTGGCCACCACTTCGTTGATGATGTCGAGCTTGATCACGTGAAGCTCCCGGTTGCAGCCGCAAGATAATCCTTCAAGTTATTGATGCTAAGGGAGATAACTGAGATTGTCAACGGGAGCATCTATCCCGTAAACTGGCAGGCACCAGCCGACCGATTGAGTAATTGGGAAATTGGGTAATTGCGAAATTTGCCGTGTGGCGAAAAACGCCGGCTCCCGCCCAAGTGCTTCTGAATTACTCAATTAGCAAATTACCCAACTACTCAATTTCCTAGGGGACTTCCATGCTGAAGAGTGACCGCTGGATCCGCAAGATGGCCATCGAACACGACATGATTAACCCCTTCTCCGAGAAGCAGGTACGCGAAGGCGTGGTTTCGTTCGGGCTGTCGTCGTACGGCTACGACCTGCGCGTGGCCGACGAGTTCAAGATCTTCACCAATGTCAATTCGTCCATCGTGGACCCCAAACACTTCGACGAAAAATCGTTCGTCACCCTGCAGACCGATATCTGCATCGTCCCGCCGAACTCGTTTGCCCTGGCGCGCTCGGTCGAATACTTCAAGATTCCGCGCAGCGTGCTGACCATCTGCGTGGGCAAGAGCACCTATGCGCGCTGCGGCATCATCGTAAACGTCACGCCGTTCGAGCCGGAGTGGGAAGGCTTCGTCACGCTGGAAATCTCCAACACCACGCCGCTGCCCGCGCGCATCTATGCCAACGAAGGACTGTGCCAGATTATTTTCTTCGAGTCCGATGAAGTCTGCGAAACCAGCTACGCCGACCGCAAAGGCAAATACCAGGCGCAGAAGGGAATCGTGCTGCCCAAGCTGTAACAAGCCTCGTCGGGAAGGGCACGGCTTAAGCCGTGCCTCTGGTATCCGCATAGGAAGCGGGCTTTAGCCCCTGAGGTTTGGTTCGTGAGCCGCCAGACACTTTCCGGAACGGCTCTTTCATCTAGCTGACCCGCACGTACGTCGTATACTGCTGATCCCCGATCTCCGTGAACGGCAGCATCTTCACCGGCCCGCCAGCCGTCTCAATCTGCCAACTCTGGCCCCCGGTTCTTATCGCCGCCAGCAATTGCGCCCGCGTGACCTTCGGCTCTGCATCCGTGATCGCAAACAGTACCAGCGGCCCCACCAGCAGCGCCACCGTCTCCGGATGTTGCGCGTCCACCGCCTCCAGTCGCGGCGTCATTGGCAACTCCAACTCAATCCGGTCCCCGTTCTTCCACTTCCTTTCAATCCGCGCAAAAGAACCTGCTGCAGCCGCTTCCCGCTTGCCATTGACCGACACCGAAGCTTTCTCCGCCCACGCCGGAATCCGCAGGTTCACGGCAAATTCCGCCGCCTTCGGCGTCTTCACTTCGAATTGCATCTGCGAATCGTGCGGATACTCGCCCGTCTGGGTCAGCGCGACTTGCGCTCCATCCTGTGTCCACCGCACGGTTGAAGGAAGGTACAGATTCACCCACACTCCGCGCCCATCCCGCAGGTACGTGTTGATCCGGTAATCGGCCGCGACCTGCGGCATAGTCCCCGAGCAGCATGGCCACCCATGCGGCGAATAAACCTTGCGCCCCTTGAAGTTGCAATCCGAGTAGTAAAACGTGCGGCCATCGGGCTCGAGCGGCTTCGCCCCCAGGATGGTGTTGTACATCATGCGTTCCATGCTGTCGCCGTAGCGCGCTTCGCGCGTCACCCGCAGCAGATAACGCGTCAGCTTGAAATGGGCATACGATCCGCATGGAGTCTCGAAGCTGCTATGCGTTTTGGTCAGGCTGTCGTAAACGTCGGAACTGCCCGTTGCGCGCAGGGTCTCGTCGGGCCCCCATCCTCCCGTGGCAAAGCTTTGTTCCGCCAGCATGTCAAACGCGTTCTTCGCCGCCCGCAGGTATTTCTCGTTTCGCAGCGTGAGATAGGCCTGCATCGCCGAACACAGGCAATTCACGTGGCTATAGGCGTGCCGTCCGGCCAGATCGTTCTGACCGGCTGCGAGCCGCTCATAGAATGGCTCATTCAGATATTGCAACCCAATCGCACGATACCGTTCGCCCGCGCCCCGTTGATACGCCAGAAACAGATTCTCCGGCATGGTGTAGGACTCATCCCAGCTCCACGACTCATCCTTGCCCGGGCGCCAGTTCGTTCCATGCTCCACCGCGTGGCCCGGCAAGTGCGGCAAAGCCGTGTCCGTTGTTTTCGACAGGATCGCCCACGCCTGCGGATCTCCGGCATATTTGTATGAGTCCATCAGCCCGCACACAAGCTTGTCGTAGCAGTAGGCCGGAAAGCGGTTGTTCTCATAAAAGTCCGCGGCGATGGTCTTCGCATAGAGCTGGTTCAGCCGGAGAACTTTTTCGCGCGCCATCTGCGACCCGGTGATGGCATACATTCGCGCCAGTGCCGAAACCCACTGCCCAAACGTCGCCGACGGCGCAAACCCCGCGTCAAATGTGTGCCAGTCGTAGTTGGGGTCGTAACGGTACCACCCGCCAATATCTTCGCCCGGCGCGGGCTGGCCGATCATGAGGCGAAACGGCTTGAGCAGCGCGTCGTCGTCCAGCCCCATCAGCACGGCATGAGTTTGCCAGAGTTGCTCCTCGTGGAGCGGGCTGTCCAGCGTGACGTCGGCGTATCCGAATTCTTCCAGCGGGCTCGAGTCAAGCGCTGCAACGGCCCGTGCCGAGCCTTGCAGGCTGGGGATCAGGCTGGCCGCCGTGGCCAGCTGCAGAAAAGTTCTGCGGGAGACAGCGCGCGCAGGGGACATGTGCCCTCCCAGAAGTGGTTTTGCTTACCGCTGGTTCTCCCCTTCTTTATACATATACTTGATCGCTGGTTTGTAGATCATCAGGTTTGGCTCGCCTGAGTCGCGAATAACCTTGATGCAATTACGGTCGTACCATTCGATGGTGCCGTGGATTTCCTCGCCGTCGCGCAGCACGATGACCATGGGCGTGCGGGCCTGCATCTGCTTCTGATAGTAAAAATTCTCGGCGTTGGTTTGCTCTGGAGGGGCGGCTTTCTTTCCGCCGGCTCCCATCGGACGCTCGCCACCGTCATGCCGCTCCGGGCGCTCCCGGCGCTCCTGCATCGCCACAGGTGCGGGCGCGGGATTGTGGTTGCCGTGGTTCTCAGTGCGGTTCAGGGTTGGCCGGATCAGCTTCCGGTTGGCGAAATTTTCTCGTTCCGCAGATTCGCTGGCAGGCACAGGGGCTATAGTTTCCTTCATCGTGGCGCCACCTTGCTTACACGCATTCGCACAAACCAGCAGCGAAGAAACCGGGGGATTCAGGCGACGAAGGCGTGAAATTTTCCCTACCCTACCACAGGAACAGCCCGGTGACAATCCTTCTAAGGGGCTAGCGAGTGTCCGACAGGTCGGTGCCCCGGCGCTCCCGGCCGATCCAGGTGACCACCGCCACGAGCGTGGCGATGATGGCCACCGTCCACGCCAGCACCGGCGGATAGCTTCCGCCATAGCGGGTTTCCACCAGCTTCGCCTGAATGACGGCGTTCCGCGAAGAAAACAAGTTGCCCAGTTGATAAGCAAATCCCGGAAACGTCCCTCGCACCGAAGGCGGAGACAGTTCGTTCAGGTGCGCCGGAATGACTCCCCATGCGCCCTGCACCATGAACTGCATCAGAAATCCGCCCAGCGCGAACATTCCCACACTGTGCGAATACGCCCAGAGCGGGATCACGGGAATGGCCAGCACGGCCGCCAACATTATCGCCCGCCGCCGCCCAATCCGCTCCGACCAGGTCCCGAACAAAATCCCGCCCAGCAGCGCCCCGATGTTGTAGATGATGACGATCAACCCGGTCGTCTGCGGAGTGAACCTCATGTTGCGCTCGAGAAACGTGGGATACAAATCCTGCGTTCCATGACTGAACGAATTAAAGGCAAACATCAGCACCGCCAGGAAGACAAAGATGCCGAGGTGCGACACAATCTCCCGTCCCAGCCTGCACTCCGTTTCGCGCGCGACCCGCCCCTGCAGCCACGCCGGCGACTCCTCCACTTTCGTTCGGATGTAGATCACCAGAAACGCCGGCATCGCCCCCAGCACAAACATTCCCCGCCAGCCGAACACAGGGAACAGAGTGCGATACGCCAAAGCCGCCAGCAGATACCCCACAACGTAGCCTTCCTGCAACAACCCGGAGAAAAAGCCGCGTCCCTCCGCAGGCAGCGTTTCGAACGTCAAAGCCGCGCCCACGCCCCACTCTCCGCCCATGGCGATTCCAAAGAATGCCCGCATGATGATGAAAACCTTCAGCGAGGGCGCAAACGCCGAGGCCAGTTCGAACACCGAATACGCAATGATGTCGATCATCAGCGTCCGCCGCCGGCCGTACCTGTCGGCCAGCATTCCGAACAGCAATGCCCCCACCGGCCGCATCGCCAGCGTCCAGAAAATCGCCTCCGTAATCGCCGATACTTTTTCGTGGAATTGTGTAGCCAGCGCGTTCACGCACAGGACGAGAGTGAAGAAGTCAAACGCATCCAGCGACCAGCCCAGAAAACAGGCGATGAAGGTGTTCCGCTGGACCGGAGTCAATCTTCGAAAGTGCCCAGCAAATTCCATCGCCTCGTCGCTCTCGAACGGGAAGGGCACGACTTTCCGTCGTGCCGCCAGCGCGCTCTTAGGTCCGGGCTTTGGCCTCTGAAGGCCGCGCCCCTCCCCAGAAAACTCCAGCGGATGCTAGCATAGGCTGTTTAATCAGCAACCAAAAATCTGAAATCATCAATCCCCATGCCTGAACTCGACCTCCCGGAACGCCAGGCGACCGACACGCTGATGCTGACTGGCTTCTGGTATCGCGCCTTGCCCGCCGATCGCGTCCAGCGCAGCCAGTTGCGCAAGGCGACGCTGCTCGAGATCCCGCTCGTCATCGGCCGCGACCCCCAGGGCAAGCCGTTCGCTCTGCGTGACGCCTGCCCGCATCGCGGCATGCCTTTAAACGGCGGAAAGTTCGACGGAGAAAACCTGGAGTGCCCCTACCACGGATGGCAGTTCGACGTGCACAACGGCCAGTGTCAACTGATTCCTTCCCTCACCCACGATCAGACGCTGAAAGTCGGTCGCATCTACGCCGGCAGCTATCCGTGCGAGGAACAAGACAGCTTCATCTGGGTCTACATCTCCGATCCTGCTCCGCAGGGTTCAGGTTTCACCGCTCCATCCGAAGCCCACGAAGCCGCCCCGCAGATCGCCAAGTTCAGCGGCAAGTACAAGCTCGCCTACCTGCAGGCGGAAATGCCCGTCAGCATTGACCACGGCATCATCGGCCTCATGGACCCGGCGCACGGCCCTTTCGTTCACCAGGCATGGTGGTGGCGCACGCAGAAAAGCATCCACGAGAAGAAGAAGAATTTCGAGCCGATTCCTAACGGCTTCCGCATGAGCGCCCACACGCCCAGCTCAAACTCCGCGCCCTACAAGCTTCTGCGCCTATACGCCGACGCCGACTCGATCACCACGACTATTGATTTTGTTCTGCCCAACGTCCGCACCGAGACCATTCGCGCCGGCAAGTACTGGTTCTCCAGCCTCACCACGGTTACGCCGATCACGCGCAATCACTGCCGCATTGATGTGGTAGCCTCCTGGAATCTTTTCCGCTGGATCCCCTTCGGCTCCGAGTTGCTGAAATTCGTTTTCGCCAGGTTCGTCGAGCAGGACCGCCGCACCATGGAAATCCAAGCCGAGGGCCTCAAACACAACCCGCACTTGATGCTGATTGACGACGCCGACCGCCCGGCGAAATGGTATTTTCAGCTGAAGGCTGCGCATCTCGAAGCCAAGCGCACCGGCGGAGAGATGAAGCATCCGATGCCCGGCCCGGTTACGTTGAAGTGGAGAAGCTAGAATTGCGGACTGAGAACTATTCCCCCACCAGCCAGTCCATCGCCTCTTCCCGCGTCTTGAAGGCAGGAATCTCCCGCTGCGAGAAGCTCTTGAAATTTTCGTAGAAAACGCGCGGCAGGCTCTCGGTCCCGATCCACGCCGACTTCTTCACATACGGACGGTCCAACACCAGCACTTCCTTGATACGCGTCGCCACATCCTTGTCTATATGCGCCCCCGTGATGTCGGCCAGCGTCAGCATCGAACCCGGTGTGTGCCGCGTCACGTCCGCACGCACCTGGTCGAGCAGCAGCATCATCTCCTTGGCCGTGCAGTGGCTGAAGTCCACCAGGAAGATGACATGCCCCTTGTGTTTGACGTATCGCAGCCGGTCATTGAGAGATTCGCCATCGCTCATGCAAGGATTTCCTCCACCACGCCATAAGCCCCATCCAGCGCCGCATCCAGCGCCGTGGCATCCTTGCCGCCGGCCTCGGCCAGGTCGGGACGCCCGCCGCCCTTGCCGCCGACCTTTTCCGCAACTTTGCCGATCACCTTACCTGCCTGCACCCGCGAGGTCAAATCCTTGGTCACACCCACGATCAGCGCCACATTGCCATTCGACGCCGACCCCAGCACCACTACGCCAGAGCCCAGCTTGTCGCGCAGTTGATCCACCAGTGTGCGCATCTGCGCCCGTTCCAGGTTGTCCACGCGATGGGCCAGTACCTTCACGCCTTTCACTTCCTTCACTTTCTCGCCGATGCTCGCCGCGCCGATGGATGCCGACGCCGACTTCATCCGCACCTGATCAAGCTCGCGCGTCAGCCGCTTGATCTCCGTATCTTTCTTCTCAAGCTCCGCCTTCAAAGCCTCAGCCGGAGACCACTCGATTTCCGCCTGCGCCGCCTCGACCGTGGGTGCCCCATCCTTGCGCGCTTTTTGCGCAAGAGCCTGCCCTGAGCGAGCATCGCGAGCCGAAGGGGTGGGTGCGACGAACGCCGACACCACATGCTCCAACTGATGATCTTGTCGAAAGTGCCGTAGCGATCCTTCCCCCGTAATCGCCTCGATCCTCCGCACCCCCGATGACACGCTGCCTTCCTTCAGAATCTTGATCAACCCGATCTCGCCGGTCGCTGCCGTATGCGTCCCACCACACAACTCCGTCGAAAAGTCGCCAATCCGGATCACCCGCACCTTGTCGCCATACTTTTCCCCGAACAGCGCCATCGCGTGATATTCGTTCACCGCTACGTCAATCGGCACGTTCTCGATCACTTCGATTTTCCTGTTGCGCAGCACTTCCTTATTGATGATGTCCTCAATGTCCTGCAACTCTTCGTCTTCCACCGCGGTGAAATGCGAAAAATCAAACCGCAGATGATTCGGCGCCACCAGCGACCCCGCCTGCTTCACATGCTTGCCCAGCACTTCGCGCAGCCCGGCATGCAGAAGATGCGTCGCCGTGTGATTGCGCATGGTCGCCTCGCGGATGTCTGTGTTCACGACGGCGTCTACTTTGTCGCCGACCTTGAGGGTGCCCCACCCTACGCGGTTTTCGTAGGGTTGGGATTTTATGATGACCTGGTGCGCCCGCACCCCCTGAACGGGGTAGTAGCATCCCTTGACTTCGGCGAGCACGGTGTTGTGATCGTCCGAATAAAGCCATCCCCGATCTCCCACCTGCCCGCCCGACTCGGCATAAAACGGCGTGTGATTGAGAATGATTTCGCCTTCTTCTCCAGCCTTGAGCTCGCGCACACCCTGCCCGTTGTGAATGATCGCCAGCACCTCGCAGTTTTCCGACCGTGTCTGGCGATAGCCTTCAAAAGCAGATTTAGGCAGTTGCTGATAAGCCGGATTCGCGGTCTGCTTGGCCGCGCCTTTCCAGGAAGCACGAGCGCGCGACTTCTGCTCCTCCATCGCGCGATCAAAACCGACCCGGTCAAAAGTGATTCCCTGATCGCGAGCCGCATCCTGCATGAAGTCCAAAGGCATACCGAACGTGTCGTAAAGCTTGAAAGCATCTTCGCCGGCAAGCTTCTCCGGAGAACTCTTGAGCAGTGCTTCCAACTTTTCAAGACCCACATCCATCGTGTGCGCGAATCGCGTTTCTTCCACCTGCACCGCCTTCGATACCCGCTCCGCCGTCTCGTTCAATTCCGGATAAGCGTCCCGGATCAAATCCCGTACCGCGAACACCATCTGATACAGGAACGGCTTCGTCTGTCCCAGCAAGCGCCCATGCGTGATCGCCCGCCGAATGATCTTCCGCAGTACATAGCCGCGGCCTTCATTCGCCGGTAGCACGCCATCCGAAATCAGAAACGTGGCAGCCCGCGAGTGGTCCGCAATCACGCGCAGAGAAGCCGCTGACTTCGTGCGGGCTTCCTTGTCCAATTCATCCTTCAGCGACGCCCGGGTCAACTCCGCAGCCCGCTGGATCAGCGGCGTGAACAAATCCGTCTCATAATTCGAAATCACGCCCTGCAGCACCGACGCCACCCGCTCCAGCCCCATCCCGGTATCAATCGAAGGCTTGGGCAGCGGCTCAAATCCGAGCAGAGTGCCATCCGGAACCCTTGGCTGCCGGTTGTATTGCATGAAGACTAAGTTCCAAATCTCAACGTATCGTCCGCAGTCGCATGCGAACGCACAGTCCGTGTGTCCTCGCTCTGAGGCTGCCGGCCCCATGTCGTAATGAATCTCGCTACATGGACCGCATGGACCTGTGTCCCCCATCTGCCAAAAGTTGTCCTTCATTCCCATCCGAAAGATGCGACTCTTAGGAACACCAACTGCGAGCCAATGCTTTTCCGCCTCATCGTCGGGAGGAATGCCGCCGGGAATTCCGGATGCCAAGGGATCACCCTCAAAGATCGTCACATACAGCTTGTCCTTCGCAATCCCAAACCACTCCGGCGAAGTAATCAGCTCCCACGCGTAAGCAATCGCATCTTTCTTGAAATAATCCCCAAACGAAAAATTCCCCAGCATCTCAAAAAACGTGTGATGCCTATTTGTGAACCCGACGTTCTCCAGGTCGTTGTGCTTGCCGCCGGCGCGCACGCACTTCTGCGAAGTCGTAGCCCGCGAATAATCGCGTTTCTCGAGGCCCAGGAAAACGTCTTTGAACTGGTTCATCCCCGCATTGGTGAACAGCAGCGTAGGGTCGTTTGCCGGAACCAGCGACGACGAGTGCACCTCCTTGTGCCCCTTCTGCACAAAGAAGTCCAGGAACTTGCGGCGGATTTCCGAACCGGTCAGCATGAAGTCTTGATTCTAAATGAAAAAACATAAACCACAGAGGACGCGGACTAACACAGGGTATGCCCCAGTGTCCCTCCGTGCCCTCTGTGGTTGATTGCTCTTCGATTACTTCGCCGTATCAGCGGGCTTCGACGTGTCGGTCTTCGGCGTGTCCTTCTTGCCGCCCAGCTTCTTCACGCCCTTCTTGAGGGTGCTACCGGTTTTCTTGGCCGCCATCTCGGTATCTTTTCCGGCGACCTTGGCCCCCTTCTCCGTGTCCTTGGCCGCAACCTTTGTACCTTTCTCCGTATCCTTTGCTGCGACTTTCGCGCCCTTTTCCGTATCCTTGGCTACGACCTTCGTTCCCTTTTCGGTGTCCTTCGCCGCGACCTTCGTGCCTTTGGCTGTGTCCTTCGCTGCCGTCTTCACACCTTTCCCCGTATCTTTGGCCGCGGTCTTCATGGCGCCGCCGGCGCCGCTGGATTTGTCCGCACTGCCCGTGTCCTGTCCGTAGACGCACGGCGCCGCCAGCAAAGCAGTTACAAGCATGGCCGCCAACTTTTGCTTCATGATCTGCTCCTCAGTTTAAGGTGAAATGCTCTGCGAGTATGCAATATGCCCGCACTCGGGCGCAAACTTCAACGCCTGATCTCTTGTGATGCGGAAACCAGGCGCCAGGATTGCCCAATCTCGCGCGTCAGCCGTAGCTGCGATGTGTCCATTGGTGGGGGACGGTGATCGTTCGCGTTCATTCAGTCTCCAGGGCGCTGAGAGTGTCGTCATCTACATCCCACTTCTTGAGAATCGTGAAGATGGTCTTGGTTCCAAATCCGGCTCGTGCCAGCTGGCGGAAGATGCGCGCCGCCTGCTTCTGATCCTTGGGCTTCTCCAGTCGCTTCTTATGCAGATACTCGCGCGCCAGCTTTTCTTCGCTGACGCCCTCATACGCCGTATCCACTGCTTTCTCGATCACTGCCGCGTGCACCCCTTTGGCCTTCAGGTCGGTGACTACTCTCATCCGTCCGAATCGCTGGTTGTCGCGCCGCAGCGAAGAGAACGACGCCGCATACTGCGAGTCGTTCAAATATCCCTGATCCTTCAGCCGGCGGATCACCAACTCCACCAGGGTCTGGCCATATTCTGATTCCACGTCTTCCACCCGCGCCCGCATCAGCCGCTTGAGTTCCGCGACAGTGCGCATGCGCCGCGCCAGCGCCCCGACGGCGTACTCGTACAGTTCGTCTTCGGAATAGGATTTCTTCTTGGGGCGCGTAAACGCCATAAGCTAACGATAGCGCAAATCAGTACCGGGTACCCAGTACCGAGTCCTACGAAAAAAAAGGGCGCGATCGCTCGCGCCCATGCAAGGAGGAACAACTTCACGAGAAGGCGAATCTCAAAATCCTGGTTTCACGGTCTGACCCATGACCTCTGGTCCCTGACCCAGGCTCAGCGTCCGCCAAAACCGGCGGACTGCATCGACTGCCGCGAAATGTCCGAAGTCGAAGCAATGCCCTGCATGCGCAGCTTGAAGTCGTCGGCGTTCGAGGCGTTCTCAAGAGCGGTTTCGTAATTCACCAGCCCGGCCTGGAACAAGTCCCACAACGACTGGTCAAACGTCTGCATGCCGTACTGCGACGTGCCCGCCGCAATCGCGTCGCGGATGGACCGTGTCTTCTCGGGAACCAGCACGCACTCGCGAATGTAGGCGGTGTTGATCATGACTTCCACGGCAGGCACACGGCCTTCTGCGTCGCAGCGCCGCACCAATCTCTGGCTGATAATCGCCCGCAGCACCGCTGCCAGTTGCAGGCGAATCTGCTTCTGCTCCGGCGGCGGGAAGATGGAAATCGCGCGATTGATGGTTTCGACTGCGTCCAGCGTATGCAGCGTCGAGAACACCATGTGGCCGGTCTCGGCGGCGTGCAGCGCCGTCGAGACTGTTTCCAGGTCCCGCATTTCGCCGACCAGGATTACGTCCGGATCCTGACGCAAAGAAGCGCGCAGCGCCGCGCCGAACGAAGGCGTATCCACGCCGATCTCGCGCTGGTTCACGTATCCCTTCTTGTCGCGGTGCAGAAACTCGATGGGGTCTTCGATGGTGATGATGTGTTCCGCGCGGGTCGAGTTGATCCGATCCACCATGGCGGCCAGCGTGGTGGACTTACCGGAACCGGTGACCCCGGTCACCAGCACCAGTCCGCGGGGCATGTCGCAGACCTGCTCCACCACCTTGGGCAGAAACAGTTCGTCGAGGGCTCGAATCTTGGTCGGGATGACGCGCAGCACCAGTCCCACGTTGCCGCGCTGTTGGAAGATGTTCACACGGAAGCGTCCCAGGCCGGCTACGCCGTAGGCCATGTCAATTTCCGTGGTCTCCTTGAACTTCTGCTTTTGCCGCGCCGACATCATGCTGAACGCCATGTTCAACATGTCCTCGGCGCTGATGCGGGGCTGGTCGGTCAACGGCACCAGGTCGCCGTCAATGCGCAAGTGGGGATAGTTGCCCACCTTCAAATGTAAGTCGCTGGCTCGCCGTTCGGTCGCGATCCGCAGCAGGTCATCAATGTTCATTGCGGAGGTTTCCCCGTGGAATCTCCTAGCATGATGACCCGAATCGTCACCGTCCCCAAGATGACCTAGGTAATGTCGTTCCACAGGCAATTGGACAGCGCCTTAAGTTCGGCCAGTTTGCACCTAAAAGGAAAGCCGCCCCTACGGGGCGGCTTTCGAACCTCAGCAACTCAGACCTACGCCGCAGTCTCGTCTGATACTGCAGGCGGCACAAACGGCTCGTCAAAGCTGCCGCCGTAGATCGAAGGCACCTTCGATCCCATGGGCCGCAAATATGTGGCCAACTCGCCGCGATGGTGAATGCAGTGGTTGTTCAAGAATCCGAGGTAGAACACCGCGGGCAGATTAAACACGCCGAAGAAGTTGATCGGAGTCATCAACTGCTCTGCTGTCATGGCAGCGACGCGCGCTGCGCCGCGGTTGAGATTCTCGGCGTACCACGCAACCACCTCAGCCGATGTGTGCGGCTTGTGTTCCGGCGTTTCCATGTTGAACTTCAGGTCGGCAATGCCGTCCAGAAACTGGATGTCGCTGTTGGCGATATGCCACGCCAGCTCTTTCGCAGTGCGGGCATTGGGGTCGGGTTTGTAGTCGGACTTGGTGTCAGGGACAGCGGCGATCACCTTCTTGGTGACCTCCGCTTCGCGGTTCAGGCCGTCGAGCATCATCGCGCGATAGCCCAGGACAAATTCGGGAGTCAGGCCGTGGGACATAGTGTTCTCCTCTTGAGGGTGTTTAAGTTGCTTGCAGGCCGAAGGGACCAAAAGGGGCGCGTGGCGCCCCTTTCGAGTTTGTGGACTGGAGGATTATACCCCCACTGGCTGCTTGCTGCCGACCTTGCTGCCGACCGGGACCGGGGTCAGCCAACCATGGCGGTCGGCCTTCTCGCCCCGGACGATGGCGTAGAACTCTTTCCGCAGCGTCTGGGTAATCGGACCCGTGACGCCCTTGCCGACCTTGATCTTATCCACCGACCGGATGGGCGTGACCTCGGCGGCCGTGCCGGTGAAGAAGGCCTCGTCGGAGAGGTAGAGCATTTCGCGCGGAATCACCTGCTCGACGATCGGGATATTCAGGTCGCGCGCAATCTGCAGAACCGAGTCCCGCGTAATGCCGGGCAGCACCGAGTTGCCCAGCGGCGCCGTGATCAGCTTGTCGCGGTGAACCACGAATAGATTCTCGCCCGATCCTTCGCTGACGAATCCGTTCACATCGAGCGCGATGCCTTCGACGTAGCCGTTAGCGATCGCTTCCATCTTGATGAGCTGCGAGTTCATGTAATTGGCGCCGGCCTTCGCCATCGCAGGCAGAGTGTTCGGCGCCAGGCGAGTCCACGACGAAACGCAGACGTCCACGCCATCGCCGTCGCCGCTGAGATACTTGCCCCACGGATAGTTGATGACATAGACCTCGACCGGGCAGTTCAGCGGATTCACTCCGGCATCGCCGTACCCGCGCAGCACGATCGGGCGCACATAGCACGGCCATGCCCCGTTCTGGCCAACGGTGTCGAGCATGCCTTTGACGATCTCGTCGCGGGTGAAGGGCACGTCCATGCGGTAAACCTTGGCCGAATCAATCAGCCGCTGAATGTGCTCGACAGCGCGGAAAATCGCCGGCCCCGAGGGCAGGTCATAGCAGCGGATGCCTTCAAACACCGAAGACCCGTAGTGGATTACGTGCGACATCACGTGGATCGTGGCGTCATCCCAGTTGATGAGCTTGCCGTTGTGCCAGATTTTGGCGGTCTTCTGGATGGGCATCAAAACTCCTTCCAATACAGTGTCGGCAACGAGGGGGAATCTGCTTCGACGGACCTTGCTTCGGCGACTCTGGGCAGAGACGCGCGAACCCCGCCAGCGTTACATGTCATTATAGCCGACATCCCGCTGCACCCCGCCGGTTCGGACGATCCATCTAACTCCTCAAGACCTCCGCCATTAGCGCCGCCAACCCTCAGCCCGGGTCAACACTCGCGCAAAATAAATCTGCCAAAAAGTTGCGTCCCTATATGAGGCGATCTTAAGAAGAAGCCGCCGCGCGACAGTGACTGAAGCAATGGGGAAACGCCCTCTGCTCCATCTGTAGATCGAAACTGCGCTGAAAACCAGCGCCGCTGCGGCCTGCGAACTGAGTAATCCCCGAAAAGCCGCTCTGGACAGGCCGTTTGAGCCGGGCTGACACTTTTCCCCGGGCCGACCAATGGCAGTTGCTCATAATGTGCATCGAGTTGCACTTGACTCCCCCTCCACGACTTCAGCGCGGCATCGTTAACCGGCTTGATATCAACTGCTTACCTGCACCTCGGTCATTGGCTTCCGGGATGCATCTTGATGCTTGCCTGCGGGCTTGGGGCGAGGGGTGCCGTTTGACCGACCAGTTCAACAACGCCGCCGTGACCGCCATCGCTCCGGTTGCTCCCAAGAAGCGCGGCTGGATGCCTCTGCTGACCGTGCTGTTTTGCATCTCCTACACTCTGATGACCATGTTGATCGTCGAGCAGGGCCAGACCATCGAATCGCAGCGCGCCCTGATTCGCGAATTGTTCCGCGACAGCGTGGAACTGTCCGCCAGCAAGATGAAGGCGCAGCAGGAAAAGCACGCCGCCCGGGCCCAGTCGGCCGCGCCCCAAACCCAGGCTGTGCCGCAAAACCCGTCGTCCCAGAAACCGTCTACCCAGGCGCCACAGCAATCCCCGTCTTCCCAGGCGGTACCACAACATCGCAATCAGGCCGAGAAACAGAAACCGCTGTTTAAGATGCCTTCCCGGCCAGCTGCTGATCAGGCCAATGACGCCCGTGCCGTCATCGTGATTTAGTGGCAGGCAGTCGCGAGGGCCCGGTCCAGGTGTGCCATCGCGATTCGCAGTAAGAGAACGGGAAGTTCGAAGAAGAAGTCCGAAGAAAAACATGAAGGCCCTGACCCTAGCCTTGTTGTTGAGCCTGCCTCTGACCCAGGCTGCTCCGCCCAAGCCTCTCCGGCAGCCCACCTCTCCAGTCAGCAAGCGCGCCAGCGGTGGACGCTGGTATTTCGCCGCCGGCGGACACGCCGTCTACTGCTACGGGCCGGTCATGACCGTTCCCCGGCACGGAGAACTGCAGCGCGTGGTCACCTTCTGCCGCGACGGCAGCGCCGTGGTTCCGCTGTTTGATTCCGACTCGGCTAAACCTCAACCCAAAGAAGGCAAGTCGAAGGAAATCCCCGTCTACAAGCCCCGCCCGGTTCTGTAAGCAAACTCTGACTAAATGCTCGATGCTTCTCCGTGCCCCCGTGTCTTCTGTGGTTTAGGTCTTGCTCGAATACTTATTCAGAGTTCCCCTCAGCTCATTTCCCGATATCCTCATTCCACAGGTCGGCGCGCGCGCGGATGAACTCGCTCATCAGCCGGACGCATTCCGCGTCGTCGAGCACCGCGACCTCCACGCCGCGCTGCCGGAATAATTCCTCCGCACCCATGAAGTTGCGATTCTCGCCGATGATGATTCGGGGAATGCGATAAAGCAAAGCGGTCCCGGTGCACATGATGCAGGGACTGAGCGTGCTGACCAGCGTCAGTTCGGCCCAGTCCCGGCGCCGGCCGGCTTTGCGGATGCAAGCCGTCTCGGCATGCGCCGTCGGATCTCCGGTTTGCACCCGCAGATTATGCCCCCGCGCCACGATCTCCCCATTGCGATCGGCCAGCACCGACCCGATCGGCAGACCACCCTCGCGCAAGCCCTTCTTCGCCTCTTCAATCGCTTCCGCTAACAACGCACGATCGTTCATAGATTTCTCTGCCCTTCGCCCATCGTATCAGCGCCCTAGGGATTTTGGCCCCAAGCGACGTCGCCATTCATTGACTTGCCTCCCTTACCCACGTAAGATTTGCGCCGGCAACTTCTAAGCAGCATTCCCGGTCCAAGGAGGCACGATGAAGCTGCGTCTGGAGAGCCGCCCGGTAGGCGAAGTCCTGGTGTTTCAATGTCAGGGTCGCATCGTCGCCGGCAACGAAGTCCTCGCGCTCCATGCGCAAGTAGGCGATTCCCTGGCTAAATATGGCGACGTCGTCCTGCAACTCGATCAGGTCGAGTTCATTGACAGCAGCGGCCTGGGCGCGCTCATGCGCCTCTTGCAGGCGGCCCGCGCGAAGGGAGGCGATCTCAAACTCAGCGGCGTGCCGCCCAAGATCCGCAAAACCCTCGAAATGACCAACCTCATGTCGCAGTTCGAAGCCTACGACACCGTCGAGGAGGCGATCACCGCGGCTTACCTCGGCTCGCGCTACTCGCGCGGAAAAGCCGGCGACGCCAGGCCGCGCATCCTCTGCGTTTATGAGTCCTCCGATGTCTGCACGTTCCTCCGCGAAATCCTGTGCACGGCCGGCTACAACGCCCTGACCACGGCCAACATTGACGACGCCAAGATTCTGCTCAAAGCCACCAAAGCGAAGCTGGCGCTGGTCTCCGCCCGGATGAAGTCGGTGTACGGCAAACCGACCGACAAGGCGCTGCAGGAAATTGACCCAGCCGTTTCGCTGATCGTGCTCGACGAAGACTTCGCCACCCAGGATCCAGGAGAAGCGGCAGAAAAACTCCTGGCTGTCGTCGCCGGCCAGCACACACGCTAACGCTCGGGATCACCCTTTGCGCGTATCCCCCACGAACGATCCCCGCAGCGAACCATTATTCCCAAACTGCACCAGGCCTCTAGGCAAGCGAATGCGGCAGCCGGGGTAACGCCGCCTGAGTCTCAAGGCACACTCCGCGCATCAATATGTTCGATTGCCAGCATTGCGAACTGCATGCGCCCAGGGCGCTCCCCGGAGATCATCATGTCCATTCGACCCGTCAAGAGAGTGATTCAGTCCAAGCCGACCCTGGAGGGTGCGGGAGTTCACCTGCGCCGCGCCTTCGGCTTCGGTAACACTAAGGAAACCGACCCTTTCCTCCTGCTAGACGACTTCCGCAACGACGTTCCCGAGGACTATCTGAAAGGTTTCCCCTGGCATCCCCATCGCGGGATCGAAACCGTCACTTATGTCTTGGCCGGCGAGGTCGAGCACGGCGACAGCATGGGCAATCACGGCGCCATCTCCGCCGGAGACGTGCAGTGGATGACCGCCGGCAGCGGCATCATCCATCAGGAAATGCCCAAGGGCGACGCCGCCGGACGCATGCATGGCTTCCAGCTTTGGGCCAATCTTCCCGCGTCGTTGAAGATGACCGCGCCGCGCTACCAGGAAGTGAAGAGCGGCGATATCCCTGAAGTCACCGACGACGACGGTACCCACGTGCGCATCGTCAGCGGAGAGTTCTGGGGCAAGAAGGGCCCGGTGGATGGAATCGCCGCCGACCCGATCTATCTCGACGTCTCGGTCGGCCCCGGCCTCAAGAAAACTCTCCCGGTCGAGACCACGCGCCACGCCTTCGCCTATGTGTTTGCAGGCGGCGGAAAGTTCTGCAATGCCTCTGGACCTCTGGCGGTGCCGACCGAGAGCGTAGGCTGGGCCGATACCAACCCGCCCACCGAAGCCGGCAACCGCTCGCTCATCCTGTTTGATCGTGGCGATGAAGTGGCCGTGCACGCCGGCGAAGACGGAATCCGCTTCCTGCTCGTTTCCGGAAAGCCCCTGGAAGAACCGGTCGCCTGGTACGGTCCCATCGTCATGAACACGCAGGAACAACTCCGCCAGGCCTTCGAAGACCTGGAGCGCGGAACATTCCTGAAGAAATGATCTCGGGGCCCGCAAGTTGGGGTCCACCACGTCATTCCGGCAGCGCAGTTGGCCCTTCAAGTTTGTCATTCCGAGCGCCGTTTCTTGGCGCGAGGAACCTGCTTTCCGCGTGCCGTTCCCGGCAGCAGATTCCTCGCTCCGCTCCGGATGACAAGAGCGCTGTGTGACAATACGAGTGCTCGAATCAGAAGCGAACCATGCCCGAACTTCCCGAAGTCGAAACCATCGCCCGCGGCCTGGCCAAACGGATCACAGGCGATGCCATAGATTCCCTCTGGCTGAGCCAGAAAGCTCCGCTCAAGTCTCGACCAAGCCAGATCGCGGCAACTCTGGAACACTGCCGCATCGCAGCTATCCGAAGAATGGGCAAGCACATTGTCTTCGACTTAGATGTTGTGGCGCGGGCGCCCTCGCCCGTGAAAAGTCAGAAAGCGAATCGAAAGCCGAAGGGACCCTCGGCGCCGCAAGCGGGCGAAGGCGTCCGCCCTACCCGCGCCCAGTGGATCGTCCACCTCGGTATGACCGGTCGCCTGCAGGTCTGCGAACCGCAAACGGAAGTAGCGAAGCACACCCATGCCATTCTTAAGCTGTCCTCGGACAGGGAACTGCGCTTCGTGGACCCTCGCCGCTTCGGCCGGTTGAGCGTCGCGCCCGCCGCCGATTTCGACGCTGGAGGTTTCGAGCCGCTCGACATTGATCTCGACCGTTTTCTCTCACTCTTCCGCGGCCGCAAGACTCCCATCAAGAGCGCACTGCTCAATCAGAAGCTCCTGCGTGGCGTCGGCAACATTTACGCCGATGAATCTTTGTTCCGCGCCGGCCTACGCCCGCGCCGCCGCGCTTCCACTATTACGCGCGAGCAGTTCGACAAGCTTCTGACCGCGGTGAAAGAAGTCCTGAAGCAAGCGATCGCCCTTGGCGGTTCCTCCATCTCCGACTATGTGGACGCCGACGGCGAAGAAGGATTCTTCCAGCTCCAGCACCGCGTCTATGGCCGCGAAGGCGAGCCCTGCCTGGTTTGCAAGACCCCCATTAAGCGCATCGTCATCGCTGGCCGCAGCAGCCACTACTGCCCCAGATGCCAGCATTGAATTTCTGTTACCCTTTTGCCCATGCCTGACTTTTCCATCGGAGTAGACTTGGGCGGCACCAACCTGCGCATCGCAGCCATCAGCACCGATGGCCAGCTTCTCGAAAAAATCACGCTCGGCACCAAAGTAGCCATGGGCCGAGACCACGTGATCGGCGAAATGTGCGATGCCATCCGCCGCCTCTCCGATCAATACCGCGGCACAGGCTCGTTTCTTGGCGCCGGCATCGGCGTGCCCGGCATCATTGACATGGAAACAGGCATGTTGCGCAAGTCCGCCAATCTGCCCGGCTGGTCCGACTACCCGGTGCACGCTGAGATCGAGCGCCGCCTCGGAACCCGCGTCTTTCTCGAGAACGATGCCAACGTCGCCGCCCTCGGCGAGAAATGGCTGGGTGCCGCTCGCGGCTGCGACAACATGGCCATGGTCACTTTGGGCACCGGCATTGGCGGCGGCATCGTGCTTGGCGGGAAAATCTTCCACGGCAACAACGGCATGTCCGGAGAATTCGGCCACGTCACCGTCGAGCCCGACGGAGTTCTTTGCGGCTGCGGCAATCACGGTTGTGCCGAACGCTACGCGTCGGCGACGGCGATCGTTCGCATGGCTCGCGAAGCCATCGAATCCGGCCAGGCTCCGGAACTGGCCCAAGCCGCCTCCTCGGACGCCGAGTTCAGCGCCAAAGCAGTCTACAACCTCGCCATCCAGGGAGACGACGCCGCGCAGCGCATCTTCCGCCGCTTCGGGCGTGCTCTCGGCATCCTGATGGCCGACCTGGTCAACGTTCTCAACCTCGAAATGTATGTGATCGGCGGCGGCGTCGTCAGCGGATGGGACGCCTTTGCCCCCAGCATGTTCCAGGAAATGCGCGAACGCTCAATCGTCTATGCCGCTACGGCTCCCGAAGATCCTCTCGGCAACAAGGAGGGCGCCTCCGCCCAAGCTGCCACTCGCACGCGCCGCAAAACGATCATCACCTGCGCCCTGCTGGGCAGCGATGCCGGCCTGTTCGGCGCCGCCAGAATTCCCGCATCGCAAAAATGATCGCTAGATGACGATGGTCCGCGGTGGTGGGCCCGAAGCTTTCCGCGCCGCGCTGAGAAAGAACTGGTTCTGCTCCGCCGTGCCGACCGTCACGCGAATGCAATGCGGCGCTCCCCATGCCGCCAGCGGACGCACACTGACTCCCTCTTTCTGCAGCCGCTCCGCCCACCCCGCCGCCTCTTCGCCCACATCGCAGTAAACAAAGTTTGCTGCAGTCGGCACCACTCGATACCCAAGTTGCGCTAACCCTTCCTGCAGCAAAGCCGCCTGCACGGCATTGCTCGAGACGACTCCGCCAATATGATTCTGGTCGTCCAGAGCCGCTTCGGCCGCCGCAAGCGCCAGCGACGACACCGCGAACTGGCTGCGCATGTGCGCGCAATAAGCCAGCAGCTCCGCCGGCCCCAGCCCATAGCCGACGCGCAATCCGGCCAGCCCATGCGCCTTCGAAAATGTGCGCAGTACGATCACGCCCGCGCCCGCCCGCACGTACTCCAGCGATCGTGTGTATTCAACTCCGCGCAGCGAGGCAAAATGCTCGGCGAATTCGTAATATGCCTCGTCGAGAACCACCACCACGTGCCCGGGCACCGCCGCCACAAACTTGTACACATCGGCCGCCTCCAGCATCGTCCCCGTCGGATTGTTGGGATTGGCCAGAAACACCAGCCGCGTATTTTCCTGGATCGCCTGCAGCATCGCATCCAGGTCGAAGCTGTCTCCCCGCATCGGGACTTCGATCAACTGCGCGCCCGCGACATGCACCGCCATCGAATAAACGATGAATGACCGTTGACTGGTGACCGCGTTCAGCCCGGGACCCAGCATCGTCTGGCACAGCAGGCCGATCAATGCGGTCGAGCCGGCGGCAACAAAAACCTGCTCCGGGGCCACCGCGTGATACGTGGCGAGTTTGTTGCGCAGTTCGGTGCAGTCGTCGTCGGGATAGGAATTCGCCGAAGCCAGGCAAGATTGCATCGTCTCCACTGCTCGCGGCGAGGGGCCAAACGGATTCTCATTGGAGTCGAGCCGCAGCAGCCGGCTGGGCGTTCCCAGCGCCGGCTGCGGCGCGGACGGATGGTCTTCGATCTCGCGCGCCGGCTTCGATACCAGATCAAAGAATCGGCTCATGCGGGCCGCTCGCGACGTTTAGAGCGATGTTGGGAATGTTGTTTGGAGTCTTTTGTGGTATGACCTTTGGAATGATTCGCCGCGGGGTTGCCGCAGGCAGACTTCAACCGCTCCACTTCTTTGGTCGTCAGCGGGCGGAACTTGCCCGGCGGAACATCCAGCGTCAGCGGTCCGTAGCGCACTCGCTTGATCTTCTCCACGTGATGCCCCACGGCCTCAAACATACGCCGGATTTGCCGGTTGCGTCCTTCGATCAGCGTGATCTCATACCACGGATTCGCCGCTTCCTTCACCACCCGCACCCCGGCTGGCCCGGTGCGCACGCGCTTGCCATCATCGGTCGCGATCGAAACGCCCGCGCGCAGCTTGGCGATCGCTTCCTCTTTCGGCGTGCCCGCGACTTTCACCACATAAGTCTTCGGAACATGCGACGCGGCTTTCATCAGCCGGTGTGCCAGGTCGCCGTCGTTGGTCATCAGCAACAGGCCCTCGCTGGCGTAATCGAGCCGCCCCACCGGATACACACGCCCCTTCACTCCACGAACCAGGTCCATCACCGTCGGCCGCTTCTCCGGATCGTTCACGGTAGTTACAAACCCCTTCGGCTTGTTGAGCAGCAGATAGACATGCCGCTGCGCCCCCTGCAACAGCTTGCCGTTCACACGGACGTGATCGGTCTCAGGATCGGCCTTGCTGCCCAGTTCAGTCACGACCTGACCGTTGACCTGCACGTGTCCGGAAGCGATCAGTTCTTCGGCCTTGCGCCGCGATGCAACTCCGGCTGCGGCAATAATTTTTTGCAGGCGCTCAAGGGGCATGATGAGATTCAGAGCCCCGAAGGGGCGGCATTCATTAGCCCGGGACGTCAGTCCCGGGGCCAAAAGTCGAAAGGTTAACGAGCCCCGCAGGGACGGCACGAATTCGGCGGATCAGCTCGCCTTCTCTTCCGCCGCGGCGGCTTCGTGCAGGGTTTCCACTTCAGGCGATTCCGTGCTCCCCACGGGCTGAACTTGTTCCGCTTCCGCCGCCGCCGATTCCGCAGGAATCAACTCCGCCTGAAACGACTCCGCCACCAGCTTTTCGAATTCCTCCATGCTGGGCAATTCGTTCACGTCCTTCAGCCCAAAGCGCATCAGGAATTCTTTCGTCGTCTTATAGAGGATCGGTCGTCCAATCACCTGCTTGCGGCCCGCGGTGGTGATAAGCTTGCGGTCGAGCAGCGTTCCGATTACTCCGCCGGAATCCACGCCGCGAATGTCGTTGATCTCAGGCACGGTAGCCGGCTGCTTGTAGGCAATGACCGCCAGGGTTTCGAGCGCGGGTAACGACAGCCGGATCGGCGGTTTCAGTCCCTTGGCGAACGCCCGCACCACCTCGTGCTGCTCCGGCTTGGTGGACATCCGGTATCCGCCCGCGACCTGGCGAATCTCAATGCCGCGCTCCGGCGCCGCGTATTCGGCCACGAGTTCTTCCACGCCGGCCCGCACCCGCGACTTGATCTCGGCTTCGTCCGACGCGCCTTCCGCAATGGTCGTTTCCTTCACCAGCGGGATCATCTGCTCCAGCGTGATCGGCGTCTCCGCCGCATAAATGATGGCTTCGAGTTGAGCTTTGAGTGACATTGTCAGTACTCAGTACCCAGTAGCCAGTCGGCAATCCCTACTGGGTGCCGATAACTGCTTACTGAGTACTTATCTCCAGTCGTCCCGTACCGCCGACTGCTCCTTCATAATCTCGTCAAAGTGCGTGTGCTTGCGCACCGCGATCTCGCCGAAGAGCTTTTCCTGCCGCACCTGAATCGCCTGCAGCCGCACCAGTTCGAGCAGGGCCAGAAACATGCACACCAGCGCCTGCCGCGACGGAATCCGCATCAGCAGCTGCTTCACCCGGATCGGTCCGTCTTCCAGCGACAGCCGCCGCCGCAGATAATCAATCATCTGACCCACCGTGATCGTCTCTTCATCCACGTTGAGCACCGGGCGCGTCCGCACCCGCTCCAGCACCTGCTGAAACGTTTTGACCAGATCAATCACGTCGGCGGCAATCTCAGGCTCGGTGCCCTCCGCTTCCATGAATTCCTTCAGCGAAGGATTCGACAGCACCGCGTCTTCAATCTGCTGTTTCTGCAAAAGCATCTGCGCCGCCGACTTGAATTTCTCGTGCTCCAGCAGCCGGTTGACCAGTTCGCCCCGTGGATCTTCGAGTTCCTCAGCCGCGGCTTCCGGATCGCGCGGCAGCAGCATCTTCGACTTGATGTGAATCAGCACCGCTGCCATGTAGATGAACTCGGCCGCCACGTTCACATCCAGCTCGCGAATCTTCTCCACATACGCCAGATATTGCGCCGTGATCTTCGCGATCGGAATGTCGTAGATATCTATGTCCTGCTTGCGGATCAGATCCAGCAGCAGATCGAGTGGTCCTTCGTAAACCTCGCCGACGGCGACCGCAAAAGGGAAGTCGCTCTCCTCGGCTTTCTTTGTCCTACTCGACGGCACTACCTCCGGGCCAGTGATCTCCAGACCAACGGCCGCGGGCGCATCCTTCAGCGCATTGCTACCCGCCACGAGTTTTCCTGGTTCCGTCATCCCGAATGCCATGTCATCCTGAGCGAAGCGAAGGACCTGTGCGGGTGCCCCATTTCTCGCGCGCCCTTTGCGCGAGAAGTGGGGAATTCACTTCGGTCCCTCATACTCCACCGACATCCCCATCGCCGCCCGCACATCGTCCATCGTTTCCGCCGCCGCCGCGCCGGCCTGCTTCGCGCCCGCATCCAGAATATCCCAGGTTAGCCGCGGATTCTCCTCAAATTTCTTGCGCCGTTCCTGCATGGGATTGAGCAGTTGTACCAGTCCATCCGCCGCCCACCCCTTGCACTCGATGCACCCGATGCCGGCCGACCGGCAGCCCTCGTTCACCTTCGCCATCGTCTCTTTACTGCTGAAAATCTTGTGCAGATCGCCCACCGGGCACACATCCGGATTTCCCTTGTCCGACCGCCGTACCCGTGCCGGATCGGTCACCATCGTCTTCAGCTTCTGCCGCACCACCGCCTCGGGATCGGTCAGCAGGATCGTGTTCCCGTATGATTTCGACATCTTGCGCCCATCGGTGCCGGGCAACTTGGCCGCCGGAGTGAGCAGCGACTGCGGCTCCGGGAACACTTCCTTCTTCGTGCCATAGAACCCGTTGAATCGCCGCGCAATCTCCCGCGTCAGCTCCACGTGCGCCACCTGGTCCTCGCCCACGGGAACCACGTCCCCTTTGTACACAAGAATATCGGCCGCCTGGAGCACGGGATATCCCAGAAACCCGTACGTGCCCAGATCCTTGTCCTTGATGTTCTCCCGCTGTTCCTTGTAGGTCGGCACGCGTTCCAGCCAGCCCAGCGGCGTGATCATCGAAAACAGCAGGTGCAACTCGGCGTGCGCCGGAACATGCGACTGAATAAAGATTACCGACCGCTCCGGATCCAGCCCCGCCGCCAGCCAATCCAGCGCTACATCCAGCGAGTTTTCCTTCACCTTCGACGTGTCGGCGTAGTCGGTCGTCAGCGCATGCCAGTCGGCGACTTCGAAAAAGCATTCATACTCATCCTGCATCCGCACCCAATTCTGCAGGGCTCCCACATAGTTTCCAAGATGCAGTTTTCCGGTGGGGCGCATGCCGCTGAGCACGCGTTTGCGAGTTTTCTGTGCGGTCATCGAGTGTTGTGCAGGACCCGTTTCGATAGTACCACGCGAATCGGCATCCCCCGCCGCCCTTGACGGCACGGCAATGCATCCGTCTGAATTCTGAGAGGCCCTTCCTCTATGCAGGCGTCATCCTGAGCGGAGCCGGTTTTCAGGCGGAGCGAAGGATCTCCCCCAAACCACACACTCATGGAACACCGGCCGGGCCCGCCAGATTCAAACGGGTCCCTCCGGCCGGCAGAGGCGTCCCCAAGCCCGAACCCGCCCATGCTTTATAATTCGCGCCGTCCTCCTGACACACTCGGCCCCGTGACCACCCTCGCCCGCAAACTCCGCCTCACCGACTACTTCACCCTCGGCTGGGGAGCCATGGTCGGCGTCGGCTGGCTGGTCATCATGGACGACTGGCTGGTCCGCGGCGGAGCACTCGGCACTCTGCTCGGCTTCGTCATCGGCGGCGCCCTCCTGCTCCCCATCGGCTGGGTCTACGGCAAGCTGGTCGCCGCCATGCCCGACGCGGCCGGCGAAATTGCCTACACCTCCGCTGCCTTTACCCGCCCCATCAGCTACGCCACCGGCTGGATGATGACCCTCACCTACTTCATCGTCTGCCCGTGGGAAGCCGTCGCCGTCGGCCGTATCGCCGGCTACATCTTCCCCTGGCTCGACTCGGCGGAAATCTACCGCATCGCCGGACGCCCGGTCTATCTTCCGCATCTGATCGTTGGCCTGGCACTCACCGCGCTCATCACCGTGCTCAATTACCGCGGCGTCCGCCTCAGCGCGACCTTTCAGAACTGGACCAGCTTCGGCACGCTCGCCCTCTTCGTGATTTTCGTGATCGCCGGCGTAAGCCGCGGATCGCCCGCCAACTTCCCGCCTCTGTTTACCCACGCACCATGGCTGTCGATCCTTCTCGTGACCCAGATCGTCCCATATTTCATGGCCGGCTTTGAATCCGTAGGCAAGGCGGCCGAGGAAGCCAGCCCGGATTTCCGCGCTCAGAGATTCTTCCTCGCCATCTGGATGGCGATCCTGGTGGCCACCTTCTTCTATGCCAGCATCGTAGCCGCCGTTGCCTTCGTCGCGCCCTGGCACACGCTGATCGGGGAGAAATTCATGACCGCGGTCGCGTTCCAGCGCGCCGTGGGAACGCGCTGGATCGTCAACCTCATCCTCGCCGCCGCGCTGCTGTCGCTCTTCAAGTGCTTCAACGGAAATTTCGTCGCCGCCAGCCGCATGCTCTTTGCTCTCGGCCGCCGCGGCATGATTGCTCGCCGTGCCGGAACCATTCACATCCGCTTTCAGACGCCATCCACCGCGGTGCTCTGCGCCGGCGCTGCAACCGCTGCCTGTATGCTGTTAGGCGACGCGATTCTGGTCCCGATCACCGAAGTAGGTTCGGTCGCCTGTGCCGTCGGATGGTCCGCCGCCTGTGCCTCGTGCCTCGCGCTCAGTCTTAAGGGATCCGCCACGATCCGCCTGTCGCCCGCGGAAAGCATGATCGCCGTTTTCGGCTTGCTGGTCGGAATCACACTGGTGCTGATGAAGCTGCTCCCATTCATTCCCGGCCACTTCAGTGTTTACGAGTGGATTGCCCTGGGAATTTGGATCGCCATCGGCGCAGGCCTCCACCGGAGAGGCGTGTCAAAGTTACAAAGGAGAGAAAATTCGTGAGAATTGGCGCCGCACTCCGCTATTCACTGCTCGCAATCATTGCGATCAGCACCTTTTTGCCGATCTTCGCACAAACCCCCGCCTTCGACCTCGTCATCGCCAACGGCCGCATCATGGACGGCACCGGCTCGCCCTGGTACTCGGGCGACCTTGGCATCCGCGGCGGCAAAATCGCCGCTGTCGGCAATCTTTCGGCCGCCCCGCGCCAGCGCACCATTGACGCCTCCGGCAAAATCGTCGCCCCCGGCTTCATTGACATGCTCGGCCAGTCAGAGATGACCATCCTGGTGGACCCGCGCCTGCCCTCGAAAATTTTCCAGGGCATCACTACCGAAATCACCGGAGAAGGCAATTCCCCCGCCCCGCTCAACGACGCCATCATCCAGTCCGGCCGCGCCCACTACGAACACTTCCACATCACGCCCGACTGGCGCAACCTCCGCCAGTATTTTGCTCGCCTTGAAATGCAGGGCATCGGCATCAACCTCGCCAGCTATGTCGGCGCTACGCAAGTTCGCCGCATGGTGCTTGGCGACGCCGACCAGCAGCCCACTCCCGCCCAACTCGATCAGATGAAGGCCCTGGTGGGCGACGCCATGAAAGACGGAGCCGTCGGCCTCTCTACGTCGCTGCAGTACGCGCCTGCCCCCTATGCGAAAACCGACGAACTGATTGTCCTCGCCGCCGAGGCAGGCAAGTTCGGCGGCATCTACGCCACCCACATGCGCAACGAAAGCGACTCCGTTCTCGATGCCATTGACGAAGCCCTGCGCATCGGCCGCGAGGCCCGCGTTCCCGTCGAAATCTGGCACATCAAAGTCGCCGGCAAAAATAACTGGGGACGCATGCCGGAAGTCGTTGCCAAGATCAACGCCGCCCGCGCCGCCGGCGCCGATGTCACCGCCGACACTTATGCCTACACCGCCTGGTTCAACGATTTTTCCGCCTTCATCCCGCAGTGGGCCCACGATGGCGGCAACGAAAAACTCGTCGCGCGCCTGAAAGATCCCGCCACCCGCGACCGCATCCGCAAAGACATGCTCACTCCCTCTCGCGCCTGGGACAACGAATGGGACGAAATCCCCGGCCCCGAGGCCATCATGATCGGCGCCGTCGAGAACCCCAGCCTCCAGCCCCTGCTCGGCAAGCGCCTCTCCGAGATCGCCAAGCTCTGGAACAAAGATCCGATGGACGCGCTCTTCGACTTCCTCATCGAGGACCCCAACAGCCACGTCGCCGTTTTCGGCATGTCGCAACCCGACGTGACTCTCGCCCTCCAGCAGCCCTGGGTCTCGATTGATAACGATTCCGAGGGTACCTCGCCCGACGGAATTCTCGGCCAGTCTCACCCGCATCCTCGCGCCTATGGAACATTCCCGCGCATCCTCGGCAAGTATGTCCGCGAAGAAAAAATCCTCACGCTCGAAGACGCCATCCGCAAGTTCGCCGCCCTGCCGGCCCAGCGCATGCGCCTCACCGACCGCGGCATTCTTAAGTCCGGCCTGTGGGCCGATGTCGTGATCTTCGATCCCGCGACCGTGCGTGATCGTGCCACTTTCGACAATCCCAATCAGCTCTCGGAAGGTATGGAGTATGTGATCGTGAACGGAGTACCCGTGATTGATCAGGGCAAGATGACCGGCGCCCTGCCCGGCAAAGTCCTCCGCGGCCCGGGATATGTGCCGTAACCGCGGCTACTTCGGGGAGGATTCCGGTTTCAGCCGGGCCTGCTCCGTGCCCGCCAGCGGTGCCACGTGCGGTTCCGCCAGCGTCCCGGTAATGGCGAATCCAGCCGTCCCGGCCCGAGTCCGCGCTAGCTTGAAATCCAGTTCGCGCTTGAGGGAATACGTCCCGCTCAGGTCAAACTTTCCGCTGGGCGAGTCCAGCTTCGCGTCTTTCAATTGCAGTTTTCCACCATGCAGCCGCGCCAGCCCCGACAGGCCCGATATCCTGAGCGGCCCCTCATCTTCCGCCAGCGAGAGGTGCGGCAGCGTTCCGTCGCGGGCGTCAAACTGCAGCGTCCCTTCCGCCGATTGCCAGAAGTCCGCCGCCAACCACCCCGTGGCCGCCACCTCATAACTGCCCTTGGCCATTCCCGCAATCCACGGGTCCTTCATCTCGGCCGCCAATTGCGCCAGCGATATCCCACTCAGCGTGCCGCTGCCGTTGTAGGCCGGCGGCTCGACGGTAAAATCCGCGTGCCAGGTGCCGCGCTGTTTTCCGCCCAGCAGGTCAGCGCTCAAATCCGAAACTTTCAGCTTGCCGTGATCGAGGTTTACGTTCGCAGACACGCGCTCCGCCAACAGATTCCTGGCGATCAGACGCTCCGTGGTGATCCGCCCCGAAGCCCGCAAGCTCGCAAGAAACGACGGACTCGTTTGCGCACTCGACTCCAGCACGCGATACCACGGCCGCGCACTCAGTCGCGGCCGCGCCCACTCAATCATTTCGCCCAGAGCGATCTGGCTGGCGCTGAGATGGAAACGAACCTCACAGGCTTCGGGAGTCCCGCACCCACGCGGCATCCCGAGCGAACCGGTCCAGCTTGCGTCCGCTGCTTTGGCTGTGAGTTTTTCCACCCGTACTTCGCTGGGCAGCAACTCCATATCCGCAGAGGTCACCTCCAGCGGCCCGCCCGCGCCGTGCAGCGCAACGCGGACATTCCTTAACTTCGCCGTGCCCGTAACCTGCGGCCCCAGGAAACCCGGCGACCCGCCACTCCACCCCCGCCACGATCCCGCCACTTGCAAATCCAGTAGCGCCGTTCCGCTTGCCGTCGTCTGCAGCGCTGGTATGCCGAGCGTCCGCGCCGCCCGCAACACTTTTGCGATTTCCGTCTCTCCCGAAAGCGCAACGCCATAACCTGCGCGATTGACCCAACCACGCGCCGTTGCGAGTCCATTTCCCGCAGACCACGGTCCAAACTCCAGATGCGGGCCGTCCGGCATTTTCAGGCCCGCGTTCTTCGAAGACTGATTCTTGCCTGCAGACGTTACGCCTGAATTTCTGTCCGTCAGCCGGAAGGGTAGACTCGCCGGCCCGAGTTCCGCCTTCTCCGTTGCCGACGCCGCCTGAAAATCGGTGATCTCCCCGTGTCCATCCAAATGGAGCTTTGACGCGTTCTTCTCGATCGTCAGATTCCCGCGAAGCGTTCCCGTAGCCTCCAGGTCCTCGGGCAGATTCTTTTTGATCCGCCGCGCCAGCGCCAGCAAGGCTGCCGCCGGCACATTGTCCGCGCTCAATGCCAGCCCATAGTTGCCGCCGGCAGGCCCAAAGTCCCCCTGCAATGTGATCAGTCCGGTTTCGACCGGTGCCCGGCACAGCACTCCGTGAAACCCGCGGTCCGTCGTGCTGTAATACCCGTCGCAATGCGCCGCCAGCCGCAGACCCTGATTGGTGGTGATATCGTACCGGCGAAAATCCTGCACCGAAACGTCACTCGTGATCTGTAGTTTGGCGGGAGTGCCCGTGAGCGCGGCACCCATCAGCACTCCGCCGCGCCAGCCTTGATCATTCCCGGTCAGAAACTTCGTGAGCTGCCCCAGTTGCGGCCCATCCCATTCCAGGTTGAACTGCAGCGGCGTGTCGTGCAGCGCCACTGCGCGCTGCCAGGTTCCGTTCACCCGCAGCACGCCGGTATCGTTCAAATTCAGGTCTGTGCGCATCGGCTGCGCCTTCAACCGCACGCCCCATGTGTTTTCCGAGTCCTGCCAAAGAGAAAAATCCGCGTTGGTCAGCGCGTACGGTTTCTTCTCCGGACCATTCTTGAAATTAATTCGCGCAGAATTCGCCTGAATGTAGGGAAATGCCGGCCGGGGCTCCGATTTCGCCTTCCCCGTCGGAGCCAAAGGAGTGCGTGCCGCACGCTCCAGCAGCGTCTCCACGTTCCAGCGCCCATTGTCGCCCCGTACCAGGTTGAGGCTCGGCTCGGTCAGGTCCAGGCGCGCGATTTCCAGCCGCCCGCGCAACACCGACGTCAAACGCAGCGCTGCCGACACTTCGCTCGCCCGCAGCATCGGCTCCGCCCCGAACGCCGGATCGTCATACACCACCAGATTGTCCAGATCGAATCCCGGCCACGGCAGCAGTCGCAGATGCACCGCGCCAATATCCACCGACCGTCCCACGCCGGAACTGACGGAGGCGATAATCCGCGATTTCAGCTGCGAGGCCCCGGGCCGCAGCAGAAACAGCAGCAGAAACAGAATTGCCGCTACCGCTGCCACCCGCCGTTTGGAAGAGAAAAGCTTCACCGCGCCCTCACCGTGGCCTCGGAGGGTTCATCTCACGGCCTGCAAGGTCCGCCGCCAGCGAGTCTCATCGAAGAAGTGAAGAACCACCTTGCCCAAGAACAAAAGCCGGTCGCCCCACGCCGTCTTGCGATACTGATCCTCCGGCGTCTCGAACGACCAGTAGATGAACATCGGACGCCCAATGATGTTTTCCTTGGGAATGAATCCCCAGTAGCGGCTGTCCAGACTCACCCCGCGATGATCGCCCATCGCAAAGTAGTGCTCCGGAGGAACCACGATATCGTCGCCCTGAATATAAGAATGCAGGTCCACGATCCAGTTAGGATACGCGCCGTATTCATCGGAAGGGGCCAGCGAAGGGAAATTGTTGCGGTAAAGCCGCGATGACAACGGAACCTCCGGAGGATTGTCCCGATCGTGGTCCACGTAGGGTTCGTCGAGCGCGGTGCCGTTGCGGTACACCACGCCATCCCGCAGATGAATGCGGTCCCCGGGCAGGCCGATAATCCGCTTGACCACGTAAAGTCCCGGCTCCTGCGGATGCAGAAACACCACAATGTCGCGGAAATGCACATCACGATACGGCATCAGCGGCCCGATCCACGAACTCTTGGGCGCAAACTGAATCCGGTTCACGAACACGTGATCGCCGATCAGCAGTGTTTCTTCCATCGAACTGGAGGGGATCTCAAACGCCTGCACGATGAACGTGATGATGAACAGTCCCGTGACCAGCACCGCCGCCAGCGACGCCAGAAACTCCACCGTCGTCTCTTTCGGCTTCTCTTCCCCGCCGTTCGTTTCTGTGTTGTTTTCGTTCTTTGCCAATGTCGTATTCCGGTATGCGGCTGAACCCCGGCGTTCTCAGGCCCGGGAAGGGCACGGCTGCCGGCCATGCCGCAGAAGCTACACAAAGCGTCCGGGCTCTAGCCCCTGAGGGAAACCGCCCGGCGGGCCGGATCTGCCGCCCGCGCCTCTCAGTGTACCAGCCGCAGCGTGCGATTCCACCGCGTGATCTGAAAGACGTGAGTCAGCGCATATAACACCCGCTTCACCCGCTCCACGAACGTGAGCGGCGGTCGCGGCTCCGGCCACGCCTTCACCGACCAGTAAATCAGCAGCGGCCTTCCGATAATATTTTCCCGCGGCACAAATCCCCAGTAGCGGCTGTCCTGGCTGTCATCTCGGTTATCGCCCATTACAAAGTAATGCCCCTCGGGAATGATCAACTGGCCATCTTCGACCAGCTTCCGCATCTCCAGCCACCACTTGCCCTCCAGCCCGATCGCCGGAATATCCACCCGCGGAAAATTGTCGCGGAACATGTTGTTCGGCGGCTCCAGAAACCGCACATACGTTTCCTCCAGCGGCGTGCCGTTGATCAAAACTTTCTTGTTGATCAGCCGCAGCCGCTCTCCCGGCAACCCGATCACCCGCTTCACGAAGTGCTGCGTCGGATCCACCGGATAATGAAAGACCACGATGTCTCCCCGCGCAATCTTCTGATACGGCATCAGCGGCAGACTCGATCCCTGCCCGTAACACAGCTTGTTCACCAGCAGGTAATCGCCCACCAGCAGCGTGTTCTCCATGGACTCAGAGGGAATCTGAAACGCCTGCACCACAAACGTGATGACAAAAACGGCAATCACTACCGTGCCCAGCAGCGATTGCAGCGATCCGATCAGGTCGCTGCCCAGGGTCCACACGATCTGGCGATGAGGGGAATGCATGCCGTCTACTTCTCGGCCCTTGGGGATGGCTCGGCCGCTTTCGCCTCCGCCCCCTTCGGCCGCGAGGCCAGGAAGGTCAGCAATTGCCGCGCCGCGTCCTGTTCGGCCGTCTTCTTAGTTGAGCCTTGCGCGCGTCCCACGAATTCCGCTCCTTTGCCGCTCCTGGGATTCAGACGCGCCTCGACGGTAAATGTCTTGTGGTGTTCCGGACCGGCCTCCTCCACCAGAACGTACGCCGGTTGCGGCATGCCCAGGCTCTGCACCGCTTCCTGCAGCGCCGACTTGAAGTCGGTGACCGGCAGCGTGCCGCCTTCGCGCTCCATCCGCGCCAGCTCCGGCTCGATCACATGCCGCACAATGAACTGCCGCGCCACCTCAAAGCCGCCGTCCAGATAGATGGCGGCCAGGATCGCTTCTAGCGCGTCCACCAGCAGCGCCGTCTTGCTGCGGCCTCCGCTCTTTTCCTCGCCCCGCCCCAGCCGCAGATAATGGCCCAGCTCCAGTTCCTGCGCCACCCGGATCAAATGCCGTTCGCTGACCAGGTGCGCCCGCAGCTTCGACAGCTCGCCTTCGCGGAAATGCGGAAACCGCTGGAACAGTTCCTCGCTGGTCACCAGCGCCAGAACCGCATCTCCGAGGAACTCCAGTTGCTCGTTGTCGCTGACCTTGTATTTACTCTCCCCTGCCTGCTGCGCTTCCTGCTCGCGGGCCTGCGAACTGTGCGTGACCGCCTGCTCGATCATCGCTCGCCGCCGGAAGTGGTAGCCAAGCCCCGTTTCCAGCGCCGTGATTTCCCGTTCTTTCATGGAAGGTCTTTCGCGGCAGCCGTCCCCGGCTGTCCGGACCTGCACACCCAATCTCGACCCAGGATGTGGCTGAACCCCGCCCCGGCCCGTTCTCATAAACGGTTTTGGCTAGGGCACGGCTTCAGCCGTGCCGTTTAGGGCCGATAATAACGCGGGCTTCAGCCCGTGCGGGCCGGACTGTCTGCCCGGAGAACCATTTATGAGACCAGTCCCGTTCTACTTCTTCGGCGTCTGCCCCGGTGCCGTGCCGCTGCTCAGCTTGGTCAGCCGGTCCTTTTCATCCCGCGCCGCTTTGCCCACGCCCGAATCCGGATGGTCCTTCGTCAGGTCCACGGCCTGGTCCGCGTACTTCATCGCCTCAGGAATCTTGTTCTGCATATCCAGCGATACCGCCAGCCGGAAAACCGCCACCGCATCGAGCTGCTGCGGGAACGCGTCAATGGATTTCCTCAGATTTGTCTCCGCTTCCGGGTAGTTCTTGGCGTTGAAGGCCAGAGTGCCCAGGATCGCATAAGCCTCCGAACGCAGAAAACCCTTGTAGGCGTTCAGTTGCTCCGGCGGATAACCCGAACTCGGAACATCCGTGTCCACCGTGACCAAGGACCGCTCCGCATCTTTCTTCGCTTCCGCCAGCTTGTCGTCTTTGTCCAGATCCGTCTCGCGGGTCCTTTCCGCCAGCACCTGCGACACGCCCAGCAGCGCCTCGGGATCGTCGGCATCACAGGTCAGCGCCTTGTGTGCCATGTCCATCATCTTGTCGGCATTATTGCCCTGCTGATACTTCTGCATGGTGTTTTTGTAGAGCATCACCCGCAGTTCGCTGTCGGGATACTTCGCCGCGAAGTCATCCGCCGCTTTTTCCTCGGCGGCCGGATCGGCCAGCCCCAGCGCCGTCTTATAGGCAGCAAACTCCTCCTGCGTTTTGGCCGCCGGTGGACGCTTGCCCTCCGGAGCCGCCGTCTGTCCGGCCGGCGGATTCTGCGCCGCCGGTTTGCTGTTGGACTGCCCGAAACCGGCACTGCAAGTTCCCAGCACTGCCCCCAGCAACATGATGACCATCGCTGCCTGCTTCATGTGTTCTCCTCGCCTCCGCCCTTCCTGATTCCGGATGAACCTGTGATTCCTGCAACCGAGCATTTTAGCGCAGCCCCTGGCGCCCACCGCAGTTTTTCCCAGCCGAGCCGAGCCAACTATCCCGCTGGCGAACGACCAACGACCAACGACCAACGACTGAAGTCCCTACTGCGGCTTCGTCGCCGGAGGCTCATACGCCTGCTGCAGTCCCCGCTCGGCCGCCGCCTTCACTTCCGGCAATTCCGCGCCCGCATTCAGCGCAGCCCGATATTCGTTCATCGCCGCTTCCCGGTCTTCCTTCATGTCCAGAATTCTTCCCAGGTACACGTGCGACCAGCCCACCACCTTGGGGTCCTTCGTCGCCTCAATCGCCTTCTGGAAATTCTCCAGCGCCGACTCCCGATTCTTATTCGCCACCGCCACCTGCGCCAGGATGAACAACGCCCGCCCCTGGTCTCCAATCTTCTTGTCCAGAGCCTGCTGCGCCAGTTCCTGCGCGCCCTTGGCATCGCCCGCCGCCAGCCTTTTTTCCGCCGTCGCCAGCATCCGCCGGTCCTCCAGCCGCGACAGTTGCACCAGTTCCGGGGCGGTCACGCTGGCATACTGCACGTCGTGCGCCGCCTTCTCCTCTGCCTTCAGATCCATGTTGTCCAGCATGTCGGAATACGTGGTCCGCATCCCCGCCGGATCCTTCTCAAACGCCACCATCGCGTTATAGAAGTACCGGGTCAGGACATACCCCTGTTTCACCGCATCATCCACCGCCTGCAGGCGCATAGCCTCCGCCGTCTGCTTCGTCCCGGTCGTTCGAATCTCGATCGCCCGCACCAGGCATTCCGTCACCAGCAGCGAGATGTCGTTCTTGAAGCTCTCTTCCAGCGGCGCCCGCTTCACCACCTGCAACAGCGGTTCCAGCCGCTTGATCGAGCTGAAGTGCTTATCCGCCATCGGGTCCAGCAGGTAATGCAGGTAGGTATGCCGGATCTGCGCCATCTTCAGCGGTTCGCTCGAACTCGGATCCGGCGACGGAAACACCACTACGTAATAATCCATGCCGTAGTTGCGCGCGTTGGCCTCATTCGGGTCGCCCAGAAAATCCAGGTAAATCGTGAACGTCCGCCCCAGATACCCGCCCGTCTGCAGCTTCAGGTAGATATCCGTATCGAAAATCATCTTGGCCAGCGGCACGTGATAGCGCTCCACCAGCGCGGCATAGTTCGCCTTGTGCCGCTCCCAGATGCCGTGCAGCCCGGCCTTGTCGTAGAACTTTTCCAGCAGCGCTCCAAACCCGGCCAGCGGCGCCGCATCCGGAGGCATCTCCTCTTCCTTCACCCGTGGCAGAAAATGCGGCGGTCCCTGCAGATACAACGCCAGCGACACGAACTGCGAAAGATCGTGCGCCGAGTCCCTGCCCTTGTGCGCCTGGTACCACTCGCACATCGCGCTCATCGCCGCCGGAGCTTCGTCGGAGCCTTGCAGGTTTCTCTGCACCTCCGCCCGGATGTTCAGCCGTTGCGCGTCGGAAATATTCAGGTCAATGTCGTAGCCGCAGGTGTTCATCGCCGTGAGCACGGCGAACACGGTCTCACTCGTATCCAGCGTAATGGGAGTGCTGTTGTCGGCGGCGCACACCGAAACCAGCAGGACCGGGGCCAGCAGGACAGGCACCAGCAGCCCCAGCCGGGACGCCACCATTCCGCCTCGAAGCCCAATACCCATGCCAGACAGCAGGAACCGCCTCAGGAAGCCCTCCCGCAGGATTGACGCCTCACGATCGCACGCATCAGGATTGAACCCCACGACCGGCCAATGGTGACCGGCCAATAGGATGATGGGCCACGCCCAAAAGATGGCCATAAGCCATGAGCAGACAACATCTTAAGTGTAAGGTCTGAAGCCCAGAGGGTCAAACCCAACAGGGGGATAGCTATAGGGGCCGTGAAAATTCCTACACTCCCACCACAGAACTGGGTTTGACTTTGGTTCTGGCCGGGCCCGCTCGCGCGAAGGGCTCGTGCACTTGCGCGTGCATGCGTTGGGAGCGTGCGTGTGCGCGTGCGTGCGAGCGAGCCTAGCAACAAACGCTCGGATGTGAATGGAATCGAAAGAAGTCGGAATTTGAGTGTTAAGGCCTGATTTCAGAAGCTACACATCTTTTCAATGAGACTGTTCGGACTTACGGTGCGGATAGCCACGAAGAAGTCCAGTTCGCGGGTGTGCTGGGACCCGGACCAAAGCAAGTCACACGTCCATTCGGTGTCCGTCTCAATGACGCTGGAACTGGGCAGGCATTTACGATGGCACGTTGTCGAAAAACATCAGTCGTCCCAGTAGGTAAGCCCCCCGAAAAGATGATTTCGTAGAGGTGCCCATTTGGGGCGGCGACGACCCCAGCAGCCATGACTGTATCCATCGTCTGAAGTTTGTATCTGACCCTGAACGGCTGGTGTGCCTCGAACGCTCGTAAAGCACAATCCGTCGCCGCGTCTGCGTTGCCACGAACAAGGACAGTGCCACAATTCACCGCGTGCATGCCCGCAATGAAGCGGCTTTTCCATTCCATGATGTCACCAAAGCTATGTACGAAAGCCCCTTGGGCGCACGTAGAATAGCTACCCCCGAACATGTAGAAGGCGGTGATGGAAACAGATACAGCAACGGCGACGATAAGCCACCGCAGCGCACTTCTCAGTCGTTGCGACACGTTCATAGGCCACTTGCGGCAGACAACTACCAACGTATTAGACACCGCAACTGGTCAAATCCAACATCACCTGTCGAAATATCCCGATTACACTCAAAATGCCCGGAAAGGGCGAACAGAAGGCGCACGCTTGTGCTAACGCCTGATTACAGCCGTTGATCAGACGCGCAGCAAATGAAGCATAATACGGGCGAGGTGTGTAGTGCACCCCATTAAACTAGACACAAGGGGCCGTGTTTGAAGTGATGGTTT
>JBBIPV010000004.1:0-286395 GCA_037442635.1 Terriglobales bacterium | reverse complement strand
TTGCACTCAATCAGCAATTTTCTGTAGCCGCAGGCTTTAGCCTGCGCCTGCACAGCCTGGAAAGCCTGTGCCACCGGTCGACTGCAACCTGGTATAAAATGTCATCGTGGGACAGGATCCTAACAGTACTATCCCCTGGAACAACCTGATTGTGAAGGAAAAAGTGGCAGAAAGGCGCCGGCGGAATCTCGGCGGGGGCCCGGGCGAGGTCAGGCCCCTGCCCCTGAGCCCGGCTGATTTGCGCTCCTTCAAGGGGAAGGAGCCCCGGCACCACGAGGTCAAAGCCTTCAGGGAGCCCCGGCGGCAAGGCAAAAGGCACCCTGATGGTTCCTCCTGCCGCCGGGTTTGATCCTGGCCTGGAAAATGCCGCCCTGGCCCTCCGGGCGCCGCGGCCCGCAGCAGGCTGAATCTTTATGGCCTATGGGGAATAAACCTTGAGGCAGAGGCAGACAAAAAGGATGAGCGCGCCGCTGATGACGATGGCTGCCGAGACCGATTCTTTCAAGGAGTTGCCTCCGCTGCAGATTAAGGATGTGACACATGCTGGCTTCCTTGCTCATCGTATTTTTCGCCGCGATCCTTTAATCAAATCGGTCCCGGGTGGTCCGGCGCGGTCTTTAATCCTCAAAGAATTCCCGCAAGAGCGCCAGCAGGGCCTCGCCCTGGCCGGGATGAAACCAGCGCACCTCGGGGTCGGCCTTAAACCAGGTGAGCTGGCGCTTGGCGTAGTGCCGGGTTTCTTTTTTGGTCTGGTCTAGGGCCTCTTCCAGGGACAGGTGACCCATAAGGTGCGCCACCAGGTGGCGGTAGCCCAGGGCCTTGAGGGGCTTGATCCCCGGAGGGTAGCGCGTCAGCAGCCGGCGCACCTCTTCCAGCCAGCCGGCGGCCAGCATGGCCTCCACCCGGGCCTCGATGCGGCGGTAGAGCTCCTCCCGGGGGAGCTCCAGGCCCAGGGTCAGGGTGAGGTAGGGGCGATCCTGAAAATTGTGGGCGGCCTGGATGGCGCTCAAGGGGCGGCCGGTGGCCTCCACCACTTCCAGGGCCCGCAAGATGCGGTAGGTGTCCCCGGGGGCCAGCCGCTGGGCGGTGGCCGGGTCCAAGGAGGAAAGCCGGGAAAAAAGCGCCGGGAGTCCCTGGGCGGCCAGTTCCCGGGCCAGGCGGGGGCGCACCTGGCGCACGGCGGTGGTAGTTCCGGCGGTGGCGGGGCTAGCAGCAGTTGGTAGTCAGCGAGGGCGCAAATGGTTCCGGAAAAAAAGATCGAAGACTTTGTCAGCCGGCTGCGGACAGCGGCTGGAGCGAACCTGGAGAGCGTCATCCTGTTTGGATCGGCGGTCGCAGGCGATTTTCATCCTGAGTTCTCGAATGTGAATTTGTTCTGCGTGATCCGCGACAGCTCATTCGGTGCGTTGCAGGCGCTGGCGCCTGCTGTGAAGTGGTGGGACGCGCAGAAGCAGCCGCCACCCCTGTTCATGACACGCGACGAGATCGCGCGCTCGACCGATGTGTTTACGATCGAGTTGATAGATATGCAACAGCATCACCGGGTTGTTTTCGGCGCAGACGTTTTGCAAGGCTTGACGATTCCGGCGAACCTGCACCGCGTCCAGGTGGAATATGAGCTGCGGGAAAAACTCGCCCTGCTGCGCCAGCACTTGCTTTTGGCCTCCGCCAATGACTCTCGCCTGTGGGAATTGCTGCTGCGGTCGGTTTCGTCGTTCGCCACGCTCTTCCGCCACGCGCTGATCGTGCTGGGTCACGATGCGCCGGTTGCTAAGCGGGAAGCGGTGCAGGCATTATCAAAACAGATTGGGTTCGACGCCTCGGGCATTCTGCAGGTGCTGGATGTAAGGGAGCGGAAATCCGACCGCAAACAGTTCGACGTGGCCGACGTTTTTTCACGATATCTGGCCGCTCTGGAGCAGGTAACCTCTGCAGTTGATAGAATGCTGGACGCGGGCATCATGGGCGCTTCGTAAGTCCGCGTCTTTCAGGAGAATCTTATGAGCAAGGCACTGATTGCGATCGTCGTCATCGTGGCAATTCTATTGCTGGGCGGCTTGTTCATTTTTGGCCAGTACGTCAGCGTAAGGAATACGCTGGTCAGCAAGAACGAAGCGGTAAAGGCGAGCTGGTCACAAGTTGACATTGTGCTGCAACGCCGCGCCGACCTGATCCCAAACCTGGTGGAGACGGTCAAGGGCTATGCCCAGCAAGAAGTGACCGTGTTTGGCGATATCGCGAAGGCGCGATCTGCCCTGCTGTCCGCGGGCACGCCGCAAGAAAAGATAGCGGCCAACGGGCAACTCGATGGAGCACTCGGGCGCCTGCTGCTGGTGGTCGAAAACTATCCTCAGTTGAAGTCCAACGAGAATTTCCTGCGCCTGCAGGATGAACTCGCGGGCACGGAGAATCGCATTGCGGTCGAGCGCAAGCGCTACAACGACACTCTGCAGGACTACAACACTTACGTGCAGCAATTCCCCAACAATATTTTCGCGGGAGTCGCGGGATTCAAGCCGAACGAAGCTTACTTCGAAGCTTCGCCGGGATCGCGCGAGGTTCCGAAGGTCAACTTCTCAAGTCCCGGCGCGGCCGCCCCACAGGCGAGCCCTCAACCGGCGCCGGCGCACTAGCGTTTCAGCGGAGAAATCGATCCGGTTCTATCGCTCCGGGGCAATCTTCTTCTGACGATCCCGGAAGTAGGCAACACTGGGCTGGGGCACTCTCGTATCTTTCAGGAGCGCCTCGGATGCGCTAACGGTCTGGTGCCGAGCAGGCGCTAAGAGGTCTTAGGCGGCGGTCGCTTTCTTCACACTCTGCAGCACGGTCGCCGGGATCTGAATGACGCGAACCTGATCGCCTTTCTTGGTTTTCACGCTAACGGCAATGCCGCCTGAGGCCGGAAACGGATCGGAGACTACCTCAAATTCTTCGCCGTAGAGGCGAACGTACTGGCGCGCTCCGTAACCGAGGCGCTTTACACTGGCACAGATTTGTTCAATCGAGAGGGATTCAAGATTAGTGCTGGTCATAATACTCATATTTTACTGCTCGGCGTTTAGAAAGAAAAGTCTGCCCGGGGGCTCAAGGCAAATCCGTTCCCGCTTCCAGAATCCGAAAAAGCAGCAGCCAGCGGCGAACGTTGGTGGTAATCAGAAAGTTTTCCTTGACGTGTTCCCGGCCGCTGGCTCCGAGTCTCCGGGCAAAGTCGGGATGGGTGAGCAAGTATCGGATCTGATAGGCGCAGCCTTCGACGGAGTGCACGAGTACGCCGGTCAGCTTGTGAATAATCTGATTGGGAATCCCGCCGACGGCGCCGGCGATTGTAGGTTTTCCCTTCCATAAGGCCTCGGTAACCGTGAGACCGAAGCCCTCCCGCAGTGATTTCTGAACGATCAAAGTGGAAGCCCTCTGGATGGCATTGATTTCCAGCGCACACCAGGGCGGCAAGTCGAGAATGATGATGTCAGGATCGTTGCCGGCAGCCTCCCTGACTTGCTGCAGAACAACGGCGCCCTCGGGATCGTCCTTCGCGCCTCCCCCGGCCAGAACCAGCTGGCAGTCCACGTATTTCCTGGCAAGTTTGTAGGCCTGGACGACTCCGACGGGATCTTTCAAGCGGTCGAATCGCGACACCTGGGTCACGATCGGGCGAGTGCGATCAATTCCGAGTTGGTCACAGATTCTCTGGACTTCGGAATCAGTCAGATCTTTATTTTTTTCTGAAAGCGGATCAATGCACGGATAAAAGAGAAATTGGGGAATGGGTAACTGCCGGGCAAACGACTGGGACGAAAAGATCGCGGCATCGAAACGTTCCACAAACGGACAGAGGAATTCCCACACTTGAGGATCCGGGTTCGATAGATCAATGTGACACCGCCAGACCCAATGGGTGGAGCCCTTTTCGCGGGAGCGGACCAGCCCAAGCGGTTGCGGGTCATGGATCACGACCATATCTTCGCCGAATTGCATACGCTCGCGGTTTTGCTCGTTGTACATCAGGAAGATTTCCTGCGCGGCCTTGGTCAACTCGTAAGGCGCGCCGTGAAGCGCGTTGTGAAATGCCTTGGTGACTTCGAAGAAATCGTTGCCCCCGGTGATGACATCCCAGTGCGCAGGCACTTCCAGTTCGGTCAGCAGGGGCACAAGACGATTCAACATCTCGGCGACGCCGCCACCGACCGACGTCGAATTCACCATCTTGATCGTCTTCCCTTTCAGTACGCTCGCCAGAAAGCGCAAAGCATCCACCTGCCCCTGACCGATGATGTCGCGGTAGTCCTCCAGGTGAGGGGGCGGGGGCGGCGCGGGAGGAGTGAGGAGACTGGCAGGCAGTTTCCGTTCTTTTCCGCGAAGCGAGTTGGCGGGCGGCTGGGATACGGACGACGAAATTTCCTCGACCTTGGCCACGGATTGATGACTGGAGGTCAGAGTCTTGTTGTTGGCGCTAGGGTTCTTCACCTTCATAGGGTCGCATTTCTAATCCAAGGCCTGTCCTACCAGGCGGGCGATCTCTTGCCGCACACCTTCCATGGTGTTCGTGTAGATATCAATCCGTTCGATGGCATCCGCGGTCTGGGGCAAGCCAACCTCTTCTTCGAGCCATTGGGAAAAATCGTTCGACATGAGGTGCAAGCGAAGGCGCGCCTCAATGAAATGGTGATGAATGGAATGGATACTGACCTTTCTCAAGCCCTCGACAAATGACGGAACGCTGTCGGCCACGAACGGCGTGGGGAGAACCACGATGGAGGACGAGCAAAAGTAAAACGGCTCGTTAGCCGGGCGTGACCCGGACCGGGGGTGATGTTGCAGAAACTTTTCCAGGATTTCTACCATTCGCTGGCGCAGGCCGGCGATGGCAGTAAATTCGCGCACATCCACGCTGGCGAGTTGTTCGGCCAGCATGGGCTCGTTACAAGAAGACAGACTCCAGTGAGCGAAATCGTTGGAGAACCCCTGGCGGATAAAGTGATGTTCCTGCAGCGTACGAAACGTGTGCTGGAAAATCGAATTGTCGAGGCACGTCTTCAGAGCCTCGAACAACTCGGAGAGATTATCTGCCTGTTGCCCGCCGATTTGCAGCAGATGCTCCGACGTATTGAAGTAGAAGAGCTTCTTAGGCTCACAGATATGAGGATTTTCAGCAGTCAACATTCCAGTTCTCAGGTAATCAGAGACTCCAGGTTGCTCCCGCGACTTCCAATTCGGTGCGAACCGGTTTATCCCACGGCCGCGTTGGCCCGAAACTTCTCTGTGTTTGCGTCCGCGGTCTCGAGACGGACCTCGCAGAGTTGGCCAATCAACTCTCCCGCCCAGCGATAGACATTATGTTCACGAATGAGCTTGCGCATTCGCTGCATGCGGACCTGCTTTTCGTCGGGCGTCATTTCGAGCGCTGCTCGAATGGCCTCCGCGGTCTGGTCAATGTCGTATGGGTTGACCTGAAGGGCGTCCTGCAGTTCACGAGCGGCGCCGGTGAAGCAGCTCAAGATGAGAACCCCCAACTCATCGTGTCTGGTCGCGACGAATTCCTTGGCCACCAGATTCATGCCGTCGTGCAACGACGACACCAGGCACAAGTCGGCGGCCCGATAGTAAGGCTCGATCTCGTTGTGGCTATGCTGCCGGTCGAGCAGGATGATCGGCCTCCATCGGTCGGTCTGAAAGCGCCAGTTAATGCGGTCGGCCTCCTCTTGCACCTCCGCCTGCAAATCGTGGTAGCGCTTAATGTGGGTACGGCTGGGGGCGCCAATCTGAACGAACGAGAAAATCTCCCGATAGCGCGGGTACTTGTCGAGGAAGTGCTCAACGGCGAGGAATCTCTCGAGAATCCCTTTGGTGTAATCGAGCCGGTCCACTCCGACTCCCATGCGCGTGGCCTCGACGCCGAGGGCTTTGAGCAGGTTGGCCCGTTCTTCATAGGCGGACTCTGCGGGCGGGTCGGCTGGCTCCTCCCGGAAATCCACGCTGATCGGAAACGGCCGGACCGCAGTCAGATGATCCAACCGCTGCACGGAGAAGTGTTCCCAGTTGATCCGCGATTCCACGATCCGGTCCACTGTCTGCAGGAGGTTCGTGCAATGGGCCTGAATGTGAAAGCCCATGAGATCGGCGCCCAACAATCCATCTACGAGCTCGCGTTGCCAGGGGCAGATTCTGAAAGCTTCCGGATTCGGCCACGGGATATGCCAGAAGATCGCGACTCGCGCATCGGGCCGGCGTTGCTTGATCATTCTGGGGAGCAAGGCAAAGTGGTAATCCTGCACCAACACGAGGGGGCGAGCTACGCTCTCCATTTCTTCGAGCAGCGCATCGGCGAACTTCTGATTCACTTCCTGATAGTGCTTCCAGTCGCCGGCGCGAAACAGCGGGCGGGTGTGGGCGATGTGGCAGAGCGGCCAAAGTCCTTCGTTGGCGAAGCCATAGTAGTACCCAGCTTCCTCTTCTTTGGTCAGCCAGACCCGGCGCAACGTATAACGTGGCTCGTCCGGGGGAACCGCCAGCCGGTCGTTACTGTCTACCGTTTCGAGGTCGGCGTCGCCGGAACCATGGGCGACCCAAGTCCCGTCGCAAGCGCAGAGCACGGGTTCAAGTGCCGTCACCAAGCCACTGGCAGGCACTGAGACCTGCAACGTTTTGCCACGACGCGTATGCGTGTAGGGCTCGCGGTTGGAAACCACGAAGAGTCGCCCGCCCTGCAACCGGTCATGGACGTGGACCGCCAGCCGGTCGGCGGTCCACATGGATTCGGAGGTATCGCGCAAACGAGCTTCCAGTTGGGCGGCCGAACGTGCCGTATTCAAGCTCTCGGTCAAGGTTGCCACTTCTCGCGCCAGTGGTCGAAACATTTCGAAGTCCGGCGCGCGGATGGGGGAGGCTGCGACTCGTCCCGTACGAAGGCTTTTCATCCATTGTGCAGTTCGGGCGATCGGGCCGGCGATGCTCCAGCGCACGATCAGCAGTGTGATCAACACAATCAGGAAGACATGCGCCAGCGCGCTCAGGAAGTTTTCCCGCCAGATCCGCAGGCTTTCAGCGCGGATATATCCTGCGTCGTGAACGATCGCCAGGCTGCCGATCAGATTGTTGCCGCGATGCAACGGTAAAGCATAGATATGGACGGAAGTTCCGCCCATCCTCAGAAAGGCGTCTGTACCCTGGTCTTTCTCCAGGGCTTGCACGACAACGGCGGGGGCGCTCGCCATAAGCGGCTCAAGACTGGTAGTCACTGCGATGGGGCGGCCCTGTTCATCGTAGACAGCCAGTCCGGTCAGATGTTCGCGGTTGGCGAACTGCTGCACCGTTTTCTGAAGAGTCTGTTTCGCATCCCGTTCGAGGTCGCGTTCCACGTTCCTGGCAAGACTCTCTGCTAGAACTTCGGCGCGGTGCTGCAGGTCTTTCCGCATACCCTGCTTCAACATGAGCACCTGGTAATACGACGTACACAGCGACACCAGCGTCACGCCAACGATGAGGGAAACAATGAGTCGCACGCTAAATAGTCGCATTCGACTGGCCTCGAGGTACTGAAAAAGCCTGACGAACCCAATCCACGAGCGGTAGGGCTACACCACCCTATGACACTTCCAAGACCTTCCTGCGTCTATACACACTTCAAGCCAGGCGTGCACGAGGTTATTACCTGCACTGCGATTGCCAAGCACTAAGAGCTTGAATTTGCAGTAGATGGCTCGTGGGTTGGTGTGGAGGGGGATGTAATTAATTCATCGTTCGGGAAGGTTGCAGTCGTCTCCTCGACCTGTAGCCATGATCCTCGCTTGGATGAACTAGAGGTTCCCGCGCTTCATTTCCGCGACGGCATAGTCACAGGCCCGTGCGGTCAGCGCCATATAGGTCAACGAGGGGTTCACGCAAGAGGAAGAGGTCATAGCGCTGCCGTCGGTCAGGAAGAGGTTTTTGACATCGTGGGCCTGGTTGAAGGCGTTGAGGATGGAGGTCTTTGGATCACGTCCCATGCGCGCTGTACCCATCTCGTGAATGGCAAACCCTGGAGGTTCGTCTTCGGCAAAAGGCTCGATGTTGCGGGCTCCCGCAGCGGCGAGCATCTCGGCGGCAGAAATCGCCATATCCTTTCGGAGCGCCAGTTCATTCTCGCCCCAAGAGCAGTGAATCTTCAGCACCGGAATGCCCCACGTGTCAACTTTCTCTTTGTCGAGTTCCACGAAGTTCGCGTGATTGGGAAGACACTCTCCAAACCCGTAGAAATCGAATTGCCAAGGCCCGGGACGGCTCATCGCCTTTTTGAACTCCACTCCGAATCCGGACTGGGTGATTCCGCGCTCCCATCCCGGACGGCTGCCTGAGCCTTGAAAACCATAACCGCGCAGAAATTGCGGATGTTTGGTTTTCACATTGCGGAAGCGCGGCATGTAAATTCCGTTGGGACGCCGGCCGAGCGGAATCCGGTTCTCATTGCCAGGGATAACACCCTTTGCGCCTCCGGCTTTGATGTGGTCCATCAGGTTGTGGCCCAGTTCCCCGCTGGAGTTGGCAAGACCGCGGGAAAATTCCGGCGTCGAGGAATTCAGCAAAATCCGGACTGACTCCAGAGCCGACGCGCAAAGGAAGATCACCTTGGAGCGAAATTCCAGGGCGGCGCGAGTCTTCCCATCAATCACGCGCACGCTCGCGATTTTTCGCGTCTGTGGGTCGAACTTGAGGCTGTGTGCGATGCTGTAAGGCCGGAGAGTCATCCGGCCAGTCTTTTCTGCGGCGGGCAAAGTGGCATTGAGACTGCTGAAGTAGGAACGGGTGATGCATCCGCGCTCGCAGGGACCGCAGTAGTGGCAGGCAGCACGGCCGTTAAGGTCCCGGGTGAGAACCGCAGAGCGGCCGATGGTCAGGACACGCTCTCCTGGGAAATGCCTGGCGACCGCTTCGCGCACGAACCTCTCGGCGCAGTTCATCTCCATGGGCGGCAGGAACCTGCTGTCAGGCAATTGTGGGAGGCCGAGTGCTTCTCCGGAGATGCCGGCAAACGTTTCGACATAGTCGTACCAAGGGGCGAGATCGGCATAGCGAATCGGCCAGTCAATTGCTATTCCTTCGCGCAGGTTGGCTTCGAAGTCCAGATCGCTCCAGCGGTAGCTCTGGCGGCCCCATGTGATGGAACGCCCGCCCATCTGACGCCCGCGAATCCAGCGGAAGGGTCTGCCGGGTTCCACGGTGTAGGGATTCTCGTTATCGTTGACGAAGAATTTCGACGACCATTCGTCGCAGGCGTAACAGGTGCGCTGGATGGGCTGATCTTTCAGCTGGCTGCGACGGTCGCCTAGTCCGCGAAACTTCATCTCCCATTCGGGAACGTGCTCGACGTAGTCTTCGGGGACGATGGGCCGGCCGGCTTCGAGCACGAGCGTTTTCAAGCCCTTTTCTGTCAGTTCTTTCGCGGCCCATCCTCCGGTAATGCCGGAGCCTATTACGATCGCATCAAACGTGGTCTCCTCTTTCACTGGCTCGGCTGGTCCTCCTTGCCGGGCAGTATCTCGACACAACCTGCATGGCGATCGGGGATGACCTGAAAATTCAACTCTTGGGTGGCTCCGTCTTCTGAGGTGAAGTAAGCGGTCAGGATCAGCCACCGCAGCATGGGATAGAAGCTGGTTTCTTCCTCCGGCTTCAACTCCGGGAAGCTGCCCTTATCGCGCTTCTCGTCAGCTTCCGCTTCCATCTTCTCTCCCAGAGCGGTCAGCATCTCGGCCTGTTGCGCCGGCGAGCACTCGACGAAATCTCTGCCAAACAGAGCCTGCGAACGGCTGTCCACGCCGGCCAGGCCGGTGAGGAAGATGGTCCGCTGGTTTTCGTCGTACCATTCCGTGAGCATCAGATCCACAAATTCCGCGGCGCCAGCATCGGCCGCTCCTGGTGTGTCGGTACGGGGAAGGATAAGTTCGGCTATCGCCTTCACGGTCGAGAACTGATGGGAATTCAGGGTGCGGGGGGCAGATTCCGAAGCCGCCGGAGTTCGCGCTTTTCGCAACACCGCCAGCAGGTTGGAGGGCACCAGCTGAATGGCGGCACCACCGGCGAGAATCCTCAGAGCTTCGCGTCGTTCCATGCTTGTAGTTGTTCCCCGCCTCTAGATGGTTGCCTCGTTCAAGTATACGTTCTAATTGCGGATTTGGCGTTCACCTGCTCGCGTTTCGCTCAAGATCCCGGCGCTGCGTTGATCTCGGCCGCTCTCCCGTCGTGATAGACGACAACCAGTGGCTTGCCACCATTGGGATAGCGCACGGTCTTCGAGTAAGAAGTATCTCCGGGATCGGGCACGCCCATGCCGATGGCAAAATCGGCCTGCAATTCGTTCATGCCGGGCCTCACTTCGTGCTGCTCCACGGCATGCCACACGTCGGCCGGCCAGTGCTTGTAGAGTTCGTGTGGATCTTCGATGAAAAACATTTCGTCAGAATAGATGGTGAATTGCCCGTCTGCTTCAAAGCCAATGGGCACCGCGAACTTCTTCCCTTCCTTCTGGAACACTGCCATCACCTGGCGGCGCTGGCCCGGCGCCGGGGGCGCAGAGCTGATCACGTCTTTGACGGTCAACGGCTCGATCGGCAACAGCAGACCCGCCTCGTGGGCGAAGTCAACATGGCCGGTTGCCGGATCGTAGCGGTAGTACGTGTAACGGTATCCTTCCTTGACCCACAACGGTTGCCGGGTCAGTTGCCGGGCAGACTTCAGGTCATAGGGATAAAGCTTCTTGGGGGCGACATAGTAATCCGGGTTCGAATAACCTACGTTTCGCGCCTGCTTCTGTTTTTCGGCAGCGACCTGGTCTTCGTGGCGCTCATAAAGAATGTAGCCGGCGCGCCCCGCGGCGACCAGCATCGCCACCACCAGCGCCAACTGAATCCTCTGTTTGCCTTCCGGGCTCATCACGGAAGACTTTACCAGAGCTTACAGGCTCCTCGGAATACCGGCGCGACCACCATGGCCGGAACCTCGGACAAGCAATGAAGAAGCGTTGTAAACTCAGATCGCAGGGGTTCAACATGCCAATCACCGAACAAGACATCCTGAGCGCGCTCAGGAGTTGCTACGACCCGGAGATCCCCGTCAATATCGTTGATCTCGGGCTGATCTACAAGATTGATCTGACATCGACGCTTGACGGCAAACACGACGTCACGGTAGAGATGACGCTGACGGCGCAAGGCTGCCCCGAGCACGTCAACATCAGCATGCAGGTAAAATCACGGGTCGAGCAGTTGCCCGGAGTCGGAAACTGCACGGTGAATGTCGTATGGAGTCCGCCATGGACTCCGGAGCGCCTCAGCGCGGATGCGAGAAGGCAGTTGGGGATCGACTGAGACTCGGCAGTGCGGACCGCAGCCCTCAGGACTTCACAGAGAAAAACCAGCAATCGAGTCTCTGAAACGCCCTATCCGCCGATTTCCTCCCAGGCTTCGGTCGCGCTTCGTCCTGCGGCCTCGGTGATGCGCCGGCCGGCGCGTCCCGCCATCTCCATGATGCGCATCCCACGGTCGAAGTAGTCCGGGAGGGACCGCCGCACTTTTTCAAAATTCTCCGGATACTCTGAGGCCAGCACAGCCAGGCCGACGCCGGTGGCTAATACACCCGCTGGGTAACGCTTCTTCATAAACAAAATCGCGGCTGCTCCGATCGAACCGAGCACCACGGCTTTCTTCCAGCTGTCCATCTTTGCCCCCAGAAGAGATTTCACTAGTTGGATTGTACCGCGCGCACGGTTGCATTGCTGGCGAGGCAAGGCCGGCAGGCAGAATCGCCTGCGACGCAGGCGTCTACTCCGCGCCGTAGGTTCCGGTCCCGTGACGGTAATCCTGCGGTTCGATCTTGAACCTCTTCAGCATGGATTGAAGAGTCGTGCGTTTCAGGCCGAGCCGGCTGGCGGCGCCGTCGGCGCCGGAGAGCACTCCATTCGTTTCCTTGAGGACGCGGATGATATGGTCCCGCTCCATCTCCTCAAGATTGTCGAACTGAAGTTCCCCAGCAACGCCGAGGTCCAGCGGAGGCGGAGCCAGCACGGCGCCTTTTGTCAGGATGACCATGCGCTCGATGACATTTTCCAACTCGCGGACGTTGCCCGGCCAACTCCAACTGCGGAGCGCGGACAAGGTGTCGTCCGGGATCTGCTCAATATGCTTTCCCATGCGTACCGAGTGTTTGCGCACGAAATGCTGGGCGAGGATGGGGATGTCGGACCGCCGGTCGCGCAAAGGCGGCAGCTGGATCGGGAACACGTTAAGACGATAGAACAAGTCTTCGCGGAACTTCTTCTCCATCACGTCCTTCTTGAGGTCCCGATTGGTCGCGGAGATGAGGCGCACGTCCACCCGCAGAGTGCGCACGCCACCCAGGCGCTCAAATTCGCGGTCCTGCAGAACCCGCAGCAGTTTCGGCTGGAGCTCGGGCGGCAGTTCACCCACCTCGTCGAGGAATAGCGTCCCTTTGTCCGCCAGTTCCAGCCGGCCGATTTTCTGGTTGATGGCTCCGGTGAAGGCCCCTTTCTCATGTCCGAACAATTCGCTTTCCAACAGGCCGGTGGGGACCGCCGCGCAATTCAGCTTAATGAAATTTTTGTCGCCGCGGGAACTCAGCGCATGTACGGAGCGAGCCACCAGTTCCTTCCCTGTTCCCGTTTCGCCAAGAAGCAGGATGGTGGAATCCGTCGGGGCCACGATCCGCGCCTCCTTCAAAACATCGAGCAGAGCCGGGCTGCGCCCGACGATCTTTTCAAATCCGAGTTCGGTCTGCAGCTCTTCCTCGAGGTAGGATTTTTCGTGGACCAGTTTTTCTCTCGCGTCTCTGAGGCCGTCGGCCAGTGCGCGCAGGCGCGCATTGTCCATGGCCGCGCCCGTGATTCCGATGACGTTCCTTTCAAGGTCGAACAAAGGTTCAATGGTGACGTCGAAAGAGCGGTTCTCTCCCTTTTGAAGCAACTGGATTTCTTCCCGTGCGCCAGAACCTGTTTCCAGAACCCGTTGCTTCAGGTTGATCAAGCTCCGAGCGTTGTCTGCGCCGAAAAGTTCGTCGTCCGTCTTGCCCACTACCTCTTCCTGCCAATGGAACTGGGGATTGTAGATCCAGGTATAGCGGAGCTCGCGGTCCTGATTGAAAACTACAACCGGGGAATTATGGAGGGCTACCCGGAAGCGCTCTTCGCTCCGGCGCAGCGCTTCCTCGGCCATGCGATGGGCTTCGGCCGTCTTGACCTTTTCGGTAACGTCGCGCTGGATGCCCCAAGTGCGCACCAGCATGCCGTTTTCGACAATTCCCATCAAGCTGTTCAGAAAGACCTTGCGATTTCCCTGCCGGTCCAATTCATGGGACTCCCGCTCCAACATCCGAAAGCCGCAACGGATGTACTCCCGCATCATTTCGAGATTGGCAGGATCGTCGGGGACCAGCATCTCAGCCAACCGCTTCCCGACCAGCGCCTGCGGCGACTCGAAGCCGTACATTCTGGCAAGTGCATCATTGCACTCCGTAACTTAGGAGTCGCGCCGGATACGAAGGATTATTTCGTCCTCGGGCAGGTCAATAGGGAGGGGTGCGGCCAGGTCCTCGCGGAAAATCCCTTCCGAACTCTGCGTCACAAAGTTCCGGTAGTTCTCTTCGCTTGTCTTCAGCGCCTCTTCCGCCGCCTTGCGTTCGGTAATATCGTAGGCCGTACCGAAAGCCTTCACCGGCTCTCCGCTCCCGTTACACTCGACGCTGGCCTGAACATGAAGCCACCGAATACGCCCGTCCACGCAAACGCGGCACTCCTCGTCATACTCCCCACTCTTCAGGGCCGCAGACCAAGTCCGAACGATCCGCTCACGATCCTCGGGACAAAGAATGTCGATCGCCTGGTCCCTCGTGACCGGCGTTCCAGCACGCAGTCCCATAATCCGGTATAGCTCATCGGACAGCGTCAGAGTGTTTTTTTGGATGTGATATAGCCAGCTCCCCAGGTGAGCAACCGCCTGAGCGCGTTTGAGCGCAGCCTCACTCTGTCGCAGAGCCGCCTCCGCACGCATACGTTCGGTGACATCGTGCGCCATGCCGCGGACAATGGGGGACGCAACGCCCTCAGTGCGCAGGGTGTTGCTGTACTCCCAGATCCGGCGCTCTCCGCCTCGGGCAACCACGCACAACAGGCCGCGGTCCTTCCCGTTCGCCGCAATCTTCCTCAGATATTCGTCAAATTGCTCACGAAACTCCGGAGCTAGAATCTCGCGCATCGGAGTCTTGAGGAGTTCTTCGGCTTCATACCCGAGTACACGCGCCGGGGCAGGATTCACGGACAATAGTCTTCCTTCCAGATCGTGGGTGCATACCAGATCTTCGCTGTGTTCCACCAGGTCGCGGTAGCGGTCCTCGCTATCCCTCAGCGCTCGTTCGGCCCGCTTGCCGCTGCACGTCAGGAAGGTCAAAAATACCCCGATGAAGGCGAACAGGGCCGGCCCTACCAGGTCTTCGGGAGTACGAACAACAAAGGAGTTCCGCGGTTCGAGGAAGAAAAATCCGCCGAAGGAGGCCGCCAGAACCGTGGCCAGAATACCCGGACCAAAACCGGCGCACATCGCGACTAGAACTATGGTGGGAAAATACAAGAGAAATGGCAGGTGCGACGGCCCCAACATCCCTATGGCAAACTGAAGGACAGTGGCGGCCGCCACTGCCAGCACCGCCAGCCCATAACGCTGTGGCCACGCGGCTCTCCAGCGCATGCTTCTTGCTTGGCTCAGGTTCCCGGGGTGGAAAGGATGCATACATAATCCTCTCTCGGTTCAGGCAACCCTCGCGGCAACCTTGCGTGCGCGTGGACCTTGCTAATGAAGCCTCAACCGCACGAACATTAGCCCTGGCAGGATAGACTTCGGATATCTGCTAAGTCCCGCCCGTCCATTCTTCGGATAGTGAGCATGATTGTAAGGCTAACAGCTCGTCTGTGACCGCAATCACAGTTTTCCTGGCTGTTACAAAAACGGAACAGGACGGGGCGGGGCTTCGCCTTGTTTTCGCCACGCATTCAAAGAATCCTGACAGGTTAGTCCTGCACCGCTTTGTCAGTAATCTCCAGCCCCTTGTCAATGATGGCAAATGCTTCGCGCAGTTGCTGCTCATTGATGCATAAGGGCGGATTGGTGAAGAAGGTATTCCAGCGCACCAGAGTATAGAGGCCCTGCTCGCGGAAGAAGCGTCCGAGCGCAGCCATTTCCTCGGAGGTGCCGTTGAACGGCGCCATCGGCTGACGCGTCTTTCGGCTGCGAATGAGTTCGAAGATCCCGAACAAACCGATGGAGCGGACGGCGCCGACCGACGGATGCTTGGTTTGCATCTCCGCACCAAGCCCTTTCATCACTGAGCCCATCCTTCTTGCATTCTCGATCAGTTTGTCTTCCTCGTACACGCGAATGGTGGCCAGCGCCGCGGCGCAGCCCATGGGATGCGAGTTGTACGTCAGGCCGCCGTAAAAAACTTTGTCCTGAAAGTGCTGCGCGATGTGATGTCGCATGCCGACGGCGCCGAGCGGGAGATAGCTGGCGGTGAGCCCTTTGGCCATGCACAGGAGATCAGGGACCACCTTCCAGTGGTCAATGGCGAACCACTCGCCGGTACGCCCGAAACCGGCCATGACTTCGTCGGCGATCATGAGGATGCCGTATTTGTCGCACAGCTTGCGCACGCCCTGCATGTAACCATCGGGCGGAATCAAGATGCCGTTGGTCCCGACCACGGTTTCAAGAATGAAAGCCGCAATCGTGTGCGAGCCCTCCAGTTGGATGGTCTCTTCGATTGTGGCCAGCGAGCTTTCCGCGGACTCCCAGCCGCGCTCGATGCCGTGATAGGGATCGAGCACGCGGACCACCCCGGGAATGCCCGGTTCGGCGGCCCAGCGGCGCGGGTCGCCGGTGAGCGAGATGCTGCCTGCCGTTGCTCCGTGGTAGGAGCGGTAGCGAGCCATGATTTTGTGGCGTCCGGTGAAGAAACGGGCCAGCTTGATCGCGTTTTCGTTGGCTTCGGCGCCGCCGTTGGTAAAGAAGAAGGTGTCTATGTCGCCGGGGCAGATTTCGGCCAGCTTCGCGCCGAGCCGAGCCCGCGGCTCGTGAGCCATGAACGGATTCGCGTAGGCCAGGGTTGACGCCTGTTCGCTGATGGCCCGAATCACACGTTCGTCGCCGTGCCCGATATTGACCGACATCAACTGGCTGTTGAAATCAATGAAGCGCTTGCCCTCGGGCGTCCAGAAGTAGATGCCTTTCGCTCTGGCGACGGGGATGGGATCCACTTTCGACTGGGCTGACCACTCGTAAAGAGTGTGCTTTTTGGAAAGATCGACCATTTCCGGGCCGGTCATGGTGGGATTCGCAACGGTAGTAGTCATGATTTCCTCTCAGAAGAGCGCATTCACCACTGAGACGCAGAGACACGGAGCAAAAATTGAAAACTAACCTGACTTTGAGCTTTCTCCGTGACTCCGTGTCTCCGTGGTGAGTCTTCAGAACTTGCGCGAGTGCTCTTTGGCCCAGCGTTCGACAACAACTTTCTTGTCTGTGAAGAACTCGATCGCATCGCGGCCCTGGCCGTGGAGATCGCCGAAGAAGCTGTTTTTCCACCCGCTGAACGGGAAATAGGCCATGGGCGCGGCGACTCCAATGTTGATGCCGATGTTCCCCGCCGGCGCTTCGTAGCGGAAGCGGCGCGCCGCCGATCCGCTGGAGGTAAACAGCGACGCCTGATTGCCGTAGGCGCTGCGTTCGAGGAAAGCCAGGGCTTCGTCCATGCCGCTGGCGTGAACGAGGCTGAGCACCGGACCGAAAATTTCTGTATCGGCGAGATCGCTGGTGGGCGGCACGTCGTCGAGAATCGTCGGCTTCACAAAGTTGCCGGATTCGTGCCCGGCAATCTTGGTTTTGCGCCCATCCAGCAGGACCCTGGCACCCTGCTTTTCGCCGATGCCAATCAGCGATTCGATGCGCTCTTTGCTCTGTTGCGTGATCACGGGTCCCATTTGAACCCCTTCTTCAAGGCCATAGCCGACCTGAAGCTTGGAAGCGGCATCGGCGATGGAATCGCGGAATGTCTTCTGAGCCTCGCCGATGGTCACCGCGACCGAAACGGCCAGGCAGCGCTGGCCGGCACAGCCGAAGGCACTGTCACTGATGATCTGAGTGGCCATCGGCATGTCGGCGTCGGGAAGCACGATGACGTGGTTCTTCGCGCCTCCCTGGCACTGGCAGCGCTTCCCTTTCTCCGCCGAGCGGGAATAGATATAGCGCGCGACGGGCGTCGAGCCGACAAAGCTGATCGCGCGGACCTTCGGATGATCAATCAGCGCATCTACGGCTGCCTTGCCGCCATTGACCAGGCCGACCACTCCTTTGGGCAAGCCGGCCCTTTCCAGGAGTTCGTAAATGTAGCGCATGGTCAGCGGCACGCGCTCGCTCGGCTTCAGAATGTACGTGTTGCCCGTGGCGATCGCGTAGGGCAGATACCAAAATGCGATCATGCCGGGGAAATTGAACGGCACGATGGAGGCCACGACGCCCAGCGGCTGGCGGATCATCATCTCGTCAATGCCGCGGGCAACGTCTTCGAGGTTGTAGCCCTGCATCATCATGGGGATGCCGCAGGCAACCTCGACGTTCTCAATGGCGCGGCGCATCTCGGCCTTCGCTTCGGTAAACGTCTTGCCATTCTCCATGGTGATGGTGCGCGCGATCTCGTCCAAGTGCTCTTCCAGCAGCATCTTCAGCTTAAACAGGGGCTGGATGCGGTCTTCGGGCGGAGTGCGGCGCCATTCGGGGAAGGCAGCGGCAGCTGCCTCGACGGCAGCATGCACTTCGGAGGCTTCAGCCAGAGGGACGCTGGCGAGGACCTCGCCGGTAGCGGGATTCACCACTTCGCGCCATTCCGAAGCGCGCGAGTCGGTCCATTGGCCGTTGATGTAGTTCGTCAGTCGAATAACTGGGGGTGCGGCTACGCTCATGAGAACCTCTGCACTTTGCTAAGAATAAGGTATCCGTTCGATTATGAACGCGACCCAGGACGACTGACAACCGATGAGTCTCTTTATGCCATCTGCACAGCAGCGTGCTTCTTGTCGGCAACGGAAGCCAGCGCAGCCTCCATCACGTCGAGGGCCTCGTCCATCTGCGCATCGGTAATGACGATGGGCATGAGCAGGCGGATCACATTGCTGTACGAACCCGCTGTGATGGTGACAAGGCCGTGCTCGTAACAGAATTGAGAGACCTCTTTGGTCTCCGTGTCGGCAGGTTCACGGGTCGTCCGGGAACGGACCAGTTCTAACGCCTGCATCGCGCCCAGGCCGCGCACTTCGCCGACCAGTTCCCAGCGCCGTTGCCATTCGGCCGCGCGCTTGCGGAATACCTCGCCCAGGTGGTTCGCGCGGGCGTTGAGATCTTCTTTTTCCAGCAGATCCAGCACGGCCAGCGCGGCTTCGCACGCCGCGGGATTTCCAGCGAACGTGCCGCCCAACTGCCCCACGCCGGGAGCATCCATGATTTCGGCGCGCCCCGTGACAGCGGCGAGCGGAAGACCTCCGCTCAGCGATTTGGCCATGGTGATCAAATCGGGTTCGAGGCCGAAGCGCTCACAGGCGAAGGTGGCGCCGGTTCGGGCGAATCCGGTTTGGATCTCATCCGCAATCAGCAGAATGCCGTGTTTGCGGCAAATCTGCGAGAGCACGGAATAGAACTCCACGGGCGGCGTGACGAACCCGCCTTCGCCGAGGATTGGTTCGACGATAACGGCGGCGACCGATTCGGCAGCAACCACACGCTTGAATGTGTCTTCGATGTGGCGTGCGCAGTGTACTTCACAACCCGGATAGGCCAGCGAATACGAACACCGGTAACAGTAGGCGTAGGGGATGCGATAGACATCCCCGGGAAAAGGCTCGAAGCCCGCCTTGTAGGGATGCGTCTTGCTGGTCAATGACATCGCCATATATGTCCGGCCGTGAAAGGCGTCTTCAAAGCAGATCACCGCCGGACGCTTGGTATAGAAGCGCGCGATTTTGACGGCGTTCTCGACCGCCTCAGCGCCAGTATTGACGAAGACGGTTTTCTTGGCAAAGCGTCCGGGCGTGATCGCATTGAGGCGCTCGGCGAGCGTGACATAACTCTCGTACGGCAAGACGTTGAAGCTGGTGTGTAGGAAGCGGTCAAGCTGGCGGCGGATGGCGTCCACCACGGTTGCCGGCCGGTGACCGGCATTCAGACAGCCAATGCCGCCGGCAAAGTCAATGAGGTGGTTGCCGTCCACGTCTTCGATCGCCGCTCCTTCGGCTTTGGCGATGAAGATGGGCGTGGCATGGAAGGCGCCTTGCGGCACGGCGGCGTTGCGCCGGCGCATCAGTGCCTGCGAACGCGGGCCCGGGATCGGAGTGCGGAGCTGAATAGTGGACATGGTAATTCTCGTCGTTAGTCGTTGGTCGTTCGCGGACTTGGTACTGGGTACTCGCAACTGGGCACTGTTTTTCTCAGTACCAGCCGATCGGTGCTTCGTTCAGGTTGATGTGCACCTGCTTGGTCTCCAGATACTCTTCGATGCCCCAGGGACCAAGCTCGCGTCCGAAGCCAGACTGCTTGAAGCCTCCCCACGGCGCTTCTACGTAAGTGGGCTGCATGTGGTTGACCCAGACAATGCCGGCCCGCAGAGCCTTGACCGCGCGCATGGCTTTGAAAATGTCGCGAGTCCACACCGCCGCCGCTAAGCCGTAGGGCGAGTCGTTAGCGATCTTCATCGCGTCTTTTTCGTCGTCGAAAGGAATCACAGCCGCTACGGGGCCGAAAATCTCTTCCCGAGCTATGCGGGCGCTGTTGTCCACGTCATAGAAGATCGTGGGTTGAACGTAGTAGCCCTTGGCAATTTTCTCTGGACGTCCGCCGCCGGAGGCGAGCTTCGCCTCTTTCTTGCCGATCTCCAGATACGAGTTCACGCGGTCGTACTGCTCTTTGCTGACCAGCGGCCCCATCTTTGTGTCGCGTTCGAGCGGTGGACCAAGTTTGATTTTCTTCGCCTTCTCGGTCATCGCCTCAACAAAGTTCTTGTAGATGGATTTCTGCACCAGGATGCGGCTGCCCGCGGAGCAGACTTCGCCCTGATTAATGAAAACGCCGAAGAGCGCACCATCAATCGCCGCTTCGAAATCGGCGTCGGCGAAGAAAATGTTGGGCGACTTTCCGCCGAGTTCGAGCGTGACGCGCTTCACCGTGTCGGCGGCCTGCTTGACAATGATCTTGCCGACGGAAGCGCTGCCGGTGAAGGCAATCTTGTTGACGTCAGGGTGCTGCACGATGGGCGCGCCACAGGTCTCTCCGAATCCGGTCACGATGTTGACAACTCCGGGCGGCAGGCCGCACTCGGCGAAGTGGCGGGCGAATTCCAGCGCGGTCAGAGGCGTTTGTTCGGCGGGCTTGAGGACGCAAGTGCAGCCGGCGGCGATCGCCGGCGCAAGCTTCCATGCCGCCATGAGCAGCGGGAAGTTCCAGGGGATGATCTGCCCGGCAACGCCGACCGGCTCCTTCAGCGAGAGGGACATCGCGTTATCGGGCACCGGATTGACGTGGCCGACGACCTTCGTCGCCAGGCCACCGTAGTACTCGAAGCAGGTCGCGACGTCGTTGATGTCGAATTCAGCTTCGACGATGGGCTTGCCGGTGTTGCGGCATTCGAGTTCGGCGAGCGCAGGCAGATTCTGGCGTATTTTGTCTGCCAGACGGAAAAGAACGCGGCCGCGCTCTTGCGCGGTGGTCGTCGCCCACGGGCCCTCGTCGAACGCAGCCTTGGCCGCCGCGACCGCGCGGTTGACGTCGTCGGCGGAGCCTTCGGGAACCTGGGCAATCACTTCTTCGGTCGAGGGATCGTAAACCGGAAAGGTGCTGGACGATTTGCTGTCCACCCATTCGCCATTGATGAACATCTGATAGGCTTTCACTTCGGTTTGGACTCCTGCTGGCATAAGAATCTCCTAGCGGCGAGCCTCGCTCGCTGGTACAGCCGAGGCGGCTGTCCCCAGATGAATTGATTGCAGCGCCTTCCGGCGGCCATACACGAAGAAGAAGAATGCGGCCAAGCCAATGAAAAACAGCGTTCCACCAAACATCCACAACTCATAGGACCACAGCGAGGTAATCTGCTGCGCCGGGAAAAACACTAAGCCGATGCCGAGAATCGTGGTCAGGAAGCCACTCAAACCAGCCACGAACATGGTGGTCCGGCCGTACTGGCCGCGCGGTTCCGATTCCGTTACCGCGAACTTCACCAGCGCACCAAACATGTAAACGAAGGGGACGAGTTGAAGAACGACAGCCAGCGACAGCAGTTTCTGGAAGGTCTCCTGCACTCCGGCGCCGGCAAAGTTCAGAATAACCAGCACGGCCGAGACGATTCCCTGCAGAATGAGTGCGGCATAGGGCGTGGCGTAGCGCGGGTGAATGTTTCCCAGCCAGCTTGGCATGTAAGAGTCGAGTCCGGCGACGAAGGGGATGCGGGCGGAGCCACCCATCCAAGCCGAGCCAATGCCGGCAATCGAGAGGCTGAGCATGACCGCGAACGGGATCGAGATCCAGCCGATACCTACCCGGCCAGCCATGTGCGTGACTGCCTGAACGATTCCCTGCAGCACATTGACATTTTTCCCGACTGCAATGAGAAGAGTCAGAGTCGCGCCTACGTAGAGCGCGCCGGAGATGATGCCCCCCCAGGCTACGGCTCCGGGTAGCGTGCGACGCGGGTCCTGGATTTCGTCGCCCATGACCGAGGCCAGTTCGAGGCCAACCAGGCCGAAGCAGATGACCCCAAACGAATTAAGAACGAATTTGGGATTCGCGGGGATGGCGAAGTCAGCCGCTCTGACGGTGGTCCCGAAGCGCGACCAGATCACGATGCCGAGTCCAATGAGGACCGCCGCGGCCACGAAGGTACCGACCGCGCCGAGGTTGTTGATCCACTTGCCTACACCGAGACCAAGAATGTTGAAAAATGTGAGCAGAGCGAGCAGGGTGAGCGATGCGAGGGAGGCAAAGAGCTTGTTGTCGGCCAATCCCTGGTGGCCCGGCCCGAGCACGTAGACCGAAACGCCGACGAAATAGAGCATGACCGTCGGCACGTACAGCATGTTGTTGGTCCAGTAGCACCAGCCGGAAAGAAATCCGTGGAAATCTCCGAAGACTTCCTTGGCCCACAGATAAACGCCGCCTTCGCCGGGATAGCGGTGGGCGAGTTCGATGACCGCGATGCCCTGCGGCCAGAAGAACAGAAGAAGCGAAATGATCCAGAGCCAGACGGTAACGCCGCCGTTGGCCGCGATCGAGGGGACAACGTTGAGATTGAATACGGCCACGACGAACAGCAGCACCAGATCGCGGCGCCCGAGGGCGCGGATCAGGTGCGGCTGAGCGGTTTGGGTCGTCGTAGGCAAGGTCTATTTCGCTCGATATAAAACAGGTTCCTCACCCCGGCTCCCGCCGGAGTTCGGAATGACAGAAAGTTGCCGGCTGCTCATACGTCGAGTGTTTCGCTCGTACGTCGAACAGTTCTGCAGCTCACACGCTAGTGTGCGACTTCGGCGGGCACGCTTTCGCCCCGTTCCTGCTGGGCTTTGGCGAGCGAGGCAGCGATGTCGTCGAAGGCCGCCAGATGCTTGTCAATGTCCGCCTCGGTGTGCTGGACCGAAATCGTCCACTGCTCATCCCACCAGTATGGTTGAGGCATCACCCCGCGATTGACCATGCCAAACCAATAGTGGCGCCACAGGTCAACGTCAATCACGGTCCAGTCGCGATAATTGACGATCTCCTTCGGGTACAACATCAGCGCGCCGTTGGCTCCGGCCTGGGCAATGTAAGCTTGCAAACCGACTTTGGCGATCGTTTTCCGGTAGCCGTCGGCGAGTTGCTTACTGAGTTTGTCCACGTGGGCGTAGTTCTCGCGCGTCAACACATGCCGGAACGTGGCCAGCCCCGCCGCCATCGAAACCGGATTGGTGTTGTAAGTTCCGCCGTGAAAGACCTTGTGCTGGCTGATCAGGTCCATCACTGACCTGTGCGTGCCGAACGCCGCCAGGGGGAAGCCCCCACCGATGGATTTGGCCAGGCAAATCATGTCGGGCATCACGCCAAAATATTCACTGGCGCCGCCCCAGCAAAGTTTGGCGCCGGTTTTGACCTCGTCGAAAATCAGCAACGCGCCGTTCTTCGTTGCGATCTCGCGCAAGCCTTGCAGGAAGCCGGGTTGCGGCATGCACAAGCCGACGTTCATGAGGATCGGCTCGAGGATGATCGCGGCAATCTCGCCGGGATTTTCTTTGAAACGGCGCTCGACGGTGGCGAGATCATTGAAGGTGGCAATGAGCACGTTGGCCACGGCCGACTTGGGTACGCCCAAACCGCCGGGCACTGCTGTGGGCGCGTGGATATCGCCGAAGTCCGGGGCGTGGGGCTTGACGCTGACCAGTGCGCTGTCATGCAAGCCGTGGTACGCGCCTTCAAACTTCACGATCTTGTCGCGTCCGGTGGCGGCGCGGGCCAGACGAATCGCGTGCATCGTGGCTTCGGTGCCGCTGTTGCCGAAACGGCACATCTCGACCGGAAACCGGTTGCAGACCTCCTCGGCGAGTTCCCACTCCATGTCGTGCGGCATGCCGTACATGGTGCCGGTGGAGAGCCTCTTTTCGACGGCTTTCATCACGGCAGGATGGCAGTGCCCAGCCATGAGCGCGCCGAAGGTGAGGTTGTGATCAATGTATTCGTTGCCGTCGAGATCGCGGAACTTGCTGCCGCTGGCCTCTTTCACGAAGATGGGCCATGGATCGTAGGCGCGATAATTGCTGGCCACGCCCAGCGGGATGCGCTTGAGGTTCTTCTTGTGCGCCTCGGAGGACTTGGGCGTGCGGCGCTCGAAGGTCGAGATTTCTTTCTGCAGATCGGGGTACATCGAATTGCTCCGGGAAGACTCAGGCCAGCCGCGTTTCCGGTGGACTTTCTCCCGGCGGACCAGCGGGCCATTAGATTGCCCGGGCGGTTGAAGCCGCCCGGGTTTGCGGGACATTCCTTACGATCTTACCTAGAATGCAAACTTCAAAGCGAACTGAATCTGTCGTGGATCGCGAGTGTGCTTGATCCTTCCAAAGTCCCCTCCGTCGCTGATGTTTCCGTCAGGGTTCAGGAACTGAGCACGGTTAAAGATGTTAAAGAACTCGGCACGAAACTCGACATGTTTCCCTTCTCCAACCGCCGTGATCTTCTGCACCGAGAAATCAAAGTTGTCAATGCCGGGTCCGCAGCATAGCGTGCGGGGCCCGCCCAGAGATCCGAGCGGAGCGTTCTGGATGGGACACGTTGTAGTCGTTGCCGGGTTGCAAAAGTAATAGTGGTTGTTGGTTCGAGGATTCACGAACTGCACGGGGCCGGTGATCGCCGGTCGTCCGGGAGCTTCAAATCCGTTGATATCGTTCTCCAGTTCCTGATCGTTGAGAGACTTCATCAGGATCGGGAAGCCCGACTGGAAACTGGTGATGCCCGACACCGCCCAGCCATCGAGCGTCGCCCCTTTCGCGCCGTCAAACTTCCGCACTGGCAACTCCCACAAATAGCTGATCACGAGACGATGCCGGGCGTCGAACAGCGACAAGGACCGGTTGCAACTGAGGTTGTTCAACACGCCGTTACAGATCGGCTTGAGCGAGTTTTCAAAACTCGAGGCACCGTCGATGGACTTGCTGAACGTGTAGGCAATCTCGAACTGCAAACCATTGGATAGACGGTGTTCCAGCGAGGCTTGCAGAGAATTGTAGGCAGAGTTCGCGACCGTATCCTGAGCCAAGATGCCGCTGAAGATTGGGGTTCCATCGGACGGGCAACCATTGATGAAGGCCTGTGCCACAGGGTCCCAGCCGCTCGTGGGATTGCACAGAGGAGAGGAGTATGGGCGAAGTCCGACCAACGCGATTGGGGTTCCCCCAGCCCCTCCTGTGACCACCTGGTTGCTGGGCAGGGTGAGCTTGTCTCCGGGCTGCAGCACAAAGCCGAAGGAGGAATCGGCCGAAAACGGACCGCACGAGATCCCGGAGTAGGCGGCATTCCCGGTGTTGAACAGATTCTGCATATCGAGACAGGTTTGCGGCATCCCTGGGCTGAGATCGCGCGTCGCCAACAGACGGTGTCCCTGGGAACCGACGTAACCGACCGAAAGGACCGTGTTCCTGAACAATTCGCGCTGAATGCCCAGGTTGTATTGCTCGGTGTATTGCGCCCGGAGCTGCGGCTGCAACTCTCCGAAGAGCAGGATGGGGCGGAACGAAGACCAATCAATGGGCGTCCCATGGGCGGGCGTCAGAATACTGCCGAAAGGATTGGGAATGGACGGCCCGCAAGGGTTCCCAGGGGAATACGGACAGTTTTGCTGAACAAACGGAGTGTTGAAAAAGCCTTCCGTGACCGTCGTGCTGCCGCCGAACGGAGGCTCAGCCTGGAACTGCTCCAGTACCAACTGTTCGATCGGGTTGTAGAAGACGCCGAAACCGGCGCGAACTGTGGTTTTTCCATCCTTCCGCGGATCCCACGCGATGCCAATGCGGGGGGCGAAGGAATGGTAGTAGGGCTTGGTTAAGCCTTTGGGAACGCCCTTGTCTCCCGGCACCACCAAGCCGAGCGGGAAGAAGGCCTTTGCGGGACCAGTCGGACTGCAATCGGTGCTGCCGTACTGGACCGCAAGCGGACTTCCGGCGGCCAACTGACAAGGATACGTCGTCGTAGCCTGGCCAGGGCGGAACGTCTGGTAACGCAGACCGGCATCGTAAAACGGCTGATTGTATTCCCAGCGTAAACCGTAGTTCAGGGTCAGATTCGGCTTGAGCTTCCAACTGTCCTGGGCAAACACGTAGAGAGCATTTCCACGCACATCCTCCGAATTGGTGGAGCCCAACAGATCGGAGTCGGGCAGGCCCATGAGGTAGTTGGGAAACAGATTCGACCCCGCAAAATCATTCGGCCCACCCCCACTGAATGTGTAGTCGCCCTGGGGCGAGAAGTACAAGGTTTGAAAGAACCTCTGAATCCGGAAATCGACCCCGAATTTCATCGTATGGTTGCCGCGAACATCGGTCACATTATCGGAGAACTGATAGGTGTTACCTTTCTGCGGCAACTCGCCCTCAAAGTCGTTGCCAATGGTGAAGCCGCCCGCAACGCCGATAAACGGTACGCCCTCATGCGTTGGGCCCAGGCCGGGAGTGATTCCAATTCTGGGATTGGTTGCAATGACATTCGGAGTATCGGACGTGCCTGTGAAGCAGAACGGCACCGCTGTCCCGTTGCAAACGTCAGTGACATTCTTGGTGAACTGCGGATGCAGGAAGGTACCCTGGCCTTCCCGGAAATAGGTGATGCGAGCCTCGTTGATCAGCGAGTTGCTGATGGTCCAGTTGTGGCTGAGGTTCACCTGCTGCGAACGAGTCTTGTTGACGTCACCAAATCCAGGCAGCAATCCAACCGTTTCGGCCTGAAACTTGGTAAAAGGCTGCCGGTCCTCGATGTCATTGAAGTAGTAGTACACGCTCAGGTTCTGACGGGTGTTGATCTGGTGGTCCACTTTAACCGTGAACTGGTTCCCGTGCTGATGGTCGTTCGGTATGGATTGGAAGTGGGTCGAGTCAATGTTCGGGAGGGGGACGTACTGGCTGAGGATGCTTGCCGCAACCGGGTCGAAACAACCGGTGGGAACCTTGTTATCGGGGAAAAGACTCTGATATGAATCTCCGACGGCGGCGCCCGTCAGACAATTGGGACGCGCATTAAGGATTGCAGCAAACGCAGGCGTACCAACGGAACCTCCGAACGGAACAAAGTTGGGGTCGGTCGCGGCAAGGCCTCCAGAAAAGTCGCCCGACCGCTCCGCCGCGGTCGGCACTACTGTCGGATCGCCGGTGACACCCTGGACTATGCGCCGCCCCTCGTAGGATACAAAGAAGAAAGTCCGGTCCTTCTTGATAGGGCCGCCGAAGGTTCCGCCAAACTGGTTCTGCTTGTTATCAGGAGTGAAGGGGTCGAGGTATCCCTTGGCGTCGAGGGCCTTGTTGCGAAAAAACTCATACACGCTGCCGTGTAACTGGTTGGTCCCAGACTTGGTCACTACGTTGATTACGGCGCCGGAGTTGCGCCCGTATTCGGCGTCGAAGGTGTTGGACAGAACCCGGAATTCGGAGATGCTGTCGGGCGAGGGCTGAATGGCAGGGCCGTTGACGAAAAGATCATTGCCATCGCCTCCGTTCACACTGAAGTTGTTCGAACGCCCGCGGCCTCCGTTGACCGAAACCGCGCCTGCCGTATTGCTGCCGTAGAAAAGATCTGATCCACCGACGCCCTGCACGCCGGGCTGTAACTGCAGAAGCTGGTAGGTATCACGGGCGTTGAGCGGCAAGCCGGCGACCTGTTTGGAATCCATGACGGCCCCAAGTTGCGTGCTGGTCGTGTCCACGATCGGCGCTTCGGAGCTGACATCCACGATTTCCATGGCCTCGCCAATCTGCAAAACTGAGTTGACGGTCACGACCTGGTTCAGATCAACATTCACGCCGCGCTGCACGTTCTTTTTGAAACCAGTCAGATCAAACTCCATGCGGTAGGTCCCGACCGCAACCTGGGGAAAGGCATAGTCGCCATTGCCATTGGTGGAGGTAGTCGTGCTCACTCCTGTGGCTTCGTTGATGAGGTTGACCTTCACCTCGGCCAGCACGGCGTTCGTGGGATCAGTGACCCGGCCCAGGATTCGCCCGCCGGTGCTTTGAGCGGGAAGTAAGGCCGGAATCAACAGGCAGACGGAGACGGCTAACCGGGACGCGCAACGGGATCGCAGGGACATGAAACCTCCAGACGCCTTCGGAGCAGTTTGATCTTCTCGAAAACGATCAGTTGTAACCACCCAGAACCTTGCTATAATCCCGCAAGGTTAGAGAAACGAAGCGGGGACTGTCAAGGACAAAAAGCGCTCTCCGGCGCAAGAAATCGCTGTTCCACACGGTGTGCGATCCATGAATTCACGCGGCCAACAACCTTATCTCAAAATCGGAGAGGTGGCCAGGCAGGTGGGAGTATCGCCTTCCGTAATCCGATCCTGGGAAAGCATGGGGCTGGCCCGGCCGCGCCGCACCGAGAGCAAATACCGGCTGTATACGCGCGAAGATGTGAAGCTGCTGAAACGGGCGCGATTCCTGCGCCGGGCGCGCGGTCTGAATGCGGCCGCGATCGTGCAACTGCTGAAGCGGGAGGGCCGGGTACAAGCGGTAACCGATCAAGACTCGGGCGCGATCGGAGCACACCTGAGACAGTTGCGAGCGCGGCGGCGGCTTCCCCTGGCAGATGTGGCGCATGCTGTCGGCATTTCCGTAGGATTCCTGAGCGCGCTGGAGCGTTCCCAGATGAGCGGCTCCGTCGGAACGCTGCGCAAACTTGCCAGGTTTTACAAGACGAACATTCTGGAATTTTTTGACGCGCATGGCGCCGCCAGCCGGCAGGTGCGTCCGGCGGAGCGGAAAGTGCTCGAGGCGGGCGAGGGCGTCCGCATGGAATTGCTGGCCTGGGGCAACACGGTGATGGAGCCGCATCTGTTTCGCATCGCCCCCGAAGCCGGCAGCGGCGATCCTTACGCTCACGAGGGCGAGGAATTCATTTACCTCTTGCGCGGCGCTCTGGAGATCACTCTGGCCGGGGAGAACTACCGACTGCGGCCCGGAGACAGCTTCTACTTCGAGAGTGCCACACCGCATCGCTGGAGAAATCCGGGACGCAGAGAAACCTGGGTCTTGTGGGTGAATACTCCGCCAACGTTCTAGGAAACGACTTGCAGCAGTCACAGAAACCAATCCGGCCGGTGCTTGCGTTGGTTGCAATCGCCCTTCTAGTGGTGGCGCAACATGTTGCGGCGGCGAATCAGGCAGCGCGCTCCTTTGCGGACATCATTGTCGTTCGCGGCAGGGTTTTTACCGTAAATGAAAGGCAACCATGGGGGGAAGCGGTCGCCATTCGCGGCGACAAGATTGTTGCAGTGGGAAACGTCCAGCAAATCATCGCGTATCGCGGAAAGAACACGAGGGTTATTGATGCAAGGGGAAAGCTGGTTCTGCCAGGATTCGAGGACTGCCACATCCATTTCATGGATGGGTCGCTGGGACTGAATCAGGTGGACTTGAACGGCGCCACCACCGTCGCCGAGATTCAGAGGCGTGTCGAAGAGTACGCCGCGTCTCATCCAAGAGAACCGTGGATTGCGGGTATGGGCTGGACCTATCCGACGTTTGGACCGGGAGCGCTGCCCAACAAGAAGTTTCTCGATGAGATTGAGCCAAATCGTCCGGTATTTCTGAGCGCTTTTGACGGCCACAGCGCATGGGCTAACAGTAAGGCATTGACTCTGGCCGGGATAACGAAGGAAACGGCCGATCCTCCTAACGGACAGATCGTGCGCGATGCTAACGGCGAGGCCACCGGAGCGCTGAAGGAAGCAGCGGCGGACCTTGTCGCCGGCAGAATGCCAAAGCCCTCGCGAGCGGACCGGCTGGCGGCTTTGCGCAAGGGTTTGCGCGAGGCCAATAAAGCCGGCCTGACGCGCGTCCATAGCGCGGGACAGGACTTCGAGTTTCTCGATCTCTACGATGAACTGCAGCGCAATGGAGAGCTGACGCTGCGGTTCTACGTGGCCTATTTTCTCGATCCGCCGGAGTTACGGCCGCAGGATCTCGAAAAGATCGAGCAGGCGCGGCAAAGGTATAACAATGACTGGATTGCCGGCGGCGTGGTAAAGACGATGCTTGACGGCGTGGTGGAGGCGCACACCGCATCCATGCTCGCTCCCTACAGCGACGATCCCAGCCAGATTGGAAAAATGTTCTGGGAGCCGGAGAAGTACAGAGCGGCCGTCCGCGAGTTAGACCGGCGCGGCCTGCAGATCTTCACCCATGCAATCGGCGACAAAGCGGTGCGGACGGCGCTGGACGCTTATGAAAATGCAGCTCACAGCAACCGAACCAGCGATATGCGGCCGCGAATCGAGCACATTGAGAATGTAGCCGCAGAAGACATCCCGCGCTTCGGGGCACTGGGTGTGATTGCGAGCATGCAGCCGCTGCATTCCTATCCCGATGAAGACACGCTGACGATCTGGGCGCGCAATGTCGGCCGGGAGCGGGCGCAACGAGCGTGGGCGTTTGACAGCATCGCAGCCAAGGGCGGACGGCTGGCGTTCGGCAGCGACTGGCCGGTGGTGACCCTGAATCCGTGGAAAGGCCTGCAAACCGCTGTCACGCGCAAGACCTCGGAGGGCACACCTGAGGGCGGATTTATGCCCGGCGAAGCTGTAACCCTAGAAAAAGGTATCCGGGCCTACACGCTGGACGCGGCCTTTGCGGCGCGCCGTGAGAAGCAAGAAGGGTCTTTGGAGGCGGGTAAACTAGCGGATCTGATTATCGTAGATCAGGATCTATTTCAGATTCCGGCCTCGCAGATTGACAAGACGCGGGTGTTATTGACGATGGTGGGCGGGAAAGTTGTCTACGAGTCTGCCGAGTGGCGGGCGAAGCGCGCCGCGGAGGAAAAATGAACTGGCAACGAGTGCTGAAGACCTTGGCCCTGACAGCGGTTCTCTTGCTCATCGGGTCGTGCTCGAAGAAAACTTCCACGCTGAATCTCCTGGTCTGGGAGGGATATGCCGACCCTTCGTTCGTGCAGGCGTTCGAGGAGCAGAACCATTGCAAGGTCTCGGCTTCGTACATGGGATCGAGCGATGAACTGGTGGCCAAACTGCGCGGAGGCAGTGCCGGAAATTACGACGTAATTTCACCATCGAGCGACGTGGCTACCTCCATCGCTGCCGCGGGACTGGCTGCGCCGCTGGATCTGTCGAAGATTCCCAGCTACACGCAGCTTTCTCCGCAGCTCACTTCCCTGCCCTTGGTACGAACGAATGGCCAGGTTTACGGCGTGCCGTTCATGTGGGGACCGGATCCGATCATTTACGACACGACCGTTTTCCCTCAGCCTCCCGATTCCTGGAACGTGATGTGGGACCCGAAATACAAAGGGAGGATTTCCGTGTGGGACGACCTGTCCACCGTCTACATGGCAGCGCAGGTCCTCGGCTACGACAAGCCCGACCCGACTGCGCTTTACAACCTAAGCGATGAACAACTGGAAGCCGTCAAGAAGAAATTATTGGAACTCAAGCCGAATGTTCGCAAGATGTGGTCTACCGGCGGCGAATTAACCAACCTTTTTCAGAACCACGAGATCGTAATTGCCATGGGCTGGCCTCTCAATACGGCAGACTTGAAGAAAAGCGGCTTTCCGGCCGGCGAAACCATTCCGAAAGAGAACACGACAGGCTGGATTGACCACCTGATGATCACGTCCGGCAGTGAAAACAAGGAACTGGCTCACAAGTTCCTGGAGTACATGGTGGAAGCGAAGACTCAAAAACTGGTAACCGATAAGACGCACTACGTTCCGGCGAATCCACAAGCCGGGCAATTTATGACCCCCGACGAAGTGAAAACTCTGCATCTCGACGATGTAAACAACTATCAGAAACGAATCTATTTCTGGCAAAACGTCGCGCGGCGCGCGAAATATAACGAGATTTGGAATGAGGTGAAGGCAGCCCAGTAGCGGGGCACAGCCTGATCAACCGACCATCTACTCATGACCCCCGTCTCTACTGATGAATCTGTCGCCCTCACGCAGCCGGTTGTGAAGCCGGTCTTGCTCAACATCCGGAATGTGGCCAAGAGTTTCGGCCGGAACGTCGTGCTGCGCGACATTTCGCTAGCGATTTCCGAGGGCGAATTCCTGACCATCCTGGGAGAAAGCGGCTCGGGAAAAACAACGCTGCTGCGGATTATCGCGGGCTTCGAGAATGCGAGTTCGGGCGAACTGTGGATGGAGGGAGAACGGCTGGACGGCCAGCCCCCGTACCGGCGGAGAGTTAATACCGTATTTCAGAACTATGCACTCTTTCCGCACCTGACCGTCGAAGAGAACGTCGGCTATGGCCTGCGCGTGGCCAGACTGCCGGAAGCCGAGATCGCACAACGCGTTGCCGAGGCGCTCGACAAAGTAAAGATGACGGCTCACGCCAAGAAGAAACCGTCGAAAATCAGCGGTGGACAGCAACAACGGGTCGCGCTGGCGCGCGCCCTGGTGAAGCGGCCGCGCCTTCTGTTGCTCGACGAGCCGCTCTCCGCCCTGGACGCGAACCTGCGGCGACAGATGCAGGTCGAATTGAAGTCGCTGCAGCGCGAGGTCGGCATCGCCTTCGTTTTCGTGACGCACGATCAGGAGGAAGCCATGGTCATGTCCGACCGGATCGCACTGCTGCGCTCGGGCGAGCTGGAGCAGGTCGCATCGCCGCGCGAGATCTACAGTCGTCCGGCCACGGCGTATGTTGCGCAGTTTATCGGCCACACGAATCTGCTCAGAGGCGACGTAAAAAATGGCAGGGTGCAATGCGGCCCGTTATCCTGGCCGGTGTCCCTCCCGGATGGACCCGTGCTGTTTTCTCTGCGGCCTGAGCAGGTAAAACTAGGAGGCCCTGGCGCCCCGGGAGCAATTCCGGTTCGTGGGCGGATCCTGCATCAGGCATTTCATGGCGCGACCGAATTGATTCGCGTTGAGTGCGCGGACGGCCTCGTTCTGGTAGCCAGGACATCCACCGGAAATCTGCCAGAGCAAGATGTCCAGCTGGAGTTTTCTGCGGCCGACGCAGTTCTGGTTCGTGAATCTCCGGAGAGGATCTGATGTTCTCCCGCGGCTACAAAACGGTAGTGACTGTGCCCCCTCTGGCGTGGGTCGCGGTGTTTTTGCTGGTGCCGTACCTGCTGATGTTCTGCTACAGCTTCTGGTCGGTATCGTCTTCGCAGACCATCGTGCACTCGTGGAACCTGAACAACTATTCCGAGTTGCTGGCGAAACCAGTGTACTGGCAGACATTACTGCGCTCGATGGGGATTGCAACGCGCGTCATGCTTCTGTCCCTGCTGCTGGGGTATCCCCTGGCGTATTTTCTCTCCTTCTACGCTGGCCGGCGCAAGGATCTGCTGTATCAGATGGTGATCATTCCGCTGTGGGTCAGCTATCTTGTGCGGGCCTATGCGTGGAAGACGATCCTCGGCTCTGACGGCGTCCTGAACACGTCACTGCAATATCTGCATCTCACAAGTCATCCGTTAGATTTCCTGCTCTATAGCCCGTTTGCGGTCGTGCTGACGCTTACGCACATTTACACACCCTTCACCTTCCTGCCGATCTACGCCGCTTTGGAACACATTCCGCGCAACCTGGTGGAGGCCTCTCATGATCTGGGTGCAACTTCGGCACAGACGTTCTGGAAGGTGATCTTTCCGCTTTCTATTCCGGGTGTGCTTGCCGGTGCGACGTTCGCCTTTGTCCTGAGCCTGGGCGATTTCCTCGCGCCTCTGCTCTTGGGCGGACCGAGCGGCATCATGATCTCGAACATCGTCGTCAGCCTCTTCGGTGCAGCGTATAACTGGCCTCTCGGGGCAGCGATTTCGCTCGGGCTGCTGGTGCTGGTGGTGGGCCTGCTCTTCTTCTCGGAAAAGCTGGAAAAGAAATGGAGCTTCTCGTGAGCGTGAACTCCCATTCGCCGCGCTCACGCTGGCTGCTGGTGCACGCTGCCGCAGTGTTTGGCTTTCTATACCTTCCGATCGCCGTGCTCATTGTTTATTCGTTCAATGGGCAAGGCGTAGGCGGGTTCCCGCCGCGTAATTTGACACTCGACTGGTATCGCACGCTGTTTGGTGATGGGCCGATCTGGGACTCGGTATGGAACAGCCTGCAAGTCGCATTGGCCGCCATGGTGATCTCGCTGGGACTCGGGATTCCGGCCGCCTTGGCGCTGGATCGAGCGCAGTTTCCAGGGAAGGCGCTCTTTCGCCGATTGGTGCTGCTCCCGCTGATTCTGCCGGGCATCATCACCGGCCTTTCACTGCTCATGTTGTTCAACCTGATGAACGTCAAGCTCAGCTTGTTGACCATTACCCTGGGTCACGGAACGGCGCTCATTTCTGTCGCCACCACGGAGGTCTTCGCCGGGCTGCAGAAACTGGACCGCGCTCAGGAAGAGGCTTCTCTCGATCTGGGAGCGAACTATTGGCAGACCTTCTGGCGTGTGACCGTGCCGAACCTGAAGCTGCCCATCATCGGTGCCGCACTGCTGATCTTTACGCTTTCGATGGATGAAATCGCAGTTAGCTTTTTTTTGATCGGCCGCGACAACACCTTGCCACTCGAAATCTGGGGACGGTTGCGGCGCGGCATCACGCCCGAGATCAACGCCATCTCGACCATCATCTTCGCTTTCTCTCTGGTCACGATTGTGTTCTGGTACCGACTGCGTGTGCGCAGCGAAGGCGGCGCGGATATCGGCATGGAGCTGCTGGAAACTTCCGAAGGGGACTTGAAGTGAGCGCGAATCGCAGAGACTTCATCAAGTTTGTAGTTGCCGGAGCGGTATCGGCGGGATGTCCGGTAGATCAGGCGCTCGTCACGCAAACCGAAGAGGCCCACCCCGGCGCTGCTACTGTGGATGGCGAGGAGAACCGCATCTGTCACCAGGTGCGGGACGGCAAGGTGTTCACGCGGCCCCCGGCCGCGGCGAAACATGACGTCGTGATCGTTGGAGGCGGCGTCAGCGGGCTGACCGCGGCCTATCTTCTGCAACAGCGCGACGTTCTACTGCTCGAAAAAGAGCCGCACTGGGGCGGGAACGCCTACGCCATGGAATACGACGGCAGCGCCTATGCAACCGGAGCCGCTTTTATTTGGTCAGATTCAGATGCTTTTCATTTTTCCAGGGAAATCGGTCTTGATCCCCTGCCCGTCAACTCTCCCGACGGCAGCATCCTCAATGGCGAGTTCATACCCGACACCTGGGGCGATGGTCTGAGCAAACTTCCCTATCCGCCCTTCACGCGCGAGAGCTTCAAGAAATTCAAAAAAGAAATGATGGCAATTGACGTAGAGCAACGCGGCGCGGAACTGTACAACATTGCTTTCTCCACCTTCATGGGATTGTACGCGCGGGAAATCAAGCAATGGTGGGACACGTTCGGGCTCTCCAATTGGGGCGCAACCAGTGACGACACAGCTGCCGGACTTGCCATCCGGGAATTCCAGGACATCGTCAGCCAGAGCCGGTTCGACAATCGTTACACCTGGCCCGGCGGATTGGGAGCGATTACCAAGAGGCTGGCCGAGATACTCCAACCGAAGCTGGCTGATCGCATGCAGGCGGGCGCTACTACAGTTGCAGTCTCTCCGGGCAAGGATGATGTTCAAGTGACTTACATGTCTGGTGCGGAGTTGAAATCAGTCTCTGCCAAAGCCGTCGTCATGGCCACGCCCAAGTTCATCACACGGCGCATTGTCGAAGGGATTCCCGACAAGCAGAGCCAGGCCATGCAGCAGATTCGCTATGCGCCCTACAGCGTGGTCAACCTGATCTTCGACAGGCCGGTATACAACAAGGGCTACGACACATGGTGCCCCGGCAACGCGTTCACCGACTTCATTGTGGCAGATTGGGTGATTCGCAAGAAAAGCGGTTACCAGCAGAAGCACAACGTCCTTAGCTGCTATACGCCGTTGAAAGAAGAAGACCGTGGATCTCTATTGAATGAGTTAGGCGCACGCAAGATTGCGGCGAATGTGTTGCGCGATTTCCAGAAGCTCATGCCTGCATTTAACGTGGACCCGGTCGAGGTGCACATCTATCGTCGCGGACACCCCATGTATATGGCGACGCCCCGGTTGTACACTCAGGTGCAGCCTCTCGTGCGTCAGCCGATGGATCGCGTCTTTTTCGCGAACACGGACTCGCAGGGACCGGAATCCACTACGAACGAAGCAATCGTGGCAGCCCGGAGGGCGGTAAAGCAGGCCGAGGCGCGACTGGCGGGGAAAGCGGCCGCCCCGCCGGGATAGCCGCGCACCGTCGAAACGACACATGCGGTTCTATCGCGGATTTTCAACAGCCCTTCCATCCTCCTAAGGTAGTGAATTCATTTCCCGCATAGTAAAGTGGTAGTAGACCCGGACCAGGAAGGACCCTCTTTGAGTTCAAGCATCCGCAATATAGCTATTATCGCGCACGTGGACCACGGCAAGACCACGCTGGTGGACGCCATGCTGCAACAGAGCGGCACGTTTCGCGCCAACGAGCACCACGTCGAGCGCGTGATGGATTCGAACGAACTGGAGCGCGAGCGCGGCATCACCATCCTGGCCAAGAATACGGCCATCTTCTATCACGACGTGAAGATCAACATCGTGGATACGCCCGGCCACAGCGATTTTGGCGGTGAAGTCGAGCGCGCGCTGAAAATGGTGGACGGGGTGATGCTGCTAGTGGACGCCAGCGAGGGACCGCTGCCGCAGACTCGCTACGTCCTCGGCAAGGCTCTCGAAGCGAAGCTGCCGCCGATTGTCGTGATCAATAAGATTGATCGCTCGGATGCCCGGCCGCAGGAAGTGCTCAACGAAATCTACGACCTCTTTATTGATCTCGATGCCAAAGAAGAGCAGCTCGATTTCCCTGTGCTCTACACCAACGCCAAAACGGGGACCGCGTCCAGTAACATCCAGGGCGGCGGAGAGGATTTGCGGCCTCTGTTTGACGCGATTCTGAAGACCATCCCTCCGCCCAAGGGCGATGCGTCCGGCCCGCTGCAGATTCTGGTGGCGAACCTGGACTACAGCGACTATCTGGGGCGGCTGGCCATCGCGCGCGTGTTCAACGGCAAGATGTACACCGGCGAAGAGGTCGCCATCGCTAAGCTCGACGGCTCTTTCCACAAGACAAAGATCACCAAGCTTTTCTCATTCTCCGGCCTGAAGCGGACCGACATCACCGAAACCGAACTGGGCGATATTGTTGCCGTAGCCGGCGTTGAAGGAATCACCATCGGCGAGACGATTACCGACCCAGAGAATCCGGCGCCTCTGCCGCACATCGCCATTGATGAACCCACGATCGCGATGCTTTTCACGGTGAATACCTCACCGTCGGCCGGCAAAGACGGCACCTATGTTACGTCACGGAATCTGCGCGAACGCCTGGAAAAAGAGCTGTTGACCAACGTCTCCCTGCGCGTCGAGGAAACAGGTACCACGGACTCGTTCAAGGTGCTGGGCCGCGGCGAGTTGCAACTTTCGATTCTGATTGAAATGATGCGCCGTGAAGGCTACGAACTCATGGTAGGCAAGCCCGAAATTGTCACCAAGCGCATTGACGGCCGGCTGATGGAACCCGTGGAACATCTCACCGCAGACGTTCCTGAAGAATTTGTCGGTGTGGTCATGGAGCAGCTTGGCTCGCGCAAGGGCGAAGTCACGAACATGCACAATCACGGTTACGGCCGCGTGCGCATCGAGTTCCGCGTGCCCAGTCGCGGCCTGATCGGACTGCGCAGCCAGTTGCTCACCGACACGCGCGGAACCATCGTCATGAACTCGCTGTTCGACGGATACACCGAATGGCAGGGCGAAATTCCGCACCGGCTCACTGGTGCGCTGGTCGCCGACCGGCCCGGGGTTTCAACCGCCTACGCTTTGTGGGGTCTGCAGGAGCGGGGCGAGCTATTTGTAGGACCGGGCGTGGAATTGTATGAAGGCATGATCATCGGCGAGAACGCAAAAGACACGGATCTGGACGTGAACGCCGTACGCGAGAAAAAGCTGACGAACATGCGGGCTTCGACCGCAGACGAAGCAATCCGGCTGGTGCCCTTCCGGCCGCTCAATCTGGAGCAGGCCATTGAATTCATCGCCGACGACGAGTTCGTGGAAGTCACGCCCAAGTCGCTGCGTCTGCGCAAGAAAGTCCTGCAGGCGAACAAGCGGAAGAAAAGCACCATGGTCACTGTCGAAGAATCGTGAAAAAGCACCCTGCACGTGCCCCGGAAACCCCGGCAGAACCGGCGGCTAGAGCTCGCCTTCGCATGTTTCTTGTCCCCTGCAGTTGCGGGACGACTTTTGCCGTGGCGGAAAACTACGATCACCAGGGCACTAGCTGGAGCCGGTACTTGATTTGCCCGGGATGCGGCAAGCGGCATGATCCCAGGAACCGGCTGCTGCAGATGGGATTCCACTCCGAGGGCTATTGGAAGGTGGACGAATGCTAGGTTGGCCCCGTCGTTATACGAAATTCCTATCTTCATGACACGACTTGAAGCCAGTTTGGGGAAACCTGCTATACTGCTGGCCGCAATTGACTGTTCGCCAGCTCCGGTACCGATTTTCAGGAACGGTCCTCCCGACCTGCCAAGTCCGCCGAACTGAGCTTGCACTCCGACAGCTCAATGCAGGGGAAGACGCTTGAAGAATATCTTTGTGGGGAACCTCAGCTTCAACACCAATGAAGATGAGTTGCGGCAGGCTTTCGAGGCCTACGGGCAAGTGGACCGGGTCAGCATCATGACCGATCGCGATACCGGGCGCTCGCGGGGGTTCGGCTTCGTCGAGATGGCCAGCAACGAAGATGGCGAGAAGGCCATTGCTGCCTTGAACGGCTCGCAACTCGGCGGACGCACAATCAACGTCAACGAAGCACGGCCCAAGACGGAGCGCAGCGGGGGCGGGGGTGGCGGCGGTGGACGCGACCGCGGCGATCGCGGAGGCCGCGGCGGCGGAGGGCATCGCGACCGCTGGTGAACGGTCGAACAATCAGCATTGCATCCCTCGTCTCTGGGCAGCGCGTGACGTGAAGTCGTTGTAGAGCTCTGTGCATTGCTGCCTTCTGTCCTGCCCATGTAAACTGTAGATACTCGGCGCGCCCGTAGCTCAGCTGGATAGAGCGGTTGCCTCCGGAGCAACAGGTCGGGAGTTCGAATCTCTCCGGGCGCACCAGAATTTTCCTCTCGCGTTAGCCAGTCCATCATTTCCTTAAGAGTTACCGTTCCCGCACGTAGACCTATGTAAACTGGGAACACGATGTCCAGTTTCCGAGGGTGGATCAATCGTGCAGTTGTGGTGACGCTCCTGGCAGGACCGCCAGTTTCCCAGATTTGCTTCGCGGCGGGTGCTTCTGGGGCGAGCCCTCAGAACCCGGTTTCCGCCGATTCCGGCCTTTACCTCAAAGTGTGCCTGCCCGGGTCGGTCAAGCTGCACAGACTGAAGGCTGGCGATCAACTGGTGGGCAGCCTGGCGCGTGACGCCTACTCGGCCGACCGCAAGGTGTTTGCAGCGGGAAGCCCCGTCCGAGTCACCGTGGACCACCTGGAGAAAAGACGGCGAGCGCCCAATGACCACTTTCCTTGGGTGATCAAGGTTTTTACCCCGAAGCAGGAGAACTACCCCGTTTTCAAGACCGCGTTCGTTTCTCAGGCGGCAGGCGAGAGTTCCATGCCGGTCTCGGTGATTTCGATAACCCGGATGCGAGAGGTACACGCTCAAGCGAAGAAGAACAAATCGCGGGGGCCCTCGGATCTTCCGGGTTCTGTCGAAACAAGCAAACCGTACTCGAAGAAAGCAGCGGCGCCCATGATGGTGCTGGAGGCATCCGGCTTCGAGAATCCGCCTCCTCTCGCCGCGGAGGGCGCCGGAGAGGGCCCTGAACCTGATCCACCGACTCCTCGCGTTCTTCCTGCCGCCACACGCTGCAAGATCCTGCTTCTAGACTCGGTGAGCGCTTCCAGAAGCAAGCCTGGAGATGCCGTTCGCGCGCGCCTGCTCGAGCCGGTGTTACTCGATTCCAGGGTCATCTTGCCCGCAGGTAGCCTGTTTCAGGGCAAGGTGTTGCGACGGACTCCGCCGAGGTGGTTGAGTCGAGCCGGATCTCTGTACCTGGCGTTTACGGATCTGACTTTGCCGGAAGGAACCAAACTTCCCATTGCGGCCTCAGTCGCCGGAGCGGAACTGGACCAGAGGTCGCACACCCGGATTGACGCCGAGGGGCAGTTGCGCGGAGAGCGTCCGGGCAAGGCATGGATGGCGATCAACTTGGGCGTGACAGCCGGTATCGCCAAGGAAGTGGACGACGGAGTGCAGTTCGTCATCGAGGCCATCGTTTCGTCCGCGACCGACGCCTCGACCGCCGGGACATCTCGAATTGTTGCCAGCTGCGTCTCCGGACTTTACATGGCAACGCGGCGCGGCCGGGATGTTGTGCTGCCGCGCTTCACCGAGATGGATCTTGCACTTGACCGGCCGCTAATGGTGCCCGCCGCAACACAGACCGCGGCGTCGCCGGTCGCAGCAGGCGGAAAATAGACGGGGCAGGTGATCAGCTGTGGGTGAGCCATACGAATGAACTACGACGCCATCCTTGTTGTCTCCTTCGGCGGTCCTGAATCCCGGGAGGATGTCATCCCCTTTCTCGAGAACGTGCTGCGCGGGCGAAGTGTGCCCCGCGAGCGCATGCTGACCGTGGCCGAGCACTACTATCACTTCGGCGGCAAAAGCCCCATCAACCAACAAACTCGCGATTTGATTTCTGCGTTAGAGGGCGAACTCGCACAGCAGGGTCCGAAATTGCCGGTTTACTGGGGCAATCGCAACTGGCATCCCATGCTGGCGGACACGTTGCGGAAGATGAAGCAGGATGGCGTCCAGCGCGCGCTCGCCTTTGTGACCTCGGCCTTCAGCTCATATTCTGGATGCCGGCAGTACCGGGAGGACATTGCCCGCGCCCAAGTTGAATTGGGATCTGAGGCTCCACAAATCGACAAACTGCGCGGGTTCTTCAACCACCCGGGCTTCATCGAAGCAACCGAGGAACGACTGCGGGATACAATGCGGCAGATTCCCGAGGCTGCCCGCAGCAATATTCAGATCGTTTACACTGCGCACAGCATCCCGCTCTCGATGGCGAATACTTGCGACTATGTTCGACAGTTGGAAGAGGTGAAGACTCTGGTCTCTTCCAGGCTGGGCATCACCAACGATGTTCTGGTGTATCAGAGCCGCAGCGGGACGCCCGGGCAACCGTGGCTCGAGCCGGATATTCTCGATCATCTGCGGGAGGTCAAGGCTCGCAGCCTGGCCAGCGCGGTTGTTCTCGCTCCTATCAGTTTCATTTCCGATCACATGGAAGTTCTGTACGACCTCGACATCGAGGCTCGGCAATTGTGCGAGTCGCTGGGTGTACCAATGGCGCGGGCTAAGACGGTGGGCGTGCATCCCAAGTTTATTGCCATGATTCGGGAGCTGATTCAAGAGAGGATGGACCCAAACGTTGAACGGCGGGCAATGGGTGCACTCGGGCCACGCCAAGACGTTTGTGCGGAAGATTGCTGTCCCGCACCACAGCGGCCCGGCAGGCCGGGCGCATAGGACTCCAGGCTTAGTGCACCGCTATCCCGCCGCCCGGCCTCGACTTTCTCATCAGGAAGACCATGGGGACCATCAGCAGAATCGCTACACCGAGAAACCAGAAGCAATCAATGTAAGACAGCATGGCAGCCTGGCGGAACACGGCTCGTTGAATGAGCGCCCATGGCGCGGACGATCCCGGCGGACCGCCTCCGTGAGATTGCAGTAAGAGCCCCAGGCCCTTGAGTCGCGCTTGGAGCGCAGGATTGCTGGCGCTAAGATGGCTCGACAAATTGGTGAGATGAAACTGTGCTCTGCGATCAAGCATGGTCGTGACGACCGAGATTCCCACGCTGCCGCCAATGTTGCGCGCCAGATTCATCAGGCCGGACGCCGCGTTGTTCTTGTCACGCGGCAGGAAGGCATAAGCCGCCGTATTGATGGGGACAAACAGAAAGGCCATACCCGCCGCTTGAAACACGCGAGCGAACACAGCCGTCCGGAAGTCAATCTGCAGGTCGAAGCGGGTCATGTGAAACAGTGACGCGGAAAGCACGGTCAGGCCAAACAACAGCAGCCAGCGCGGGCTGTAGCGCGACAACAAGAATCCAACCAGCGGCAGCAAAAGCATGACCGTAAAGCCGCCGGGCATTAGAGCCAGACCCGCCTGCTGGGCCGTATACCCAAGCATCGTCTGCATAAACAGAGGCAGCAGCAACGTGCTGCCCATCAGCGCAAATCCCAGCATGAACATCAGCAGGTTAGAGATTCCGAACGTGCGCTCGCGAAACAGATGCAGGTCCACGATTGGATCCTTGTGCCGCCATTCCCAGAAGATCGCAAAGATGATTGAGACGACGCAGATCAAGGACAGAATCACGATGAAGTGCGATTCGAACCAGTCTTCGCGCTGGCCCTTATCGAGAATCACCTGCAGCGTACCCAATCCCAGCGCCACAAATCCCAGACCGATGTAATCAATGCTGGTTTCGGCGAGCCTGCGCCGCCGGAAATACGGCGGGTCCTGGATCAGCCGGGAAGTCAACAGAATCGAGAGAATGCCGACTGGAATGTTGATAAAGAAAATCCAGCGCCAGCTGAAATTGTCGGTAATCCATCCGCCCAGAGTGGGCCCGATCGCCGGCGCTGTCACCACGGCGATTCCATATACGGCAAACGCCATGCCGCGTTTGGCGGGTGGAAAGGTATCGGCCAGGATGGCTTGCTCGCTTGGCTGCAAACCACCGCCGCCGACACCCTGCAGTATGCGGCATACAATCAGAGTCGCCAGATTTGGCGCCAGGCCGCACATAAATGAGCTGACGGTGAACAGGGCCACGCAGCTCATATAGAAATTCTTGCGGCCGATGATGGACGACAGCCAGCCGCTCAGAGGCAGCACGATCGCGTTGGAGACAAGATAGGAAGTCAGGACCCAGGTGCTCTCGTCCTGCCCAGCCGAAAGGCTGCCCGCGATGTGCGGCAGGGCAACGTTGGCGATGGAAGTATCCAGCACTTCCATGAACGTCGCCAGCGTGACGGCAAGTGCAATCACCCACGGATTGACCGCAGGACGCCAGGCGTCGGCCTGGTCCAGCGTGGTGGCTGCTGCACTCATTCGCGAATCCAGACCTTGGGCTCGACCGACATGCCCGGCCGCAACTGGTGGTCGTTGTTGGATCCGGTATCGAGCACGATCTTGACCGGAATGCGCTGCACCACCTTCACATAGTTACCGGTCGCATTCTCGGGCGGCAGCAGGCTGAAACGCGCTCCACTCGCCCCGGCGATGCTGTCCACTTTGCCGTTATATTTCGTGCCGTTGGCGTCCACTACGACCGTAGCGCGCTGGCCGACCTTCATCCTACGAAGCTGGGTTTCTTTGAAATTCGCCGTGATCCAGATGTCGTCCAGGTTGATGACTTTCATCAACTCCTGGCCGGGAGCAACGTTCTGGCCGACCTCAACCGTCCGGTTACTGACGATGCCGCTGACCGGTGCCACGATCTTCGTGTACTGCAGGTTGAGCTGAGCCTGATCGAGGTCGGCCTTCTTGCGCTGGGCTTCGGCGAGCGCCGCTGCCGCTTTGGCGCGGATGACCTGCATTTGCTTGGGAGCAGTATTGGCATAGCGCCAGTTCGCCTGTGCCTGCGCCAGCCGGCTTTGGGCCTGCGTAACCTGCTGCTCGGCGGCGCTGGCGCTGGCTCGCGCGGCTTCGACCGCAGCAGCGCTGGCTTTGGCCGCAGCCGTAGCCTGGTCATATTGCTGTTGGGATATTTCCTGCTTCTCCACGAGTTGCTTGTAACGGGCCAAGTCGTTTTGCGCTTTGACGTTGTTGGCTGCGGCCTGCTCCAACTGCGCCTTCGCTGCTTCGAACTGCTGCTGGGCTGCCTGAATCCCAGCGCGCGCGCCGTTTATGTCTGCCTCGCTGGTGGAGACCTGGCTGCTGGTGTTCACCGACGAAATCGGAACGCTGACGCCGGCCGCGACCGCCGTAGCCCGGGCGTCTTCGAAGTCCGCCTTGGCGCGATCGTAGGCCACCTGATAATCAGCGGGATCGATCTCGACCAGAACCGTCCCGGCCGGCACGTACTGGTTGTCCTGCACGTTGAGTTTGATTACGTGCCCGGAGATTCGGGCGCTGACCGAATTGACGTGCCCGTCCACCTGGGCATCGTCGGTAGATTCGTAGCTCGCGGCGTACCGGTAGACAAAGAATCCCGCAATCACCAAAATGACGACGGCGACCGAAACCCCGATGCGAAACGCTCGGCCGTTCGTCCGGGCCGGTAGCGTGTATTCCTGTTCCTTCACTGGGAGGCTGCTTTCAGCAACGGGACTCTGGGTCGTTTGTGACATACGTTATGGCTTGCCTTTCAGATATCTCTTCACACCGTCTTCCGCGTCTCCGATGACGTAGGCAAGCTCCACTTTCGCCACGTTATGAGCGTACAGGCTCTGAATGTAGCTCTCATGTGCTCCGGCCAGTGACTCCTGGGCTTGCACGACTTCCAGGTTGTCGGTAACGCCGGCCGTAAACCTGTCCTGCGACTGCGCAAGGGCTTGCTCTGCTAGTTCCACCGAGCTGCGTGCCACCTCGACCTGATCCGCGGCCGCGTTCAGGTCAAGAAGCGCCGCTCGAACTTCGTAATCAATGCGCCCGCGCAAGTCGGCAAGTTGGGAGCGCGTCGCCCTGAGCTTAGCGTCCGCCTCGAGCACATCGCTGTGCACGCGGTTGCCGGCAAAGATGGGGATGTTAAGCCCTCCCGTCACCTGCCAGGTGCCATTGGATTGGGAAGGCGTCACGCCGATGTCGCCGAGATTCGCGGTGACTTCCAGCGAAGGATAGCGGCCTGCCGCGGCGGCCTTGCGGAACAATTCCGCGGCGTAAACCTGTGCGGCCGCTGCCTGATAATCGGCCCGCGCAGCGTAGGCGCGCTGCAGACAGGCCTCTGTGGGAAGGGGAGTCAGCGACTCGTAAGGCGCCTTCTCGGTGAGAATAAATTGCTGTCCTTCCGGCAAACCGATAATTCGCGCGATCGCAAGTTTCTGCTTCGCGAGGTCGTTGCGCGCCACGATGAGTTGCTGTTTCCGGGTTTGCCATTCCACCTGCGCGCGCAAGGTGTCAATCGCCGGACTGACCCCGGCTTTCTGCTGGTCGGCGGCCTTGCCATAAAGCGCCTCTGCGCTCTTGACCTGGGCCTCCGCCGTTTCCACGCGAGCTGCCTGGGCGATGGCCTGCAGGTAAGAGTTGCCGATCGCAAGCACGACGATTTCCCGCGCTTCTTTGTAGTTGTATTGCGCCGCCTTCAATCCCTCCGACGCGGCGCGCGCCCGTTCAAGATTCTTGAAATTGAACAGGGACTGATTCAAGGAAGCACGAGCGTCGAAGTAGTTGAACGCCGGGACTAAACGGGGCAGAGTTGTTGGACCGCTGCCGGGAGCGGCCAGCAGCGGAAAGAGTTTGTTGAAACCGAGTGCGGCCAGGCTTTGGGTTTGAGCGTTCTCGATGACCCGCGCATTGATGTTGGGCAACAGATCGCTGAGTTCCTTCCACCTCTCGCCCCGGGCGGTCTCCGTTTGGTCGCTGGCTAACAGCAGGCCGAGGTTGTTTCGCAGGCCGCGATCAATTGCATCTTTGAAATCAATTTGCAGGACTTCCGCAGTGGCTTTGCCTTCCGGTGCGCTTCCCAGAAACGGACTCTGGCTTCCGGGCAGAGTCACGCTCGGAGCGGGAGCTGTGGCCGTTTGCGCCGCAGCGATCGAGGGAAGAAATAAGGCAAGTGCCAGGCTGGTAGTGATGGGGTGCTGGAACTTCCGTAAGAAACACATTCTTGGGCGTGGAATCGTCCCCTCTTTCTTTGCCAACGAGCGAGACGCCTTTCTACGCAGACTAGGATAAACGTTTTCAGGTTGGATTAGCTGGAAACCCACCGCGATGCATAATGTTCCACCCCGAACGGTGCCCCAAAAACCCCGTCAGAGGCCCGTTCGCAGGCCAAGCCGTTTGACACCTCCGACCATCTGCTGGAGGGAAGTGACTTCGGTGTTTTGCTGGGAAACATAGCCGCCCGCTAAGCTGGAACTGACGTCGGTCCATGTCGGGTCGGCGCCTCGGCTCCCGCTCGAAGTAATGAGGCCCCTTAAGTCAACGGCCCGAAAGAATCGCAAACCATGTCTTCAGTACCAGGAAAAGTCCCGGCTGTGGCTTCTACTCGGCGTCAGCGCCGTTATCCGCGCTACCGCTGCGAATTTCCGGTCGAACTAAGTATGTTTCACGGTGAAGGCCACCAACGGTTGAATGCTCACTGCCGCGACCTGTCGGAGGCCGGCATCGGCCTGCTCATCGCAGCAGAATTGAATCCGGGAGAGGTTGCTTCTATGCGGTTTAGTCTCCCGGGACTGCCCCAGTCCTGGGACGTGCGCGCTGTGCTTCGTCACCGGCGCAGGTATCACTACGGCTTCGAGTTTCTCTCGCTTTCGGCTCAGGAGACGCAAACTCTTAGGGAGTATCTGCCGTCGCTAGCACGTGCTGATTCCGAGGCGCAAGAGTCTCCAGGCCAAGAATGCATTTCTCCCTAGTGACTTAGGTCATCTTGAATGGTAGTGACCTTCGGTCCAACCTAGACAAGAAGCCTTCGCACCGAGAAACGGCGGACTAATCCCGAATGAGCACAGCCACCGGCACTGACTGGACCCGAATACTGTCTGACCCAGACCTCGTTCGAAACGTCGGCAAGCTGCTCCAGGCTTACCGTGAGGCCCCGCCGGAAAAGCGGGAAGAAGTGTTGCTGTCTGCGATGCGGGAGATCAAAGCCGGTACCCTGGCGGGCGAAACGCCGGCGGCGGAGTCCAGCGCTTCTCAGGTCCCTGCCCCTGTCCCGACCCCTGCTTCGGCTACGCCACCCTTCGAACCGGATGTGTATACGCCGAATTGGACGACCGACCGTCGGCGCCACCCGCGAATCAAATGCTTTGTTGCCGTCGAACTCCGGGTGGATGAAACCCACACCCCTATCTGGGGCAATCTCTCCAACACCGGCCTGGGCGGCTGCCTGGTGGAAACTGCCAGTCCGGTGCGACCAGGGGCAAAAGTTGAGATCGGCCTATGGCTACCCAACGGAAAGATCTGGGTAAAGGGCTTCGCGCTGAGCGGAGTAGTCACCCGCAGCGGTCCCGCCAATGGAGTTCGCGTTCGCTTCGACGCCATGGTACCTGCCGAGCGCGACAGCCTGCGCCAGTTCCTCAAATTCGTGCAGGAAACCGCCCGCAGTACCAGCCAGGAAAACGGGTATTTCCAGTTCCTGAAGTAAATTCTTCGGGAATTCGGCGCTTTTTCTTATCCTCCTTAACCCACTTCACCGAAGAAATTGATACACTCTCTGCTGATTGCAACCTTTCTGCGATGGCGAAATCTAACCTGTGAGGGGCGGATCGCGCGAGCGCCGACGCCCGCCGGAGGATCAAGTCTCCATGGTAGCCAGTGAGCAGGTTTTGGTGACGGGAAAGCAGCTAGACACGCTGTGTATCAACACGATTCGGACTTTGGCGATTGACGCGGTACAACAGGCAAACTCTGGCCATCCTGGCGCACCCATGGGTCTGGCTGCTGTGACCTACTGCCTGTGGCAACAGTTCCTGCGCTACGATCCCGCCGATCCGACCTGGATCAATCGCGACCGCTTCGTCCTCTCCAACGGGCACGCCTCGATGCTGCTGTATGCCATGCTGCATCTGGCGGAGGTACGGCAAGTCGGCTCCGACGGCCGCATTACTAAAGAACTCGCCGTTCCCATGGAAGAGATCAAGCGCTTCCGCCAACTGGGAAGCCGCACACCGGGGCATCCCGAGTCACACCTGACTTCCGGGGTGGAAACTACAACCGGCCCGCTGGGTCAAGGAGTTGGCAACAGCGTTGGCATGGCGATCGCCGGTAGGTGGCAGGCAGCAAACTTCAATCGTCCTGGCTTTGAAATCTTCAACTACAACGTTTACGCGCTTTGCAGCGACGGCGATCTGATGGAAGGCATTGGCGGCGAAGCCGCTTCACTCGCCGGTCATCTGAAGCTCTCAAATCTCTGCTGGATCTACGATCACAACCACATCACGCTCGACGGCCCTGCAGACTGGTCCTTCAGCGAAGATGTGGCGACGCGTTTTGTCGGATACGGCTGGAACGTGACCCGCGTCGCCGACGCCAACGATCTGGAAATGCTGGCACGCGCCTTTGAGACCTTTCAGAAAACCACGGACCGGCCCACCTTGATCATAGTGGACAGTCACATCGGATACGGATCACCCCATAAGCAGGACACTAATGCCGCCCACGGAGAACCCTTGGGCGAAGAGGAAGTGCGGCTGGCTAAGAAGTTCTATGGCTGGCCCGAAGACGCCAAGTTCCTGGTGCCGGAGGGGGTTCGCGAGAACTTCCGGGAAGGGATCGGCAAGCGTGGACGCGATTTACACGTGCAGTGGGCTGAGCTTTTCTCGGAATACTCGAAAAAATATCCCGATCTGGCCGGGCGCTTGCACTCCATGCAGTTTCACGACCTGCCGGCAGACTGGGACAAGAACCTGCCGACCTTCCCTCCGGACGCTAAAGGGGTGGCCACGCGCGACAGTTCCGGGAAAGTGCTTAACGCTTTGGCGCAGAATGTTCCCTGGCTGATTGGCGGATCGGCGGACCTGGCCACTTCCAACAAGACCACGCTCAAGTTTGAAGGCGCTGGCGAATTCCAAGACGGCACTCCTGCCGGCCGCAACCTTCATTTCGGCGTGCGCGAGCACGTCATGGGAGCTAGCGTCAATGGCATGACGGTGTGCGGGCTTCGGGCTTTCGGCGCGACCTTTTTCAACTTCAGCGATTACATGCGGGCCAGCATTCGGCTGGCCGCGCTGATGGAAATTCCCTCCATCTTCATTTACACCCATGACTCGATCGGTGTGGGAGAGGATGGTCCAACCCATCAGCCGATTGAGCAACTGGCATCTCTGCGGGCCATGCCGAATCTGGTTGTGTTTCGTCCCGGAGATGCGAACGAAGTCGTCGAGGCGTGGAAGGTCATCGCCCAACTGAAACACTCGCCAGCCGTGCTGGTATTGACGCGGCAAGCGCTGCCGACCCTGGAGCGATCGAAATATGCGCCCGCATCCGGCGTAGCCAAAGGCGCATACATTTTGGCTGATGCTCCCGGTGGTAAGCCAGACGTGATTTTGCTTGGCACGGGAAGCGAATTGTCCCTGTGCGTGGATGCTTACGAGAAGTTGAAAGCGGAAGGTATTGCGGCCCGCGTGGTCAGCATGCCTTCATGGGAGATCTTCGAGCAGCAGGATGCAGGGTACAAGGAAAGCGTTCTGCCTGCAGCTGTGACGGCGAGAGTGTCTGTCGAAATGGCCGCAACCCTGGGATGGGACCGCTATGTCGGCCTCAAGGGACGGATCATCGGAATGAGACGCTTTGGCGCCTCAGCGCCGTTGAAAGACCTGCTGAAGTTCTTCGGCTTCACGGTGGACAATGTCGTCGCGGAGGCGCGCGCCGCAATCTCGGGACGTTAGCTTTCGCGCTGTTCGTTTTCATGGGTCCGTAACTCATTACCGTCCATACCGTTCATGCAAGGCGAGCGCCGCAGAAATCACTGGGGAATCGCAATTCGTCAGTTGGAGGGAAATCATGCAGCCGACCGGAGTGCTCGACACCGCGAGAGGAACCAAGAATCCGCTGAAGGAGTTGCTCAACTACGGCCAGTCTATGTGGCTCGATTACATTCGCCGCGACCTGTTCACGACCGGCAAGTTGCAGCACCTGATCGCCGACGACGGCCTGCGGGGAATGACCTCGAATCCCGCCATCTTTGAAAAAGCGATCGGCGACAGTTCGCTTTATGACGACATGCTGACGTCGCTCGCCTCGCGCAGCGACCTCGACACCACTGGCCGGTACGAACAGATTGCCATCCGCGACATTCAGGACGCGGCCGATGCCCTGCGCCCGGTGTACGACGACTCCAAGTTCCGCGATGGGTACGTGAGCCTCGAAGTTTCTCCCTACCTCGCTCGCAAAACGAAAGAAACCATGGACGAAGCCCGTCGTCTGTGGAAGACGGTGAACCGCGAGAACGTCATGATCAAGGTGCCGGGCACAGCCGAAGGGATTCCTGCCATCCGGCAACTGATCGGCGAGGGCATCAATATCAACGTGACGCTGCTCTTCGCCCAGGAAGTCTACGAACAAATGGCCGAGGCCTACGTTGCCGGGATCGAAGATCTGGCGGCTCGCGGCGGCAATCTGAGGAAGATGGCTGGCGTCGCCAGCTTCTTCATCAGCCGCATTGACACGCTGATTGATTCTCTGCTCGCCGAGCGCCTCAAGGGCACCGCGGATACGAGCCAGCAGGCGCTCCTGAAGAGCTTGTTGGGGAAAGTCGCGATCGCCAACGGCAAGCTCACCTATCAGCGCTACCAGACGATCTTCAGCGGCCCACGCTGGCAGGCACTGGCCGCGAAGGGTGCACAGACGCAGCGCGTCCTTTGGGCCAGTACCAGCACCAAAAATCCGAACTATCGCGATGTAATTTACGTCGAGGAATTGATCGGCCCCGATACGGTCAACACCATGCCGCCAGCCACGATTGATGCTTTCCGGGACCACGGCCTGCTACGAAACAGCCTGGCGGAGGACATCCCCGGAGCTCAGAAGGTGATGGCCGACCTGGCCCGCGCCGGTATTTCGATGAAAGAAGTCACCGACAAACTGACCGACGACGGCGTGAAGCTTTTCGCCGATGCGTTCGACAAACTACTGGCCGTGGTCGCAAAGAGTACGCAGCAAAAAGGATAATCCCGTGAACGGACTGAAGTTCTCCCTGCCCGCAGCATTGTCGGCTTCGGTGAAGGCTGCGGTCGCAGATTGGCAATCGGGCGGCAAGATGCAGCGCTTGTGGCAGCGCGACGCATCGCTATGGACCGGCAGCGACGAATCCAACTGGCTGGGATGGCTCGACATTGTGGACGAGCAAATCTCACAGCAAGACCAACTCCAGAAGTTGGCTAAGGAAGTTCAGGCTCGCGGCTTCAAGCACGTGCTGCTGCTCGGTATGGGCGGTTCGAGTCTTTGTCCCGAAGTTCTTCGCCTGACGTTCGGCCGGATTACTCATTTCCCGGAACTGCACGTGCTCGATTCAACCGACCCAGCTCAGGTGAAAGCGTTTGAGCACGAGATTGATATTCCCAAGACGCTGTTTATTGTTGCCAGCAAATCCGGGAGCACGCTCGAACCCAACATCTTCAAACAATATTTCTTCGAGCGGGCGAAACAGGCGGTAGGCGCGGTCCGGGTCGGCAGCCATTTCATCGCGATCACCGATCCCGGATCGAAAATGCAGGAAGTGGCGGAGGCAGATCGCTTCCTGCGAATTTTCTTCGGCCGTCCCTCAATCGGCGGGCGCTATTCCGCGTTGTCGAACTTTGGCATGGTCCCGGCGGCCGTCATGGGGCTGGACACCAAGAGATTTCTGACAGCTGCGGCTGAAATGGCTCGCGCCTGTAGTCCGGACATTGCTGTCGAAGAGAACCCGGGCGCGATGCTCGGCATCATTCTCGGCACTGCTGCGAACGCCGGGCGGGACAAGCTCACCATCGTCACTTCGCCCGGAATTGCGGACCTTGGTGCTTGGTTGGAGCAGTTGGTGGCGGAGTCCACAGGAAAGATTGGCAAAGGAATCATTCCAGTGGACCGTGAGAGTCTTGCAGCGCCGGAAGTTTATGGAAATGACCGGGTATTTGTCTATGTGCGGCTTGAGTCGGATGCTGACGCCGACCAGGACGCGAAGGTGGCAGCGATCGAGAAGGCCGGCCATCCGGTCGTGCGCGTCTCGATGGCAGACACATACAACCTGGGCGCGGAATTTTTCTGCTGGGAAGTTGCCACCGCTGTTGCCGGAGCCGTTATCGGCATCAACGCCTTCAATCAGCCCGACGTCGAAGCCAGCAAAATCGCGACCCGCAACCTGACATCTGAGTATGAAAAGACCGGTTCACTGCCCGCAGAAAAGCCCATCATCGAAGACGCCGGCGTCAAATTGTTCACTGACGAGATCAACGCGGCGGAGCTCGCCAAGGCTGCGGGCCGCGATCAAACGCTCGCTGGATACATAAAGGCTCACTTGTCGCGCATCAAGGCTGGCGACTACTTTGCGGTCCTCGGCTACATCCAGATGAACGACGAACACGAGCAGACGCTGCAGGCGATCCGTCACGCCGTGCGGGACAAGAAACATGCAGCCACGTGTCTCGGATTCGGGCCACGATTCCTGCACTCGACCGGGCAGGCTTACAAAGGTGGCCCCAACTCTGGCGTATTTCTGCAGGTCACTTGCGACGACTCCGTCAAACTGCCGGTGCCGGGGCAGAAGTATACGTTCGGCGTAGTCAAGTCGGCACAGGCACGCGGAGATTTTCAGGTGCTCGCCGAGCGAGGACGCCGGGCTCTGCGCGTGCACCTTGGGAGCAATCTGAAAGCTGGGTTGGCCGCCCTGCAGACAGCCGTGCAGCAAGGTCTCTAGCATTTTCAATCGATCGGTAAGCAAAGGTAGAGTGCCCTTGCAAACCGACGGCAGAACCGCAGACAGTGCTCTTCAGGAGTAAGACATGCAATTGGGAATGGTAGGTTTGGGGCGCATGGGCGCCAACATGACGCGCCGCCTGATGCACGGCGGCCATCAATTGGTCGTATCAGACTTGAGTGCCGATGCCGTCAAGCGGTTGGCCGGCGAAGGCGCGGTGGGCTCCAGTTCGCTGGAGGATTTGATCGCCAAGCTCACGCCGCCGCGTGCGGTCTGGATCATGGTCCCGGCGGGCGCGCCGACTGAACAGACCGTTCAGAAGCTCGCGCAGCGCCTGCAGCCTGGCGACGCCATTATTGACGGGGGCAACTCCTACTTCAAAGACGACGTTCGCCGCTCGCAGGAACTGGCAGCGAAGGGCCTCCACTACATTGACGTCGGCACCAGCGGCGGCGTCTGGGGACTGGAGCGCGGTTACTGCATGATGATCGGCGGCCCAAAGGAGGCCGTGCAGCGTCTCGATCCGATTTTCAAGACGCTGGCCCCGGGCATAGGCGACATTCCACGCACTCCGGGGCGCGAAACATTGGGCGGCACCGCCGAAGAAGGCTACATCCATTGCGGCCCTTCGGGCTCCGGCCACTTCGTCAAGATGGTCCACAACGGCATTGAATACGGCATGATGCAGGCCTACGCCGAAGGTTTCGACATTTTCCGGAACGCAACCAGCAAGGACCTGCCGGAGGCCATGCGTTATGACCTCAATCTGGCCGACATTGCCGAAGTGTGGCGCCGGGGCAGCGTGGTGAGTTCGTGGCTGCTCGACCTGACGGCCATGGCGCTCGCCGAAAATCCAACGCTCTCAGAATACGAGGGCTTCGTTCAGGACTCGGGCGAAGGCCGTTGGACCATTCAGGCCGCGATCGAAGAAGCGGTGCCGGCCGATGTTTTGACCGCCGCGCTGTATGTACGCTTTCGTTCGCGCCGGCAACACACCTTCGCGGAAAAAATGCTCTCTGCGATGCGACAGAAGTTCGGCGGGCACACTGAGGCCGGTGTGGCCAAAGCCCAAAAGACTGCATAGACGCCTCGGAATTTCTCGGGAAGGCACGGCATTTAACATATGGCTGAGACAGCAGAACAGCTTACGGCAGCGCCGCCGCGCATCGGCAAGCAGGGCGATCCCTGCATCATGGTGATTTTCGGAGCGGCGGGCGATCTCACGGGACGCAAACTCATTCCAGCGCTTTACAACCTGGCCAAGGCCGGCCTGCTCTCCCGCGAATTTGCCGTGGTCGGCGTGGCCCGCGCCCCCATGTCCACCGATGACTTCAAGAAAAGAGTTCGCGATGACGTGAAGCAGTACTGCGGGGAGTGCGTCGAAGAAGACTTGTGGGAGTGGTTCGAACGCCGTTTCTACTATCTCGCGGGCGACTTCGGCGACGACAAGCTCTACGCTCGACTCAAAGATTTTCTGGCCAAAGTGGATCAGGAACATTCCACCCATCAGAACGTTTTTTACTACCTGGCCACCGCGCCCAGTTTCTTCGGGCCGATCGTTGAAAAGCTCGCCAGCGCGGAGTTGATGCAGCAAGGCAACGGCCGCTGGCGGCGTGTGATCATCGAAAAGCCCTTCGGCCACGACCTGGAATCGGCGAAGGCGCTCAACCAGCAACTGCTCAGAGTAGCCGACGAAACCCAGATTTATCGCATTGACCACTACCTCGGCAAGGAAACGGTACAGAACATTCTGGCGTTTCGCTTCGCCAACGGCATCTTCGAGCCGGTCTGGAACCGCCGCTACATTGACCACGTCCAGATTTCGGTCGCCGAGACCGTCGGAGTGGAAGGCCGGGGAAGCTATTTCGACCATGCCGGGTCGCTGCGCGATATGGTTCCGAACCACATCATGCAGCTCATTAGCCTGACCGCCATGGAGCCGCCGATTTCCTTCGACGCCAACGCCGTCCGCGACGAGCAGGCCAAGATTTTGCACGCCATCCAGCCGATGGGCGACGAAGACGTATTGAGCCGCACCATCCGCGGCCAGTACGGCGATGGCACGGAAGATGGCAAGCGCGTAACCGCCTACCGCGCGGAGCCAGATGTCCCTCCGGATTCGCGCACCGAGACCTTCGTCGCCATGAAGCTCTTGATTGACAACTGGCGCTGGGCCGATGTTCCTTTCTATCTGCGCACTGGCAAGCGCATGCCGGTGCGAAACACTCACATCGTGATACAGTTCCGCAGGGCGCCCTTCGTGCTCTTCCGCGATACGCCGGTTGACCATCTCATGCCGAATCAACTGGTGCTGCACATTCAGCCGGAAGAAGGAATTTCCCTGCAATTTGCCGCGAAGGTCCCGGGCCCAGTTATGCGCCTGGGCACCGTGGATATGAACTTCGAGTATCAGGAATATTTTGGCAAGCAGCCCAGCACCGGCTATGAGCGGCTGCTGCACGACTGCATGATTGGCGATCAGACGCTGTTTCAGCGCGCCGACATGGTGGAAGCCGGCTGGTCGGTGGTCAACCCGATGCTGGATATTTGGCGGGCGTTGCCGCCTCGAAACTTCCCTAATTATGCGTCCGGCACCTGGGGACCGAAAGATGCCGACGAACTGCTCGAACGCGACGGCCGTCGCTGGAGGAACTTCGAGAAATGATCCTGGCCGGCGACATCGGCGGAACCAATGCCCGGCTGGCCTATTTTCAACCTCAGAACGGGCATTTGCAGCTGCTTTCCGAAAGGGTCTTCCCCAGCAGGGAGCACCGCGAACTCGGCGAGATCGTGACCCGGTTCCTGCAGGAATCCGGTACGCGCCCCGAGGCAGCCTGTTTTGGCATTGCCGGCCCGGTGCGCAACGGTCGCGTCGAAACTTCGAATCTGCCCTGGGTTGTGGATCAGTCGCAGCTCGCCCGGCAGATTTCCCTTCCCGCCACGCTGCTCATTAACGATCTCGAAGCGAGCGCGTGGGGTATCGGCGCCCTGGCCGACAGTGACAAGGTTCCCTTGAACCACGTCAGTGCCTCCGCCACCGGGAATCAGGCAGTCATCGCTCCAGGAACCGGTCTTGGCGAGGCCGGCTTGTTCTGGGATGGCGCTCGACATCGCGTGTTTGCCAGCGAGGGCGGCCACACCGATTTTGCCCCTCAGGGAGAGCTGCAAATCGAATTGCTACGCTTTCTCGAAGCAAAGTTCGGTCACGTCAGCTACGAACGGATCATCTCGGGTCCTGGACTCGTGAATGTCTACGAGTTCCTGCGTGACCGCGGCTATGAAAACGAACGTCCTGAACTTGCGGCAGCGTTGACGGGCGATGACGCGGCGGCCTGCATTTCCCGTGCGGCCATCGAAAGCAAATCTCCGCTGGCGGAAAAGGCCCTCGACCTGTGGATTTCGGTCTACGGCGCCGAGGCGTCCAACCTGGCTTTGAAAGTGATGTCCACCGGCGGACTTTTTCTCGCCGGCGGCATTTCACCCAAGATTCTGACCAAGTTGCAGGGAACATTGTTCATGAAATCCTTCCTGGACAAAGGCCGCATGCGCTCCTTGCTGGAATCCATCCCGGTGCAGGTCGTGACCAATGACAAGGCTGGCTTGCTGGGCGCTGCGCGTTGTGCCGCAGTTCGCGTCAGCATGGGTTGAAGAAGAAGTTGGGTTGTTAGCTGAGCCTGGAGTAGCGCACCGTGAGTGCCGTCGCAGAGATTCGGACCCTGGCCACGCCCCAAGAGCTGTTTGAGGCAGCGGCGGAGGTGGTGGTCCGAACCGCCAGGGCGTCGGTGGATCAGTCCGGCCGCTTCACCATCGCGCTCTCGGGCGGTTCGACTCCCAGGAGCCTTTTCAATTTGCTCGCCACCAATGCCCGCAGTTCCCTGCCCTGGGAGCAGACATTTTTCTTCTGGGGAGACGAGCGCCACGTGCCCCCCACCGATCCGGAGAGCAATTACCGCATGGCCGATGAAGCTATGCTGTCTAAGATTCCCGTGGCGGCAGCGAATGTGTTCCGGGTTCCCGCCGAAAACCCCGACGCCAATGCCGCTGCGGAGGCGTATGAGCATACGCTGCAGAAGTTCTTCGCGCTTTCCCCCGGACAGGTACCCCGTTTCGACCTCATCCTCCTCGGGATGGGACCGGATGGCCACACTGCCTCATTGTTTCCCGGAACCGCTGCCCTCGCGGAAAAGTCGCGCCTGGTCGTAGCCAACTGGGTTGAGAAATTCAAGACTCATCGCATCACCGTCACGCTGCCGGTGTTGAACGCGGCCCGCTGCGTTGCGTTCCTGGTCAGCGGCACCGACAAAGCGCCGGCGCTGAAAACCGTGCTGGAAGGCGATGCGCCGGGAGAGCAGTATCCGTCCAAGCTGGTGGAACCAGCCGACGGCAAGCTCCTGTGGCTGGTAGATCGGGCGGCGGCCAGTGAACTGTCGAGCGGAAACTGAACTATCCCCGCCAGTCGCCGATTTCCTTTAAACCCTTGGCGGGTGGCCCACCCTATCGTCGCTGTTGCTGTTTGCCGCCATTGTTTCTGCGGAGGGTGCCCCATCCTTTCGCGTTTTGTGCGAAAGGGTGGGCAGCACGGACCTCCATTCCAACACTTGAGGTGCAAGGTGTATCGGTCCGTGGTTTCCACCCTTGCAAAGGACGCAAGGGTGGGGCACGGTGACCTTCGATGAAGTCGCCGGCAGAACGTTGGTGGTGGTGCACGATCTCTATCCCTCGAAGGAAGCGCTTGACGCCAACTCCGGATCGACGGAAGCTATGCCTGAGGCGCTCGACCAACTCGACGAACTTCTCGTCAGCATGGGGGCAGGGTCAACGACAAAATGACGCGATCCAACAGGCAATCAACCAAGCGTGTGGCCGGCCACCAGGGTGCGAAGACCGCCCCAAGCAAGCCCCCTGTGAAACTGCTCGTCGCCATGACTGGCAAGGCAAGCCCCGCGAAGGCCGCGACAGGCGATAAACCTGTGTTCGCCTACATCGCCAGCCTGCCGCAGCCGCAACGCGGCATCGCCGAGCGCATCGATGCCCTGGCAGCCAAAAGCTTGCCAGGCCTCCAGCGAGCGGTGAAGTGGGGCATGGCGTACTACGGGGTCAACGGGGGCTGGTGCTTCTCATCCGGCGCCTTCGTCGGGCATGTGAAACTGATGTTCATACGCGGCACGGACATCAAGCCGGAACCGCCTGTGACCCCGATCGGGATGGGTAAATCCACCCGCGGAGTCGAGTTAGCTTCGGTCGACGATTTCGACGAGCACCAATTGGCGTCATGGATGAAGCAGGCCGCCACCATGCCCTTCGTCGGCGGAAAGAAGCGATGACTACGCCGTGCCGCAGTCTTGGCGAGGCCAACAACGCCGTCTCAGTTCTGCGTCGTGCATTGGCCGACCTTGGTCACGAGCGCCGGGTGAGATAAAGCGAATTTCGATTAGAAAGGACTTGTATGAGGTTTATCGGATTTTTCGTTTTGGCTTGCAGCTCACTGGGCACTGCGGCAACGATTCGCAAGGAAATTCACATCAATGCCGAATCCGCCGCGGTCTGGGACGCGGTGCGCGATTTTAACAACGTTGACAAACGTCTCGTCCCCGGTTTTGTAGTAGAGGTGGAAGCCGTAGACGGTGGGCGTTACGTGACTTTCGCGAACGGGTCCAAAGTAAAGGAGCTTCTAGTTAGCCTCGATGACAAATCGCGAAGGCTGGTCTACGCGATTCTAGGTGGGCGCTTCACAACCTATAGCGCTTCAGTTCAAGTATCCCCGCAAGGCAAACACGGCTGTTTGTTGGTTTGGATCGTTGATTTACTTCCAAACAGCTTCGAGAGTTACATCACGACACAAATGGATTCCGCGGCGGTAATCATTAAAGACACACTCGAGAAAGCGTCTCATAAGTGATCTGTTTCCGATCGCTGGCGGGTGGCCCACCTTTTGATTTGCGAAAACCATTGTTACTGTGGGTGCCCCGTCCTTGCGCTTTTTGCAAGAGCGGGAACCACGGACTCAGACCGCGAGTGTTTCCGCACTTACGCCACCCGACTGCAAAACGAAGTCTCGCTCCATCCCACATTCACCCGCGCGGGTCCGGCTTGGTTCAGAAAATAGGAGGAAACCTGGGGACAGACGGGACGTTCACCAGTTTTCTGAGGTCACGCAGCGAGACGATCTATCCCCGCCAGTCGCCGATTTCCTTTAAGCCCTTGCCGCGGGCATGTTCGAACAAGCGGACGCGGTGATTGGTGTGTTCGAACTCGTGGATGTCGGCCCACACCTCGGCCTGCCAGGGTTCATCGTGCGCCGCCGACTCGCCGCAGGTGGCGCAGCGGGTATGAAGGGTAATCTGCACGGCCTCGACCACCACTGGAACGGCTCCGGGCAGTTCGATGAAAATGCAGCGGACTTCCTGAATCTCTTCGTTCTCGCCCAGAATGTGCTCGTAGCGCAGCAGGTAGCCGAACCCCAGCTTCTTGGCTTCCACCTCGGCTTCGGCTCGGGTTTGAAAAGGGCCGTACTCGGCCCGGAGCTGCTCGGTCGAGTCGCAAGCCATCCAGAAAGTCTCTTTGTAGGCCATCGCAGGTTTCGCCCCGGGGTCGCGAAGCCGGCTCGTGGCTGCTGTTGAGCCGCTTTCTTCAGAATCAGCAACTGGAGTGCAATTTCAAGGCCGCACATGTGATCTTGCATGTCATTGCCTCATTTGGATTTGTTGGCCTGACCGACTCTCACGGCCGCGGTTGACATGAAACCTTTTGCAGATTGTGGCCCCCGGCACAAGACACAGTTCGCAACAACTGCTGTTCTTGAGTCTTTGGACCGTCACTCGGACGCACCGGTCTGCAGAAAACTGCATCGCTGCGAGTGCATCCGGAAACCGCACCGCTGTCTAAGTGCCGACGGCTTTGCGCAACGCGATGCTGTCTTGCTGCTCGGAAAAACACTCCTTCCCCCCGTGTCCGGCCACGTACATAGCCAGTTCCAGACGGCTCCAGACACCCAGTTTGTCAAAGGTGTTGCGCAGATGATTCTTGATCACCTGTTCGCTGGTGCCCATGAGGTTGCCGATTTCGCGATTGGTCAGCCCCTCCCAGACCAGGATGGCAACCTGAATTTCCTTGGGCGTAAGTCTCTCTCGCGGCGTCATGACTGTGCCTCCTCCCGGGCGAACATGGCGATGGCCAGTTTCACACGTTTCCGGCCCTCGCGGATTCCCGCCCGCAGAAACAATGTTCTCAGGTGCTGTTTGACGGTGCGCGGGCTGATGTTCAACTGGCCCGCAATATCCTTGTTGCTGCAGCCCTGCACCAGCGGATTCAGCACCTGCTGATCGCGCGGCGTGACTTTAATTTCGCTGAGATCCACCATCACCTTTCTTCCTCCCTCCTCGCTGCCCATCCCCTTGCAGCCTGCACTCCGATCCAGCAACGGCTTCGCCAAATCTTCGGCCCCTGGCCAGGCTGGAGCTAAGTACTTTAGGTCGCTGGCACTTAAGGGCGCGACGCCGCTTTTCATGTAGCTTTCAGACAGGCCGTGGTAGCCTGTGCAGGTTCCAAATTGGTCCTAACGCTGCGACGCTCGGTCGTAAGAACACGGCGCAGCCGCCTCGAATGCGTCTTTACCTGTTAGGAACCGCGATGTTCCGGCAGAAGCGCGCGGAGCTGCCTGAATGCGCGGGATTCCTTTTTGCGTCAGGAACTTCGGGGGCACGCACGTCGTGCTTCTTGGGATTGAGGTGACTAGTGAAGACTTCTGAAAACGACCTGTGCACACGAAAGAATGCCGACTCCCGCATTGGCCCTTTGGTGCGCCGCTTCATTCCCGTTTTAGGCCTTCTCGCCCTCGGCTCACCAGGTTTTGCACAGCTCCAGACCCTCACCGCCCAGACGCAGGAAAACAATGCGGCCACCGGGGCGCCCGTGACCATCACGCTCCAGGATGCCTTGCAGCGGGCACGCATGAACGATCCTCAGTACCGTTCGGCCATCACAGATCTCGGCCTGGCCCGTGAGGACCGCGTGCAGGCTCGCGCCGGACTGCTGCCCAGCCTCAACTACAACAACTCGTTCATCTACACGCAGGGGACCGGGCCGTTGCCGCAGACCTGTGCCAGCTCGACGCAAGGTTGTCCCACGTCAAGATTCATCGCCAACAATGGGGTGCACGAGTACATCAGTCAGGCAAACGCACACCAGGCCCTTTCCCTGACAAATTTTGCTGACTATCGCCGTTCCTCGGCTGCCCTGGCGCAGGCAAGGGCCAAGGCCGAAATCGCCACGCGCGGCCTGGTGGTCACCGTGACCCAGTCGTATTACGGACTGGTCGTCGCCCAACGCAAATACGCGACCGCGCAGCGCGCCGCTGCCGAGGCGGCGCGATTCCTCGATATCAGCCAGAAACTGGAGAGCGGCGGCGAAGTGGCGCGCGCCGACGTAATTAAGGCAAGGATTCAAGCCCAGCAGCAGCAGCGCGATCTACAGGAAGCCCAGCTCGAGATGAAGCGCGCCCGGCTGGATCTGGCCGTCCTGCTGTTCTCCGATTTCAATCAGGACTTTGCCGTTGTGGATGATCTGCAGACTCCCGAGCCTCTTCCCGGATTCGCGGAGGTTGAGACGGCGGGGAAGAAGAACAATCCCGAGCTGCGCCAGGCTCTGGCGGCGTACCAGGCAGCGAATCACGAGGTCACCGCGGCCTGGGGTGGCCTGCTGCCAGCGCTCAGCCTGGACTATTTCTACGGAATTGATTCCAATAAGTTCGCCATTCGCACCAACGGGGTGAGGAATCTTGGATACTCCACGGTAGCCACTTTGCAGATACCGATCTTCAGCTGGGGCTCGGACCGCAGCAAGCTCAAGCAGGCGGAGCTGCGGCGGGATCAGGCGCACGTGGAGTTGACGCATGCCCAGCGGCAACTCCTCAGCCACCTGCGCCAGTTTTACAGCGAAGCCGAGACGGCGCGGTCGGAGCTGGAATCGCTGGCCAGTTCGGCTGAAATCGCCGCTGAAAGCCTGCGGCTCACCACCATGCGCTACCAGGCGGGAGAGTCCACCGTGCTCGAGGTGGTAGACGCGCAAAATACCCTGACCCAGGCGCGCAGCGCATACGATGATGGCCAGTCGCGCTACCGCGTGGCTCTGGCAAACTTACAAACTCTGACAGGAACCTTCTGACCCGGATGAACCACTTCGCCTTTGCGTCTAGACTAGAATCTAACCTGAGCCGCGCAAGGCGCCGTCTGCCTGCTTCCGCTCTGCTCGCAGCGAGCTTGCTCCTGATCGCCGGCTGCTCCTCCGACAAAGGAGATAAAGAACCGACGGTCGCGGTGCAGGTCGCTGCCGTTGAGACCACCACGATTGAGCATACGATCCGGACCCAGGCGATTCTGTTCCCACGCCAGCAGGCGGCTATTGTTCCCAAAATCAGCGCCCCTGTGCAGAGGTTCCTGGTGCAGCGCGGAAGCCGGGTGCGTGAGGGTCAGCTTCTCGCCGTGTTGGAGAATCGCGATCTGTCCGCCGCGGCGCAGGAGAACAAAGGCGCCTACGATCAAGCCGAAGCGGCTTACGAGACCACGACCGCCGCCAGCCTGCCCGAGGAGATTCAGAAGGCTGAAGCCGACGCGCAGCAGGCGCAGCAATCTCTTGATGCGGAGGAAAAAGTCTTCCAAAGCCGCCAGCAGCTCTTTGAGCAGGGCGCGCTGCCCCGAAAAGAGCTGGACCAGTCGCGAGTGGATATCACACAGGCCCGTAACCAGTACGCGATCGCCAAGAAGCACCTCGATGCCCTGATGGCCATCGGTAAACAGCAAACGCTCAAGTCCGCAGCGGGACAACTGGAATCGGCGAAAGGCAGGTATCTCGGAGCGCAGGCGCAGCTCAGCTACTCGGAAATCCGCAGCCCGATTGATGGCGTGATTACCGACCGTCCACTTTATCCTGGCGAGATGGCCGCTGCCGGGACGCCATTGCTCACGGTCATGGATACGTCGTCGGTCATCGCCAAGGCACACATCCCACAAAGCGAGGCTGCCGTCCTCAAGGTAGGCGACTCGGGCGCCATGACAGTGCCCAGTATGGAAGAGCCGATCGAAGGAAAGGTCACGGTGGTGAGCCCGGCGCTCGACCCCAACAGCACCACGGTGGAAGTCTGGCTCGAGGCGAAAAATCCCAAGCACAAGTTGAAGCCCGGAACCAGCGTGCAATTGGCGCTGACGGCGCAAACCATTAAAGACGCCCTCGTCGTGCCGGCCAGTTCAATTATCACCGCGCCTGATGGAACGACAGCCGTCATGATCGCGGGCGCCGATGGTCGCGCGCATCAGAAGACGGTCAAAATCGGCATCCGCAACGGCGACGACGTTCAGATTCTCGAAGGGGTCACTGCCAGCGACAAAGTGGTGGCGACCGGGGCTTACGGTCTGCCCGATAAAACCAAGATCAAGATTGAAGCCACGCCGGCCGATGGATCGTCGGAGGAGTCAAAGCCCAAGGCCGGAGCTTCCAAGGAGGGGTCGAGGGCCCCCGCTGGAGGATCCAGTGAAAAATAGCCGCGGCGGAGCACCTGCGTGAGCCGACCGAACGACGATCACTGGGTCGCCCAACACTCGCGGCCCATCATTTTCCTGATTCTTACCCTAGCGCTGCTGGGCGCCTACCTCGCTTTCACTATTCCTGTGTCTGTCTTCCCGTCCACCAACTTCCCACGCGTGCTGATTGGAGTAGACAACGGGGTCATGCCCATTGACCAGATGATGGTCACCGTGACCCGGCCTATTGAAGAGGCCGTCAACAGCGTGCCCGGACTGCTCACGGTGCGCTCCATCACCAGTCGCGGATCGGCCGAAATTGATCTTTTCTTTCGCTGGGACGTGGATATGTTCCAGACGCTGCAGTACGTCAACGCGGCGATTTCGCGGGTGCAGCCGGAACTTCCCGCGACAGCTAAGATCGAAGCGCACCGTCTGACCTTCGCCGCCTTCCCCATCATCGGCTACAGCCTGACCTCCGACACCATGTCGCAGACCAAGCTATGGGAAATGGCGACTTACGAGATGAAGCCTCGGCTGAACCGGCTCGATGGCGTTTCCACCGTCATCGTGCAAGGGGGGCAGGAACCGGAATTTCACATCACGCCGGACCCGGCGAAACTGTTGACGGCCGGCGCCACCGTGTCCGACATTCTCGATGCCGTGCGCCGCACTAACTTGATTGATTCGCCCGGACTGCTCGAACGAAATCACCAGCTCTATCTGGGCCTGGTCAACGGCCAGGTGCACACACCGGAAGAAATTGCCAATGCGGTGATCAAGAACACTCCGGCGGGGATCCCGGTTCGCATCGGCGATGTCGCGAGCGTGGCGCCCGGAGTAAAACCCGTTTACACCGTAGTTACGGCAAACGGCAAGCCCGCGGTCCTGATCAACATCAATCGGCAACCCGACGGTAACACGGTTCAGGTGGCGCAGGAAGTTCACGACGAAATCGAGCGCATCCGCAAGACGCTGCCACTCGGAGTCGAGATTCAGCCCTTTTACGATCAGTCCATCATCGTCGGCGAATCCATCAAGAGCGTGCGCGACGCCATCCTGCTCGGCCTGATTCTCGCTTCGATCATTCTGGTCGTCTTTCTGCGTGACTGGGGCACATCGCTGGTCGCAGGCCTGGTGATTCCCGTTACCGTCATGGTCACCTTCATCGCTCTCAAGATGATGGGGGAGACGTTCAACCTGATGACGCTGGGTGGCCTGGCCGCGGCCGTCGGACTGGTCATCGATGACGCGATCGTCGTGGTTGAGAACATCGTCCTGCATCGCGATGCCGGGCAAACCCGCCTGGAGGCAATCCGGCGCGCCCTGAAAGAAATCACCGTTCCACTGATCGGCTCGACCATCACCCCCGTCGTGGTCTTCATTCCGCTCATCGTGATCACTGGCGTCACGGGAGTTTTCTTCCGCGCCCTGGCCGTGACCATGACGGTTTCCCTGCTGACGTCGCTGGCGCTGGCGTTGACATGGACTCCCACTCTGAGCCAATACTTCATCAGGGGACGGCACGAGAAAGAAGGTTCGCAGGCAGAATCTGAGCCCTCTCAAGGCGCGGAATTGCCGGTATCCAAGGGAGTCGAAGGCCCCGAGGAAAATGACAATGCCATGAAGTTGCTGGCTGCCGAGGAAAGACATCTCAGCGGCTTCTTCCTGCGCGTCGTCAACTTCCACGAACGCTGGCTGCGCCGCGCGCTCGAGCGGCCGCGCCTGCTGGTGATCTTCAGCGCTGCCCTAGTCGTTGTTTCCTACCTCTGCTACACCCTCTCCGGTTCGGATTTGCTGCCGGAGATGGACGAAGGCGGGTTCACCATCGACTACATCATGCCCGCGGGCAGCTCGCTGGCGGAAACTAACCGTGTGGTGAGCCACGTCGAGCAGATGCTGCGCGAAATTCCTGAGGTGGAGAGCACGTCGCGGCGCACCGGGCTGCAACTCGGCCTCGCTGCAGTCACCGAGGCAAACACCGGCGACATTTTGGTCAAGCTGAGGACCAAGCGCGACCGCGCCATCGACGAAATCATCGCCGACGTGCGCGCCGACATCAAGAAAGAGGAACCTGCCCTCGATATCGATATCATCCAGGTGCTGCAGGATATGATTGGCGACCTGACTTCTGCGCCACAACCGATCGAGATCAAGCTGTTCTCACAGGATCCCAAGCAACTGGAAGAGTGGGCGCCCAAGGTGGCGGATGCCATCGGAAAGATTGACGGCGTTGTGGATCTGCTGAACGGAATCGACAACACCATCAGTGGGCCCGCGGTCACCTTCCAGGTTGATCCCAGCGTGGCCGCCCGTGGGGGATTTACCGCCGAAGAAGTGGCGCTCGATGCCTCGGCCATTTTGGAAGGCGAACCTGCGCCCACTCCGGTGGTGGCGAACGACCGCGCCTACGTGCTGCGGGTGCGTTTCCCCGCGGCGAACCGGGCATCGCTCGAAGCCATGCGCGACACGCTGCTGGTCAGCAGCAGCGGGCGCACCGCGACACTCGGCGCGCTGGCCAGCCTGGTGGAGTATCCCGGGCAAACCGAGATTCGCCGCGAAAACTTGCAGCGCGACGTCGCCGTCACCGCTCGCCTGGAGGGCAGAAGCCTGGGAAGCGGCATGGCGGATGTGCAGAAAGTAGTCGCCGGACTGCACATCCCGTCGAGCATCCGCGTTGAATACGGCGGGACCTATGCGGAACAGCAACGCTCCTTCCACGATCTGGTGATCGTGCTCATCCTGGCCGTTCTTCTCCTGTTCATCGTGCTGCTGTTTGAATTCGGATCGTTCGCTGCGCCGATCGCTATCCTGTCCTCGGCGCTGCTTTCAACGTCTGGCGTATTCATCGCACTGCTGATTACCCGCACGACTTTCAACATCTCATCGTTCATGGGAATGATCATGGTCATTGGCATCGTCGCTAAGAACGGCATCCTGCTGCTCGACGCCGATCAGAAGATGCGCGCGCTCGGCCTGCCTGCCGAAAACGCCATGCTGCAGGCCGCCCGGCGCCGCTTGCGCCCCATCGTGATGACAGCATTGGCAACCGTCGCGGGCATGCTCCCACTGGCATTTGCCCTCGGTGCCGGATCCCAGATGTTGCAACCGCTGGCGATTGCCGTAATCGGTGGAGTGCTGATCTCCATGGTCCTGTCTCTCATCATCACCCCGGCCGTACATTTCTACTTGAGCGGCAAGAACGGCTCTCACCTCGAACCGGCCGCCGAGTAGAGAGAATCCGGGGGGAAGAGGCTCATCCTCCATGAGATGAGTGCTTCCGTATGAGCCTCTGATAAAGTAGACATTCCGCCATGAAGCTCTCGGTCGTGATGCCCATTTACAACGAACGTGCCACCCTGCCCCAGGTGGTTGAGCGTGTTCTCTCCGTCGGGCTTGAGATCGAGTTGCTGTGCGTGGACGACGGCTCCAGCGATGGCTCACGCGACATTCTGCAGGAACTGGCGCAGCAGTGGCCGCAGATTCGAGTCTTTCTGCAGCCCAGGAACATGGGAAAAGGCGCAGCGCTGCGCCGGGGAATTCAGGAAGCGACCGGGGACTATGTGGTCATTCAGGATGCCGACCTCGAATACGACCCCAAAGACTATCTTCAGCTGCTCGGACCTCTGGAGGCCGGGCATGCCGATGTAGTGTACGGCTCCCGGTTTCTTGGCGGAGGACCGCATCGCGTGCTCTATTTCTGGCATTCGGTCGGCAACTGGGGTCTGACGCTGCTCTCCAACATGCTTACCAACCTCAACCTGACCGACATGGAGACCTGCTACAAGGTCTTCCGGCGGGAGGTGATCCAATCCATCCATCTCGAAGAAGACCGCTTCGGCTTCGAGCCGGAAGTCACCGTGAAGATCGCCAAGCGCGACCTGCGGGTTTACGAAGTCGGCATCGGATACTGGGGCCGCACTTACGCGGAGGGCAAGAAAATTGGCTGGAAAGACGGCTTCCGGGCTCTCTGGTGTTTGCTGAAGTATGCCGTGAAGGAACCGAAACGGGCCCACGCTCCAACTGCCGCCAGCAGCGCCAACTGACCGACTGGATGTACGTTCCCGAGCAGTTTCAGAACCCTTCGGGTTACTCTGGTAACTTAGGCGTCCTGGCGAAGGATTCCGAAAACGATCCCTCGCATTGGAGGGCCTACCGGTTGTAAACTATGGGAAATTCGGAGCCCTCCCTCCAAGGCAGCCGGATCTGTTTTTGTGCCCTGCACCATCCCCCATACTGCGGAATCGCTGCCCTCTTGGCCAGCGGGCAGTTGAACTAGAATAGGCCTGTCCTCCCGGAAGACCGGGCGTTTGACCATCCGCTGCATGGCGGGAATGACACCGTGTCGGAAGAGAAAAAAGTCAAAGCGGTTCTCGACGAGGAAATGTTCACCAGGCTCCTGGAAGCGGCCTACGTGTTGCAAGAACACAACCGCGAATTGAAAGCCATGGAGTTGCAGCTCGAGCCCCAGCAACTCGCTGCCGAACAGGAAGCCGCATTTCCCACTCCCGTAAATGGTCAACCAGAATCAGGGCCCGCGCCAAAGGACTACACCTTCACCCTGGGCCAGATCGTTGAGACGCAGCACCAGATCCAGGTGCGCCACCTCGAATTGGACAGCGCCATGTCGCTGGTAGCGGAGCGCGTGATCGAAATCGCCAAAGCGGGCGGGGCGGCGATCGGCATGTTGGACGGCAGGAAGGTCCGCTACCGGGCCGCTTCCGGTCTCATGACTCTGCCGGCAGGCACGGAAGTTCCCATGGAGAAGGCGCTTTGCGTGGCTTGCCTTCGCACCGGCCAGGTTATCCGCTGCACGGATGTGAATCCTGAATTCCTGCTTGATTCGCAAGAATGCCTTCGTCGCGGGATCCAGTCTTTGATTGCGGTTCCCGTGTACCACGATGGCGGCGTCGCCGGAGGCCTGGAAGTGTACTACGGCACCACGCAGGCTTTTGCGGAACAGGACGTCCACACCTGTCAGCTCATGGCCGGCCTCATCACCGAAGCTCTCGCCAGAAATGAGGAACTCACCTGGAAGCGATCTCTGGCCGGCGAACGGGCGGCGATGCTGGAAGCGATCGAGCAGCTGAAACCCAAACTTGCCAATATTACGAATGCGCCGCCAGACCGGGATTCCGAGGCGTGGGAAAACGCTCCGACTGAACCGCTGCAGGATCCGGCTTTCGTTTGCCTCGTCTGCGGCAACGAACTCATGGGCCAGGAGCAGTTCTGCGGAAAATGCGGTTCGCCGCGCGGGGATACGCACGCCGCGTCGCATCCGGGGCAATCAGTCCCAGCGCCAGCAATCCCGGACATGGGGGCTCCCAGCCTTTACCCCGGCATTGGCGAAGACCGGCTTGAGACCAGCCTGGCTGATTCCCTCGAAGAAGAAATGCCCCACCTCTTTGCCTCCGCCGAGACCGCCGAGACGGGCCTCACTCTCCGCGAAGATACGGGCGCTCAGACCAACAAAGCAGCCGACTCCGGCCTGCCGGCCCTGATCGAAGAAAGCCAGAAAGAAGACGATCCCAATACAAAGCTCGTAAAGCCAGACCTTGGCGCGTGGACATCCGCTGCTACCGCCCGTGCCTTCCTTGAGCAGTTAGCCCCGGTCGGCAAACAGAGCGCCTTCTTGCGTTTCTGGAATGCCCGTCGGGGAGATTTTTATCTCGCCCTCGCGGTTATCCTGGTGGCGGGAGTGATTCGTTGGGGGATCTGGTCGGACGGGTCTGTCAGCGCCACTGGCGGCGGAAATCCCTCTGCATCGAGCCGTAAGGCCAATCCCGATGCTGATCTTTCCCTCTTCGATCGCGTGCTCATCAGTTTCGGTTTGGCCGAGGCCCAACCTGTCCCCCAGGAAAACAAGGGAAATCCTGATACCGCGGTCTGGGTAGATCTGCGTACTGCGCTTTACTACTGCCCGGGCGCCGAACTCTACGGCAAGACTCCCAAGGGAAAGTTCACCACGCAGCGGGAAGCGCAGTTGGATCAGTTCGAGCCCGCTTCTCGCAGGGCCTGCGAGTAAGCGTTGGTAGCTTGACCTCAACCTGCCTCACGTTCGACAATGCGCTTTTCCCGGAGTGCAATCGTTGCTGTCTCGTCAGAACGGGAGAATCCGTTGCCGTCCGCTGAAGACTACGAGAATCCCGATCAGCTGCCTCGCCCGGAGCTGAATCCCATGCTGAACCCTCTCCTCGGTCAGAACCTGGGCCGCTGGGCGGAGGTGTATTTCACCAGTGCCCCGGAAGATCGGGAGCGAGCGGTGGAAGAACTTCTGAAAGAGTTGCAGGCGCACCAGACTGACCCTGAAAAGGACTTGCCGGACCACGCCGCGGAGGAAGCATCCGTTCCGGAGTCCCCGGTGCAGGAGCTCGTCCCGGCCGCCGAACAAGAATCTGACCACCTGCCTTCCGCTGACGCGATCCGCCGACAAATCTGGTCAGAAAACGACGAACGGAAGGCTAGGCACAGATTCTATTCGACATTTGCCGCCGCCTCGCCACGGCACTACGTTCTCGCTGGAGCTGTGTTTGCAGTCGTCGGCATTCTGATTCTCGTCTATACGGTCTGGGGTGGATCTCGTTCTGCCGCATCTCAGTCACAGCAGGTCCAAGCACCGTCGCTGGAGAAGCCGAGCAGTTCGGAACCGAACGGTCCAAGCGGACGTTCGCGTCCCGGTCTTGGTCAACAGGCTCAAGCGCAGCCGGCAGCCCGCATCTACGCGCCGGTGACAACAGTCCGTCCAATCCCGCTAGCCGGGACAACTCAGCCGGGAATCACTCTTCCCGCGGCCGGAGCGCAAGAACTCGCCCTGGCCAAGAGCTATCTAGACGGTAGTAACGGCAAGACGCGCGAGAGTTCGGAGGCAGCCAAGTGGCTATGGAAAGCCGTCGCGAAACAAAACGCTGAAGCGACCGGTTTGCTGGCGACCCTTTACCTCAAGGGCGATGGAGTCGCCAAGAATTGCGACCAGGCGCGCGTTCTTTTGGATGCTGCAGCCCGCAAGGGGATCGCCACCGCCGTGGAGCAACTGACCAATATCCGTACGTTCGGCTGTGAATAGCCGGGGACGACTACTGCATCATGAGGACCGATTCGGTGCGGCGGGATTCGTACCATAGGGCCAGTTCGACCCGGTTCCACAGCCCCAGCTTGTCATAGATCACCCGCAAGTAGTTTTTTACGACGTGTTCTGTGGTACCGATCTCCTGCGCTACTTCGCGGTTCTTCAGGCCTTGGGCAACAAGCTGGATGACTCTCTGTTCACGTTCACTTGGGGTACGTGTACCATAGCGTTCGCCTGTAGACATGATTGCCTCCGATATAACAGGGTGGCGAGTTTGACTCGCTTAATGCCGCCCGTAATTCCAAAACGCAGGAACAGGCGGTTGAAATGTGCCTTCACGGTACGCCGCGCCATCTTGAGCTGGCTGGCGATCTCGGCGTTGTCGCATCCTTGCAGCAGCAGCTCGACAATCTGCTGTTCCCGTGGACCCAACCGAATGGTGGGCTCTTTCATCAGACTTCCCCCTCAGGTGTAGGTTCATCCTCGCCCCGAACGCGTGGCTGGGCGTTACCAACCTTCATAGCATCCACAATGCCACTTTGAGACAAAATGCGCTGTGACCGCTGAACAGCCTTTTCCACAGGCAGTTGCGCCGATCACGCCACTTCCAGGATTTGGAAGATTCCAGACGGGAAAAACGGGATCGCCCACGGAAGCTTCTGAGCGCCCATTTTGGCCGAAAAAACAGGGTGAATGTTGAGATTTCAGATCTATTGCACAACCGACCCCCCCGATCTGAAGGTCTTGATGCGCACCTCCTTGTGGCAGTCCAGACAACCTGGGACAGAAGGCGTGAAGCCGACAGGGACGGCCAAAGTGAGGAGTTTGGGGCTGGAAAGAAGCTAAGGTAAACACCCTAGACGAAAATACTCGTTCTCACAGGATCGGACTGAACAAATTACACATTCTAGGTGGTGCCCAGTCACGCCGGTTCTTTTCCGCAGACGGCCGCAATTTGATGGAGTGTTCATCTTTTCGTAACAGAGACATAACCAAACCCGCCCTATAATACAGTATCGAGATTAGTGCATGAATCGGGGCTGGGCATGGTGACAAGGTCAGTTGTGGTCTGCCCCCCCAATTGGCACGCCTAGAGCAATGCAACACCTTGGGTTTCGCGCTTCGAGAGAATCTTCACGCTTCCGCCTTACCAGCAAACTCCTTCATAGGAAAAGCTCCCGGTCGGCCGGTGGGCACTCTTGAGGTTCGCGAGATCGATGACGATCTGGTCCGGCTTCAGGCTCTGTCGCAACGTGTCGCCATTCACTTCGCGTGTTCCCACCACCACAACTTCTGCGTCGTCGATTACATCTTCCAGAGTGGAGCTGATCAGCGCACCGAAATGAGGGATGGTCTCTTCGATGTATTGGCGGTTGGATCCGACCAGCCGACCCAGAGCGACGTTCTGATCCCAGATTCGAATCTGCCGGCCCTCCCCAAGCAGGCGCTTGACCACGCCGACCTGGGGACTCTCTCGCAGATCATCGGTCGCTGCTTTGAAGCTCAGGCCGAGCATTGCGATCTTAGTCTTCCGAGTCCGAAGAATCATTTCGACCGCGCGCTCGATATGTTCGGCATTGCTGCGTGCAATAGCTTCCAGCAGCGGAAGATTCAGATCCAGTTCCTTGGCGCGGTGAGCGAGCGCCCGAAGATCCTTCGGCAAGCAGGACCCCCCGAAGGCAAAGCCAGGCGACAGATAAGCCGGCGAGATGTTCAGCTTGGTGTCGGAGGTGAAAATGCTCGTGACCTTCTCGGTGTCCACGCCCAGAGTCTTGCAAAGTGTGCCGATTTCGTTGGCGAAGACGACTTTCAGAGCATGAAAAGTGTTGGACACATATTTCACCATCTCGGCTACAGGAATCGTGGTCTCGAAAGTTGTGCCCGGTATGCTCTGGTAAAGCTGCCGCAGGGGCTCAAGTGCGTCAGAAGCGCTCGCGCCTAAAATCGTGCAGGGCGGCTGAAAGAAATCGGCCACCGCACTCCCTTCGCGCATGAACTCCGGGTTATAACAAACGGCGAAGTCAACCCCGGCACGGAGTCCGCTCGCCCTCTCCATCGCAGGCACTACACATGACTCGGTGGTGCCGGGGAGTACGGTGCTTCTCAAGACCACTAAGTGATGCCGCTTCTTCTCAAGCAGGGCCGCGCCTATCTCAGCGGAAACGTGCTCTACGTGGCTGAGATCAAGCTTGCCGCTGCGCAGGCTTGGCGTCCCTACGCATATGAACGAGATTTCGGTCTCGTGGATGGCGGCGCGAGTGTCCGTGGTGGCGTGCAGGCGGCAGGCGGCACGGCTCTCGGCCACGAGCTCATTCATGCGCGTTTCCACAATCGGGCTGCGGCCCGACTCCAACATTTCTACCTTGGCGCGGTTAACGTCTACACCGATCACGCGATGTCCCAGGTGGGCAAAGCACGCCGCGCTCACCGATCCCACGTAACCAAGGCCGAATATGCTGATTGAAGGACTCATCCCGGGGATTGCAACGTAATCCGATAGCCCGACGACCTCTCAAAGGGCTCGGACTAGGCATCCAGAATTGATCAATCTAGCAGATTTCTGACCCGCAAAAGTTAAAAGTTGAATAATGTTCGACTGGCGTCAGTAAACCAGCCGGTAATCGGCGTGCTTGCCAGCTATACTTGACAACATTAGGGAATCGAAGGCTTTTTTTCGGACAACGTTAGCATCGAGCGCGGCGCATCATTCCCGCCTACTGAGAGATTGCGAGCTGATATCCAACAAACGGGCAGGGTCTGAGAGGACTCACTGCCTGATGACCCACTGTCACCGAGAGCTGATCTTCAATGTGCGGAATCACTGGCGTAGTGAAGTTTGAAAAAGGCACACAAGTCCTCCCTGCGCTTCTGCAGCGAATGTGCGCGGCCATGGTGCATCGCGGCCCCGATGATGAGGGAATCTACGCCCAGGGCTGTGTAGGGTTGGGAATGCGGCGCCTCAGCATCATTGATCTGAAAACTGGACATCAACCGATCAGCAACGAGGACGGCACCGTTTGGATCGTGTTTAACGGTGAGATATACAACCACGCAGCTTTGCGTGAACTGCTGATGGCGCGGGGCCACAGCTTCCGTACAACTTCCGACACTGAGGTCATCGTCCACCTTTACGAAGAGTATGGGCGTGACTGCGTCCAACATTTGCAGGGCATGTTTGCCTTCGCGATTTGGGATAACAAGCTGCGGCGACTGTTTGTGGCGCGGGACCGTCTGGGAATCAAGCCGCTGTATTATCGTCTTACCGCGGAATCTTTCGTCTTTGGCTCTGAAATCAAGGTTTTGCTCGCTTGCCCCGACGTCCGCCCTGAATTCCACCGTGCGGTTCTGCCTGAGTATCTCGCTTTCGGATATCTCTCGGGACCGGAAACATTCTACGCAGGCATTCACAAGCTCATGCCCGGGCACTGGCTGGAAATCGACGAACGCCGGGAACTGAGGATCCAACAGTATTGGGACCTTTCAGTTGCCGCCGAAGAGGGCGTTCGTGACGAAAGCTACTACGTCAACGCTTACCGCGAGCTTCTCGAAAATGCCGTCCGTAGCCACCTGATGAGTGACGTACCTCTCGGAGTCTTTCTGAGCGGCGGACTGGATTCAAGCGCTGTGGCCGCGCTCATGACGCACATTCGGCGAGCTCCCGTCGAAACATTCTCGGTTGGCTATTCGGAGCAGTCTTATAGCGAATTGCCCCACGCCCGGATCGTCGCCCAACATCTGAATTCCGTTCATCACGAGGTGCTGGTCAGCCAGCGCGAGTTCTTCGACGCACTGCCCAAGCTGATCTGGCATGAGGATGAGCCTATCGTCTGGCCTTCCAGTGTGGCCCTTTATTACGTTGCGCGACTGGCGCGCGAGCGAGTCACAGTCGTCCTCACCGGGGAGGGGAGCGACGAAACTCTGGCGGGGTACGGGCGCTACGCCTTTACTCTGAAGAATGCCGCGTTCGATCGCTACTACCGGCGGATGGTTCCCGGATTTCTGCGGCGGCAGGTCCGGCACTCCATTCAGTCACGCTGGGTTGGAGCGAGTCTCCGCCGAAAATTGGGTCATAGCTTCCTGGCCAAGGACGGAGGCTCCTGGGCATCATTCTATTTTGACAACTTTTTCTCCGCTTTCAGCGAGCGCGAACAGGACGGCCTATTGAGCAACCAAGTCGCCCAGGAGTTTGAGCAGGGCACAAGCTATCGGCACGTCCTCGACTATTGGGATTCGTCATCGGGCGAGATGCTTCAAAGGCTGCTCTACACCGACATTAAGACCTATCTTGTCGAACTTCTAATGAAGCAGGACAACATGAGCATGGCTGCATCTATCGAAAGCCGAGTGCCCTTTCTGGATCACACGCTCGTCGAGTTTGCCGTCCGAATCCCCGCGTGCGTTCAGATGTCGGGATTGGCGGGCAAGAAGATCTTGAAGACAGCCATGCAGGACCTGCTTCCGCATTCAATCCTGTACCGGAAAAAGCTGGGTTTCCCAACTCCCTGGAGCGGATGGCTGGGTGGACCACAATTAGAGAGTATTCAGAGTCTTCTCTTAGAGCCTAGGAGTTTGGAGCGCGGGTTCTTCAAGCCAGAGAGTGTGCAGCGCTTATTCCATGACCATCGGTCCGGAAAGCACGACCATGCCGATCGCATTTGGCGGTTGTTGAACCTGGAGCTTTGGCATCGCGTCTGCCTGGAGGGGGATCCTCATTGAAGCGTCGAAGTGGAAACTTTCGAAGCTGCCCTATCTAGCCGATGCCGATCAGCGTCCGGAGATGGCCTGGGTAGCGAAGAGCAATGCTTCACAGTCCAGGCTGCCGTCGGCTTGGCGGGGAAATGAGTCAACCAGATAAACACTTGCTGGAACGAGTTTGCTCGGCAGTCTGGCGGAACAATGTGAAAGCAATTCTTGCACAAGTTCTTGGCGGATCTCGCTCTGCCCGGGCGCATTTGTGCGATAAACAACAGCGGCGGGTTGCAACTGCGGCCACTTGACCGAAGGAAAGATTCCGTCTTGTCCGCCGCCCTGCCGGAGGAACGCCGCGTCATAAGCTCCGTCGGAGTAGCAGCCAGCCCAACTGATCGCCGCTGCATACCCAGTTTCAGCGGCCAGTTGACAGATCTGTTCCGGATGAATCCCCTGAGTTTCAAGTTTAAGAAGTTCATTGTGCAATTGCCCGATCATTTGTTCAGGATCAGCAGTGGCGAGTTGCGATAGTAGCTGAATGTCTCGTGCCACTCGCGAGTTGAAGACATGAGCGAAGCCAATCGTTTCCGACTTTGCGGATGATAGCAACAACCTCATTGCGTCCAGTTTCCAGCCCCCCCGGGGGGGGTCGAGCAACCGCACCTCAGCCACTGGCGTTGATTCGGTCCCAAGCCAAAGGATGGCGTCAAAGCGGAAACGCGTCATCTCGTTGTCACGATTCCCTCGCCGCGGGTAGATCTCGATGCGTGAGATCTTGGGAAAGTGTTCCTTCAGCGACAGAAAATAACTGGGCGACAAAACCAACTGCTGTTCCTGTTGAATGCGCCTTCGAATTCGCGTGCGGATCTCCGCTACCGTCGCTTCTCCTGTTGCCTGGAATACCTCGATAGAAGCAGCATAAGCCTCGAGAAGCACGAGGTTGCGCTGGTCGCCGATAAACACACATCCACCGGGCCGGACGACACGAATGGCATTTTCCAGTACTTGATTGAGGTATACCTGGCTCGGAAAGTGCTGTGCGACCGAGTTCACAATCACCGTGCTGAAGGAGTTCTCCGCAAAACCTTCGAAGTCGTCGGCGGATCGCTCGAGCACTTCTACTTTCTCGCCCAAATCTTCAGTTTGGGCCAACTGCTCCCGAAGCCTCTTGAGCACGGAAGGCGCGAAATCGAGAGCTACGTAGCGTTGGCAGGTGGGCGCAAGCCGCAATAACAGCAGTCCCGTGCCACAGCCGATCTCGAGCACCTCGGTGGGCGCTAATGCGGAGATACGGTCAACGGTGGTTTGTATCCACTCCCGCATGTCTTCCGGCGGAAAGGGCTGGCGTGTATAGCTGCTCCTCCAACCGGCGACGTTGAACGCGAAAGGAGAAGCGGCCGCAGGCTTGGCCAATTGGGTCAGATCATAGATCTGACGCCACTTGCGGACCCGGCTGCTCGCGGCTTCTTTTCGTCCCAGCACGCCGTCTATGTAGTGGTCATCAGCCAAAACGAAGGTTACAAGCCTCACCCCGTTGGGGCCGGAAACCTGACACGCAACGGCGTCACGCACCGCCGGATGTTCACGCAACACAGTTGCGCACTCGGTTGGCACCGCGAGGTGAGGCGTCTGTTGCGGTTGCTTCTCTTGGCTCAAACGAATGCTCATTTCTGCTACGCCGCTCCAACGTCCTTAATCAGCACGTCGATGGCGTCCACACTATCAACTGGGCTCTGGGCAGTTGGAGCCATGGCCGGGGGCTTTTTCTTTGCCCCTGCCACGGCCACCCGTCCTAGTCCTGGCAGAGACGACTCAGTAATTTTGTCACTACTGAGGCCCGCCTTATTTATAATTGAGATAAATTTTAGCAGCTGCCCTTGGAGAAACCCCACAATCCTATTCAGTTCGCCGAACTCAAAAGTGCAACCTTGAAGTCACCCGGTGCCGGCAACTCTGAGCTCTCAGACGGTGCTGCCATGGTTCACTCGGACGCGGGACGGGCCACGCGGAGAGCTGCCTGATCTTGATCGCGGATGGGAAAGTGCGTATGTCGAATGTCGTATGAAAACGGGAAGAGGCTTGTGGACAGGATTCATGCGATCGGCGGAACGCTTTCCAGAACGTCCCGCCGTCTTTGCGGAAGGCCGGACTCTCTCTTACCATCAGTTACAGGAACTTGCCACTCGAATTGCGGCCACCATTCAAGCCCACCCAGAATTTTCCCCGGTCCCACTTACGGCGGTATTTGCTTATCGAAGCCCAATGGCATTTGCGGGCGTTCTTGGCGCGCTGCTGGCTGGCAATGGCTATGTGCCTCTGAATCGCACCTTCCCGATTGATAGAACGGGGGTGATGTTTGAGCGCTCCCAATGCCGGTCGATTGTCGCTGATGCCGGGTCGCTACCTCATTTGAGCAAACTTCTGGATCAGTCCAAGGAACCGCTTTTGGTGATACTGCCAGGCACACCACACGCGGCTGAGTTCCGACAGCGGTGGCCGGCTCATGTGGTCTACGGGATGGAAGACCTCTGTTCGTCTGGAGCATGGAGGGAGCCAGTGGGAGCCCCGGATGCTATTGCATATCTTCTGTTTACTTCAGGCAGTACGGGGATTCCGAAAGGGGTCATGGTCGCGCACAGGAATGTCACGTCCTACCTCGACTACATGGTTGACCGCTATGACATAACCGAACGGGACCGGCTTTCACAGATGTTCGATATGACTTTTGATCTCTCAGCTTTTGACATGTTCATGGCATGGGAGCGCGGCGCTTTCGTCTGCTGCCCCTCCCAGAAAACTCTCATCAATCCAAGTGGGTTCATTCGTGAGATGAACATCACCATTTGGTTCTCCGTGCCCTCCACCGTGGCCTTCATGAAGCGTTTGGGCATGTTGAAGCCACGGCAGTACGAATCGCTTCGCTTAAGCCTCTTCTGCGGCGAACCGTTGCCCGTCTCCTCTGCCACCGCTTGGCTGGAGGCCGCACCTAACAGCACCTTGGAAAACCTTTACGGGCCAACCGAGTTGACCATCTCTTGCACCGTATACCAGTGGGATCCACTTCGCTCTCCCGGCGAGTCGGAACTGGGCATCGTACCGATCGGCTATCCTCACCCGGGCATGAGTGTTCTGGTTACAGATCACAATCTCAACGAAGTGGCACCCGGAGAAGAGGGCGAACTTCTCATGAATGGACCGCAAATGTCGCTGGGCTATTGGAAGGATCCGGAAAAAACAGCGGCTGCTTTCGCGGTTCCACCGGGAAAGTCCGATGTTTACTACCGCACCGGAGACCGCGTCCGTCGTCCAACTGAAAATCGGCCGCTAACTCACCTCGGAAGAACTGACTCTCAAATCAAAGTCCTGGGGCACCGCGTGGAATTAAGTGAAATCGAAGCGGTGGTCCGAAGGGTCTCAGGCCTCGACGGCGTGATCGCAGTCGGGTGGCCAGTCACATCGAGCGGAGCCGGCGGAATCGAGGTATTTATCGAAGGAGACGTGAGGGAGAAGGATGCTCTCCGTAGCGTCGTTGGTGCTGTATTGCCGGATTATATGGTGCCGAAAAGATTCCATTGCATGAACCGATTACCACGAAACGTAAACGACAAGTTTGATCGCATGGCGATGATAAGACTATTGGAGGAGGGACTGTGAGCGTGATTGGACCACCCGATGTCCGGCGTTTTCTAACAGATTACCTGCGGCATAAATTGGGATCGGACGGTCGAGTCCCGGTCGGTGATCTGTCTGACGACTGCGATCTGTTAATGTCAGGTATGATTGATTCCTTGGGGTTTTTGGATCTTATCGGCGCTCTTGGTCAACACTTCGGCCGCGAGCTGACCTTCGACGAAATCGATCCCGAACAAATGATGATCGTTGGCCCGCTCTGCAAGTTCGTAGCTGAACAGGTGACTCGAAACTGAGGTCCCTTGCCGTGTCTTCCTTTCGGAAAGCCCGCCAGATGCTAAATTCCGGGCATCCTCTTTTTCTCCAGGGTCTCCTGGATCATGCAAGCGGCGAAATCCTTACGACGATCTGCTTTGGCAGATGCCCACTCGATGCATGCCGCAGATAGAAGGGCGACAGCCAATGGCTGTCGCCCCGAATGAATGACGCCTGTTCTGACTACGGCAGGTAGAACCGGAACGATGTGAAGAACATGTTCTCAACAGCGTTCGGATTGCCTCCCTTGATGCCCCACCAGGTGTTGCGGTTGATGTAGGAGTACTGCGGCCCCCACTGGAGCCTGCCCTTTGGGCCGTTGTAGATGCGGTACCAGAATCCAATGGTCCCTTCGATGAGAGACCGAGTATCGCCGGTGCACCCGGAGGGATTTGACGAATTGAATCCGCCGGTCAGCGGAGCGCCGGTCGGTCCTGTGACAGGTACAGTGCCGCTCCCAGTCGTACCGGGAGTTTGAGTTGGGGTGTTCACATTCGTGAAGGTGGAACTGGGAGCGCCTTCACTGTAGCAGCCAGAATTGTTGAAAAGGTTCGAGCCGTAGCCCGCGCCGGTGACCGTAGCGGAGGAGCCGTTGGCAAGATTGGCTCCGGTATACGCTGCCCGGCCTTCGTACTCGATGCCAACATTCGTATACACGTCCAACCGTTTGGAGTGGTACTCGAGAGTGCCTAATCCCTGATAATTCCGGACCGGCACCAGCACTCCGTCGGGCCGGGCGATGACGTCGGGCAATCCCGATGTGCCGTAGCGGCCAACGCCGTCGCCACCCAGCAGATGGATGCCGAGGTCGAAATGCTGAGCCAGAGTACCCCGTGCATTGAAGCCAACCCCTCCGCCTATCTTGCTGCTGTTGTACGCACTGCTCCCGTTGGGGAAATTGCCCGGGCCGCACGCGACGTTCTGAGGCAGCACCCCGTTCGTCGCGGTGGGGTACCAACCACAGGGATAGATGCGGTCGCGGAAGTCGCTCACGAGTCCGAAGATCTCATAATGTCCCCATCCTTTCGGCTGGAAAGCGACCTTAGTAATGAAGTCGGGTGCAGGATTGAAGGAGTAGTTGGCCGTGGCATTGTAAAGACCGCCGCCGTTTCCTAGAGAACCCAGGACAAAGTTACTTTGCCCGAGAACTGCGTGCCCACCAAGAGTGGCCTGAGAGTTCTCGACGGAAAAGGCCCAGGATACGCTACTGCCGAACTTCTTGGCCACGCGGAAACCGTATTGTCGCGCCCAACTGAAACCAACCGTATACTGAGGATCAATCGTCATGGGCAAAGCTTCGCTGCGATTGTCCACTCCCTGCCGGGTCTCGGTAACCAGGCTCCACATCTGGCCGCCGGTGAAAGTCCAGCCATTGTCCAGTGCTGCCTGCGCCCATGCCTGCCTCTGGCGGAACGTGTAGCTGTTGCTCTGGTTGTTGTTCGAGGTAAGGCCTGCAGACAGGAAGTCTCCCTCGACAAAGCCCGTGAACTTGGCGCTGCCCAGCTTGCCTTCCGCGAGCATCGAGACGCGGGACTGGCGCCCGGATCCGTAGAATTCTGTCAGGTGGGCCGCGTTTGCTCCTGAGAATGGAATCGAGTTAAGCGCCGTATTGATGTCCGAGCCAAGGGCATGCGAGCGCCACGCCGTTTCTGCCGCCAGGAACCCGCCCGGAGTAATCGTGATCCCTTTATAGTGAATGGCCATCGGGCTTTCCTGGCCGTTGAACAGATTCTTCTGGGTATCTTGCAAAGTCAAAGCCGTGTTGGTCGCGTTCTGCTTCAAGTCGGAAACGTCGGTACCCATAGCAGCGACCGTCTGCTGCTGCAGGCTGGCCTGCGACGCGGCTTCATCAGCCTTAGCCTGGGCGGCTGCGGTTGCAGCTTGAGCCTGCTTCAGGGCTTCGTCCCGCTTTTGCATTTCGCTCTTCAGCATTCGGTTGTCTTGTTCTAAGGCCTCGATCTGCTTCTGCTGAGCCGCCAGTGCATCTCTAAATTCCTGAAGCGCAGCTGCAACCGCCGGCGCCGCAGCGGCTTTTTTCTTGGGAGTCGCCGTAGTTGCGGTCTGCCCCACTGAGCTTGCGATTAAGAGCAGAATTACCCACCACTTGAGAACGTGCTTCATCTTCTCTCCTTTGCCTCGTTCGGTCCGAGGCGGTTGTCATAAGTTGTCCTGTACACGATCAGTGAAACTTTCAAACGCCTCCCGCGACACCGGCCGGAGATTCTTCCGCCGCATCCACCCTGTCCTGTTCAAATGGAGTAAAAGAGACAATTGCGTCCACTCGCTGTGGCTGGACTCGCACCAACCAGAGCCCGGTGAGGCGCGTCCGTTCTCGGCCAACCGCATCTCCCCCGTGTTTTGCCCGGATGAACTGGCTATTGCCCAAGGAGAAGCCCGGCCTTGGAGAGGGCGTCGTAATCGAAGACCAAGATCGAGTTGGGCGTGCCAGTCAAGGTGCCAGCCCTGTCGTAATACCCGAGCAAATTCACGGTATGTCCGCTTACCGAACCGGAAACAAACATGACGTTGCCGACGGCTGATCCGGTGAATGGAAATGTCCCGTTGTCCACCTGTCCAGTGAGTTGCACGCTGACGGTCAGCGTGTAATCCGGGTTTTCCTTGAGGGTCAAGGAAGCGTTGTCCGTACCACCAGGCAAATCCAACGTTCCGGAGAACGTGCCAGCCAGGGCAGGTGCCGGAGATCCAGCGATGCCGCCTATATCCGTCCCGGCTGGATACCCCAACTGGATCTCGTTGGCCAGGTCGGGACATGTGCTGCCGGTGACGGTATAACTCCCCGCAATGCTCGAGCCAGTGAGGACTCCCTGGCCAGGGATCGAGTACCCACCCTCATTGAAAGTAAGTGCGATGTTACCTCCGGAGACATTCGCAGTCATGCTGTTCTGCCCCGGCGTCGCGCCAGCGCAAACTCCGTTTACATACCAGACTTTTTTTTCCAAAGTGAGAATCTGCACCTGATTCGGTCCGCTGGCGCTGCTCTGATTTCCACTGGCGGCCAGGTTGGCTTCAACCACTGTTACTCCCCCAGTGACGTTGGAAGCTATCCGGAATTCATAAGCGCCGGCAACCGGGGGGTTCGTCAACCGGTTACTTCCGCTGCAGGCCAGCGTGAAGATCAAGAGCACCGCCAGCAAGAGGGTACGCGTCCTCATTCTTCCTCCATTAAAGTCAGCACGTGGGCGCGCGCATGCTCATGGATGCACTGCCTGTTCGCTGCGTCAGAGATCAGGTTGGAAAACACCGAACAGTGTAGTCGAGACCACAATCAGGATTGTTACGCCCCTGTTAAAAAATCCGCGATTGCAGCCTGGCAACCGCTGCCAGTCGGCGAGTTTGCGACTGCACGACCCGCCTGCTCATGGGGCGCATGAATCGCCCTCACCAGACACGACAAGCGGTGGACGGGGTCATGGGCTGGCCGGTCCTGCAGCCGAAGGCCTCGCCAAATTCAGGCATGTTTTGCACAACACCGTTGACCCGAAATTGCCGAGGTGAATGCGGGTCGCTCTTCACCTGCAACCGCAAATGTTCTGGGCGCGTGCTTCCGCACCAACTCTGCCCGTATCCGAGGAAGAACTCCTGTACCGGAGTATAACCATCATGCTTTATGGAAAGGTCGATCGTTTTGCGTTTTGCGTCGGCCAGAAAGGCGATGTATGCGAGTCGCAGGCCACCGTTGTCGGCAATATTCTCTCCTAGGGTGAGCTTGCCATCCACCTTGATATTCTCCACGGCGACGAAGTTGCCATATTCTTTTACTTCGCAGTCGGCCTTCTCCGTGAACTTCGCGGCGTCCTGCACAGTCCACCAATCGTTAAGCTTGCCGTTGGCATCGAACTGGCGGCCCTGATCATCAAAGCCGTGCGTCAGTTCATGCCCTAAGACCCCGCCGATGTGACCGTAATTTTCGGCATCAGTTGCCTTGGGGTCGAACAATGGAGGCTGCAAGATTCCGGCGGGGAAATTGATGTCGTTCATGCTGGTGCCGTAGTAGGCATTGACGGTTGGCGGGCTCATGTTCCACTCGCCTCGATCGACCGGCTGTCCAAGCTTGTCCAGTTGACGGCGATTTTCATACTCAATGACGCGCTGGAAGTTGCCGAACGCATCGCCCCGGACGACGCTCAGCTTGGAATAGTCCCGCCAGCGGTCCGGAAAACCGATCTTATCGGCAACGGAGTGCAGCTTTTCCCTTGCTCGGACTTTTGTCGCCGCGCTCATCCAATCGATGGAGTCGAGGTCCTGATCCATAGCCGCCTCGATGTCACGCGCCATCTGGACTGTGGCTTGCTTGCTGGATTCAGGAAATTCCTGTGTAACATAGACCTGGCCGAGAGCTTCCCCCAGCGCTTGATTGGTAGCCTGCACGCAACGTTTCCAGCGCGGCTGCGGTTCGGCTTGCCCGGTTAGTCTCTTGCCGTAAAAGTCGAAGGCTTCCTCGTCGAACGACTGCGGCAAGACCAGCCCCGGAGTAGCGTGGATCAATTGCCAGCGCAGGTAGTTCTTTATTGTGTCCAGGTCGGTGGACACGATCAGAGCGCTGAGGCCTTTGAAGAAGTCCGGGTTGGTGACGTTTACCTGCGTAATGGCCGGAGCCTTCGTTGCTTTGAAGAAACGATCCCAATCGATTGCGGGGGCCAAAATCGTCAGCTGCGACACCGGCATAAGGTGGTAGATATAGTTGGGATCGCGCCGCGAAACTCTGTCCATGGAAATCCTGGCCAGAGCAGTCTCCAACTTCATGACATCCTGCGCGTCGGTGGCCGCTTTGGCATCAGGTTCACCCATAAGCTTCAGGATGTTAGTAATGTGCTGAATATATTGGGTGCGGCTTTCGTCGGCTCCGGCGCCGAAACGGACGTAGAAATCGCGGTCTGGCAGTCCGAGCCCACCTTGATCCACCGCGGCGTTCTGTTTGCGAGCATCTTCGAAGTCCCGCTGCACGCCGAAGCTGAAGAATGCCTGATCGTTGATAAGCTGATAGTGGGCGAGCAGTTCGGGCAGTTGGTCTTTGCTGCTTAAGGTCGCGATCCTAGACAGCTCCGGTTCCAGCGGCTTCAGACCGTTTTGGTTGATCGCGTCGGCGGCAGTGCAGGCAGCGTAGAAGTCGCCGATCTTTTGTTGGTTCGGAGTGCGCTGGTCACCGCCGGCGGCAGCGGCCTCTAGGATGGTGTGCACGACGTTCTCGGTGTAGTCGGCGATGATGCTGCTGATGCCGTAGGAGGCGCGATCCTCAGGAATCGGATGCAGCTTGCTGAAGTTGCCACAAGCATATTGGAAGAAATCAACGCACGGATCGGCAGTGCTATCGATCAGGCGGGTGTCCAGGCCGGACGGAAGGGCAACTGGATTTCCGGATCTCTGCGCCTGGGTTGATGACACAGCCGCCCCGAGAAGGAGCAGGATGAGTACATGTCTTACGCGTATTGGGTTTCGATCGGTCTTCATTTGATTCCTTTAGGTCTTTGGAGGACGCCTCTTTCTTGGCCCTTCGCAGGCTAACCCTGTGCCGGGAAAATACTGAAAATGCTATTCAGGCCGTACGGCTCGAGATCAATCTCCTGCAAGCACTGCTGGGACACTAAGTCAAAGAGCGCGATGTGCGTTGGCTTGACAATTGTTCCCTCACGCAGCACCGTTTTGACCCAGCGAACGTTTTCCTTGAATACCGTTTTGCGAATCCGGGTAAATCCCACCCACATTCTTCTATCGTCCACGGGCAGCAGGCCGCGACACCAAGCCGGCAATACTTCCTTGCCGTTATCCTGAATTGTTCTGAGATCGATCATTCGAGAGATCTGCAGTGTTCTCCGGTTTACAATCACTACCTTTCCATCCACACCGGTAAAGAAGATTTGCTCGCCACACACCAGACCATCGTGCGGCACTTCTCCGCCCACGGCTATTCTTTTTCCTCGCTTGTTCAAGCACACGGCATCGCGCAGGTGAGCGCGTGTAGCCCACACTTCATCATCCAATTCGAAAACAAAATTGGGGTGCACCACGTGAGGTTTAGTGGTTTCGACTTTCCGATAATCGATGCTCGGGGAAAAGCGTGCCCAGGGAGCCTCATCGAGAACACTCCATTCGGCTATGGTCTCACCTTGTGGCGTCAGTTTAACGACCATGTCGAGTCCCGTGCTGACAACGAGCAGATTGCCGTCTGATGATGGAGTCACGTGATGGACATCGTTAAAACAAGGAAGTGAAACGTATCCAATCTGCCGGAATTCCGGCAGGCGATAGATCAGGACCTCAGTGCTAGTGCATGTATAAAGGGTATCGCCGACTAGAGCCCCGCTATGGAAATGCGCCGCCGGTCTGTCACCGGCCCGGGCCTCTCGCGGACTTTGATATTGCACGCAGGTTCGAACCGCACCGGTGTCCGAATCAACTTCAAGTATGAGCGCCGCTTCGTACAAACACCACTCGTTCCGGGATGTCGGTTCCTTCAGTCCGATCCGTCGTTCTCGCCCACCTAGGACATAGAGCTTGGCCATTGATTTTCGGGGGGTACTCGAAGAGAGCAGCCCTCTTCCTCATGCAAGAATGAATCTATGATGAATTCTCTGTTCCGACACGCCGGTTCAGTCTAAAACGCTTCGCGAGGTTAAATCGTCCGGGGCTGATTGAACTCGCATGCAACCCGTTCCGCTGTAGCACGCAAATAACGAAGCCCGTCCTACTCGACCTTTCATTGAATCACGTCCTTGTTAAAAGGAAATGAATTCGGCGCGAACCGTGTGCTTTGCAATGCACATAATCCGCCCTTTCTACACGTAAATGAATATATCCAGCAGAGCCATTTCTGTGTAAAGGGTGTCCACTTGCTCGGGATTCACGCCATTCCGGCTCAGGCAGAAAGAACCATAGGGTACGCGCAGCCCCTGTGGACGGCGCGTGCCGAACCAGCGCTCATCCGCCACAACTGCCTGTGAGCGCTCATGGCGCACGATGAACTGACACAAAGACTGCCAGTGCTGCAGCGCCGGATCGCGCGACGAAAAGTGCAGCACATCACTCACAACAAAATCTACGAGCGACCGGCGCCCGAAGGTGATCTTCCGGTTGACCGTGACGACGTATGAGTATGACTGCTCGTCGTATACGAGGAAGTGTCCACACTGCCGGTGATCGTCGAGCAATTGTTGGTCCACTTTTGAAAGCATCGGGCGAACCAGGTCGACTCCTTCCAGCAAATGCACTGGCCCGTGTTCCACGTGCGGCGCCGAAGTCCCACGCATCAGTTCGAAGCCTTTCAGGAACGGCGTCTCGACCAGCATCTCGAGAATTCGGATCAACCTGGTGGAACGATTGCCAAACGACAGCCGGCTTTTCCTTTCTACCAGGGCACTGTACAGCGGCGGGCCGCACAACAACTTGTGCGAATCAACCTGTCTGAACCCGCAAAGCTTTAACACCTGGGCGTTCAATTGGGATGGCTGGAAAGCAGTGAAAGTGTAGTCCCGCTGACGAAGCGCTGCGCGCAAGAGCGCCATACCCGAGGTGCGGAACTCCGGAATAACATACCAGGAAGAAAGGTTGCAGAATCCCTCGACACGCCCTTCTACCCGGCGTGACGAGTAGACTGCGCCCAGAAAACCCACGAGCCGATTCCCCGCTTCCAGCACGAATCCAAGGTTCGGCTGGCCCTGCACTCCAGGGTACTCGAACAAACGGCGCCACTCCTCAACGGACAGCCTGGAATCAAGGCCATCCCGAAGCAAGAGAATTATGGCATCTACGTCTTCTTTATGGGCTGGCCGGACCTCTGCTTTCATCTTGGCTTCGCGTCTGATACGGTCAGACCTGACCCTGAACAGCTAATCAAGAACAACGCGCCGCCAGGGTTTCCAGGCCAAATCTTCACCATATAAACGGGCGCGCAGAGCCGAGTCAGAATCGTCGTTATACCAGACCAGTTTCCTGGGAAGGCTCGACAAGTGGTCTCTATGCGCAGGGAAAATGTTGCACCAGCGAGTTGTGACGGCCGTCTTGAATTTCAGTTCGCTCACCAGGCGAAACTCGCGCGCACCGCAATTGTTCGACTGGCCGAACGGATATGCAAAGTGGTCCACCGCAATGCCGAGCCTTTCCTTCAGAATTGCCCTGGATCGCTCGATCTCGTCCCCGGCCGCATTCTCGCTAAGTTGTTTCAGGGAGGGATGCGTTAATGTGTGGGCGCCGATCCGCACCAAAGGGTCCCGGGCAAATTCCTGCAGCTCAGCCCAGGTCATGAAAAAACGATCACTCAAAGCTTGCGGATCCACGCCATTGAGAGTCCAAGTATTTCCGAGCGGAGGGCGTCCAGCATCCACATCTTCATGAAGAATTGCCCGGAATCGGTAGTACGCCGCAAGTTTCCCTTCCCATGTCGCCAGATTTATCCGCTCGACGTGACCGGAGCCGCAAAACTCCATTTCATTGCGCTGCAAGATCAAGTCTTCCAGTGCATTCCACCAGGCGGGCGTCGTCCGGTCGATATATCCAACCGTGACGTTGACGCAAAAAGGCGCTTGGTGCCGCCGGAAAACCGGCAACGCAATGCTCAAATTGTCCGCATAACCGTCGTCAAAGGTAATGCACACAAACGGCCGGCCAGGCGAACCCTCAACCAGCCGGTCATGCAACTGGTCGGCGTTTATGATCTCCCATTCGCGATGTCGGATGTAACCCAATATCCGGTCGAGACTATCGGAGTCGACTGCCAGGGAGGGATCAAAGACGCGGCTCCCGGGAGTAACCACTCTGTGGAACATCAAAACCAATCCCATCCCGCTCAGCCAAGGTTGAGCATAGTCCAAAACTCCACAGGAATCTAACACTCCGAACAGTCGCTTAATCCCCGGCTCAAGCCATCGTCTTATCATGCGATTCCCCCGGCGAAAACCGGAGCCTGCCCGTCAATAGCAGCAGGTTCGCTCAGGTGTAATCGCACGGCCGAAGCAATATTGAGGATCCGCCCCCGGGAATTGAAGGCAGGTCGCCGGATGGTTTGTAAAAACTGAGAGTCCACCGAGTCCAAGCCGTCAGCACATTGAAATTTAACCGGGCCCCTATACTAATATGCCCACCACGGTGCCGCAGGAGCGCCCGACACGGTCTGCCCATCAATTGCCTCGTAGACCGTGCGTCCATAGAAGAAGGGCAACCCCCAATCGAAGCCGCAGGCTGTCCCTCCCTGAGAACACAATCCATGGTTTCCTTTCGGTCCAGCAAGCGTGCCGAGCACAGCATCCTGAGGAAAGGCGAACAAGAGGCTGTCCGCATCTTCGACAGTGAAATCCACCGTAGACTGACCCTGCGTGGCACCCATGTTGGTGGCGGACAACATCGCCGGAGAAGTCGGGCAGTAGAATTCCTTGTTGGTCGTGCATGCCGGCAGGGAGTTGGGCGGCAGGGAGCCATCGGGAAAGAAGATCGCGCTGGCTCCGCTGTCTATGAAACTCCTGGTCAGCGTTTGACCGTTGAACATGGTCGCGAAATTGCCACTGGCATCCAGCGTAAGAACGGTTGCGCTTCCTAAGCTGTTGTTGGCTTGAGTTCCAATGCCAAAGGTCAATGTTCCAATGGCCGAGGTCTGGGCGTCGGAAACAGACGGCAGCTGGATGATGACTCCATTAACGTCGGGGGAGAACACGGGAGGGGAGGAGAAATAGGGTACCGGATTCGACACCTGCAACAGTGCCGGGACCACGACCGGCGAATCTGTTGTGGCGCAGCCCTTGCTGGGGCATGCATAGTAGAGATTTGGCGGAGTTGATTGATGGCTGCCGTCGCAGTAATTAATGCCCGATACTGTGCAGTCCGTAGGCTCAGGACCGATTCCCAGAATTCCATTCGCACCCAGAAGTTGCGGTGTGTTGGAGTTTGACACTCCCGTGTTCGAACATCCATCGGGCACGGTGCTGGGCGTGCTGGGGATCACTTGAATCGGCAAACCCGTATCCGTTGCAGTTGTTGGGTCTATTCGTCCCGCTAACTCTCCAGCTATATAAACATCCGCCGTTTCGACAGGGCCCCACAACACCGTGCCATCTGGCCAGGAAGCACAGTTTTCCAGAACATTACCCAGCGGATCCGTAGCGGCACTAAGCTTCAGTGTCGGTATCTGCGACTGCAGGATTCTCAAGCCGTAGGATCCTGTATCCACTAATACTCCGTCAACGGTCTGGCAGACTGGGGTTTGAGTATTCCTGCTGCCTACGTTGCAGATGGTGACGCTCGTGAAGGCACCATTAGGATGAACTTGGCCGGGGACCGGACCCCCGTTGACGTTCAGGGCCGCTACGTTGGCACCGCCGCCCGAAGGTAGGACGGTGATTTGCACGGTTGCCGCGGCCGCCTGATCGGCCACAGAAGTTGCCGTCACCCGAGCCGTAATCGGCGCTGAGACGGTGGGCGCAGTGTAAGTTGCAAAGCTATTATCAGGGCTGATGCTAAGAGAACCCGCACCCGTAGCCGGCGAGAGGCTCCAGGTCACGCCGAGAAATGCCGGATCGTTGTTAACACCTGCGATTATGAACAAGTTCCCCGCTGGACCTACCGTCTGAGCCGCAAACGGGGTATAGACTCCAGATAGCGTATAGCTGGAGACCACCAAAACGGAAACTGTCGTGATGTGAAGAGTCACCGAAGACGTAATATTCGGGTTTGTAATCGAGGCTGCAGTGACAATCACGTTCGCTGGGTTGGTCAGGGTAGCGGGCGCGGTGTACGTCACCGAGGCGGTTTGAGTCTTGGAGTCAAAGGTGGGATTGCTCAGCGCCCCTATGTTGAGCGGGGAAAAAGACCAGGTTACTCCCTGGCCGCTTTGGTCGTAGACCTGCGCTGCAATTACTTGATTTTGCCCCGCGGAAAGAACGAGGTTAACGTTGGGGATCGAGATCGAAACAGTGGGCTGGAGGAGGGCCGGGCCAGCCTTAAAGCAGGCCACAAGGGGTAGCAAGGTCGCGACGGTTATCAGAACCAGTAGTTTTCGCACGCCGTTTCCCCTATCGCAAATCATCGCCGTTTACTCCAGCAGGCAGCAGAGTGGGATCGTAGGCTCGGCCGGAGTAGGCCCGAAGGTGTCCGGAGTTTTGCATAACCAGCGATGGTGTCTGAATGTTTAAAAGCGACCGGCCACCCTGTTGCTCCCTCTGTTGCTTTGCTGCCCATAAGTACCGCTCAAAGTAGTTTCCCAAAAGCTGCTTCATGTCCGGCATAAATGGTCCTTGCCACGAGACTGCGAAAACCTTCCCATCCGGAGAAACGTACTCTCTGACTACTGTGCCGAACGCCGAAGTCAGTTGGTGCACCGCATAGAGCCCTCCGGCAGTGACCGTTACTCTGGCTTGTAGGCGAACCCGATCGTCTCGAACGAAATCTACGGAAGCTCCAAGCGCGGCAAAGGCCGGCAAGGGCAGTGCCAGCAATAAAACAGAGATGATTTTGGAGAGCACCCATGGTGCGCTACAGCGTTTGTTATGCCAAACTCGACTTTTCATGCCAACCTTTCCCGCCCGTGCTTAGAATATGTATTTCAGGCCTAGCTGCACCGTTCTTGGACGATGAGCGTCTACAGGGTGCAGGAAAGCGCTGCCCGTGACGCAATCACTCCCAGTACTGGCGCCGGTTGCCGGATTTAATGGAGCAGCATAACCGGCAGCGTAGTTGGGGCCGCCATAGCAACTAATGGCATTACTTCCGGTATTGCCGAGGTTCGGATCGTAGATGCGGAACTGTGTGTGGTTGAAAACATTAAACGCTTCCGCGCGGAACTCAACTACGCGTCCCTCGCTGACTTTAAAGTGCTTCAACACGCTCATGTCGAAATTGATTCGATGCGGATTGTTCAAAAAGTTGCGCCCGGCATTGCCGAAGGTTAACCCTCGTGGCGCCACGAACATGTTCGGGTTGAGAAGCAAAGGACCAAAACTACGTGTATTGAAACGTTCATCCGGCCGCGGGGCGGGATTCCTCGCCAAGTCCGGGTACGAGCCGGCGCTAACGCCATTGGCGACGCCAGCGTTGTCGGGAACGGAAAAGCCGTTTCCCGCCCCGTTGATTACGCTGAAAGGAGTTCCTGATTGGAATACGCTGATTCCAGAGAGCTCCCAGCCATCGCCCAGCGCGCGCAGAAAGCGCGAGGAGACTTCGGGAAGCGGACTGTCCTGTTCATCGCCGGTTGGTTCGCCGGAACGGCCGCTCGTCCAGTCCTGCATCGCCTGGACCAGGTTTGGCAACGTGTAGATGTAACTGACGCTCAACAGATGTCGCTGATCGAAATTGGAACTCGCACGGTTGGAACGCAAATCGTAAGAATTCACTAGCGTTGTATCGCTTCTGTCGGAGGCATTGTCGAGCGAGTGGCTGTAAGAATACGAGCCACCCACGGTCACAGGTCCCTTTGTACGGCGCAGCGTGGCTTGAAGAGCATGATAATCGGAATTCGCCACGTTCTGCAGGGCGTAAATCTGCCCGATCCCCCGATAATGACGCAACGTGTTCACATCCGGGGTCTGGCCGCCGAATGAAACATTGGGTATAAACTGCCCAAAGCACGCGGCTTCCAGATTGATGAAGGCGGGGCTCTGCGAACCGACCGTGGTCCCGTTGTTTAATACAAACTGGCTCGGCAAGCCTGTGCCAGCAGGCTGGAACCGAAGGCAGTCGCCCACCCCCGAGCGCGATGGTTGCGGAATCAGCGGTTCATTGATCCCAAACGGATTGAAGGCGGCCGGCACCGGCGGCAGTTGGTTGAGTTGACGCTCGACACTGAGATGCGTTCCTTTACTCCCCACATAGCCAATGGTTGCGACCATGGATCTGGGGAGTTCGCGTTGTATGCTCAGACTCCACTGCTGTGCGTAAGACCACACAGCTTTGGTCGGGATTGATGTGACATTCAAAGCATAAGCGCCGGGCGCGCCGGGGCATCCGACGCTTGAGTTCCCAACACATCCATCACTCTGAGGTAACGATTGAGTCATACTCAACACCGGCGGAGCGCTGCCTTCAAGCGAGCCAGTGTTCGATTCTTCCCCTGTGCCATGCTCGTAAAAAATCCCATAGCCGGCGCGGATGGATGTCTTGCCATTCCCAAAAGGGTCCAGGGCGAAACCGATGCGCGGTGCCGGGTTGAAGAGATGACCGCTCATGCATCCCCGGGGAACCCCGTTTGCTCCGCAGCGCACCAGTCCGTTGGTGATGCGGGGATCCGGATTACTGAGGTTGATCGGGATTGGCAGATGGCTGGTTGCATCAAGCAGTTCGCCCGACAACGGGTCTACCAGGACCTGCGATGCCAGAGTCGTACTATAAGCCGCCGGATCCCAGTTATACGCAGAACGATATTTCTCGTGGAAAAGACCGAAAAGACTGAAGCGAACACCAATGTTCAGTGTCAGTCGAGAATTGACTTTCCAGTCATCCTGCGCATAAGGCTCTCCGATCGTGTAGCGGGTGTAATACCGAAGCTGGGCGCTGTCTTGGGTGTAGCTCTGAATCGGTTTATAGAAGGGGTTGCTGGACGAGTTGCCGATCTGGGAACCAGATAGCCAAAGGAAGTTCGCGAAGGCATTCCCCGTGTTCAGTGATCCACCGCTCTCATTGCTGTAGGTCAGCAGCCCCTGGGTCAATCCGGTGGCCGCCCCGGTCGCGGAGTTCGTTTCATTCTTTTCGGAAAAAATCAGTTGCGCCCCGAAATGTAACTGGTGTTCTCCCATTCCCTTGACTACCTTCGTGAGATCGTCACGGATGCTGTACGCCGGGTTGGTGTGCTGCCAGGGCGTGTAAGAGGTATCCGCAGTAAATCCGGCGCCACCATATTCCTGGTTGTTGCCGCTAATGATGATGCTGGGTGCCTTTCCTCCGAAGCCGTTGTTGAAGATCGCCCCCAATGGACAGCTCGTAGGGGCATTGAACTGCGTTCCAACTTTGGAGCATGTACCTCCCGGTTGGCCGATTCCCGCAGGTCTCGTCAAATCAGCGCCAGGCCCGTTAACGCCCCGCAGTGTGATATTAGAGTTTACAAAGCTGACGGTGGCTTCATTCAACAACGACGTACCGATGGTCTGCGTGAACCGGGCCACCGCGCTGATTCCGGGACCAACGAACTTGTTCTGCACCGTTGGGAAACTGTTCACCACATTGCCCGGCAGGTGCTGCCATTGGGGGACCGGCACCACCGTGTCCCAGGCATCGTGGATAAAGCGGATTGAACCTTGCATCTTGCTACTGAAGTTGTGGTCAAGGCGGACCAAATCTTCTCGCCAATGCGTCGGTTCGGAGATGACCGCCACGTAACAAGACCCAATCGGCGAATTGCAGCCGGTCGAAGCATTGGGCAGGGGAATCAGATTCGAATTCAGCAAGGCAAGGGAATTGGGATCCAGGACTCCCAGGGATCCACCATTGTTGAGGCTGTTGTTATTAAATTCCGAGAACAGGCCGACAGCGGCGCCAGAGGGACCCTGAGTCGGGCAGTCTGGGTAGTCGTTCCGGTAGAAAACGCCACCGCCGAGGCCCGGACATACGTCATGGAAGTCCCCGTGGCGCTCGGCAAACGACGGCACGGCGCGATTGAAATCGGGTTGCTGGTCGGTGGGAGACTTCTCGATGCGAAACTCCTCAGAGGCAAAAATATACGTCTTGCCTTTCTTTATGGGCCCGCCAATCGTGGCTCCAAAATCATTCCTGCGGTATAGCGGAGCCTTCGTTGTCTGGTCAAAATAGTTGCGTGCGTTGAAGGCCTCGTTCCGAAAGAATTCGTAGGCGGAACCGTGCCAGTTGTCGGTGCCGCTTCGGGTAGTGACCAGAACTGTTCCGGACGCAGTCCGACCGTACATGGCCCCGTAGTTCGAAGTCAGAACCTTGACTTCCTGAATCGCATCCAGACTTGGATAGACGATGAGTGTGCTCTCGGCGCCGTTCAGTCCGGCGTTCAGTACGTCGCTGCCATCCACCTCAAACGTGTTGTACTCCACACGCCCGCCGTTGACGCTGTACTTCACACTTCCGGTCACGCCGACCTTGGCTTCGTCCTGGCCCGTTTGGTTGCTCACTCCCGGAGCCAGCGCGATAAGCTGGGTAAAATTGCGCCCGTTTAAGAGAAGAGTCGTAACTTCTGCTTTCGTGATAGTCCCTGAAACCTGCGCCGTCTCGGTTTCCACTTGGGCAACCTTCTGCCCTTCTACGTGGACTTCTTCCACCGCGCCCGCGGGTTCCAACTGCGCATCGAGCGGGATATCCAGCCCGGCAGCCACATTCAGGCCGTTGGCCTCGAACAGCTTGAACCCCTTCATCGTCACTGTAAGGTTGTAAGAGCCGGGGGGCAATTCTCTGAAACAATAATTGCCCTTGTCCCCCGAAACCGTATTCTGGACGGCGCCGCCAGTGGCGGTCAGCTTCACCGCTGCTCCGATCAGCACGGCGCCGCTCTGGTCGGTGACAGTGCCGCTGATGGTCGGAGTCCCCTTGCAGGGTCCTGCGGTCGTCGTGGGTTGCGCGCCCGCTGGGGTCGTGGATTGTGCGCCCGCCAGCACCGGCATCTGGGGCTCGGGCAGGGGCGGCAAAGTCTGGACTTGCCCCGGTTGAGCCGCGGTCCCAGCCTGTTCCTTCGAAGGAGCGTTGGCATTCTGCTCTGCCGAAGAAGCCGCCGACGACGAGTCTGGCTTCTGCTGCGCAGAGAGAATCGCTGGGGCAGCCAGAACACAAACACAGATTCCCAGGGTCGCTAGCAACGCTTTCACCAGATTTGCTCCTTACACAACACAGTGGACATCCTTACTTGAGTTGACCTGACTATTCGCGGTAAGGGTTCTGCGGTTCGAAGGCCGCACCCTTCGACTGTGCGAGAACGAAAGAAACTAGGAAAGGGGACGATACGCTGCAATTGTTACAGCGCGATGACTGGTTGATTAAATTGAGGTTACATCTTCGGCGGCCGATAGTGCGGGCACACTTTCGAGTTCCAGAATCAGCAGGTACCCGCCGGCGCGCAGGTCTGAGAGATGCACTGCCTCAGGCCGGTACTGCAAGCCAGTCGGCCCGGCTTCGATTTCCACACGGCCCGGCGGTGGCCCGAAAAAATTCACGAGAACTTAATGTTGCGGTCATTCGGCTATCACCGGCCCCGTTGATACTGACTCGCGACGTACCTCACCAGAAATGCTTTGCACCACTGATTTTAGAAGCCGATTTCGGCCCAACTTGCTCTCAGTCTCCTGCCCCCCTTTTGTTCCGTGTTCGCTTCGCGCGGTACGGGTCACAACGGGAGCACCCCTCAACGGATCGAGCCAAAATCTCTGAAGGAGAACTTCACAATGAGTAGGAAAATTTGCCTTTTCGCGGTTGTGCTTATGGCCGCGGCCATAGGCCTGACCGGTCTGACTCCTACCGCTAATGCCCAGTGTACGGGTGTCTACCCAGGCTGCGCGCATTACGTCGGAGTCGGTTCTTCGGCGATGTTCAACGGATTCGGCGTTGCCGCCTACAACGACCTGGTTTTAGCGCACACCCTCACGGCTGCCCCACACTGTCCGGCTGGCGACACCTGTACACCCAAGCACTGGTCGCAAAAGAGTAGCGCCGCTGCGCCGATTTACTGCAAGGACACCCGGGTCTCCGGCGGAACATCACCCGTGAATCAGACCGGCAACATCTGGATCGATTGGGTAGAAGTTACGGCGGGCCCGGACACGGGTACGGTCACCGATGCGTGGACCTACCTGTCGGTGGATTCCACCGTCGGTGTCCGCTGCTTCCTTGCCAAGCCCACACCAACCCTGATCGTTTCTGTCGCGGCCGGAACAGCCGGCGCGAATCTTGTCTCACCCGTGGTTGGCGTCGTTTGTCCGCTTTTCACAGACACCTCGTGTGATAGCCCGCTTACCGCCGCTGTGCTCGGCGCGCTCCTCCAGCCCGCCGGTATCGCCTTCACCGCCGGCATGACCGACATCCGTCCTGAGGACGCTCTGCTCGCCACGCAGCGCATTCTCGGCAACGGAACTGCGTGCGGAGGGTTCGACACCGACACGATCCTGAGCAACTTTCCTTGCATCTTCTCGTTTGCTCTGGGTTACGACGTGGCTGCCACTCCTGGCATCGGCACCGGTATTTTCAGCGGGACCACTGCCGGGTCGTTCGCTCAGCCAGTAACTTTCGCACTGCCGGGCTTTGCCGATCCACTGTCAGGTGTGGCGGTTCCCGGAACGATCCGGACTGTCGCCATCGGCGAGGCGCCGATCATCTTCGTGACTAACCGCTCAAACGTAGCGACTGGTCTCGGAGCGCCCATCCCCGGCTATAATGCTGTGGGCAACACCAATCCGGAGTGGGCGGGACAGGGCTTCCCCAACCCCGCCGACAACACCGGCCAGCCCGCTGGCTACGTGAGCGACGGCAGCTACTACGTGCGCAACGTGTGGGACCAGCACCCCTGGCCGATGGTCAACAACATCTACCCTGCGCTGCAAGCGACGGTTACGGCAGGCGATCCAAGCGGCAACGGGTTCTGCTACAACGGAAATCCCGAGTGCCACATGACCCGCCGTCCGCTGGGCAACCTGTTCTCCGGCGGCGATTGCGAAACCGACAACTCCTCCTTCACCTGGCCGCTGGCCCCCGGCAACACGCAAGGTCTGCGAGCAACAGTCCCCGGTGGACCCGGTGGATTGGTTAAGCCCATCACCGTCTTCCTGCGTGAACCACTCTCGGGAACTTACAACACGACCGAGTTCACGGAAATGCGTCGCTTCGGCACTCCGGGCGGCAGCATGGGGAGCGCCGGCGTATCGGGCTTTGCCGTTCCAGCCCCGTTGGAGAACCTTCTCTACAACGCCGCGGAAACCTTCGAGCGTCGTCCCTACATTTCGCAGGAAACCGGTATTGATCCAAAGCTCGGCCCCGGCATCGGCGCACCGCCGCCCGGGACCTCTAACAACGGTTTGAACCTGAAATGCGGGGCAAACTACGGTGAGCTAGTTGGCACACAGGAAGGAAGCCGTATCCGTGCCATCGGCACCGGCCAAGTGACAGGCGGCGTCTCGGCCACGGCCGACTCCATCGGCTACCTTTTCTTCAGCTTTGGCAACGCCGCAAGCTTGTCTCTCAACAAGAATTTCGGCTACCTGATGGTTGACGCCATTGACCCGATCTTCGACAACTACGAAAACGCCACACCCGGCAGTGCGGTCAAACCGCTGGTCACAACCGCCAACGGTCTCGGCTATCCGGCGCCATGGGGTAACGGCTCCGGCGTGGGCTTCAACGTGGAAGGCGAACCGGCTTGCGAAGGCTCCGGCTTGCCATCCATTGGTTGCCCGTTCAGCTTGGCCTATCCGGCAACTCAGGAACCTGGACAGCCGGCCAACAATGCCCTCTATCCTGCGCTTGCCGGCCCAACTGGCTGGGGCGTGCTGCCTGCCTGCAACGGCGCTGGACAGCCAGTTTGCACGGCAGCCGCAATCTGGCACACTCCGACGTTTGGGGTTGACGACAGCGTCAACTGCCCAGGCGGCTTCCCTTGCACTTACCCGCACTTGCGTGACGGTTCCTACCCGGCGTGGTCGGAACTGCGCCTGCTGTGCGACACCGCAAATCCCACCTGCACGAGCGCTGGCGATCCTCTAGGCGCCGAGGCCTTGGTGAGCAACCTGCAGCATGACATTCACTTCAGCGCGACGTCGGCCGCGTCCGGAAAGGGTTTCGGCGTGCCCGACCTGCTTCCCTTTGACTTCGCCAACCCGGCAGCTCCGTACGGTGACGCTTACTACATCCGCGATCACTATTCGTTCGTAGCCGCCAACGACAATGCCGAGGGTGCTGCAATCGCTCCCTTCCAAACCTGCAACAACGACACCACGCATCAGTCCAACGTCGTGGTCAGCTTCGGCGGCGCCGGAATCTTTGGTTGCCCGACAGCAAACCTGCCCGTCAACGGTCCTCCGACCGCTGAGTGCGGCGGCGATGCTGGCGGTTACATCAGAGCCGCGACTCCCGCCAACTACTCGCCGTTCTATGGCGCGACCGGCGCTTTCGCTCCCGGTTGCGGCACCGGCTTCCCCGGCGACCTACAGTAACATTATGGCTTGAGGTCTGACCGCAACTACAAACCGCAGTAAACCGATAGGCAGGCCGCTCACACAGGGCCTGCCTATGTTAGTGTTTGGATCGGACGATTTGGACAGGCACGAACGGTGCCCGAGACTGTATATTCCTTAATTTGGGGGGCCTTGTTTCCATGTCATACCGCGCCAGAATCACATTCATGCTGGTAGCTCTTTTTTCCCTTCTGCTTGTTCCGGTTTACGCCGATACGGGCGAATCGGGCCAGACGGCCGGCTCCCCGATCAAGCGCTTCTTTGCCCACGCGTACTGCCATGTTTTTCCGTGCAAGAGCAAACGCACCAATACCGAATCCTCTAAGCCTGTAGCTCCCGAGGCTTCCAAAACGGGTGAAGCCTCCAAACCCGCGGCGGAAGCCGGAACCACCGCCGCGGGCGCGTCTCCAGCGTCAGCAGCGGACACCGCCGCCGCTGCGCCGGCCACTGCGCCTCCTCCCGGAGCGGAATCTGATGCCCCAAGCCAGGCGGCTGAGGAGGAAGCGCAGGTCGTAGTTCCCGGACGCAAAGCAATCTTGCTGAAACCGGGCGAGAAGCCTCCGGAGCGGAAACATCCAGAGTACGAGGACTGGAGCACGCCGATTCTGCCCAAGAGCATGAAAGGAGATATCCATCTGCTTGGGAAGACCGAGCACGGCAACTTTACCCGGGAACTGGTAGCGGTGCAGTGGCGGGAGATGGATCCAATTGACCTCTGGGTGATCCGGCCAACCGGAGCTAAGAAGCCGCCGGCGATCCTGTACATCTATGGGTTTCCCAACAATAATGCGCGTTACAAAGACGACGCCTTTTGCGAGGCCCTGGTCAAAGACGGCTACGCAGCCATCGGCTTTGTTACCGCGGTCACGGGGCAGCGCATCCATGACCGGCCGGGACGAGAGTGGTTCGTCAGCGAACTGCAGGAGTCTCTGGGAGCATCGGTTCACGATGTGCAGTTGATCCTGAATTACCTTGAGGCACGGCAAGACTTTGATATGAGCCGAGTTGGAATATGGGGTGTCGGATCCGGGGCCAGCATTGCGATCATCGCGGCAGCGGTGGATCCACGCATCAAGGCGCTGGATCTGCTGAATCCGTGGGGAGACTGGCCGGATTGGCTGGCGAAATCCTCTCTTATACCGGAGAAGGAACGGCCTGCATATCTTCAGCCCGTGTTCCTCGCGATGGTGAAGGACCTGGAGCCGGCGGAGTGGCTGCCCCACCTGAAAGACCGGCAGGTAAGGCTGCAGTATGTCCTGGACGGGCTGACCGTGACTCCACCGGAAGCCAGACAGCGCATGGAGGCAGCCGCCCCTCCCAATGCGGAGGTGGTTCACTACCAGAACCTTCAGGAGTTTGCTGAGAAAGTTGACGCCAGCGGCAAGAGATTCGACTGGATCAGGCAGCAACTTGAAGTCTCGGGCGATACGCGCGAAGCTGTCAACCCTGCCAGTCAGGACAAAACCGCTCGCCAGCCGTGACGAGGGGCGCACGTGGATGAGGGCGCCCATGAACGTTAGTTCAGAATTGCGACCGTTAATTGCTCGTGCCGTTCCTCCAGCGGTGAAGCGGTGGCTGCGGAGAGCGCTTCTCTGGAAAAAAAGATCCCAGTTTCGCCCTTATGTTCTCAATCGCTCGGTACAGGGTGAGCTAATTCCGACCTACATCGCCGACGCAACCGGTCAGGATTGGTACGGTCGAGCCGAGGTGATTTCTCCCGAGCTGCCTTTTATCCGGGATCATATGATCTCCGCCAGCGATTTGGTCTTCGATGTTGGGAGCCATCATGGGTTTTATGCTGCCTACATGGCGCGACGGGCAGCGCGCTTGGTCGCCATCGAACCCAACCCGTACAATCTGCCGTTCCTCAGGAAAAACATCGAGCTGAATCACTTGCAGAATGTCATTGTGCGGCAGGCGGCTGTGGGGGATTCGATTGGCAAGGTCTCGCTTCTGCAGGAGAGCGACTGGGGAGGAATCGAATGCTCAGACACCGGTGCCCTGCCAACGGTTGATGTGGACCTTCTGACTCTCGATCAGCTTGCCGCGGAGTATGGTTTCCCTCAGTTAGTCAAGATTGATGTGGAGGGGTTCGAGGGCAGTGCTCTAAGAGGGGCGTCCCAGATCCTGCAACGTCGTCCAAAGATTGCTCTTGAAGTACACGTGGAATGGGCCTGCCGATATGGTTCATCCGTCCAGGAGATCCTCGATCTGCTGCATCTGGAATCTTACCGAGTGTGGGTGCTGCGCCATAAATCTCTGGAAGTGCAGCCCTGGAGTGGTGAGGACCTCACCGCCATGCCGGCTCCCAAGTTTCACCTGTTTCTCGTTCCGGTAAACGCGTTCGATAGGATGGGATCCACGGCCCACACGCCGAAGCCGCATATCGAAGCGGAAGGCTGAAACCTCGCAGAAGAGAATTGCCAGCGTTACTTCGAGCTTGCCCCGCCGGAAAAGGTGAACTGGAGCGAACCTGCGTCCGTTGGACAGGCACTGGAAATTTGCGGGAATGTGTAACTGCCGGTCATCGATTTGGCATTCGGAGTGACCAGCAAGCAGGCCTCGGCGGAGCAGACTCCGGGTGACGGAACGACGTTGGCATTGTTAAGTTGCCCGAGTTGGCCAAGCTGAGTAATAAGGTTGCCGTTGGGACCATATAAGTTCAGCAGGACAGTTGTACCGCTGATCGTGCCCGAGATTGTCGCCTGTGAAATGTACGGGCAAAAGTTGTTGCCGGTTGCCTGAATGGTCCCGGTAATCGTGGCCACGCTGCCACCCGTATTGGGACCTTGCGTAAGGGTCCCGGTTACAGGTAGGACGCCTTGGGTCACGCTTGATGTGAACGTCCCCTGGAAACTTCCCGTCAGCGGTTGGACAGAAACAGCCGACCAGTTTCCCGCATCCCCAGATGAGGCACAATTTCCCGCCTGATAAGAAAATTGCCCGGCCAACGGGGATGAAGTTCCCTTAAGGCTGACCACCTGCCCAAATCCATCTACGTTGAGCGAAACATTGCTGCTGTCCGCCGTTCCCGTGACGGGGCCAATGCCCGGACACAGCGGTGAACCTGGGATGGAGGAGGCACCTAGAATCAGGCCGCCACTGACAGAGTTGCTGTTCTCCAGCATGAAGCCCGTGAGAACCAGGGTAGGAGTTGGGGGTGTCGTCTGCCTTACCAGGCTGATCTGCCAGTTGCCGGAGAGGGATCCCTTTGCAGTTGCACTTTGTTTGCCCCCGCCACAAGCGGTGCTCCCAACCAGGACCAGCAGCATCAAGCTCACAGCCCGAAGTGTCACGGCTCTCCCCCGCGAAATGAGAATATCTGATGGAATCGCGACGCGACAATCAGACGATCCATGCAGCCTGGCTCTCGCGAACAAATCAACTCCAGGACGGCGTCGTCTCCCAGTGCCTGCCGTTATGGCTTGCAGACGCAAACCGCCGTCGGCAGTGTTTTTCGTTTGCGGATTCCAGAAACAGGAAACATTAGGCACGTTTTGTTACGAAAATATGGCAGGAAGATGAAATTTTCGTGAATATCGCGACCTTGCTATGGGACGGACCGCCGGGACTGCAGGCTTGCTCCTCATCAGCGAATTGAAACCGAGGTAACACCTACAAAAGATATCTCACCACCGAATAAATACTGATTCCGATGATGGCCGCGACCGCGACAATCCCCGCCATCCCGGCCACGCGGCCCGACGCAGAGGATCCTACCGAATCGAGGTCTCTGGGAACCAGGGTGGGTTTGTTCGGGAGCAGCCGCCATTTTTCGCCTTGGGACTCAGCTTTTCTGAGAAGGATCACGTCCACAGCCATGGGTTGCCTCGTCAGGGGAAACTTCGACATTCGAGTACACGCATCCCCCTGGGAGAATCAAGAATGTCGAAGGTTGGACCGTATCCGTCATGTTCTAAGACTCGGGCAAAGCGGCGCAGAGCTTGTGATTCAGCAGGGCATGCAGAGCCAAACTGATTGGTGTCAATATAGCTTGTTCAACGTGACGCAGTGAGTACATTTAGATTAATGTTCTGTGAATTTCACAATTGGTATGCGCAGCTCATCCGAGGGGGCCAAACAGCAGTGCGCAGGGAAGCTGCATACCCATGCCGCCGCAGACCTCAACTACCCGCTGGCCATGACGGCGATGATCTGCTCTCCCTTGAATTTGATTCTTCCACGATTTCTGATCCGCCTGCCAAGGCAGGCCATCCCGGTAGGAGAAAACGCGTTTTCAATAAAGCGCTTCGGAGGGCACTTCCATCGCAGAATTACTGCCAATCCATGCAGTATGGGCCGCGCTTAAATTCGCATGCCATGCCAAGTACAGAATCGCGTGTCGAAATGCTGAAAATCGTACGGCAGCAAATCAAATCGTTTCAGCATCGCTTCGTATAATTCCCTGCCCGAGCGAGAGAGGACTGCCCGGAGCGTGCTTTGAGAGAATGCACGTCTAACCCGTGCATCGTTAAGTTCGAGAGGTTCTGTGACGGTGGGCGTGTGGTATTCCACCTCGAAGTAGATACCCCCTCCCGGCCTCAGGACTCGCTGCATCTCCGAGGCGACTCGCTCGAAATCGTCCACATGATCAAGTGCATTCACCGAGATGACAGAGTCGAAGTAGCCATCGCGATAAGGCAAGCACTCGCCGCCACTATGGATGATTTTGACGTCGTATTCGTACAGCGGCCAGCCGGCAGCCATGTACAAATTCGCTAGCGGATCGATCCCATGTCGAGTGCAACTCGTAAACTGTTGAATGGGGGCAAAAGGCCCGGTCCCAACTTCCAAAACGCGTTTTCCAATGAAGTGATCGGGCTCAATTTGCAGCCGCTCGGTATAGTTCGGGCACATGGCATGCCTTGTCGCGACCGCGTTGACCACCCAAGATTCCGAGATATTCACTTTCTGCTCCGGCCTGGGCGGTCGAATTCCAGAGCGGCCCGTCTGCCCCTTCAGAAACCAGTCCTCGAGACTGCGCATCGAGTCACGCCAAAAAGCGAGCTCCGCATCATGCTTTTTGGACACCGCCGCCGGGGAACTGTTCGGACCGCGGAACACGCGCCGCGCGTATTCTCTCAACGCATGCATATAGTGTGGAAGCGACTCCTGATGGGGTTGGATCGTTTAGCAGCGCCCCTTTTTAATTTTGCCAGTGTTCGTCACCATGGCCGCCGCCACGTAAGCAGCAGTTGCAGAGGGGCAATGCTCTCGACGTACATTAATCCTAGGAGCCGCACGCGCAGTCTGTCAATGATTCCGCCCACGCGTCAGCAGCTTCTTGGCCGGCCCGTCTTAAGTGGAGAAGTCTCATTTCCACTAGACTAAGTTTCTGGGGCAGTTCACTCCGTTAGGCTGTAGCCGTGCGAACGTACCCTTCGCTCGTACTTTCTGACAATCTGGCGAAACTCCTTTCCGCGCCCGGGGTCGAGGGAAAGGTTGCGCCAGATGGTAAAGTACCGGTCGTTGCCGGCAGAGTCTAACGGGGTCGGAACGTGGGGCGTCAGATCGAGAAACTCGCAAATCTGCTTCACCGAGATGGTGGTTGATCGGATGAGGTCCTCGTATCTGATAACCAGGACCCTGTTCAAGTACGGGCGGTCAAGTTCAAACAAATCGTGGCAATGTACCCAGTGCCCCACCAGCGATTCCAGGCTGCAGTCTGCCCACTTCGCGGTCGAAAGGGAAACCGCGATTGGATGGCGAACGATCACGATGAAGTAGCTATTGGGGAATAGCGCCTGGAGAAAACGGGTGTGGATGAGATTGGGTGGAGATTTCTCCAGAAGATTGGACTTGGTGAGGTCCCAATATCTTGCCCACTCGGCAAACAGCCTTTCGCGATTCTCTTCAGTAACTAGACGGGATTTCTCGGTAAGATGGGCCTCTTTGACGAAACCAAATCGGCCCGGGCCCCCGTAAACCCTGGCCGCAGGAAAGACGCTTTGAAGGTGTTGGCCTTCGTCCTCTGGCACACCGGTATCGCGGAAGCCTGTGATCTCTGGGTGTTCCCGCAGAAGCCGGAACAGGGGAGAGGTGCCGCTCCTGTGCAGCCCGCAGAGGAAAATGAACTTGTAACGATCCGGTTTATCCATGGACAACATCGCTCGGCTGAACCGACTGCAAACCGGTTCATGGTGTTCGCAAGCCCGGCAAGAACTGCTCTGATTTTCTCACGATTCGCATCGCTTCAATTTTGCAGGGGACTGTTCGCCTCAATTTGCCCACATTAATTTTCTGTGAATTTTGGGAAATCCGCGCTCCAAGCGGTCCGCCAAGGGCGAGAATCAGAGGTCACACCAGTGCGCGAAACTGTTCGGCAGGAGGGGTGACAGATTGTGGGACTGTGGCCAGCAGGTGCCGCGGCGCATTTGCGATGAGATTCTGCCCAAGAAAAGGCGTATGGACGCTGATCTTTCTCCTGTTCGCTCTAGGAACGGGCTGGCCGCAGGAGAAGAGCGGGGTGCCCCCCCCTGACAGCGTTCAGGATGCAGCTAAACCACTCGACTTGGGTCGAGATCGGGAGCCTGCGAGTTCTGACCTGGACCAACTGTCGGACGCCGCATCAGCGCCACCACGGAGCTACCTCCGCGGTGATATCCGGGCAAGTACCGGCGCTGAGAACAATCCGGGCCTCGTTCCCGGACAATCGTCGCAAATCTCGTCAGTCACGCAACTGTTCGGAAACTTCAGCTTGCGAAAATCCCGTCACCTCTCCGAGACGTCAGTCGACTACAGCGGTGGGGACACGCTATTCAGCAGCTACGGCAGTCTGGGACCGTATAACTTGATGTTTCAGCGGGTAATTGCTGACGAAACTCTCCACTGGAAAAGCGGACAGCTCAGCGTCAACGATTTGTTTTCCTACACGGCCAACCGGGGGCTTGGATCGCTGGGCGGCACCACTCCCCCCTCGATTCTGGGAGGATCGGATTCTTTCGGTGCTATTCAGTATGGTCCGGCCTATTTCGCGAATGTCTCCGGGGCAAGTATTTCCGAAGTCTTGACCAAGCGCTCTTCCGCGAAATTTTCTGGCGCCTATTCAATCACCGATTTCCTTAGCAACAACCAAGGTTTGTTCAACAGCCGCCAGGTCTCGACGCAGTCGGAATACACCTATCAGGTCAGTCGAAGAAACAAGATCGGGGTAGTGTATGGATATCAGGACTTTCAATTCGTCCCGGCGGTGGAGGCCCTCGTCACAAATTCAGCACAATTGGTTTTCCGGCGGCGCATCTCTGCGCGCATGGATTTGGTAATCGGGGCGGGCCCCCAACGCATAACGACCAGTGGGATCAGCTCAAGGTCTCAGATCACTTCCACCATTCACGCATCGTTGAAGTATCGTGCCCGGAGGTATGATCTCGACTTTTCGTACGATCGAGTCGTTGCTTCGGGCGCCGGTTTCTACGCTGGAGGCATCGATGACAACGTCGTGTCATCCGTAGAGTGGAAACTTTCCCGGTCTTGGCAAGCCACACTGAGCGGCTCATACTTCAGAGTGAATCAAGTCGCAGTGGCCGCGCCTGGGACACAACTACCCCGTTCCGATTATTGGGTGGCGGGCGCGGCTGTTCGCCGGCGCTTGTCACGATCCCTGAGCGCGGTTGCCAGTTACCAATTCAACTCCTACAGTGCTGGCGGTTGCGGGTTTTCCCAGAGTTGCAACCCCGCTGTACACCCCAATGTTGCTTTGATCGGCCTTGATTGGTCCAGTCGTCCGGTTCGATTGGAATAATCTGAACGGGCGCATTAGCAGCCGTATCTGTGGAGACCGAACTTTGTATTCGACCGGCAGATAGCAACCGCCAAGCAGACTGGAAGCCAAAATGATTCGCCTCTTCAATGTTTATTACTCTAGCCGTGATCTGATCCTCATCCTGGGCGAGGCTTTGCTGATTTTTGCCTCCCTCCTGCTCGGCGTAATTCTGCAATTCCGGGAGGACAGCTTCCTGGTTCTGAATTTCGAGCATGGCTACTACGCGATCCTGATACTGACACTGTTCTCCCTGCTGCTTTGCCATGGCTTCGATCTCTACGATCCGGTCACCTTTGAGGCGAGAGGAGATCTCTATTTTCGGTTACTGCTGGTTCCGGGTGTGCTTGCCTTTGGCATCGCCATAGCCGGTGTGGTATTTCCAAACGTCATGTTGGGGAATTTTTCCTTCGTGTCCGGGTTGCTCATCCTGACCGTGGCGCTGTTCGCCTGGCGCAGCGCTTATGGATGGCTGGTTTCCCGGCCCTCTCTCAGGGAGCGCGTCTACGTGTTAGGCGCCGGCGAGCGCGCCCAGAGACTCGTCCAGGGCCTGAAAAGCCGCCCGCATTTAGGAATAGATGTGGTTGGATGGACTGGTGACATGGCAGATACCATGACCCGAGAGAGCCTGGCCGCCCACTTGGGGGCAGTAGCACGCGACCACTCTGTGCATCGCGTAATCGTGGCGATGCAGGACCGTCGCGACGCGATGCCGATGCAGGAACTCCTGCACCTCCGGCTGCAAGGTGCCGTACACATTGAAGACGCCACCTCGTGGCTTGAGAAGATTTCCGGAAAGATTGAAGTGGAACACCTTTACCCCAGCTGGATTATTTTCGAGGAGGGTTTCCGCTTCACCGACACCTTTCTGACGCTGCGGCGTTTCGTACATTTCATGGTGGCGTTGACCGGCTTGATCCTGGCTGCACCATTGATTCCCTTGATTGCTCTCGCTATCCGCATGGACTCCCCAGGCCCCGTGTTCTACCGCCAAAAGCGCGTAGGAAGGGGGGAGAGGATCTTCAACTGCTACAAGTTCCGCAGCATGCGTCAAGATGCTGAGGCCGATATCGGGGCCACCTGGGCTGGCGACGATGATCCCCGTATTACTCGGGTTGGCAAGTTTCTGCGGATTTCGCGGCTTGATGAGATTCCGCAATTGTGGTGCGTACTCAAGGGTGATATGGCATTCGTCGGACCTCGGCCCGAACGTCCGGAATTTGTCGAGTGGCTTATGAACGAAATTCCATATTACGGCATGCGCCATCTGGTGCACCCGGGAATAACCGGCTGGGCACAGGTACGGTACAAGTACGGGAACACCGTAGAAGATGCAAGAGAGAAGCTGAAGTATGACCTTTTCTACATCAAGAACGCCTCAATGGGGCTCGACCTCGTAATCCTGTTCCAGACCGTAAAGACCGTTCTGGTGGGGCGCGGAGCGCACTGAACATTCTGCACGAAATGGGATATGACTTCAGGCCAAGAAAACCAAATCGGCACGTCTCGAAGCAAGCACGGGGAGGCGCGAAACGCGGGAGTCAACGTACCCCGGCAGTCGTTTCCTTGATTTCACTGTTATCGGCGCCACACACAGGAGCAGCCGGAAACATACTAAAAACAATGTTCATCCCGTATGCCTCCAGGTCAAATTCTTCTAAGCATCGCTCGTTTACCAAATCGTACAAGGCAATACGAGTCGGCTTCTCTTTTGCTCCGTCTCGAATGAGGTTCCGCACCCACAGAACGTTCTCCTGGAACCGCGTCTTACGAATTCGAGTGAAGCCCACCCAGGCCCTGGTGTCATCGACCAGTAACAAACCCCGGCACCACCCAAGCACAAATTCCTTCCCTTCAATTCCCTGAAGATCTACGATCCGCTCCACCTGCAGCGTTTTCGAGTTTACGATCGCGATCTTGCCATCAACCGCTGTGAAGTAAACGCGTTCACCATGGACGAGACCGTCATGCGGAGACTGCGTGGGGATAACAATGCGCTTGCCGCTTCCGTTCAGGGAAATTGCGTCCCGCTGGTAGAACCGTGTCACCCAAAACTCTCCGTCCAATTCAAAGACGAAATTCGGATGGGACAAATGAGGCTTCGTAGTTTCCACCTTCCGGTAGTCAACGGCGGAAGAGAACCGTGCCCACGGAGGCTCCTGTAAGACATTCCACACTTGGAGTAGTTCGCCTTCCCTGGTAAACTTCACGACCATTTCCAGTCCGGTATTGGCTGCCAGAAGCGCACCGTCCGAGCTCGGGCATACGTGGTGCAGGTCGTTGAAGCACGGAAGGGAGATGTAGCCTATCCTGCGGAACTCCGGCAACTCGAAGATTAATACCTCGGTAGAGGTACACGTGTACAAAATGTTGCCGACAAGAGTACCGCTTTTGAAGACTACAGAAGAATTCTCGTTCGCCCGCGCCTCAGGTGGAGTTTTATATTCCACACAAGTGCTCACCGATTTTGTTTCCGTGTTGATCTGCAGGATTAGACCAGTTTCGTATAGGTTCCATTCCTGTTCGCCCTTCAACAGCAAATTTCGCTGCCGGGCGCCTAGGACATATAGTGTCGCCATTCCCGCCCCCCTTGGCTCGCTATGAAACAAAACTCCTTTTTGGTCGCATGCCACCGGTTGATCTGCTCGGGCAGACAGGCGCTCAGTCGATGGGTCCATGCGAGCTAGCAGAAAATCATAGCAGTCCGCTGGCTCAGGGCTGCAGTTCCTATGTAAACGTTTCATTAATTTACGTTTCCAAACAAACGCGGCGGTGAAGCTAGGCGGTATAAGCCGCTCTGATGCGCCAGAATCGTCTACCAGCTTGCTGCTTGATTTTCCGGAGATGCCTGGAAGAATTTGGGTTGAGGAGCGGCGCTGCAAGCTAGGCAGAGGCGCCTCGCCCGCCCTCGTCGCCGTAGCAAACTCTTTTGGCCTCCGGTATCCTAAAGTTTCGGAGGCTTCTTCTAATTGCCGGAGGAATCATCAACCGATTCTGGGATGGAGCGCTCCAGCGCTCCCCAATCGCTCAGCCAGTTGCCGGGCGACTCGGAGGACAGGGTTGTGTCGGCAGACGGGGACATTTCTGTCGTCATCCCCTACTACAATCGCGAACAGTACATCGACCAAGCGATACACTCTGTCCTGGCCCAAACGCTGAAACCGCTGGAGATTATTATCGTGAACGACTGCTCGCGGGAGACCTCGCGCAGATACCTTGATCGTTACTCCGATGTTTGCAGGATCGTGGACCTGTCACAAAACGTGGGGCTGGCCGCATCCCGTAATGCCGGAGTTCGTCACGCGCGCGGTCAATTCGTGGCTTTCCTGGACGATGATGACCTCTGGTTGCCGCAGAAACTTGAGCTCCAGCGCAATTATCTGAACGAACATCCAGAATGCACGGCTGTCCACAGCGCAGCATGGGCCTTTTTTTCTGACAAACCTGATGCGCGGTGGGGATGTCATTGGTCAGGCCCCATTACACTTGCGCAGGCCCTAACCAACGATCATTGGGTGATGATCCCAACCACGCTCATGCGCAAGAATTCGATTCTAGCGGTCGGGGGATTTGACCCTCGATTTCGGGAGTGCGAGGATCGCGACTTTATCATCCGGTGCTGTGCAGCGGGCTACAAGATCGAAGGCATTGCAGAACCGCTCGCCCGCATCCGGCGGGAAGGCCACGCGAGCCTCACCAAGCAAAACTGGCGCATGTTGTGGATAGACCTGAAGATGTGCTGGAAACACCGATCTTCTTATTATCGAGCGTACGGTATCCGCGGTTTCGTGAGCTTTTTCTTGGAGAAGTTGCACATCGCTAGCTACAACACGCGGTTTGTAGACGGGCGGGTCCGGTTTTTGATGCGGCTTATCAAAGTGAAGTATGAGGTCAGGCCCGGCTACCGTGATCCGGTCCTGTCCGGCAGCCCGATCCAAGCCATGTCTGCTGTGAAGAATAACTGACCCGTTGCGGGCGAAATGCAATAACAAGTTTTAAGGTTGACTACCGCGAAAGCTCCTTGCAAATTCCGCTAAGGCAAACACCCGCTGACGATGTCTGAGCATTAGCGTTCCCGCATAGGCCACGGCCCCAACGGTGACCTTGACACCCATACGAAGGAGCGCGGAGTCGTTACTGGGGATGGCATATCCGACGCATCCGACCGCGAATACCATGACAATGGTCCCCTCCAACGCGGGGCGCAACGATTCGATGTATTCCGCCACCCCCATCTCGATTTTCGCGAATACCTCCCTGTACAGAAACAGCACCACCCAAGGGTAGGCCACCACCCATCCCCAGGCAATACCGGTAATACCCCAATGGCTGCCTACATAGAAAGCCGGTCCCAGAACCAAGAGCATGGCAAGGGAGTTCCACATTACAAATCGGGCCTCACCGAAAGCCCACAGGACCTTTGGCAACAGCGCTACGAGGGACCGAAACGCCGCGGCCACGGAGAGGACTTGCAGCGGGCCGACGGCACTCTCCCATTTGGGACCCAGCACGATCAGGACAAACTCACGGGCGACCAGGCCCAAGCCTACACAGGCAGGCAATGTCAGCAACGCAATGCCCTGGGTCAGATTGCGCAAGTAACGCCGAACCGCACCTGGATCATCCCTTACTGCCACTAGATAGCTGGCGATGACCGTAGTCACAATCGTGGTCACCTTTTCCACGGGAACGTGCGCCAGTGTCCAGGCGATCCCATACAGTCCAAGTGCCGCAGGACCGAGTACCCGGCCGGCCGTGAGATTGTCCAAACTTTCATAAACGTCTGAGGCTAACAACGAGACCACAACGTGCCCGCCAAAAGCCAGGGGTCTCTTGACCGAAACCCAATGTGGGATAGCGTGCGCCCGGGGCTGCAACCAAAGCACCGGTGCGCTGCGAACAACCGTGACTGTCAGTTGTCCAACAACCAAGGCCCAATAGCCCCAACCAGTCCACGCCAAGGACAACTGCACTGCCGCACCCACCACGGCAGACACTCCATTGAGCAATGAGAGCGTCCGGAAGCGCATGTTCTTCGCCATGATGGCGTTCGAAACCAGTTGCGCACCAACGAAGATAAAGCCAATGGAACTCACGACGATGATGGAAGCCAGACGTGGTGTTTTGAAAAACCAGGCAATGGGCTGAGCGAGAGCAGCTGCGATGGCGAAAGATCCGAGTCCGAGCAGCAGTCCTAAGGTATTTAGCTGAGCGATCTGGTCGTCGGTAAGGTCGCGGAGCATCAGGACTGCGCGGCCAATTCCAAAACTGGACGTGTAGGTCAATGGCATTAGAACGACAGTCATGGCAACGATGCCAAAATCGGCGGGCCCTACGAATCTGAGCACAATCAGGAATGCTGCCCACGTGCAGATTTGGCTGGTCCAATCGCTTACCGTGTTCCATGCAATACTGTCAAAGAGAGAACGATCCAGCTTCCGTGTCGCCGACATTGGCGGCTTGCTGGCCGTTGTTTCCGCCTCCATCTCACACTTCACTACCAGGTTATCTCCAGTATCCAAATCTGTTCCTTTCAATGGAGTGCCCTGCTCGAATTTCTGCACACGGGGACTGTCAGGCTGCAACAGTTTAGTGCAGCAGACACAGAAGCTCCCCCCTGCCCTGGTAGCTTTATGATGCCCCGGTCGCGCCCCTACCTCATGGTAGTTTCAAAACATGAATGGATGATGAATAGCCTTAATTCGCAATGAGCCGTCAAGGCCTCCTGCGAATGGCTACGTTGGCGCTGTGTAACGCTTTCCACACTGAACTCGGGAGCCTTCTGCGCAACCAGTTCTTGCCCTTGCTGGCCTTGTCCAGGGACTGAAGAGACAGTCCTCCGGCGCCGATCTTCAGAGCAAAATGCAGCTGACGGTATCGCCCCTCGCAAGCTCCCCAGCGCGCCTTGTACGGATCGTCTCCGCCTAAGAAATCGTAGCTTCTGACTTTTTCCGAAATCAGATGCTTGAGCACTTCGCCGCGCAAAACGTAGCCCGGCCGATCCGACGTACGTTTGTGATCGTAGCCCTCTTGCAGCTGGAAAACCCTGTCTCGATAGCGGAATGCAAACTGCACCGCCGCGATCTCGCCATCAAGTTCCAGCACCCATAGCTCTAACCAGTCTCGCGCCAGCAAACGCCGACTCAGTTGCGCATAAAACTCCCGGCGTTCAGGCGAAGCGAACGATCCCGGTTGCCCCGCATTTTGCCAGCGCCCTTGATGCAGGCGAAACAGCGCTTCCAAACAAGCGGGCAATTCGTCTGCCGCTGTGCAACGATAGATTCGGGTGGCACATCTTCGCTGCAGCCGGCGTCTGTAGCGCGTTAGGTTGCTGCGGTCTTCGCTGGAGAGCATTTGGGTATACGAATCCCAATCCTCGGGAAGAGGGACCGCTGATGACTTGGAGGAATACTCGAACAAAATCCATGGTGAAGAGCGCAGCAGTTCTGTCAGGCAGCCAGCAACGGCAGAATCGGGAGGCAACGTATCAAACAGGCCAACATCCCACTGTAGTCTTTCCTGTCTCAGGTACCGAAGGATAGCTTCGGCGAAAGCCCTCTCGAAACCTGGCCGCACTGGCAAATCCAGGTTATCGGAATCGCTGCTGCCGTCGCCCATCAAACGAAGCACACGCAACGAAAGCATCCCTACGCGCTCTTTGGAAATCGAAAGTGGCGCCAGCCCCACCAGCGAACCTGAATCGAACAGCGCCAGAGTCAGCAGATCACGGTGTTGGCCAAAGCAGGCCCACCAGCACGACAACCACTCCCAGGTTGAAAAGGTTGTTGCCGGGGCATATTGCAAGAGCAGTTCATCCCAAGCCGGTCGCAGGGTGGCCAATTCATCCAGGTTTTCGAAGATGCGAAGGCTAAGCTCCATGTGAGTTTAGGCGCCGCAAAGCAGCAGAACAGTCTGGCGGGCCAAACGCAGAGCTTAGCATGGAGATTTTTGGTGCGAATAGGCGTTCATGGCGACGGCTTCAATCAGCCATGCACAACAGACAGAAGCTCTTCTCCTCCTGATCTGGAATGCACTGCCCGAAGCCTAGCCCTTTTTTCTAGGCTGTCCGTCGCCGCAACAACCCGCCCCGAAGCAGGCCCGCCAGCGTCGCAAACCCGCTTGCCACCATCAGAAGCGTACTGGTTTCGGGAACCGCGGAAGGCGTAGTCGAAGGATCATAAGGACGCCAAGGAGCGGGTGCCTTGCCCCAGCCCCAACCGAAGCCCCAGCCGTCACCCCCGCCCCCTCGGCAATAGAAGCGCGGACCGTATTCCCCGGTCGAATCGAGAGCCTCGTGGATAACTGCTGGGTCAGCGGCAGTGTTGCCAAAGCCGATCGAATCACTGTCCAGTTCCCAGATCAGTGCGGTCTGAGCTCTGCTGCTGCCATTGTGAGAGAGATAGGTGTACGCATAGTCGTTGTCGGCGCCAACGCTGCTAGAAGTAAGGGGCACTGAGCTTGCCAAACACGAACCGGCGAACAACAGGACCACCAGAATGGGGAACAGAAGCCGCAACCAGGACCTCATACGAGCCCTCCTGCCGGGGAGTCAGGGTCCGGCACACGGGACTTGTGCCTCCAATCAACCAAGGACTGCACACGGCAACTGCAACTTAAACATGGCCTCAGCTACGGTTGGGTGACCCCAGTATTAAATTTGTGTTAAAAAAAACCCATAGCTAAGTGTGCAAATCTTTGCACATCAGTCATTTACAGTTTCAGATACGCTGCCGGTGTGCTACAGGATTAATCCAAGTCTTGACAGGATAGGCAGATACGGATTATGCGAGCTACCGGGCGTCCGCGAAGTGAACTTCCGGGTTGCCACGCGCTCGGATCAGGAAATCCTGGCCGCCCTCCACCCACACTTCTGGCGGCGTCGGATGGCTCAGGAAACCGAGCGGGCTAGCCGTTCGCGCGTAGGCTCCGGATTGGAAGATTCCGATCAGGTCGCCGACTTCCACCGGAGGCAGCAGCACCGAGCGGCCTAACGTGTCCAGGGGAGTACACAGAGGGCCGACAACGTCAACCGGTTCGGTGACTGGAATATTGAGTTTGCTCAGAATGGCCATCGGAAAATTGCGTTTGATGACCTGACCCAGGTTCCCCGAAGCCGCTAAGTGGTGGTTCATGCCTCCGTCGAGGATCAGGTATTTCTTCCCGCGTGAGATCTTGATGTCGTTAATGCGCGTAACATACAACCCCGACTCGCCCACCAAAAATCGCCCGGGCTCAACTAGGAATTTCGTTTGGGCAAAACAGCCGTCTTTCTCGATTTCTACCATGAGTTCCTGCAGACCATTACCGAGCAAACCGAGATTGAGCTCCGAGTCTCCGGGAAAATAGGGGATCCCCAAACCTCCGCCGAAATCCAGAGTATGGAGGGGAAGGTCTACAGCCACGGCCGCGCATCTGGCGATCTCCAGTCCTTTCCTATACTGCATCAGCAACAATTCGTAATCGAGAATCTGAGTTCCCACGAATAAATGAATTCCGCGGAAATCAAGGTGCGGGTCCACTGCAATGCGGTGGAGAAGTGGTTCAAGCTCCTCTTCGTCAACACCAAACGGTGCCGACTTGCCTCCCATGCGCATCGCGCCCCCCTGCCCGTCCTCGGTAGGATTGACTCTGACCGCAACTGGCGTGCGCACCCCGAATTTCTTAGAGATGGCGCTGATGCGCTCGATTTCAAGCTTGGATTCAGCGTGGATCTCACCGATCCCTTGCGAGATCACGAGCTCCAGCTCTGCCTCGGTCTTCCCGGGGCCAGCAAACAGAATGTCCTGAGCTGAGCACTGGGCGTTTCGTGCCTGGCAAAACTCACCCGATGAAGCGATCTCCAGCCCGCAACCCTTTTCCAGGAAAAACGTCAAGAATGCCGGGTTCGGGTTGGCTTTTACGGAATAGCTGATCGCGAACCTTCTCGGTAGTGCAGTTCGCAACGCCAAATACTTCCGCTCCACGATGTTCTGGTCATAGATGAAAACCGGAGTTCCATGCTGGGCCACCAGCGAGGACACGGTCACGCCACCGATCAGCAACTCGCCCCCGGAATTGGATTTCCAGTACGAAGTAACAAAATCGGGCAGAGTCATGTCAGGCCTTCGCGCCGGCGCAGCGCGGGGTAGTCGATTTTGCCGCTACTCGTCTTGGGCAATTCCTCTAACACCTCGATGAATTTCGGCACCATGTGGCGGGGCATATTTTCTTCACAAAACGCTAAGATTGCCTGGGTATCCACGGCCTCGCCGTCCCGGCCAACGATAAAGATCTTTACGAGTTGCCCCGATAGTTCATCGGGAACTCCGATGGCCGCGGCGTGGCGGACTCTCCCGCTCTGAAAGACCACCTCTTCCACTTCGGTCGGGCTGATTCGAATTCCGGAGCACTTGATCATTGCATCCCGGCGGCCCACATAATAAAGGAAGCCGTCTTCGTCCATCCTGACCCAGTCGCCGGAGTAACAGACTCTTTCGACGTCGCCAAGCTCCGCAGGCAGAAGCGGATTCGGCCGCAGCACGCGATCGGTCGCCTCGCGATTTCCCCAGTATCCCATGGACACGGTCGGCCCGCGGTGCACGAGTTCTCCGACTTCCCCCGGCTGGCACAATCGCCCCTGATCGTTGAGGACCAGAATTTCTGTGTCTGGGATGGCTTTTCCCATCGAGGTGGGCCGGCGATCCAACTCTTCCGGAGGCAAGTAGGTGGAGCGAAAAGCTTCAGTCAAGCCGTACATGAGCACCACGCTGGTTTTCGGAAGCGCCTTGCGTAAGGCAGCGAGAACGTTCTGTGGCATGGCGCCGCCGGTGTTGGTGATATAGCGCAAGGCAGGAGGAGTGTTCTTGTGGAGCGTGGAGTTGGGTTGGGTTAACAAACTCCAGACGGTTGGCACCCCAGCCAGACCCGTGATTCGCTCTCTGACGAGTTCATCCACGATCTGTTTTGCAAAAACAAAATTGATGAGAACTAATGTGCCGCCCTGCTGGAACGCCGTCGTCAATTGATTCAGGCCGGCATCGAAACTGAACGGAAGTACCGCAAGAATGCGATCGGAGTGCGTGATCCCAAGATAGGTCGAAACGATCGTCGCGCCCGCCATAACATTGGCGTGACTAAGCATTACGCCTTTTGGCTTTCCCGTGGAACCGGAAGTGTAGAGAATCGCGGCCAGATCTTTTTCGATACCCCAGTCCGGCAACTTATTCGCCGATACGACCTTCGTCAGCGCATCGAAATCGTGCGCGGGAAGCGAGGTTTTCGCCGGCTCTCCGTCTTCCGAAACGATCACCAGAAAGCGTAGCGAGCGGACGTCTTCCAAGGCGGGCAAAAGCGAATCAATTTTGGCCGACGTGGTAATCAAGGCCGAAATGGCGCAGTCGCGCGCGATGTGAGCGACCTGTTCGGGAAAGAGAACAGTGTTCGCCGGAACGAAAACCCCGCCCGCCTGCGACACACCGAAAATTGAGATCACCTGCGCGATGCCGGCGTCGAGATAAATACCAACTCGTTCGCCACGCTGCAAGCCCGCTTCGCGCAAACCAGAAGCCAGACCCGCCACCCGCGCGCTAACCTCCGCATACGTCAGACGCTGATCCAGATGAACCAGGGCTTCTTTATCGGGATAGCGGGAAGTGCTGGCCCGTAACATGTGATGAACCAGGAAATCCATTTATCTCCTCGGTCTCTGATTTTTCTTGCACTCCTGCGGGCTTCACTGGATGTTGTTGTCGGTCTGAAAAGAGACGGCTCACCATAGGCTTGAGCCCAGTTCCCACGGCGTAAGCCAAGGCGCCGAGGGGTCCCCGGAATACAAAGTGATGCTTCACCGGACGGACCTCGTTCGTCCATTTCATCTTCCAGGCCTGGTTTTGGCCTGTGATGTCGTACCCATAGATCCCCCGCGCGACACAATCCTGAAGAATCTCGCTGACAATGAGATGGCCCGGAGCGAATTGTCTGAAATCTTCATTGAAAGCTACGATGGGAGAATAGCAGCGCCCTCGGTAAGTCAGCGCAAAGTGCCCAGCCAGCAACTGACCATTCAGTTCCAGCAGGTAGAGAGAGAAATAACCAAAGCGTGCCGACGATTCGGCGATCTCGTCGAAGAACTGTCGCAGCTTGGGATCTGTGAGAGTCGGACGGCCTTCCCGTCCCTTCCAGCCACTCGCCTCCAGCTGATAGAAGCGTTCAATAGCGCTGCGATCGGCCGTCTCCACGCGATAGAAGTTCAATTGTCCCAGTTCCGCCAGCCGGCGTCGTGCTTGCCGTAATTGACTTCGCAACTTGGAATTGGGCGGCATCTGCTTCAACAGCTCAGGGTCGCTCGGCACCGGGACATAGGGATTTGGATTGTCGGCTAGTTGGAGGGAACGAAACCCGCTAGCCTTAGCTGCCGCGACCACTCGGCCCGACGTGCTGTCGCCCGGAGTGTCACGAAACTGCAGCAGGTCCCAGCCAGCCAAACCTTCAAGATACTTCCACGCGGCCTGGGTGGCATCCTCGCCATCTGCCCCGGTGCACCGCACGGCATCGAAGCGGCCAGCGTAGCAGTTCACCGGAGCCCTGAGTCTTCGAGCCGGAACGCCAGAAAACGTGGCCATCTCTTCGACCAGCGGCAACAGCAGGCAGAGACGGCCGCCACGTCTAGCCATGATGATCATGACTCTTGCACTTGGAATAAAGGCTCGAATATGGGCGCGAATCCACTCGGGGCGATAGAAAGGCTGGTCATCGGCGGCTTCAGCGCACAGGCCGCGCCATTCGTCCGCCACCTTATCTACGATTTCAACCCCACCTCGCAAGGAACTCACGATCATGGCAGACGAAGATACTCCCGTCGTCGGGTTGTTGATGGCCTTGATCATCAGACTGCACTCACTCGCTTGAAACCCTTCCGCCCTCATACCATTAATTCCGGGTGACCGAACGTCCACCGCAGGCCGCGCGCCAGCAACGGCCCCGTCTCGACTCCGGGCTTTTCGTAAGCCACAACCCGCGCAGCTTTCTCCCGGGGACGAAACCGGAAGCACTCAAACAGCGTCCTCAACTCACTGTCCGCCGAGCAAAATCCGTACAAAGCGGAGACCTTTTCCCTACGGGTCATCTCGATCGCAGCGTCCAGCAATTCGATTCCCACCAGCAGTAGCTCGATGCCGAATATATCCAGGATCTGCGCGCTTCCGCGCTCGATCCACAACACAAGAAAGCCCACGAGTTCTCCGGCACGGCGAGCTACCAATACCCTGCTGTTAGCCCCGGGATTGTCTCGGTAACGCCAGTTGAGGAGATCAGCAGAACGGCTGGATCGGATCGCGCCGCGACTCGGCACCAGCTTGTCGAGTCTCGAGAATTCCTCATCAAAGCGTCCGTCAAACGTGTGAATTTCCAATCCTGAAGAGCCACGTATGAATCTTCTTGTTCGCATCCCAAGCAGCACGTTTGCCGCGCCGGCAACAGTCGTCGTCCACGCGCCGCCACCAAGTTTCCTTGCAAAATACTCATCGCTCCGGAAAAGAAGGGCGTAGCGGATCACCTCGCAGTTCGCCTGCATGCCCATGCGCACGAACGTGGACATACCCTGATCATGCGGCGGACAGTCATAACAAAATGCCAGAGCTCCTGCGTTGACCGGCTCCAGAGTCGTGCGCTGCAATAGCACAGCCGGGCCCAGGCTCCGATGCGTTGCTTCCACTGCGAATTCTCCCACTTGACCACAAACTAGCGGCTTTCCGTCGACATACACGTGACGGGGAAAAACCGATGCCATTGCCACCGTGACTTTCGAATCGCCTTCGTACAAAAACCAAGTCCAGCTTCCCCCCGCCGGGTTTGCCGTATGCCGCCACTCAAATCTGCTTTCCTGGCCCGGCTCAAAGTTGCGGTTTAGCAGGGCCAACATTTCCTCCCGATCGCCGATGGGCGAGACCCTTCTTACGGCTAGGCTCATTTGTTGAATAGAATCCTTTTGTGGGAAGATCCCGCGGCATCAAACGAATGGATATCGACTTCGTCTTGCCGAATGTTCCTTTTTCCCCGACCACAGGCATTACGAGAAACCGGCGACCGCGACAAATCAAGCCAGGCTGGTCTTAGCGCAGCAGTTCAACCTGACTGAAATCCCATCGCAGACCCGAATTTAGGTGGCTGCCAATCTGTCCATATTGCTTTTCGTAGGCCACCACCCGTGCGGCTCTCTCGCGCGGTCGAAATCCTGCGCGGCGAAGAAGCTGGCCAAGTGGGCTTCCCTCGACGCAATATCCGTAGACGCCCTGCATTTTTTGGCGCCTGCCGATTTCGATGACCGCATCCAGCAATGGTCTTCCGACGTCGGCGAGCTGAGAGCCAAAAAGATCGCATATGGCGATGAAGCCTTCCGCTTCAGTGAAAAAAGAGACAAAAGCCAGAAGTTCTCCACCTCTGCGAGCTGCCAGTACGTGATATGCCTCCAGGTCGCCGTTGGCTAGACGTTTTGGCCGCAAGGGGAATTGTCTAAAAAGCCAATTCAGAACAGCGGCGCAGCGACGCGTTCTAATGACGCCTGAACTGGACACAGTTCTATCGAGGTGAGAAAACTCGTCCCCAAAGGCTCCCTCAAACGAGGAAATCTCCAGCCCTGCTGGGTTGGGATGCGACCTTCGCATCCGGAGAAGCAAATTGGCGGTGGAAACCAGAGGCTTCGTCCAGGCGCCCCTACCGATCCTCTTGCCCAGGTACTCATCACTGCGAAGCGGCAGCACATAGCGAGTCATCTCGCAATTCGGGCGCATACCTAAGCGCACAAAAGTAGACATTCCTTCGTCGTGAGGCGGACAATCGTAACAGAAGGCAAGCTCGCCACCATCTACTGGCTCGAACGTCGCGCGCTGCAGCATCACGGCGGGCCCGAGGCTGCGATGGTCTGCATTAACAGCAAAGAACATTACTTGACCGACTGTGAGTTCCTTTCCGTCAACATACATACGCCGGGGAAAAAGCGTGGTCGTGCCAACCACAGATTGATGGTTTGAGTCGTAGACGAACCACGTCCACGCTGGCCCCGCCGGATTCAGCTTGTTGTACCAGTCATAACGCTGCTCGTACGGCGGATCGCCAAAGTTTCGATCGAAGAGTTCCAACATCTCCTCCCGATCGTTAACCAACGAAACTCGGCGCACGCTCAGCTTCATTTTGCACAAACCTCACTCAACCCCGCCAAGCCCTGCACAGGGAATCCACGAATGCCGGATTGCATTAGAGGGAGGCCGGTCATTGGGCCCCGCTTGCTTACCGTAGGGGACGTCCCTAAGACGCAAGGACTGAATAATGAGCCAAAACACTATAAATGACAGAAATTAACGTACGGTTAATTTCTCGCCGCTGAGGATCTCTCCCTCAGCATCAAGCCGCGGGCCAAGCCTTTCAGCAGCGTTCTGATACTGTGGAAGATGAAATACTTCATAGCGCGACATAGTGCTGCTATAGAGGGCAACGGATCAGAAACCGTGAATGTTGCGTCATGGATTAGAGGGCTGAAATCCTCCAGAAGATGAAGCCATTCACGGGGAAGGACTTTGCGAGCGGCGGCGGAATAACGCGCCGAAGACAGTATGCAGTACAGCCGGCCAATGTAACCAGTTGTCCAGCGCCACTTTGTGCCCGCGCGGTAGGTGCCCGGTATTTTGGGTTGTTCGGCGTGGGCCAACTGCCACTGGTACCAAGGAAAGTCTATTCCGACTGAGACCGGCAAAGAGAGGGTGCCCCAGTAGCGCCCGTTGACCTCCATCAAGACCGCACTGCCGCCAGCGGGATTCACCTTAGATTCGACCATCGCAATCCCCTCCCAGTGCAGAGCACGCAGCAGCGCCAGCGACGGCTCCACCAAAGCGGGGTCCGGATGCTCCGCCACGGCCGTGACTGAAACTCCTCCGGTATAGGGCAACTCTTTCAGACGGCGATGCTGGAAAACCGCTAAACAGTTTCCCTCGTGGATCAGCATTTCGACGCCGACGCCTGCGCCCGCGCAGTATTCCTGGAGCAACATGGAGGGCGTAAACTCCTGCGCAGTGGGAAACTTCAGCGCGACCTCATCAGCAGTCGAAAAGGTAAAGCTCTTGGTCTCTTCCAAGCGAGTTTCCTTTTCCGCCGGTTTCAGCACCCAGGGAAAGGGGAAGCTCCGGGACAGATCGGACAATTGCGTCGAATTGGAAACAACAATAGTCTTTGGCACTCGAATTCCACACTTCTGCGCGACTTCCAGGGTGAGAGCCTTGTTCAGAACCAGGCGCGTGACCTGAGGCGGCGGACAAGCGATATGCAACATGTCCTTGAAATCGTCATAGTGCTCCGTCAGGGCCGTCAAGGTTTGGTCATCGGTGGGGATCACCATGTCATGGCCACCCTCTCGAATGAACCTGCTGAGTTGATCCACGAATTCGGTGCGGGCCAGGTCGGGACGGGGGATGCGTCGAAACTCGCGAATCGCGCGCGAGGGAATACGCGGCGCCAAGGCAAAATCTGCCACATCAACCGGCACGCCATTCTTGTGCAGGGACCTTGCGATAGGGAGAACGATACGCGGTATCCAGCCCAGGATAAGAACAGGACGTTTCAGAGGATTCCTTGCTTTCCGGCCAACAAACCACCGGACGGCTAAGCTGATTTAGCCAGCAGCCACCTTGCTCTGACCTCTTTTCTCTTGCACAAAGGAAACCATGCACTTTATGTTTCCAAAATTGTCAGGCGTCAGTTCTTCGTCGTCGATCTTAATGCCAAAGGTCTGCTCAAGGAATCCCACGACGTCGAGCACGCCCAAGGAATCAATAACGCCGGATTCCAGAAGCGGGAGCTCATCCGTCAGGGCCCGCTTTCTGGCCGCAGGAAATTTCTTCAAAATAAAAACACGAATGCTTGGGTGAATTCCATTCACATCACTCATCTGTTCTCAGACCCTGGCCCAAGTTATTCAACTTCCAACTCTGCGGCATAACGCCTAAAAACCGTCCTGTGCGGCCTTTTTCTTTGGCGAAGGCGGAAGACAGCTTATCTGACGAATGTGAACACACGGTAAATTTCCGCTACGGCGACAATCGCGCCACTCACAATTGCTGTGGCTCATCCAGGACACGGCTCTCGGCCTCCGGGTGCGAGAGCCGAAAGCTTTCCACGACATTGCCAATGCTCCGATAGGTTTGCAATTTAAAATGAAAACGGCGGTTTCCCGGCAACGTGAGCATCCATTTTGCGAAGTTGGTGAGCAATTCCCGGAAGAGCCACCGCGGAACCCCGAACCAAAAAATACCCTCGCTGGGAAGACCGGTGGTCCTGGTCATGGAAACCCCGTTGTAGTAGTACCAGGACCGGAAAAATTTCTTGGTCGTTCGCTTGGGATCCACCGGATGATACACAATGGCCGTCGGGCAATAGACGATCTTTTCGCCTCCGCGGATCAGCCTCTCTCCGAATTCGGTGTCGTCGCAGGTAATTGTGTGTTCGCTGCCCCTTACCCCCAAATCAAGCCGGAAGAGTCCATACTTTCCGAACACGTCTTTGCGGAACGCGGAGTTTGCGCCCAAGGGTGGAACTCTAATTTCTTTGGGCTCATCCCCAAGATCGAATCTGGTCACCGCATAATGGTCCTCCATCACCAGCCAATCTGGCTTGGGATGATTCCATTGGGCGACCACCCTGCCAGCGACAGCCGCGCAGTCGAAGTCGTCAAAAGTCCGCTTCAAGTTTGCGAGCCAGTCAGTGTGCAGGAGTACATCGTCATCGGTGAAAACCAGAATCTCCCCCTTCGCTTCCGCAATCCCTGCATTTAGGGCCGCTGATCTCCCCTGCCTTTTCTCAAAGATATAGCGGACGGGAAAAGCTACGGTTCCCGCGAACTCTTCGACCACCTCGCGGGTGGAGTCTGTGGAATTGTTGTCTACCACCAAAAGCTCCCACGTCAGGCCCTCGGGGCAGAGCAGACTCGAAAAGGTGTCCAGGGTAGCTTCCAGGCTGGTCGCACGATTGTAGGTGCCGAGAACTACGCTGATGTCCATAGACTTAACTTCTCGAGTCCGGCGCAGGAATCAAGCGATTACAAAATCGCGGTAACCTCACACTGGCTCTACCGCTGGTATTCCCGAGGTAGATCCAACTAATGCAAGCTGACACTAGGGAAGTTCAGATTCCACGTGCCGTTTAGCGGTGGATTCTTGACCGTATACGTCAAGTTCAACTTCAGCGGCGCGGTCGCAGCGGTGGAGGAAACCGCGCTGGCTGGAAACGTCAATGTGACCACGGCGCCCTGACCAGGCTCCAGATTCGTAAGCGGGGCAGGAGCTGAATGCAGCGATCCCGAACCTAGCGTGGCGGACTTTACTTGTACGGAGTTGACGGTGACATTGCCGGTGTTCGTGATCGTGACATATGCCAGCAAATCGCCGTTTGCGGTAAGCGGCTGCTGCGGAGATCCGCTGAAACTCACCGTGGGCTCGATCACGCTCTGGTCCAGCACGTCAGAAATGCTGGGAGCGTAGTTGGCATCTCCCGAGTAAGCAGCCGTCAGGTTATGCTCACCAGCAGCAAGGCTGGATGTGTTCAGCGTTGCTCCTCCATCCGCCAGATCCACTATGCCAATTACTTTTCGGTCATCTTTGAACGCAACCTTCCCTGTCAGTGGCGCCGGTCCCGGCACCTCCGACGTGACCTTTGCAGTCAGGGTAATGCTCTGACCGAATGACGAGGGATTGGCAGACGAAGCGATGGAGATGGCAGTAGGGTTCCCCCAAGGACTCGCAGTCGCCGCCGGCGCAAGCGCTCCGGAAAGGACTAGGATGAGGACAAGAACGAACAGGACAAACGTACCCCGGCTGGTGGCCTTCATCATGCCTCCGAAAGAGTTCATCGAAATATCACACCCTCGGCGAGCGTAATATGGGATTGTGAATGCATCGTTACAGCCACATGAATTTTTCTTTGCGCCTGCGGCCCGATCCAAATGGATCTGCAGTCTTATCTCACCACTTCAGAAGCTGGTACAGGTTGCTGTAGTCGTCCGTCCACGTTCGCACCTCCTGCGTAACCGGAACAGGGTGTGCCACCGCATCAAGGGCGGGCAGCCGGAGTGCGGCAACATCCCGTGACATTAGCACCCACACCGGCGCTACCTCCGGCGGCGTGTCCACCTCCACACTCGCTAGGCCATACGAGCGTGCCAGGCTCTCTGCGACCGGGCGTAGATCGAGGTCAGTGGAGCTCAGGTGAATTGCCACCACCGACTGGGGATCGCGCAGTTGTTGTAGATACAACGCCATCGCCTCTCTTGTCAGAAGATGCACGGGAACGGAATCCCCGCTGAAAGCGTCTACCACAAGGACGTCGAAATTCTGTAGACGACCGCTCGAGACTTCCTCCTGCATCTTTACTCGGGCATCCCCGATTACCACGTCTACGTGCGCGGCAGAACTCTGCACGAACGTGAACGGAGGATGCGCACCCAGTGAAAAAGCGGTAACCTGGGGGTCGATCTCGTAAAAGCGGTAATAGTCGCCATTTCTGCCGTAGGCCGCGAGCGTGCCGGCTCCCATACCGATAACCCCGACCCGCATTTCGTGCTCGGCAGCCCTTGGATAGTTATCGAGCAGCAACCCGATTCCCGACTGTCTCGCATAGTACATCGTGGGCTCATTGTGCGTTGCTGGATCTGATCTTTGGAGTCCGTGTAACGTGTGGCCATGAACCAGAACGGTCTGCGCCTCTTCATTCAACACGCTCTTAATGCCAAAAAAATTTCTGCTCCGCGCGGCTACAATATCGCCCTCTCCTTCAAAGTCCAGCAGCTTACCAGTAAACCGATAGGTGCCCGCGCCCAGCACAATCACGGCGATCACCAACACGGGCATCCCAAGGCTGAACCGATACGCCCAGGAACTCCGATCGCGAAGTACCACGATCACCAGGAGAACCGCGCACCCCAAAAGCGCGATCTGAAACTCCCAAAAGCGACTAAAAACCAGCGGAGCGAGTACCACCACAGCCGCACTTCCTAAAGCTCCGCCTGCGCTAATCATCAAATAGAAGGAAGTCAGTTGTTCAGGGGCGGCGGGTTTCAGTCGTGCCAACTCACCGTGGCAAACCATGCAGATGGCCATCAGCGTGAAACAATAAATGACTACAAGACGAGTGATGGAAATCTCGGAGTAGCTCGGAAGAGCTTTCAGTGCCATCAGAGCCAGTACCAGGTAAAACGGATAGAAAACTCCCCGTTGGTACCATCGCTCATGGTCGAAGCAAATCACAAAGGACAGCAGATAGAGCGCCAGCGGAACCACCCAAAGCAGCGGCACCGGAGCGATCTGCTGACAAATCAGATTCGTCGTGGCCAGAAGCATGGTGCATGAGCAGGCCGCTAAGGCAAGCCATAGAATTCTCGGCCGCCGCCGCGTGTCTTGCAGATTCGTCTTCCCTCTTCCCTTGCCAGGTCGTAGAGGCAGGCCCTGCGTCGGCTCCGACAGGCGGCGCATGCGAAACACGGCGCAAGCACTCGCAAGCAGCAAGAACAAGGCATACCCAGCCGTCCAGAACCAAGTCTGTGCCGGCAGCGTTAAGACCCGCTCCACCAGGACGGGATAAGCGAGCAAGCCGACTAAAGACCCGAGATTGGATAAGGCGTAGAGCCGGTAAGGGACGTTATGCTTGCGGCTGAGCCAACTCTGAAGCAGAGGGCTCGTAGCCGAGAGCAGCAGACACTGAATGCCAACCGCCGAGATCAGCAGTGCCGTAATCTCCAGCACTGGGTTGTCGGTATTCCGGGGCATCCAACTGGGGCCGGGAGCAAAGGGGGAATGTCGGGTCACGATGACGAGCCCCACGGTCAGGCCAGAGATCGTTAGCAGGCACAAATGGATGATGCCCTGTAGCTTTGGGCTAAACCTCGTGGAAAGGAAAGCTGCATATCCGTAGCCGCTCAGTAGCAAAAGCTGGAAAACCAATAGAGCAGTGTTCCAAACAGACGGGCCGCCACCGAAACGCGGCAGCAAGAATTTGCCCATCATAAGCTCCACCTGAAACATCAGAAACGCGCTTAACAGGACTGTGAAGGCAAATGTGAACACCTGCGGTTTGTCCAAGACCGCGGCCACTTCGGGAGCCGGAGTCATTCCCGCCCGCCCTCGACTGCTATGCGTGCGTTGTTTCGCACGGTTCAAGGTAGGCATGTAGGGCCTCCGGAAGGGAAAGCGGGTTCGCCGATACCGGCCCAAGGGGCCGACTCTTGCCTTATGCGACATCCGCTACTGCGAGTCTGTTGAACTCCGACGTCAAGCGAACCGACTGGAGACTCCGCGCGGTCTGCAAGATGTTTTGAACGCATCCGAGATCTCGCGTCCTAAGAAGAGAGTTGCTTATGTGCGCAAACCAGCAACCCGGAAAAAGGCGTCAGCTTCATGAGAAGTCTTTCCAGTCTTTCTGTCTTCCGGAAAAAAGGAACGCGCTGGGGCAACCGAATCGCCTTATCTACCTGGAGACCGGACGCATTGAGTAACTCGACGAGCTTGCTCATGGTATTGGCTTTGTATTGCACCCGGAAGATGTCTTCCGGTTCCCGATTGTCAGAAGTACGGACGAGGCGCAGGCGCAAATTCTCGGGTAACAGTCTGGTCGCGACGGCGTTGCCCAGAATTCCATAGTTCAGCAGGTTCGGCGTGTTGACGATCAACGCCCCGCCTGGACGCAGGCATCGGGTGACCTCGGCAAATGCCACGGCCGGGCGATCCAGATGTTCGATCACCATGTTGCAAGTGACGAGGTCAAGGCTGCCGCCGGCAAATGGCAGTTCGTAGAGAGACCCCCTCACCAGAGTAGCGATACTCAGGTGCGAGGTCACCGAAACATCCATGCCGACGATTCTTCTGCAATGGGTTGAAAGCCAATCTTCCAGCTTCTCCATATCGTCTTCGAGAAGACGCAAGCCGCAGCCTGCATCCAGCCACACCGTGTGAGGCGATAGATGTTCAGAAATGAGGGCCGCGTAAGCTTCCGACCTGGCCGCCCACTCCTCGCCAGTAAGCGGGATTTCAGCTTCACGGCATTCCAGGGGCATAAGTCATGCCGCGCGAGACTGCGGGTGGTGCGGCAATCTGTAATTGTCGCAAACTTCTAAATGACCCTGGCGACGTTGCGGGAGAAATTCATCAAACTTTCATATTCAAGCCGAACGGGCTACCCGGACGAAGCTGATATGATGATCGTTGCTCGGCAAACCGTAGTCTGCAAGTTTGTCGCTGCGGGTCGAAATCAGTGACTTCTGAGAGCGGATCACTAAGGCCAATGCGGTCAGCCTTGCAGTCACGCACCTGGGCCGGAATTGGCGGGGCGGGGGGATTCAACCGCCTCTCGGCCGATGGCAACTCGGTCGTAGCGACTGGGCAACCGCAACAGAAGGAAGAAGTTTTGAGTGGAGCTTTTTTTTGGCTCACCGCTTTTTACCTGATTTATTGTGCGCGACCCGGGGATATGATCCCAGCCTTGAGCGTCGTTCCGCTCGCCAAGATCTCAGGTGTCTTAACCACTCTGGCCCTCGTGTTCAGCCTCGGCAAGACTTCGCGCCGGCTTAGCGATCTTCCCAAAGAAGCCTACTACCTATCGGGGATAATCGCTCTCCTGTTCCTTTCTGCGTTCTTTTCGCCCGTGTGGAAGGGCGGAGCTATTAACACGGTTCTGGACTTTTCCAAGGTCTTGATCGCCTGGATTCTGACGTTTCTTCTCGTCACCACCGTAAGGAGACTGCGCCGCATCATCTTCCTTCAATCCGCTTGTGTGGCCGTAATCACCTGCGTCGCTCTCGTGAAGGGGCACTCCGTGCCCCGCTTGGAAGGTGTCGTCGGAGGCTTTTACTCGAACCCGAATGACATGTCCTTCGCCATCGTGCTCTCGCTCCCTTTCTGTGTAGCTTTCCTGCTGAGTGCGCGAAGTGTGCCCCGCAAAGCGGCGTGGGCGCTCGCAATTGTGGTAATGAATGCGGCCCTGATCTTGACAGCGTCGCGGGCAGCCTTCATTGATCTCGTTATTGCCGGAGGAGTGCTTCTTTGGCAATTTGGCGTAAAGGGCAAGCGGCCGTTTCTGATTGTCGGAGCCATTTTCGTCTGCACGGCTTTGTTGCTCGTCGCCGGCAAGGATCTGGCAATACGCTTCAACGGTCTTTTCAGTTCCGGGCAAACCCAGGAGCAGGACGTTGCTCATGCATCCTTCGAGGACCGCCGGGAGGTTATGTACAGAGCCATCGAGGCCATAGGCCGTTACCCCCTGTTGGGCGTAGGAGCGGGCGATTTTGTTGTGTATTCTCGAATGTGGAGAGACGTTCATAACTCCTACCTGGAAATCGCCGTCGACGGAGGTATTCCGGTCCTGATTCTGTATCTGCTTTTCTTTGGCCGAGGCTTCGCCAACCTTAGAATCCTCGGCAAAACACAGAACCTGGACGATGAATCGGTTCTCTTGGTGGGTGCCTTAAGAAGTTCTTTGGTTGGCTTTGTAATCGGCGCGTACTTTGCTCCCCAGGCGTATCAATTTGTCCCCTACTTCGCCGTGTGCTACACGTCAGTTCTGTTGGCAATGGTCAAGGAGCGAGCACATTCCCAACTCCCGGAGGCAGGGTTGCTGACCCGACCGCTGCGCTACTCCGCAAAGGTGTCTTGAGCTATGGGAAACTCTGCCCGCACGGCGCAACCGGCTGACTTGACTCCCAACCGTTGCGGCCTCGGCGGCTCGGCGCCGGAGCAGCCGGGAAAAGAACCTCGTTCCGCTGCTGGCGGGCAGGGCTTTCCCTTTTCGGGGCATATTGACTCGCAAAACACTTCCGGCGATGTGCCCCAGCCGGGCGGACCAACAGAGTTGCCGTTCGGCAGGAAAGTGTCTCGAACTGCCCGCTGGCTTCCTGCCTACGCATGGCAAAGAGTTACACGGCGTGCGCCCAGCGGAAATGTCCATCTGATTATCGTGCTGGCCGATCATTTTGAGCCTTCCATCGTCCCACACGACGGCTCCGCTCGCGCGTCCGATGATGAGCAGGAGCGCAGACTCGAACACTGGTGCCGGGAATACCCGCGCGCCTTTGCTTCATGGCATGACCATGATGGTCGGCCTTTCGTTCACACCTACTTTTATCCCGCCGAGCAGTACAACAAGGGTTTGCTGCAGCGCTTGGCCAGCCTCTGTCAAACCGGTTGGGGCGAAATCGAAACCCATTTGCATCATGGGACCGAGGGTCCGGATACGGAGGAGAACACCCGCCGTCAACTCCTGGACTTCCGCAACACTCTCGCTTCCGAGCACGGCGCCCTCTCCTATCTGGACGGGGCCGGCCCTCCCCGTTACGCTTTTGTTCATGGCAATTACGCCCTCGCGAATTCGGATGGAGGACTGAACTGCGGGGTTGATTCCGAAATGCAGGTCTTAGCAGAAACCGGTTGCTACGCCGATTTCACCCTGCCGCCCGGTCCGTTTTACCGAAGCCACGTCGCTAAGATCAATTCGCTCTACGAGTGTTCTGCCCCTCTCACTCGGCCCGCCGCGCACCGCAGCGGCCGCGACCTTGAACGCGGACGGCCTCCGAAAATCTTTCCTTTGATCGTCGAGGGCCCGTTGATGCTGGATTTCGGCCGGCCCGGAGGCCGCCTGATCAGCGTTGAGAACGGTTCTCTCGCTTCCAAGAATCCGCCCAGCCTGCGTCGGCTGAAGTTGTGGAAGCAGGCGGCGATCGCAGTTAAGGGGCGGCCGGATTGGTTGTTTATCAAGCTGCAGTGTCACGGGATGGATCCGCGGGACAGGAACGTCATGCTCGGAGAGCCGATGCAGATGTTTCTCCGTGATCTCATCGAGGGCGCACAGCAAAGATCTGAAATACTCCACTTCTTTTCGGCCCGCGAGATGGTCAATGCCATCCTGGCCGCGTCTGATGGACGTGAAGGCAGTCCCGGTGAATTCCGGGACTATCGTCTCAAGCGAAGCTCCATCGCTTCGTCCCAATCCGCCTCCCTCGATACCACGAAACTGGTTCCTGAGAGCTGACACCATGTGCGGAATTGCAGGCATCGTCAGCGCCAGTGCGGATACCCAGTTTGACTACGACGTCCTTCGCCGGATGTGCCAGACGATCTACCACCGGGGCCCCGACGAAGAAGGACTGTTCATCAAGTCCGGTGCGGCTCTAGGCATGCGCCGCCTCCGGATTATCGACCTGGCCGGCGGCCAACAGCCCATCTTTAATGAAGATCGAACTGCATGGGTCGTGTTCAACGGCGAGATCTACAACTTCCGCGAGCTTCGAAGAGAACTTGAAGCCCAGGGCCACCGTTTCCGGACCCATTCCGACACCGAGGTCATCGTTCATCTCTACGAAGACCTAGGCGCCGATTGCGTTCACAAGCTCCGAGGCATGTTCGCCTTCGCTTTGTTTGATGAGCGGCACCAGCGGCTGCTGCTGGCCCGAGACCGACTGGGCAAAAAGCCTCTGTACTATGCTCTGTCGGACGGACAGCTTTTCTTCGGTTCGGAGATCAAAGCGATCCTTGCCGCGGCTCCCGAACTTTCAACTGTCAACTCGCAAGCCCTCTTGCAGTACTTCTATTTTGGCTACATCCCAGATCCGCTGACCGCCTTCTCCGAGATTCAGAAGCTGCCTCCCGGCCACCTGCTGGAGTTTGAGCACGGCGAAGCGCGAGGTCGACAATATTGGGACTTGGACAACTACGGCACCTACTCGCCGGTCAGCGAAGAGCAATGCCTCGATGAACTGCAGGAAAAGCTTGCCGAGGCGGTGCGCATCCGGCTCATTTCCGACGTGCCGCTGGGCGCGCTCCTGAGTGGCGGTATGGATTCTTCCACCGTTGTCGCTTTGATGGCCCAGGCTAGTCCCGGTTCGGTCAAGACCTTTTCGATTGGTTTCAAGCAGGCCGACTTTAATGAGGCCCACTACGCGCGCATGGTCGCCGACAAGTTCGGCACCGATCATCACGAACTCATTCTCGAACCGGACGTGCTGCAAACCATCGAGACTCTCACTCGTCATCTCGAGGAACCCTTCGGCGACTCGTCCATGCTGCCCACGTACTACGTGTCCTGCATGGCTCGCAAATACGTGACGGTCGTGCTCTCAGGCGACGGAGGCGACGAGGCATTTGGCGGGTATGATCGTTATCGCGTCCACCTGCAGGAACGGTCGGGTTTCCCGATCCCGCAATGGGCAGGACGATGGTATCGCAACCAGGTCTATCCGCGGCTTGGTTATGGAACGCCGGGCCGCAATTTGGCCTATAGCATTTCCCTGCCCTGGTCAGAACGCTACCTTGAAGCGGTTTCTATTGTTCCTACCCAAAGAAATTTCACTCTCCTTTCCAGTGAATTCCTGAACTCGTTTGAACCCGATGCTGACCCTTTGAACTTGTTTCGCCGCTATCTGTCCGAGGCGCGGGCTCGCGATCCCCTGAGCCAAGTCCTGTATCTTGATACAAAAACCTATCTGCCCGGGGACATTCTGACCAAAGTTGATCGGATGAGCATGTTGCCATCCTTGGAAGCACGAGTGCCCATGTTGGATCACGTGTTCTTGGAGTGGGTTGCAACCCTGGATCCGCAGTGGAAAATGGGCAAGAGGGGCCAAAAATACATTCTGAGGAAGCTTGCCCAGCGTTTGGGTGTTCCCCATGAAGTGTTGCATCGGCCCAAGCAGGGATTCGCGCTCCCGCTTACTCATTGGATGCGTCACGAACTCAAGGAATTGGTGCTCACTTTGCTGGAGCCGCGCACTCTGCAGCGCGGATATTTCAACGAAGCCGGCGTCCGCCGTCTGCTGAATGCGTTTTTTCAAGGCCACACGGACGACTGTCACTACATCTGGCAGCTCTTGATGTTCGAACTGTGGCAGCGCAATTATCTGGAGCATCCCAAACTGAATGGATCAGAACCTGTCCCCATCTGCGTCGCCACCCAGCACGAGAGGGTGGGGTGATGGCCGCACCCCCAAGCGCCGACTCCCCGCGTCTCTTCCTGATGACAAACAGCTTTGAGACGGGTGGCAGCGAACGTCAGTTTGCCGCACTCGCCCACTCCTTTCGCGCGAGTTCGTTTGAGCCGCACATCGGTTGCATTGCAAAGCGTGGCGGCTTTCTGGAGGGATTCGAAGAAATCATGGAGTTCCCCGTCGGCGGCAATATGTACGGCGTGGGGTCCATGCGAGCGCGCCTGCGTCTGGCCCGCTATCTCAGAGACTCAGATACGGCGGTGGCCCACGCCTTCGATTTCTACACCAATCTGCTTTTGATCCCTGCGGCAAGGCTGGCCCGGGTCCCGGTTGTGATTGGAAGCCAGCGGCAATTGGGTGACTTGCTCAGTCCAGCGAGGTCCCGGGCACAATTGGCGGTGTTTCGTTACTGCGACCGCGTGATCTGCAATTCGCGGGCGGCGGCCGACCGCCTGATCGAGCAGGGGTTGCCGGAAGATCGGGTCGTCGTTATCGGCAACGGCCTTGCTCCTTCAGCTTTCGCGCCGGCCTCCCCCGCTCTAGAGCGCCACTTTTCCATCTTTCGGGTCGGCATGATCGCGAGAATGAACACGCCTTCCAAGAATCATCGCGACTTCCTCCGTGCCGCCACGCGCGTCAGTCGCCGATTCCCGCAAACCGAATTTGTTTTGGCGGGGGACGGCCCGATGCGGCCGGAACTGGCGCGCGAAGCCAATGACTTGGGGATCGGCGACCAGGTGCTTTTCCTGGGAGAGCGTCGCGATATCCCGGCGGTTCTCGCCTCCCTGGATGTCTCCGTCCTGCCTTCCGCGTCCGAGAGCCTATCCAATGCGATCCTCGAGTCCATGGCGGCGGGTCTTCCGGTAGTGGCCGCCAGGGTGGGTGGCAATCCGGAGCTGATTACAAGGGACCGCGGAATTCTCGTGGCTCCGGGCGACCAACAAGAATTGGCCAATGCCATCGAGGGTCTCTTGGAGAACCCTGCGATGCGGGCGGAATTGGGCCGAAACAGCCGCAAATTCGCAGAGTCGAATTTTTCCATGGACACGATGCACAAGCGCCACGAAGAAACCTATGCTGAACTGCTGGAGAAGAAGGCGCCCCGCAGAAACCAGCGTAGTGCTGTCAGGTCTGTGGGACCATCGTCTCGTCGCCCGCTGCGCGTGGCCATAGTCGCGGCGTCGTCACGCTATGTGGGCGGACAATCCGTTCAGGCAGAACTGCTGCTTTCGAGTTGGCGAAACGACTCTGAAGTTGAAGCCTGCCTGACTCCGATCGATCCCTCTTTGCCGGCCGGCCTCCGTTGGGTGGAGTCCGTCCCACTTCTTCGCACTGTGGTGCGCCAGCCTTTTTATGTAGCGGCGCTGTGGCGAGATCTGAGTCGTGCCGACATCGCGCATATCTTCTCGGCTTCATACTGGTCCTTCCTGATCGCGCCTGTTCCTGCATTGATTCTGGCATGGGTCAGGCGGAAGGGAACAATGATCCACTACCACAGTGGCGAAGCCCGTGATCACTTGCTCCGATTCCGCACGGCGCGGCCTCTGCTGGCGAAATGCGACCGGCTGGTTGTCCCTTCGGGATATCTGGTGGACGTATTTCGCGAATTCGGGCTTACTGCCAGCGTGGTTCCCAACATTGTGGATCTGTCACAGTTCTCTTTTCGGGAGCGAACCCCGTTGCGCCCCCACCTGATCTGCACAAGAGGCTTTCATCCTTATTATTGTGTGGACCTCGTGGTGCGGGCTTTCGCTGGCGTTCAGCGAGAGTTTCCCCTCGCCCAGCTGGATTTGGTCGGGAAAGGCCCCCAGGAAGAACAGATTCGCAGGCTGGTGGCGGAGCTTAACCTCAACCATGTGAACTTTATGGGAGTGGCCGCGCACCGCGAGATCGCTCCCCTCTACGATGCGGCGGACATCTTTATTAATGGGTCAGCCTTGGACAATATGCCCGTCTCGATTCTGGAGGCCTTCGCTTCCGGCACTCCTGTCGTGAGCACCGCTCCCGAATGCATGCGCTATCTGGTCGAGCACGAGCGCACTGGACTGCTGTCCGAACCCGGCGACGCCACGGCGTTGGCAGGCAATGTGATTCGGCTCTTGCAAGACCCGGACTTGGCCTCTCGCATCGCCGTGAATGCCCATGAACAGTCCAGACGCTACTCCTGGACTGCGGTACGAGAACAATGGCTTGAGATCTACCGGTCCATGGCGCCGAGCACTCGGGACCGCACCGCCACAAACGAAGTAGTTCAAAATGTAAGAGTTGAAAGCTGACTCAGCACAACCCATGGGATCAGCAATTGTCACGGCCAGAAAACGCCCTACCAGCAAGCTCCGGTATGCTCTCTGGGCTGTCTTCGTCGCCGTCGCGCTGGTCGGAAGCCTGCTGCGATGGGGCGCCAACCTGCTGATCTCCGACGATCCCTTGCCGCCTCACGTGGATAGTGCAGTTGTTCTGCAAGGTTCCGTTCAAGGTCAGAGAGCCCGGGTTGCCGGAGCCGTACGAGTCCTGCGACAGGGCAAAACCTCCCGGATTCTTGTCAGTGTCCCAAAGGAATCATACTGGGGCCAACCGGTCGCCCCAATTGCCTACGCCGACATCAAGCAGACCTACGGTGAGGAAACAGCTGCTCACATTGATTTTTGCGAAATTGAAGACCTGGATTCGACAGAGGAAGAAGCGGCGGCACTCGCCAAATGCATCGACGAACGCGCATTGAACTCGATTGCGGTAGTGACCTCGGACTATCACACGCGCCGGGCAGGAATCATTTGGGGAAGAATGCTCCGCCGACGCCACTCCTCGATTCATCTCTGGATTCACGCCGTGCCCGATCCGGAATTTCACGCCTCAAGATGGTGGCGCGAACGCCGGTCGGCGAAGACCTGGATCTTCGAATTCACTAAACTACTCTCGACGCTGCTGGACTATGACTTCTTCCGGGCCTGATGATTCTGCGAGTTCGCTCGCTGGAGGAGGCACCAGGTTGAGAAGACACCAGCGGGAACAGAAATTCATCTCTGCGTAACAACTCGGCGGTACGATCATTAAGCTCACTTGGGCCCGTTTTGCCGACGGCAACTGACCGATGAGGCTTCCAAGTTGTGCCTGGCAATCACAAAGTGTGACACCGCAACCTGCGAAGTAGCTGAAGGATCGCAAGCACTCGGTTTCGATCACGGCGCCATGACATTCTAACGGATCGGATCGTCACCGGCGCCATAATTGATACTATGCTGTTTGCAGCATTTGTCATTGGAAAAGGGGACTTGACCCAATGTGCGTTTCCTTGCGCTGTGCTTCCCTCGCAATCCAAAATTGGGGGTCTCGATGAATCATGTAGCGAATTCTCTGACACTTTCTGGTTACCCGGAGGAAGTGCTTGCGATTTTGTGTTGCCCCACATGTCGGGGTTCGCTGAGAAGCGATTCCGCGGCGTTTACCTGCACAGATTGCGGAAGAGTATTCCCAATAACCAGGGGCCTTGCGCGCTTTGTAGACGCTCAGTATTACGCAGGTAGCTTCGGATATCAATGGCACAAGTATGCGGATGCAAGATGGGGTGCGGAATCTGACCAAACCTTCGCCCAGAAAACTGGATTTCGACCAGAAGAATTGCGGGGAAGGCTAGTCCTCGACGTGGGATGTGGAACGGGCCGATTCGCAGACGTAGTGGTAAGGAACGGGGGCCATGTCGTAGGCGTCGATCTCAGTGCCGCTGCGGAAGTGGCATGCCGGAACCTTCGTGAACGCGAACAAGCGACCATTTTCCAGGCTGACGTATTTCATTTGCCATTCGCTCCGGAGAGTTTTGATTTCATCTATAGCATAGGAGTACTGCACCACACACCGAATTGCGAGGAAGCGTTCAAGTCGCTCGTAAAGTTGCTCAAACCGGGTGGCCAGATCGCGATTTGGGTATATAGCGCTTACAACAAATGGTATCGCTTCAGTGATATCTACAGAAACGTTACGAGTCGGCTGTCGAAGCGATCGCTTCATGCGTTGTGTCAGGTCGCTGGTCCTTTTTACTACATTCACAAAGGCCTTCGGAAAATTCCGGTTCTTGGCAGACCCGCCAGCGGCGCCATTAGCACAGTACTTCCGCTCCCGCTTGAGGACCCGAACTGGGATTATCGCGTCCTGGCCACGTTTGATTGGTATTCGCCCAAGTACCAATCAAAGCATACCTACGAGGAGGTTTTCCGGTGGTTTGAAGAGTGCGAACTAGAGGATCTGCATGTACTGGGCCCACCTGTTGCTGTTCGTGGTCGGAAGAGTCACTAATGCACTGGTTCCGGATTGCTCGCTCTTGGCAGCGTTTCCGTGACTCATGACGGCGAGGCCCGGGTGTTTTCACGTTCGTTGCGGCTAGTTCGCTGGAGGAGGCACCAGATTGAGAATGAACACGTCACTGCGACAGGTTCCGGCCGAAATCGTGCATCTCGGATGCACTCCGTCCGTGTTGCCTAGTGTACCCTCACCGTCGGTTGTGAACGCATAGAAATGGCCCGTGGAGGACACGGCGCCGACCGCTATCTCGGCCTGAAATTGGGTGGCGTCCGGCTCCTGAGCCGAGTTGAAGGTATGGCCGAAGCGCAGAATCGGTCCCGATGGCTGCTGCCAGGCGATAATTTCGTTCGCATATGGGCTGGAGGTCCCCGAAGTGTCGTAGGTGCTGGCGAAGACGGGGTAACTGTTGTTGCCAAGAGGATCATTCTTGGTGGTCGGATGCGTATCGAGCGTGTAATTGAACGGCGTGCTGCCTGTGTTCATTTCGGTAGAGTTGGCGGTCGAGAAATTATCCCATGTGCGGAACAGCAGGGGGGGATAGTTGCCTGTCGGCCCGTCGTTGTTAAACCAGCCGCTCGCCGTCTCTGTCCAGTGCCCGCCGCAAGAACCGGAGCAAGTGCTGACCGTAGTCGTGCCGATCTTCCAGGCATAAACCGTGGCAGCACAAGTTGGACAACTCAAGGTTGACTTTATGACTATCATCCAGGCGCCAGCCCCATCCCCATGCGCGTTGTGGATGAAGAACCGATCTCGCGTCGTCACGGAACCGAGCACGGTTCCGCCAGGATACTGGGTTACGGTTCCAGCGTGTGTGTTATACAGATAGCACTTTCCGGTCGAGGAATTGTAAGAAACGACTCTTGTCGCCGAAGCGTCATCCTGCGCCCCGAAGGTCGCATTAAACACCGCGTCGCCTGCCCCAACTCCGGCAAAATCCAGTACGGATCTCCCATTTGCCCCGCAATTCTCCCCAAAATCGTAGACCTGCGAAGCCGTGGGTGATCCCGGCGAGGAAATGGACCGACCGCTGAAATCAAGCTTCCACAACTTCCCGTCGCCGGTGATTGTGTAGAGCCAGTTCCTATTGGTCTGCGACCATTGCCCATTGCAGCAGTACTTTCCCGGAGGCAGCTTCGACACCAGTCCTACCTGCATGGTGGTGGGATTGAAGCCGAATGCGAAGATCGCATTACCGGTTGTCGTCAGCCAGAGCAAAGTGTCGTCCACATTGAAGTGCGAGTCATCGCCGCTTCCGTCGCCAACCGTAAATGAAACATGGTCCTCTCCGCTGTTCGCATCCGTGACCCGCACATATTGCGGCGGATGACTGGAATTGAACGACGGATCGGTGAAGATCGTTCCTGCCCCCTTCAGTCCTCCCCAGTTCGGGAGCTTCCCCACAGGAATGACTGCAGTATCAGTCCTCGCACACCCGTAGCCAGGCGCATCGCATTGCACGGGTCCGGAAGCTGCAGAAACTGCTGAGACCGACAGACTCAAACTTCGCTGCAAAGTATTACCAGCTTTATCTTTCAATCCCGCTAAGAACGAAAAGACCCCTGCCACCGTCGGCGTACCGCTCAGTACTCCGCTGTCGGAGTTTAACCGGATGCCCTGCGGCAGCGTCCCGGAAGAAACGCTCCATTGATAGGGAGCCTGCCCGCCGGTCGCCGACAGGGTTTCACTGTACGCGCTCCCAACCGTTCCAGCCATTAGCGTGGTTGTTGAAATCGTCGGCCCGGCATCGATCGCAGCTACCTCTACGACTGCCGACCCACGTCTCCGCCTGTCCGCCCTGCTGGTCGCGATAACCCTGAGGCTGGTCGTGAAGCCTGGTTTGGGCGCGCTCAGCATACCGCTTGGCGAAATGCGGCCTGCACTGGAAAACCAGGTCACGGCCGTCTGACTCGTCCCGGTGACGAAGGCACTGAATTGTAAGGAAGCTCCCGACGTTACCGTCGCCGTGGCCGGTGAAATTGTCACACGAATCGGGCTCACCGCTGGGTGGGACGATCCGAGCCCGGCAACCCCAGCACAACCGGTTAGAGTCACCACACCGCCTACGGCGAATAAAGAGAGCACTTTCCTGATTGCTGTTTTGGGAAGGCAGCGCAGCTGGCCAACTCTGAATTGCGCACATCGGGGGAGGGGACAAAACATCACATACCAACTCCCGTCCAGCAATTTTTCCCGCTGAACGCTGAGCAGCATTCTACAAAACAGATACGCATTAGTTAGATCACATAAGACCTACTCCAAACGGACTCGGTTGTACTGTCCACAAGGACGTACGCGATCGGTCTTGTCGGCATGACCTGCCGGATCACGAAAGCGGCTCGAGCCTCAACCGCCGGCGCCCTCACCTCGTTCTTGAAAGCGTGTGCTAAGATTTGTACGAGTTGAGATTATTTGAGCGTTTTTGTCGGTCTCGACATCAACGCGTGACGTCCCAGCCTGATCATGATAGCCGCTACAAATCCGCTGGCCTGCCAGGGAAAACCGCGCCTACTCAGACAACTTAGGGTGGTCGCTTCAACCCACTCCTAGCGGAATGAATCGAACCAAGAAATCCCGGCTCATTCTTCTTTTGCTCATAGTTGGCGGCTTGGTAGTCGCAGCCTTCGCCACTTTTTTTCACTCAAGACTGCGAACCGTTGCCAGCATACTTGGCGAAGAGCTGAGTCACGCAGTTTCCGTTTTACGCAGTCCGGGCCGCAGCGATCAGCCCGTTCGGTCGAACCAGACCGATTCATCCACGTGTGGCCCTCCAGACTACAGGTGCTCCTACGACGGCACGGATCCCAAACCTCTGTGTACCAACTGCAATCTCCCGCCCGTGCCGGACATGAGCGCGAATCCGAACGCTGTCTGGCATGACCAGGTTTTCGGAATTGCCAGAAACGAAAATCAGATCGTTCGTTGTACTTACCCGGGGATGAGCACTAACGGCAACAGACGATACTTGATCGGGTTCGGAGGCTCGGGGGATCAAAACGCAATTGGCAAGGGCGGGGGGCACCCTCTTTCCTATCGCTTGGTCATAGACGATTCGGAAGGGTTTGCTTATCCTTTCACTTACACTCCTGATCCGGTTCATCCAACCTGTGTTCCCACTTACCCCATTGGCTCTGTGTCCGTAACGGACGGATCCTTTAGCTGGTTAGTACCCCATCTTTACTATGGATTCGGCGGTTACAACTTTGGGATCTTCGCCATCAATTTGGCCAGCATCGGGCCCCCCGACAGAAAACGCCTCGTGGACTTTCAGCAGATTCTGCCTCGGGATGGACCGGACTGGCCCGGAGCCAACAGGACTGTAGTTCTTGGTACAATCATCCGACCGCTCGGCAACAATGCCGGCAAGTACCTTTATCAGGCGACGTGCTCTCCCGGACAGACGAGTTGCTCCCCGGGCTTGAGCGGAACGGCTCTTCCGAACTTTAGCCAGGTCGTCATGACGGACACGTCCGATGGCGGCGTAGTGTGGCGCAATATCGGGGCTGGATTCAACGGACCGGCTAGTTGGTACGCGGTCGGTGGGCTGTCCACCGATGACGACGTATTTGCCAAGGGCTTTGCGGATGAAGGGGGGCAAGGGGGGCGTGGCGCGCTCTTTGTCGCGGTGTATCAGCGCAGCGCCAATACCTATTATTTGTACAACGTAGGCACCGGGATCATCTCCTACGCGAGCTGCGCGGGCGGAATCGGCTCTCTTTGTCTCGGGGGCTCATGGGTGCAGACGACGGTTGGGATGACGGACCTGCCGGACCGCTACTTTCTCCACAACCTGAAAATCAGCAAAAACGGGAAGTGGCTGCTGCTGGAGCAAGATTCGTGCGCTTTCCAGACCTGCTCCATTGTTCCGGAGAGTTTCGTGTATCTTTGGCAAATCAGTAGGACGAGCGCAGCCGTGCACAAGATTGCGGCTCATGCAGGCGGCCACTGGACGACAGGCTTCGGGCTTCTCGTGAACCTCGCCGGCGACGCCCTCGTAAATCTGAACGGCAGGCCTTTTGCCAATCCCGAGAACCAGTTCCCGCTTAACTATTATTTGAAGGTGCCGTCCAACTCGCTAAGTATGGAGACTCATCCCTCCTGGAACTATAACGATGGTTCGGACACGACACCGGTATGTACCGCAACTTCGAGTTTTGACTGGCCCTATACCGTTCCATGGGAGAATGAAGTGGTCTGCTACGGCACGAATCCCAATCCGGATTGCTCAACTCCCGGACATGGTGCCTGCCGGAATGCAGTCAAGCGGTTTTTCCACACCTACAATCCCGGTACCTGCGATTTGAATGACGATTTCAGCGGGTGTTATGGAATCGGGACCCTGTCGCAAGACGGCAAGTACTACGCATTCACCTCCAACTGGGGCGATACGCTGGGATCCACCTCGACCGGTGGCAGCGGTCCCGGCAGTTGCAAAGGTGGATTCAACTTTCAGAAGAACTATGCCTATCGGGTCGGCGATGTCTTCGAGCCGGGCAATGAGGCTTCGAATGGTCGTCCGAACCTCGACTTCAACGTTTATCAGGTTACGGTCGCCGGAAGCTCCTCTTCCTACCCCTCGGGACCATGGCCAACCAAGTGGACGGCAAAGCAGACTACAGAGCAAGGATTTTACGCCAACGGCGACACCATCCTGCCACCCATCTCTCCCAACAACCCTTGTAGTCACCGATTCCAAGTCACTGCCGGCGGGGGGAAAGCAACTGGGTCCCGTCCGCCTATCTGGAAAAACGTCTACGGTTACACTGGTTCATGCAGCGCAGTCACAAGTGGAGCGAAAATTCAGGACGGCGAGATCACATGGACGGACATGGGTGAGTACGTGCTCGGGACCATGCACCTGGCGAACCTTGGCCGAGACGATTGCCGCTCCGACGTATTCGTCGGAACGCTGAACTAGCCATTGGCCACCCTACAAGGAAATTCCGCGAGTCCGGCAACTAGAGATCCTCACTGCCCCGAAGCGGACCGCTGCGCAGTTTCATTTCCAGGCGGATTCACCTGCGCCAATCGGCTCTTGATATCCCGGGCCAGGGCATCCGTGAATACTTGAGCCCCTTTTTCGTTCAGGTGGAAGCCATCCAGAAAATACTCCGGTCCCAGGCTCTCCAATGGCACGGGAATGTCCACGGCAACATTCTCCAGGCTACCCGCCCTGGCCAGCAGTTCGTCGCGGCGCTTTAATGCGGGAGGTACAACAAAAACGAAGTCCACATGGTACTCGCGACAGAGCTTCATGATCGCGCGCAGCCGCAAGCGGCTCTCCTGAATCGCCTGGTCATCGGGTGGAAAGCTCGGCGGAACTCGAGCCAGGCTATTCATCACATCTGCGTAGCTGGGATCCGATATGTTCAGGATGTAGTTGCGAATGTGCACTCGATCAGCATAAAAAGCGCTCCAGTGGGCAAAGAACAAGCTGCTGGTCTTCGTATTGTCCAGTCCGGCGTCCTGTCCAACCGCCAGCAGGTCCCTGCCATGAAAAAGATGGCGCGCACTGTAGTCGCCCAGGATTCCACGATCCAGAGTTTGTCCCAGATTCAGGCAAACCACGACTTGCGATGGCCGCACACCATCAGCAAACAGACCTTTCAGGCCGTAGTACCAGTCCAGGTAATTGGTATTTTCTATCGCGTAGCGGACCGGTCTGATCTCGGGAGAAAGCGCCGCAGTGAACCGTGGATAGTTGAGGCCGTAGAGTAACAGCGAGTTTCCCACAACCAGCACCGTAGCTGGCCCGTGCTGCGCGGCCGGTCCGAGGGATATCACCTCCTGCTGGTCCCCTACAACCCTGCGCTGGATATGGCTGAAACGGGGGAAGAGGACGCGGGCGGCGAATTCGGCCGAACCAAACACGCCAGCCAATACGATCAGAAGGGAGATAGTCGCCCGGCGGATGACATGATTCGTCATCGGCGCCTCCGATTCTGGATGATGCGCCGGCTCCCGGATGCACCCCTCCTCGTGTTCAGAACTGGAAATAGATAAACGCATTGGTGTCACTTGCCGCGTAAGCCACGATGAGAACGGCCATTGCTGCCGCCGCGCCGATTGGCCACTTCAGTCTCCCACGCTCGAAGAGGTACTCTTCCTGGCAAAGCTCCAGGCGCAGATCCACGAGCAGCATCACTCCCGAGATAATCCCCAGAAACGCCAACTGTGGGCCGTACTGAGATTGCCACTCGAAATGGCGCAGGCTGGCCAGCATTTGGAAAGCGGCATGCACGGAGCGGGCGCGAAAAAATACCCAGCTGAGCGCAACCACTGCCAGCGCCGCCAGACGGGACGGCCACCCCAGTGTGGCCTTGCCACGCGTGAGCAAGCGTTCCACAGAGAGCCAGGCTCCGTGAATACCTCCCCAGATCACAAACGTCCAGTTCGCGCCATGCCATAGGCCTCCCAACAGCATGGTCATCATAAGGTTTGCATAGGTACGTCCCGAGCCAAGACGGTTCCCACCCAGAGGAATGTAAAGATAGTCCCGAAGCCAGGTGCTCAGGCTGATATGCCAGCGCCTCCAAAAGTCCTGCAAGCTATTGGCAAGGTAGGGCTGGCGGAAATTCACCATGAAATGGAAGCCCAGCAACTGCGCACTCCCCCGAGCCAGGTCGCTGTACCCGCTGAAGTCGCCATAGATTTGCCACGAAAACGCATACACCCCGATTAGGACCGAAAAAAAATTCCACCCCAGACGACCGTCAAAAACAAGATTCGCAAGGTTGGCGCAGCTGTCCGCAATAACCGTCTTGCGAAAAAGTCCGGAGACGATCAGCATGCAACCATCAAAAAATGCGCGCTCGTTAAATCGCCTCGGAGATTGTGTTTGGGGAAGAAGGTGAGACGGCCGCTGAATTGGGCCGGCGATCAAGTGCGGGAAGAGACTTACGAAAAGGCCGTAGTCCACCAGGGAACCGGCTGGTTGCAGTTCGCCTTTGTAAACGTCCACTACATAAGCCACTTCCTGAAATGTGTAGAAGGAAATACCGGGCGGCAGAATGATGTTCAACAGACCGATGGGTACGTTGTGTACATGAAGGGCCGTCAGCATGGTGGCGAACGAGCCCACAAAGAAATTACAGTACTTGAAAAAGCCCAGAAGGCCGAAATTGACGCACAGGGAAAAAATCAGCAGCGCCCGGCGCTTCGGGCCCGGGGGAATCGCCGCAATTCGTCGCGCCACTACGTAGTCTACGATCGTTGACGCCATCATCAGCAGCATGAAGCGCCAGTCCCACCATCCATAAAAAAAGTAACTGGCGCACAGCAACAACACGTTCTGCCGCCGCCAACTCAGGCGCCAATACAACAGCACTACGATAATTAGAAAAATGAAATAAGCAGGCGAGTCGAAAAGCATGTTCGGAGTCTCAGCTCAGCGGACCGCTCCTCTCGTAACTGCCGGTCAGCCAACTCGAAGGAAGTAGCCACGCTCCCGCGTCCCCTCGAAGCATGACCTCAAGCTCTTCCTTACCCTAATGAGCAAGAAGACGCTACCGCCGGCCGCATCGGAATCGCCGAGAACGCCGTCGGTGTCGCAGGGCAGTGGGCAGACATCGGCGATATCCAAAAGGCGCCACTCCGCGGCGCGCTATCTTCTCTTCCCCAATCCACCGTCCAGCAGCCCTCTTAGGTGTTTGAAACCCGAGGCTGGTCAGGAACGGGGTAACCCCTGCCCTATGCACAATAGCAGCGGTTTGTGAACCGGACGTTAAAATCCGGAGGCAGTTTTGGAGAACACCAGCGTTGCCTCCTCTGAGGCCTGGGGTGATGTGAAAGCTGGGCCTTTACGCAGCCCAGCGCCTCCGCGAGTTCGCCGTAATCCAGCCAAGAAATTTATTCAACTTTTAACTTTGAGCGGCGGGAATCTGTTACGTTAATAGTTTCTGAGGTTTAAGTGCATGCCCACCAGGCGATGGGCCCTTTTGTGTCAACGAACCGCAGGCGAGGCCTTAGTGTGAAGATTTTATGGGTCAAACCGGGGAAACTGCTTCCGCTCGACTCCGGTGGAAAGCTGCGCACCTACAACATCCTGCGCCATCTTTGCGCTGCCCATGATGTCACCTATTTGTCCTACTACCGCGGACCCCGCGACCAGAACTACGAGCGCGAAATTCTACAAAACTTCCCAGGCACAGTTTGCGTCCCCATCGGGGGATCCGACGGCACTGCCTTAGGTCGCTATCTTGAGTATGTTCGTCGCTTGCCTTCCTCCGCTCCGTATGCGGTTCGCAAATTCACGGCGCGTCGTGTGCAGAGAATACTCGCAGAGTGGATTTCGCAGCGTCGGTTCGATATTGCGGTTTGTGATTTTCTGGCCAGCACACTGAACTTTCCTCGTGACCTGGCGATACCCACTGTCCTGTTTCAGCACAATGTGGAATCCCTGTTGTGGAGGCGTCGGGCGCAACACGAAACGAACCGATTGGACCGCCTGATCTCCAAGATAGAGAACGCCAAGATGACCCGCTTTGAACCGGCGCAGGTCTGCCGTTTTCATCAGGTATTCGCGGTCTCCGATCTGGACCGCTCTGCCATGAGCGCAATGGTCGATCCCGCGCGCATCACTGTCATCCCTACGGGTGTGGATCTCAGCAAGTATAATTGCGACCGGAAATCGGACCCTGTAGCCCCGCTTGTGGTATTTACCGGCTCCATGGATTGGGCTCCCAACATAGATGCGGTCGAGTACTTCAGCCGGGATATTTGGCCGCATGTGTTGGCCAAGGTTCCGGCGGCTCGGTTCCGCATTGTAGGGCGTGACCCTCGTGCGCGCGTTCAAAACTTGGCTTCCGCTTCGATTGAGGTCACCGGAACAGTACCTTCGATCGTGGACCACCTCCGCGAAGCTGCCGTTCTTGTGGTGCCGCTGCGCATCGGCGGCGGAACGCGAATCAAGATCTACGAAGGTATGGCCATGGGAAAAGCCACGGTCTCAACCAGCGTGGGCGCTGAAGGATTGGACGTCAACCATGGGCGGGACATTTTGCTGGCCGACGATCCGCAGCATTTTGCCGAATATGTGGCCACACTTCTCTGCGATCACAAAACCCGGCGCGATTACGAGGCAGCGGCGGCTGCGACTGCTCAGCGCCATGACTGGTCCGTGATCACCGACCGCTTTAGCGAAGCGCTACTGAGAGCCATAAGGGCTTTCCCCACAAAAGGGTCTGCCCAGATTCCGACCAACCTGTTCCAGGTTAACGGTGTGCATGAAAACACTCGCCCTTAGGGTTCTGCAGAGCTGCGGCACATTCGCCATCGCCCGGGCCATGTCTGCCAAGATGGGTCGGATTCTTGCATATCATAATTTTTCGGATCACGGCGAAACACGTCCCAATGAGGTCAGCATTTCCTCCGCTCGGAATCAACTGGAGTATCTGCGCCGCCATTTTCATGTTGTGCCGCTGAGCCACCTGGTCGAGCGGCTGGCCTCCGGTGCGCCGCTGGACCCCTATACCGTAGCCCTGACCGTCGATGATGGCCGCCACAACTTCTATGATCTGTTCTTTCCCCTTCTGAAAGAATTCGGGATGCCCGCAACTTTTTTTGTGGTCAGTTCGTTCATCCGGCGTGACGACTGGGTGTGGACGGACAAGGTCTTGTGGCTGGCAGACCAGCCCCAGGCCCCCGCCGAACTCGCTCCGGACACTGTGGGCGGGCTTTTTAGGGGGCTTAACCAAATGCGCCCAGAAGCCCGCAACGCGCAAATTGAGGCTATAGCAGAGAGGATGTCCATCTCCATCCCAAAAGAACCTCCGCCAAAGTACGCGCCCTGTTCGTGGGATGAATTGCGCGAGATGGCCGATTCGGGACTGGTCGAGGTCGGTTCCCACACTGTAACCCACCCGGTTCTTGCCAGTGTCACCGATTCAGAAGTCTGGCAGGAGCTCACCACTTCTCGTGCTCAAATTGAGGAGGGTCTGGGCAGAGAGGTAAGAAGCTTCTGCTTTCCCAACGGAAAGCCGTCCGACTACCGGCCTGATCATCTCCGGCTGGTAAAGGATGCAGGCTACACCAGCGCGGTGGTGACGCGTTTTGGCATGGCCTTCAACGGGTCGAATCTCTACGAACTGCCGCGGATGGGAGTCAGCGCCGCCACCGACACCCTCTCCTTCTCCAAGTATCTTGACGGAGTGGAATACTACCAGGACAAACTGAAGAGATCGCTCGGTCGTTCGTGACTTCAGTTCTACGGGACGGCTGGGATAAAGTTGTTCCCTTGCACCCCATATCTACCGCAGCATTTGGGCCGGCACTCGATTCAGGTGCTCAGACCTCAGGAAGAAATAGTTTTGACTGCGCTCGCCCCGTTTGCGCTGGCGCAGACCCTCGCCATCAAACCAGAACCCCTGGTAACCCTCTGCTTCCAGCAGTTCAAAGACCTGCGCCGCTGGCGTTCCCGCCTCGTCCGGATCGGGAAGAATCTCGATCAACATCGCTGGTTTCGACCGATGGATGGTTTGCAAACCACCGCGCAGGCACGCCAATTCATGGAAATTCACGTCGCATTTGATGAACTTGATCTCGTCTCCTCGATTGGCAAACACGGAATCCAGAGTATCCACCGTAATTTTCATTCGCCGGCAATCTGATTCGGCACTTTGCTGCTCAAGGGTCGCGTCGTAATGACATTCACTTCCCCACCTGTAGCGCGGAATCACAATCTCCGCGCTGCCCTGTGTGTCAGAGAGAGCCAAGTTAAACAGCTCAACGTTATTCAGTCTTAGTTTTCTGACGTTGTGCGACAGAAAATCGTAAATCGGCGGGTTCGGTTCGAAACTGTACACACGGCCGGAAGTTCCGACCATATCAGACAGAAACTTGGTGTAGCCCCCGATGGACGCTCCGATGTCCATTACAATGTCACCCGGACGAACCAGGGACTTTACCACCACGACGTCACTCTCCCCCCAGTCCTCGGGAGTATGGCTCAACAAATATGCGTAATAGGCCTTCTTCAATTGGTGAAGGCTCTTTTCGGGAAGCACCGCTACAATTGCGCGGCCAAGGATGACTTTAGGATTCCACTCGGATTCCGTCAGCATGAACTTCCGGCTAATGCTGTCCAAGGCTTTGTGCATGCTTCCCTTCCTGAAACCGTTCTCTCACGGCCGTGCCTGTTGATTGTGGGCTTACCAATGCGATCTCGCCGCCGCCGTGATCAAAGCGATCACAGCAGCAGTTCGCTACAAGCGAACGGTTCTTTACGGGGGACCGCTAACGAAACCGTGGAACCCAGATCGGCGATTACCTTCGCTCAGGGTTCATCGTCGGGCACAGATGGTGGAACTGCAAAGTACTTCTCGTCAAATGTAGCGGTTGCATATTGCTGGGCTTCGCGCTGAAGTTTCTGAAACCGGTCGGCGCGCAATTTCTTGAGAATTTCGTCCCTCACCTCTGCCAGCGGTATCATCCGCTTTGCCCCGGCCTTATAAATGTAGTGCCCATTCGTCTCATCGAACAGCTTGGAGACTTCGCCGGGCTTCAGGTCCATGACTGACACTTCTTGCGCAGAGCGCAGGTCACGCCGGCGGCGCTTTTGCATTTCGACTTTAGCCGGCGCGGTGGTCGCTCCGTATCCGGCATCCATGTACGCCAGCGCCTGCAACCGGGCGAAATCTTCGCCCGCCACCGCGCGCTTTCGCAGCTCTTCCGCCGTCTTCGTCATGGCGACGGTCGAGTCTTGCCGGCGTTTCTGAACTTCAGCAGGGTCCAATCCCGTCGCCGCAACCTGCTGGGCCACGGGAACATACAATTCCTGAAGCTCTATTTCCTCGAAACTTTCCCGGTTCTCTTTGTAGTACTGTTCGATGTCCGCGTCGGAAACCTGCTGCGATTTCTCCATTAGAACTTGTGCAAAAAGTAATTGCAACGTCGTTTGCCGCCGCAGCTTCATCAGCGCTTCAAATCGTGGATCGCTCTCCAGACCCATCTCGTGGGCTTGCTGCGCCCGGATCATTGCTTCCGCATAATTCGCTGCGAACTTCCGCCGCTCGGCTTGCGCCAGGTTGGGCTGGACTAACTGGATCAGATCCTCGAGCTGAGCCCGCGTGATCACGGTCTTGCAATTGGACGGATCTCCCTTCTTGATCGCTGGGTCGCCACATAGCCCGGCGATGGTTATCACTGCTGCATCCGGCGCAATGGTCGTAGTGCTCGCCGTGCTCGTACTAGGAGCGCCCGCACTCGACGTCACCGCTCCGGTGTTTGCCGAAGCGTGCCCATCCTTGGGCGCGCTGGAATGGGCAGTCTCCGTTTGAGCTTGCCCCCAAACCAAAGCTCCGAAGAGAAGAAAGGCTACCCCACCTCGCATTCCATTCCTCCAATGGCACAAATTAACTGGAAAAGTAATAACCTAAACTCAGAACGTGACAGCATTGTTAATGTCTGATTAAAAATCTGTCACGGGTCATGGGTGTCCTGACAGGTCGTGGTCAGCCTTCACGGGATGGCGGGGCAACATCGAAGTCCAAACCGGGCACACCGTCGCGGGCCGCAAATGCGTCGGCTTGTGGTGAGATACAGATCTAATCGGGCGTGTTCGCTTTCTTGGCGCGGCGTCTCGCCAAGATTGCGACACCAACCAGGCCGCTGCCGAGCAGCGTCAGCGTACCGGTTTCCGGTACCGGGGTGAGCATCCCGGGCGAAGGGAAGTTGGTCGTACCCTGGCTGTCTTCAAAAGAATAGCCGCCGCCAGAAGGAGTCGGGGGGGCTAACACTGTTGTCAGATCAACTGTAACCGCGTTTGCGATGGTCACGGGAGCATATCCCGGAACAGTCAGCGTCCCGCCCATAATCGTGCCGGAAAAAGTCCATGTATTGGGGACTGATGCCACCGGATTAAAGCTCGCCGATGTGAAGCTTCCTGTGAACACCACGCCGTTGGTATACGTAACGGTGAAAAGTCCTCCAGCGCCGAATGAAGCGCCGGTTAATATGTTCCCTCCTGCAACCATCGCGCCTGTCGTAAACGCGAGCGTGCCCAGGCTTGCCGGGGGAGTGACCGAGTTGTCGGGAATGTAAGGAGATAGTCCTTGAATTCCGATCAGAGTAGACCCCGTCAGCGCGAGAGTTCCACTCGTGATTCCTGTCGAAGTGAGCGTGCCATCGTTGTTGGTGAAGACTACATTGGTGGTGGTGGCAAGAGCGGCCCAGGGCATGCACACCACTAATGCGGCGAGCGCAGGGATCCTCATTAACTTCATTCCCATAACCTCCGTCGAACAGCTTAACTGCATGGGCCCGAGCGGCAGATTTGCCGCCCCTCTTTGGTCAGCCTTACGATGCCGTTTGTCTCCTTACCAGCCTTAGCGCTGCGCCACGAGCCGTTCTCCCGTTCGGCGGCTCGCACGCTAAACAGTCACAACTCCCGAATGGGGGAGTTGGCCAGACTGCTACCGCGTCAAAACGGTAGCCAATCCCGCGAACCGTCTTGACATACGTCGGGCTCGTTATGTCCGGCTCAATCTTTTCCCGCAGCCGCCGGATGCACGCATCCACCGTGCGCGGAGTCACAAACTGCATCTTGCCCCACACCGCATCCAGAAGCCCATCGCGAGTGAACGTATGACCGCGGTGCCGGGCAAGATAGTCCACCAGGCGGAATTCCAAAGTGGTAGTCACAACTTCGGTACCCCGAACCGAGATCTTCATCGCGCTGTGATCAATCACAATGTCCGCCGGTCCGGCAGGAAACGAGCGCACGACCCGCCGCAGAGCGGCTTGCACGCACGCCAGCAACTCGCGCGAACTGAACGGCTTGATCAGACAGTTGTCCGCCCCAGCCTCCAGCGCGGCACAATTCTGTTCGTCCCCCTGGTCCGTCGTCACCAGGATCACCGGAATGCTGGACTGCACAGGGTTCCTTCGAATCCGTCTGCACAAGTCCAGCCCGCTGCCATCTGGCAAGGTCGCAGCAATCAACATCAGTGCAGGCCGGCAGTCCTGCGCCTCCAAGTCGGCGGCAGTGGAGAAAGTGCGGACCCAATGCCCAGCCTCCTCCAAAAACCGCTGCGCAAGCCGACAGTGTTCTGTCTCGCCTTCGACTACAAAAATCAGCTCAGCCATCTCACTCGCCCTGTGGCCTCTCAACAGCGGAAGTTCGAACTTCCTGAATGGAGGTACACAAAAGCAACCTCGCAAATCGAACTACAGGTCGAAACTGCCACCTATCGAGTTATGAACCCAGACTGGGAAAACTGACCACGTCGCTACGCGAAATCGAGACAAACAGTTGATTGTTATGCTCTTCGATGAGGGAGTGTAACGCGGCACTCATTACGCATCGGTGACACGAAGATTAATACTCCGTGAAATTGTGGGGCAGCTTTCGCGGAAATGTGGAAAACGGGAGGGTTGGATGGCTCGGGGACGAGTGGTAGTAACCGGGACTACTCCTTGTGTCGTCCTTCGAGAATTTCGAACTCTGCCTGAGGCTTCCAGCGCCGGTTTTGCGGCCGGACTTGCGCCGGATTACGAATTCCTAGCTCGGCAATTGCAGCAGCAGCTTTTTCACATCGTCGGCGTTGGCATGTTTGGGATCGATCTTCAATACTCGCTCCAGCTGTTGGCGGGCCAGCGCAGGCTCGCCGATCCTCTCATACGCCAACCCCAAATGGTAGTGAACCGTAGCGTCGTCCGGGAGTTTTCCTTTTTCCGCTAGCTTAAGCGCGTCCTGGAACTGATCGATCGCCGATTTGTAATCACCTTTCTGGTAAAGCACCCATCCCATGGTATCGGCCACCTGGGGAGAATCGGGCATGCCGCGCCGCGCCGTCTCTGCTAATGGCATTGCGAGGTCGGGGTTGTCTCCCAACTGCAACATAACATACGCAAGATTGTTGGAGGCCAGCGGATGGTGTGGACTGCTCTCCAGGGCTCTCTGATATGCCTCTTTGGCCTTGTCCCAATTGCGCGTCGATTCATATAACTGTCCTATCAAGACGTAGACAGCTGCCTCCCCAGGGTTACTCTCAAGCGCGTGCTGGCAGCTGGCGATCGCTTCTTCGGTCGCCCCCCGCGCTGCCTGCACTCTGCTGAACCTGATCCAGGCATCAACATTGTGCTTATCCAGCTGGATCGCCTTTCCGAAACTCGCTTCCGCCTCTTGCATATCCTGTGGATTCCGCTTGTGCTCGAAAAGAGTCGTCCCGAGGAGATCGTAAAAGGCGCTGCTGTCAGCTACCTTGGCAATCTGAGCCCGCGCCGCAGACACCGCCTTGTCAATCTGGTTCTGCGCCAAATAGGTATTCATAAGGCCAGCGAGTGCATCCGCGGAACCGCTTCCCCGGTCCAGTGCTTGCTGGTAGGCATGTTCCGCTTCACGGTAATTCTTCCGCGCCAGCATCAGGTTTCCCATTTGCACATAACCGAGTGGACTCGAAGCGGCGACTTCTGTGGCCTTGTGCACATCCGCCTCAGCCTGAGAAAATTCGCCCCGCCGCAGATAGGAAAACGCTCGCAAGCAGTAGCCATCCGCTGAACCAGGCTGCAGATTGATGATTTGGCCGGAGTATCGCTCCAGTTCGACCATGTTGCCTTTGTGCAAAGCTGCCTGTGCAAGAGCGCGCTGCGCCTCGATCAGATCGGGGCGGTAACGAACCGCATCTTCCCATGCGCTCTCGGCTTGCTCTCCATTTCCCTGCGCATCAAAAGCCCGGCCAAGGTGGTAATAGGCAAGAGCGCTGCGGGGTTCGTTCTTGACCGCAGTCTGCAGGGTCTGAACCGCGTCGCTCGGATGTCCTTTTCTGATCTGGATTTGCCCCCGTTCAATCAGAGCGTCAACGTCGTTTGGCCTCGTCCTCAGGACTGAATCGTTCAAATTGGTTGCCTCTTCCAGACGATCCTTGAGGATGAGCAGTTGAACGTAGTTGTTGGTCACCTGCAAGTCTTTCGGGTGCTCTCGGTTCAGGCTGCTGTATTCGGCCACGGCATTGTCCAAATCGCCGAGGGCGAAGTAGAAGTCGCCCAGCATCCGGTACCCTACGGAGTTCTCAGCAAAGTCTTTCTTGCTTTGCTTTAGAAAATCCTCTGCCTGGGCCTTCCTTCCCTCAGCAAGGTAGAGACGGGCCAGGCCGATGCGCGGTTCCGGGTTTTGGCGATCGCTCTCCATGCCACTGCGAAACTGCTCTTCGGCCTCACCGAAACGCTGACGCATCTGGTAATAGTTCCCCAGCGCCAATCGCGCGGCGGTCGCTTTAGGAGCGATCTCGATCGCCTTCTTAAAGTTCATCTCAGCCGCGTTGAACTGACTGGTTCGTACCTGGAGCAACGCCAAGTCGAGATATGGATCCCACTGGTCGGGTTTGAGGGCGATGGCCCTCTGCAGCTCCTCAATCGCGCGCGGCAGATTCTGTTGAGCCGCGCTCAGACTGGCCGTCAAAACGTGAACCTGCGCGTCATCGGGCTGCCGCGCCGCCAGCAGGTCCACCTGTTCCTGCGCCGCCTTCAGCTCCCCGCCGGCGATCAGCAGGTTCGCCAAATCGAGCCGGGCCGAATAGTTTTGAGGGTCCAGTTGGACTGTCCGGTCAAGCGCCCTGTAGGCATCGGACCAGTTCTGAAGCTTAAGGTAGGCACGAGCCAGCTGATAGTGCGCCGCCGCAAAACGCGGATCTACCTGAACCGCGTTTCCGAACTGAATGGCCGCGGCTGAATACTGGCCCTTGGCGAAATATCGTTCGCCACTCTCAAAATACTTCTGTTTGCGTACATTGGGGTCGCGCGAGCATCCTGACAAGAACATCGCATTCATCGCCAGGACCGTCAGGACCAGCAAACCGACTAATACTGAACTACGCTTCATTCCAACCTCTCTGCACACCCGATGGCTTCAGATTGGCGATGAGATTGCGATTCCCGGGGAACGACCCAAGGCAGGGTAATGTGAGCGAAGCAACCAGAAGGCAAAAGGCTCTTGCCCTACAAATCTGCTCCCCGAACGAGATATGTGAATCCGCCGCGGAAACGTTTCCAGATTGCCGAAAATCGCTCATACGACGGCGGAAATGCCAAGCCAGCTTATGCAAAACCGAGCTGAAACGCAATTCCCAACTCCATGGAATTCCATGGAAAACGGAAGCTCCGATGAGCCAAGGGCTATTCGGCCGTTGGCGAGTATGCAGAAAAGTATCCTTCTTTTTCCTTCGCCTTCACCATCCTTCCTCCAAGCTGTTGAAATGACGATGCCTCCGCTCGAGAAGTCGGGAAACGGAGAGGCGGAGCCGACCGGTCCGGAGGAGGAACTGCCTCGACTTGGACCACGTAGCCTTCAAAAATTCTCATTCATTTAACAATCACACTGTGACGGAAGCGCTAAGATTTTGAGGCGTGAATCGGCCACCCGTGTCTGCGAGGGAAACTCTGATCAGTGTGCCCAACGTAAACAGCCGGTCGCCGTTCGCCTGGGGTACCGTCGCTTCCAAACCGAGACTCCTGTTTCTGGCGATCCTGGTGGGATCAACTGCCTTTTGTATGTGGGCGCAAGATGGGAACGCCTTCCCAAGCCGTGGGGATGACAGGACGGCGGTCTCGGCACCGAGCGACTCAAGAACGTCGCTCACGGCGGCAACCCTGCCGTTTGAACCAAGCTATGTGATCGGGGTGGATGACACTCTTCTCGTCTCGGTCTGGAAGGAACCGGATTTGACCACTACCGTGCCCGTACGCGCCGATGGCATGATCTCGGTGCCTCTGCTGGACGATGTGCAGGCGGCTGGCCTGACCCCGATGGAACTGGCCGCCTTGATCAAAGAAAGGCTGAAGAAATACGTCGCTGATCCGCGCGTCACGGTGGTGGTAACTCGCACCGATTCCCATCGAATTTACGTGATTGGCGAGGTTGTGCATACCGGCCCAATTTCTTTGCTTCATAAGTTGACGGTGCTTCAGGCATTAGCAACGGCGGGACTCACGGAGTTTGCCAACACCAAGAAGATCTACCTTTTGCGTGTCAATAACGGTCAGCAGGAGAAGATCCCATTCAATTACAAGCGAGCCATAAGCGGCCAAGCCGCCTCGCAAAACATCCTCTTGCAACCCGGAGACATGATCGTTGTGCCGTAGGAACCATGAAGCCTCTCGTGCATCAGCACGTTAAGAGATTCTAGAGTCGGTTGGATCGGATTTGCGTCGGCGCCGGGTGCAGTCATCCTGTAGCCACCGCCGGCCGGCGAGAAAGGAGAACAAGATGATCCCGAATCGTGCCCTAGGAATGGATGACTATCTGGCGATGCTTCGCCGCCGCCGGAAAATGGTTCTTCTTATGGCTCTGGTCGCGACGGTCGCCGGTTTCTCAGCTTCGTTCGGTTTCTCACCAACTTATACTTCGTCCTCGGCCGTGCAGGTCGAAAAACCGCCGGTTCTTCCTTCTGGCATCGTAAAGCCCCAAAATCCAGTGTACTTGCAGGTCAGCTTCAGGGACGCTGGCGAGCGGCGCGATCGCGTCATCGCCCTGCAGCAGCAGGTGCTCAGCCGCAGCAATCTACAGGGACTGGTCCGCCGCTTGGGATTGGCAGTCCCGGGCAAGAGCGTGGATGCCGTCATCGATCGGATCCAGTCCAACTTCTCCATCACTGAGGCTGACCTCTCCGCTCCTCTCGGTACGCCGGTGTTGCTCTACGGTTATTCCACTCCCGGCTTTTCCTTAAGCTTTACCTCCAACAATCCGCAAGAGGCACAGAAGATTTGCGCCGAACTCACCTCGAGTTTGTTGACGGAAGATATCAAGGCCCGCGAAAGAACGGCGGCGGACACGACGGATTTTATTTCACGCCAACTGGATGAGGCCAGAAACAATCTTGACGAGCAGGATAAGAAGCTTGCGCTGTTCAAGGGACAGCACCTGGGCCAGTTGCCGGAGAATGCGGATGAGAATCTGAAGACCCTCGCTGGGCTCAATTCTCAGCTGGACGCCTCTACTCAGGCGCAGGACCGGGCTCAGCAGGACAAGGCCTATGCAGAGTCGATTCTGGAAAAGCAACTCGTGGCCTGGAAGTCCTCCCAGTTGAATATGACGTCGGACTCGATCGAGCGTCGGCTGGCAGACTTAAAGACACAGCTTGCTGCGCTACAAACCCGTTACACAGACGACCATCCCGAGGTAATCAAACTGAAGCACGACATCGCTGGTCTGGAGGCAAGCCTGAAGGAAATGAACGCTTCCCCGGATCAGCATGATGGCGCCGAAGACGTTGCCAGGAAAGCCGAGCCATTCCAGATCCTGCAGTTGCGCCAACAGATCCAACAAGACGAGGAAGCAGTTGACAAGGCCGCGCGAGAGCAGAAACGGCTGCGCGAGATGATCGCTGCTTATCAAGGCCGGCTCACCCTCAGTCCAGAAGTGGAAAAGGAATACAACCTGCTGACCCGGGACAATGATACCGCTCATAAAATGTATGAGGAACTGCTGAAGAGCAAGAGCGAGTCCGAGATACACGCGGACATGGAACGTCACCGGCAGGGGGAACAGCTTCGCCTCCTCAGCCCTGCCAGCTTCCCGGGTGCGCCCAGTTTTCCCGAACGGTGGAAATTCGCTGCCGGCGGACTGGGCGGTGGCCTGGTGCTGGGAATCTGCATCGCGGGCTGGTTCGAATTGCGCGATAAGGTGATCCGCAATGAAGCGGACGTACTGGCGGGAGTGGAATTGCCGATGTTGACCTCTATCCCGTGGGCAGGTGCGGTTCCGATCCAGACCGGGTGGCGGGGCCGATTCAAAACTCTCTTGGGATACAGGAGCACGGCCTAGGTTTTAACGCTTCCGTACCAGAAATTGTCTGCGGTTCGCGAAATCAGCGCAACACGATTTGGTAGCGTAGACCTTTTACATAATTTCGGGATTCGGCCAACTGGTTACGCGGGCTTGGGTTCGGCCGATGTGAGAAAACAAAAATCATGAGCCGATCTTACGATGCGCTGAAAAAAGCCGACAAGGAACGTTCTCCTTACAAGGTAATCGGCATAGAGGAAGTAGAAACGCCCTCGGCGATACCGGATAACGGACGCATCCCGGCCGATACCCTTTCCCGCGAGGTGTCCCGTGTGTCGCCCGCCGCTGACGCCATAGCACTGGAGACCCTGCTGGAACGATGCCTCCCAACCAACTGGGAACCCGACGTTGAGAGCATGCTCTTTTTCGGTGCAGAGGAGCGAGTGGCTGGGGCAGCCGAGGTATTCCGCACCTTACGTTCCCAGCTGTATCAATTCCGGGAAAAACAGCCGCTGCGGAGAATCGTAGTCACAAGTTCGGTCTCCAGGGAAGGAAGATCTTTCGTCGCCGCCAACTTGGCCCAGGTGCTTGCCCTCCAGCCCGAATGCCGGGCGTTGCTGATTGATGCGGATCTGCGCAACCCCAGCCTGCATTCCGCCCTCGGAACTTCTGCCACTCCCGGTCTTTCAGAATACGTTCTCGGCGAAACCGACGAATTTGGGATTATCCAGAGAGGGCGGATGGAAAATCTCTTCTTCATCGCCTCCGGACGGCCTGTCTCCGGCCAGGCCGAAATGGTCTCCAGCAGCCGTTTGAAGTTCCTGCTCGATCGCCTGGAAACCGTTTTCGACTGGATCATCTTTGATTCGCCGGCGGCCGTGCCCGTCTCGGATTCGGGCCTGATTGCCAGCCTCTGTGACGGGATACTCATGGTTGTGCGCTCCAACTCGACCCCGTTCGACATCGTGCGCAAGGCGCGGCAAAGATTCCCCGATGACCGCCTTATGGGAGTCGTGCTCAATGAAATTCCGGCTCTGGCTTGATTCCGGGATCGGCCGCTTCCACCGCCGATCGAGTCCGATCTTCTTTTCCTTCGCGGTCCCTGGAAAAGTGAGGTCCGCTCTAAAGTCCTCCGCTTTGTTGTGCTGGTTAGCGCAATGAGATTCGTCTTCTGGTCCGCCGCGGCTGTCATCTTCTACACGTATTTCGGCTACGTCGCGTGGCTGTGGTTGCGCAGCCGGTTGCGTCCTCGCCCAGTGCAGTCTGCTCCGTACCTGCCTTTCGTCTCCATCGTGCTGGTGGTACGCAACGAAGCCGCCCGCCTCAAAGACAAGATCACAAACCTCCTGGAGTTGGACTATCCGCCGGAGCGGGTGGAGACTTTAGTTGTGTCGGATGGTTCAACGGACGGGACAAACCGCCTCCTGTCGGAGTTTGCCGGCGTTCCGCGCGTGCGAGTGATCCTGAGTCCTACAGCTCGAGGAAAAGCGGCAGGGCTCAACGATGCTGTCGCAGCTGCGCGCGGAGAAATCGTAGTCTTCACCGACGCCCGTCAGAAGATCGCGACCGGTGCGGTACGCTTGCTCTTGGAAAATTTCTCAGACTCCGAAGTGGGCTGCGCCAGCGGAGAATTGATGCTTGGCGATCCTGACGGTCCGGAAGCCGCCAAAGGGATGGGGTTGTACTGGAAAATCGAGAAAATGATCCGGGTGCTGGAAGCAGCCTCCGGATCCGTAGTCGGCGCCACCGGGGCCTTCTATGCCGTGAGGCGCAGCTTATTAGTATCAGTTCCTCCAGAGACCATCTTAGATGACGTCTTTATTCCCATGCAGGTCGTACGCCAGCGAGCGCGGGTTGTGCTCGACACCCGGGCTCGAGTCTGGGACGTTCCGGACCTGGGAACGGGGAGAGAGTTCGCCCGGAAGGTGCGGACACTGGGCGGCATCTACCAATTGCTGAAGCTGCAACCCTGGCTGCTGACCCGGGCGAACCCGGTATGGTTTGATTTCATCAGCCACAAATTGCTCAGGCTGGCAATTCCTTTCGTTTTGTGCGCTGCGTTGGTCTCATCATTCTTCCTCCCAGGCCTGATTTACAGGATCGCATTGATCCTGCAGTTGGCGTTTTATGCGCTGAGCGTCTGGGGAACATTTCCACACAAGTACAATCCGCTAGCGAGAGCCTCTGACGCGGCGTTCACGTTCGTCCTTCTCAACGCCGCTGCGCTCGTGGCGTTTGCTAACTTTGTTGCCGGCCGCAAGCCAGCCTGGGGCCGATGACCGAGGCTCGCGGCAACGGCATAGCACAGAGGCCAGGATCAGCTCAACTTAGGGCTTAAGTTGACAAAAGACTCAGAACCTTTGCAAAAGCCAGCTCTAACGCATGACCCGGAGGAGATTCTGCGAAGTCGTATCGCAAGAGGTTTTCGATCAACTGCAAAGAAGCTGCTGCCGGCAGCAATCGTCAAAGAGGCGCAGCGCTATCGAGCTTTCACCAGCACCGAGCGGGCAATCTATCTCAGGAAGCGAGTACTGAACGCGGTCGGAGTCGGCCGCCCCACAGTCTTGCCATCCCCAGAAAGCGTCGGATCGGTGCTGTTTGTTTGCTTTGGCAACATCATGCGAAGTCCCATGTGCGAAGCCCTGCTGATCCGGGAACTCGCTGGCGTGCCCGGGATCCGCGTCGCTACCAGCTCAGCCGGACTCCATGCCGTCCCGGGCCGGCCGGCGCACCCATGGGCCATCGCCGCAGCTCGCGACTTTGGCATTTCGCTCGACGGTCATCGTGCCCGATTGTTGACCCAACCGATGGTGGACGAATTCGACGCGATCTTTGCTATGGACTATCAAAACCAGGTGGAACTTTTGTCCCGCTGGCCGGCAGCCCGAAAAAAGGTCTACATGCTGAGCGCGTACGCTGGAGAGAATTACCGGTCGGTCGAGATTCCTGACCCCTACTACCTAGGCCCGGAGGGAACGGCCGCATGCTACCAGGTTCTGAAAACCTGCATCCAACAGCTCGCCCACTGCTTGTCCAAAAGCGCGAACGCAGATTCGTAACGGAAGGAGCTGCCTGAGGCGAACAAAGAACGTAGAAAAAACCATTCTGGTGGCCCTGGATGAGGAAAGATCAGGCTAAAACCCGCTCTGGACTTGTCATCTGAATGGTTTTACGAATTATTCATAATCTCGTAATCCGTTTGTAACAAAGGCTGGTCATACTCCCTCACTGCGGAAATAAAGACGGAAAGCTTGTTGTAATTGTCGTAGTTGGTGGGCGGTTTCTACTTAACTCCCCCTTCTAAGAGTGCTCTGACGGGTTCATACCCGACACGGTCGGTGTGGACGGTGGTTTCGTGCGACGCATGATCCAAAAAGCCCTAACAAGAAGCCGAGGGACTTCGCTGGCAGTGTTTCTTGCCTTGTTGTTCACTATGGGCTGCGGAAGCATCCTTCCTGCCCCAACTCAGCCAAAGTCGAGGTTCTCGCTCGCTAGCCTGACCGGTCATTACACCTACAGCCTCGGCGGCACCATCTTTGGCCTCCCGAACGGCTACGGGCTCTATCACGAGGCCGGATCTTTTGTGGCTGACGGCAAAGGAGGCCTGACCGGCGTGGATGACTTCACGTCAGGCACAAGCCTGGTCAGCGGTTCCATGACCGGTTCGTACACGATCAACGGCGACGGCACCGGAACCATGAGTCTGAAGCTGCCCGGGAGGCAAATTCAACTCGCGCTCGAAGTAGTATCTGCTGGGCAAATCTACTTGTTGGAGGTTGACTCGTTTGCCGCCGGAGACGGGGGCGCGTTTGCCCAAACCTCGCCGGTCACTCTCAGCGGAGCGTACGCCTTTCGTTTCTACTCACATGCTGTCGGCGGGGCTTCTTCGACGGCGGTGGGCCGGATCATTGTCACAGGAACCTCGATCACTGGCGATGAAGATGTCGCGCAGATCGGCACGGCCAGCTCCCACACTTTCATCGGTACACTTACGCAGCCTGACAGCAATGGTCGGGGGACGCTAAATCTGAACGACGATACTGGAAATAGTTCCAACTACGTCTATTACGTGATTGACTCGAACACGTTGAACTTTGTTCGCTCTGACCCCGGTGTGGTGGGGGAGGGCCGCGGCGTTGCCCAGACGGGTGCCCCCTTCACCAATGCCAGCATTCAAAACGGCTTCACCTTCCGCCTGGGAGGAGACACTCAGAAATATCTCGGCGGGCTGGGTATTATCGGTGCGTTCACCGCCGATGGAAAAGGCAATATCACCAGCGGTTCCCTGGACTCCATCGTGGACGGTGCTCTGACGAACGAGTCGTTCACCGGCACATACAGCGTCGATTCCAGAGGACGCGCCACCATGGACCTGACTTCCGCGGGGGCAAGCCCGATTTCAGCCGTCGCATGGCTGGCAAACTCAACCCAGGCATTCTGGATTGCGCCCGCCCAGAACAGCGTGACTGCCGGGAGTCTGACCCTGCAACAAGGCGGCCCGTATTCTGCTTCTTCCCTGAACGGAGAATATGCCTTCCGACTGCTCGGGTTTAATGGACAAAACCCGACGTCAGTCGGCGCTGTCGGTGTCATGACCTTCGACGGAAATACAAAAGTCAACTTCACGGATTTCATTGTGAGCCTGGGCGGCCAGCAAACTCAGAATGGAGGAGTGGGTGGATCCTACACCGTAAGTCCGAACGGTCGAGTCGTCACTGGCCCCATTAGCGGAGTGACCAATTCGATGATTCTCTACCTCACATCCAACACATCCGCCTATTTTCTCCTCGCAGACCCCGGAACCGAAGTAGCCGGGCAGACCAGTCTGCAAGCGCCACAGTAGCCGGCAGGTCTGCGCTGGAGTAGACTCCAACCGTCTCGACATCAGGGCATCCCAAGCGCCTGCCAGTGTTACCGCTGCTGTGGATACACCCTCGCTATTGAAGCCACACCACCGACTTCATCCGGTCATGCCAGCCGCATTCAGTAGCGATAAGCATGGCCGAGTTTCAACAGCGGCTTTTCGAAATAGTGCCAAGACAAAGAAGCGACAAAGATGGCAACGACGATGCCGATCCACGCACTCAATAAAGATCCCGGAACGATAGTTGCTATGGGATGTTTTTCCAGCGCACGTCGGCAGATCTCAATCACAGGCAAGTGCAGCAGGTAAGTTCCATAGGCCAAGTCTCCCAGCGCCGTCAGAGGCCGGATGGCTAGAACGCGAGCAAAACCCGCGCTGGCTAATGCCAGCAACAACATCAAAGCGTAAAACAATGCCAACAGCGAGTATCCGACCGTAACCATGGGAGGCGAATGCCACTGGTATTGGCAAACCGAAAGATAAATAAGGGGAGCTAAGCTAACACCCGCAGCGGCCCAAAGCCACGCCCTCCGCCGCTGGATGGACTCCCAGTGCCGGCTGCGAACTACGATTGCCGCCAATACTCCGAGCGAAAGGGCATCGGCGCGGCACGGCATCAGAACATAATCGGCGAACTGGCCATGAGCCGACCAAAGTAGAAGAGCAGTCCGCAACAACGGAGCTGCCACCACGATTCCAGCTAACACCACGGTCAGTAGCGGCAGCGCGAGGCGTCTTATCAGCAGCGGGATGGTCAGATAAAACTGTTCTTCAATCGCCAATGACCAGGTGACCATCAGCATAACTGTTCCAAATCGTCCCAAGTATGCCATCCAGCAATTCTGCAGGAAGCTGAAATATGCGGCGAGCGGTATCTCGAACGGAGATACCTCCCCGGCACTTCGGTGCGCCACGTGCCAGACCGAATAGGCGATAAGAAGTGCAAAGTAAACCGGCAGAATGCGAAACGCCCTCCGGATGTAAAACGTCTGGAAGTATCGCGGGGAAGACCGCGCGTCGAGAAGAATCCCCCCGATCAGGAAGCCGGAGAGCACAAAGAACAAGTCCACGCCGCTCCAAGACAATCCACCAATGCGGGACAGAGCTCTCTGAAGCTGCTCAGAGCGAAGATTAAACGAAAACAAGCCGTGCCAGAGCAACACCAGCAGGATGGCGGTTCCGCGTAAGCCGTCAAGAGCGGGAATTCGGCTCGCAGATCTCAAGGGTTCCGTCGCGGCCATGTCGCTGTCAATATACTGGCGTAACCGAGAACCAGCAAGCCGGCGTTGATGAATATCCGCGGCCCGCGTTGCGCAATCGCCTTCTTTCCTTTATCCTGAGCATCCCCTGCTAGGTCCTCCACTTAGCCTGTGAATAAAGCGGTACAAGCCGAGTTTCCGCATCTGCGCCCGCGGACTCACTCCGTGAGCGGTTATTTCCTGCAATATGGAATCCTGGCTCTACTTACTCTCTGGCTTTACGGCTCCACGCTCGGTCATCTAGTTAAGCAGTGGTGGCAGGACCCCAACTTCTCCCACGGCTTCTTCGTCCCGTTGTTCTCGGGCTTCGTACTCTGGCGGGAACGCGACCGGTTATCCCGTATCGTTCCCTGCCCTTCCTGGTCCGGTCTCGCCGTCATCTCCCTGGCTCTGTGCCTTCTCGTCGTTGGCCGTTTGGGCGCGGAACTTTTTCTGGCCCGTTCTTCCTTCGTGTTGTTCCTCGCCGGACTGACTATCCTGTTCCGGGGCTGGAATCTCTTCCGCGCAGTTTTCTTCCCCTGGGCATTTCTGCTCCTGATGATCCCGATTCCTGCCCTGCTCTTGGATCAAGTCACTTTCCCGTTGCAATTGCTCGATTCGAAAATGTCGGCGGCCGTGCTCGAGCTTGTTGGCGTACCCGTCTTGCTCCAGGGAAATATTCTGCAGTTGCCTGGCGTTCCAGCGCTGGAGGTGGCCGAAGCCTGCAGCGGTATCCATTCCCTCATATCGCTGCTAACTCTCTCCATCATCTACGGATACCTGATGGAAAGGCCTCTCTGGATTCGCTGGGTGCTGGCCCTGGCTTCCGTGCCAATCGCGATTGTGGCCAACGGCGTCCGTATTATTGGGACTGGGTTGCTCGTGCGCTATTGGGATGCCCAGAAAGCGCAGGGTTATTTCCACGCTTCCTGGGGATGGCTCATTTTTGTGGTTTCCTTGCTGATGCTGTACGCGGTGGACCGATTGTTTCGCTTGACGGCGCGCAAGAAAGAGAGTGGATCATGACCGGCCTGAACTTGCGCTTCGTGCTTGCCGCTGTGCTGCTTGCTTCGACTGCGCTCTTCCTGCAAGCCCACACTCGTAGCGAGGTAATTCCCTCCCGTCCCGCCTTGCAATCGTTCCCTCAGACTCTGGGAACCTGGAACAGCACAGATCTGCCCATGGACAAGGACACCCTTGAGGTTCTTGGGCCAGGTGACTTTCTGTCGCGCTCCTACCAGGATCAGCAGAAAGCCCAGCCTCCGATTGATCTCTTCATCGCATACTTCCCCAGCCAGCGCGCCGGAGACACGATCCACTCTCCTCAGCACTGCCTGCCGGGCTCGGGCTGGACCCCGGTGGAGAATCGCAGGATTTCGCTGTCCCTCTCCGGGCACGCTCCATTCCAGGCCAACCGCTATCTGATCGAGAAGGGAGACGATCGTCGGATCGTTCTCTACTGGTACTGGGCGCACGACCGCGGAGTCGCGAGCGAGTATTGGGTCAAGTTTTTCTTGGTGGCCGACTCGATCCGGATGAACCGCACCGACGGCGCTCTGGTCCGCATCATTGCGCCAATGTATGTCGGAGAAACGCCGGATTCCGCGGTTCAGCGGCTGCTCCCTTTCGCCAACCGCATAATGCCGCTGCTTGATAGGTACATCCCGCGCTAAAGCCAAAGAAGAAACTCAACCCGCCGCGGCCGCGAAAGATCTCGCCGATGTACTCCCCAAGTCTTTGGAACATTCGCGAAACGTTAACGATGGGATCAGTGAGCCGAAAGGTACGCGGAGTATACTCACGGCCCCACAAGAGAGAGTCCGACGCGGGTTCAGCAACGGACTTCTCTTTTGGCACCGGCAAAAACCCGAATCTCGTCCGGCTCCTGGTAGGAATCTAGGCGGTTGTCCCAAGTCTCCGGAGCCTAAAGAAAGCCAGTTAATTCCGCGCTTGTCGAGAATAGGTGGGCACTACCGCGGCCGCCACGGTAACGGGAATGGAGGGGGAACGCCCAGCACCAAAAAGACACTGGGGAAACTCAGGCTCCAATTCCCGCCCGTTTCTGAGGCGACGCTGATTCCCGGGATGAGCGACGACACGGCGTATGTGCCAGCGATTTCTAGAGGCGCAATGCTTACTCCCAGCAAGGCAGCCGTCGCAGGAAACTTCAGCACAACCTGCGCACTTTTGCCAGCTGCCAGATTGATGACGGGCAGCGGCGCAGCTAAAAGACCTGCATCACCGAGTGTGGTCCCGGCAACCGTGACCTGTACCGAATCAATGGAGATGTTGCCCCTGTTCGTGATGGTCAACTCCACAACGAAGTTACCGTTGCCGTCTCTCGTGAGCGGTTGTTGCGGGAAGCCGCCGATGAGCAACGACGCCGGAGCCAGCTTGGTTACAAAGGCATTGGAGCCGTAAGAATTGATAGGATTGTTACCACACTGCAAGCACTTGGGCTGCACGGAATTCGCAGTCGTCGGGAAGTTGGGGTCGAAAGTCGTGCCTGCGACGTAGGCGTACCCGGCTGCATCCACGGCTATGCCGGACCCTGGCTCGCTGATTCCGCCGAGGCCGGCCGAGTACACCAGCGCCGAGCCGGACGAGTTCAACTCGGAAACCTCACTGAGACCTACGAGAAACGCATCCCCAAAGGCGTCCACAGCGATGCCATCTCCGGTGGAGATATCGAAGAACGTGGAGTAGACAGGCCGACCGGAGGAATCGAGCTTAGTGATGAAGGCATTTGCCGGGTATGCTCCGTAGGGAAGCTCGGCACCGCCAATTTTCGGTTGAAATGCATTCCGTGTGGGAAAGTCGGGAGACTGCGTATTGCCTATGACGTAGACATTGTCCGAGGTGTCGACCGCAATGCCATTCGCCTGGTCTCCTCCGCTGCCTCCCAAATAAGTGGAGTAGAGCAAGGCAGTGCCGGAGGCATTGAGCTTGGTTACAAAGGCATCGTCGCCACCGCCGTCATTGTACGTGTCACCCGCGAAACTAGCCTGAAAAGCGTTCGTGGTTGGAAAGTCGGCGGACTGGGTTACGCCCGCTACGATGGCATTCCCTTGTCTGTCAACAACGATGCCGCGGCCAGCATCATAACCGCCGCCTCCAAATTCGACCGAGTAGACCATGGCGCCTGCTGGGTCAAACTCCGTTACAAACGCGTCCACGTTATCGAAGGTCACGTTGGCGGGCGACCCGAGGAATTGACTGGTGGCTGTGAAGCTGGGCAAGGAGGACGAATAGGGCGAATTCACTTGGCCGGTCACATAAGCATTGCCGGAGCTGGTCACTGCGATGGCGCGTCCGATCACAGCGCCCGTGATGTAGGTGGAATAAACCAACTCCGAACCAGACGGGTTGAGTTTGGTTACAAAGGCACCCCCGGATAGCTGATAGGCATTGTAGGTAGGAAAGTTAGTGGCTTGGGTGTATCCGGTCACGTAAGCGTTGCCCATTCCGTCCACTGCGATACCCTGCCCGTAGGTCCAGTCGCTACCGCCAAGGAAGGTGGAGTAAACCAGGGCCGTTCCCGAGGGGTTGACCTTGGTTACAAAAGCTTCGCCATAGTAATGCCCGCTGTCTCCATTGTAGGTGGGTTGGAACGCACGCTCGGTTGTCGGAAAGTCTGGCGATCTCGCGTTTCCCGTGACGTAGGCATTGCCGGCGCTGTCAACCGCAATGGCGTAGCCAGAATCATCGCTGATCGTCCCCCCCAGGAATGTGGAGTAGCCGGTAAAACCGATAAACCCGACGACGGGATCTATGGTCAGAGCTCTGCTTTGATCGTAAGCACCTAAGCGGAAACCAATTGTGTGTCCACGTAATCTCAAGAAGCGAACATTGACGAACTTTCTCGCTCCGTCCTTTTCCTGATACGCGATCGGTTTCTTCCAGCGGATTTCGCCCTGCTCGGTCTCCAGCCGCAGGTCGCCGTTATGCTCCTGCCGCATTTTTGTCGCGCCATTGAATTCCATCTCAATCTGACTCGGATTCGCACCGGGCTTGACCACAAAGTCATATTCGAGTTGACGCTGGTTGCCGTGATACACCAGGTCAATCCCGGAATAAACGCCTTCGTATCTGACCTTGGCGTAGTTTGCGACATTGGTTGTCCACTCCCTGGGATCGTTGCCGATGAAATAGTTGGTCTTGCCTGGGAGTTCATCCTCGCCAGTAACCTTGGCCGACGAGTTGGCTTTTACAAGCTTCATGCGGAGCACGGCGCCAGCCTTTGCCAACTCCGCAGGCTTCGGGCGGACTTGCGGCCCGTCAATATTTGCCTTTGCCTTGGTGGCACGAAAGGAGAAGATAGCCGTGTCGTTCGTCAAAAAAAGCGAATACCCGCTGCCCCGGGAGAGAAAGTTGACGCGTGCATCGCTCTGGCCCCGGTTGGCTTCAAAGCTCAAAGGCAGCTTCACGTAACGCTCCAGAAGTTGGCCCTGGGCCTCGCCAGTTCGCACAACATTGGAGGAGGCGAGTATCTTTGGCGCGCCTTGCTTGGACTGCCCGAGCAACATTGAGCTGCCCAGAATTAGAAAACTGAAGTAGAAGTGGAGCGAACGGACCTTTGGCATGGCAGCCCTCCGGATTTGGGCTGAAAATAATCTCCGCTTAAGGCTAATCTCCGGCCGGGCACGGGCATGTGACAAAAAGATGAACACTCTGTGAAAACGGCTCCTGCCGCTCCCGCCCGGATCGGCTGACTGGTGATAATCTCCCTTACACTCCCCTTGGGCACTACCGCGGCTGCCACGGCAATGGAACCGGCGGCAGAACCCCCAGCACCAGATTTACGCAGCAATAGTTCAGCGTCCAATCGCCGCTCAGCGAAGCCGACGGCACCGAATACGTGCCGCTCACTTCGAGAGGTGCGGTGGTTGCAGCCGATAATTCTGGCGTGCCGGGGAACGTCAACGTGAACGTGGCCTTGGCCCCGGGCGCCAGATTGGTGACCGCAGGCGGCGCGGCCAGCAACGGCGCCGATCCCAGCGCGGTTCCCGCGATGGTTACCTGGACAGAATCGAGCGTAATGTTCCCCGCGTTGGTGATGGTCACCAGCGCGACGAAATCTCCGTTGTTGTCTTTGGTGAGCGGCTGCCGGGGGAAGCCGGTGATGGTCACGAACGGCTGCAGCTCGTTGCCCTGAAAGACATACGCCGCTCCAATGGGGGCCAAGGGGGACTGCGGTCCCTGTCCGGGCGCCCCCACCAGAACCGTGTTCCCATCGCTCGACAGCGCCACTGACTGGCCGAAATAGTTATTGCCTGGTACGACATCGAACGCTCCCAGTCGCTGCTGCTGGCTCCAGCTTCCGCCCGAGTTCGTGAACACATAGGCCGCCGCCCCCAGTGGACCGCCGCCCTCGGGCGCCCCCACCAGAGCCGTGTTCCCATCGCCAGAAAGCGTCAGCGCCATGCCGAACCCGTCGGACCCCTGAGCAGGCATCTTGTCGGGGTCGGACAGCTCCGCCTGCTGGCTCCAGCTTCCGTTCGCCTGCGTGAACACATAGGCTGCTCCATAAACAGGACCTGTGTCGAGGTTGGACAGCGGCGCGGCCCCCACCAGAGCCGTGTTTCCGTTGCTGGACAGCGCCACCGCCGTACCGAACACGCCGTAGGCCACTCCATCGGACGCAGTCAGTTCTGCCTGCTGGTTCCAGCTTCCGCCCGAGTTCGTGAACACGTACGCCGCTCCCTGAAGGATGTTAGATTTGACGGCGTGATATTGGGCCCCCACCAGAGCCGTGCTCCCATCGCTGGACAGCGCCACGGAGTAGCCGAAATAGTCACCAGCCGCAGCATCCGACGCGGCCAGTTCCTGCTGCTGAGTCCAGTTTCCGCCCACGCTCGTGAAAACGTAAGCTGATCCTTGAAACAGATTCGAGCCGATGTTCTCGTTGAATGCCCCGACCAGAGCCGTGTTGCCGTTCCCAGACAGCGCCACGGAAAAGCCGAAATAGTCACTCGCCGCGCTATCCGACGGGGTCAGCTCCTGCTGCTGAGTCCAGCTTCCGCCCGAGCGCGTAAACACGTAGGCCGCTCCAGTACGGTTCCAATCTACAGCGCCGGGCGCACCCACCAGGGCCGTATTCCCATCGCCTGACAGAGCCACGCTGGCGCCGAACCAGTCCTCAGACGCACCATCGGAGGCGGTCAACTCCTGCTGCCGGCTCCACGTTCCGCCGCTCCGCACGAACACGTAGGCCGCTCCTTGACCCTGATTCGAACCGACAGTCTTGTAGTTCGCCCCCACCAGGGCCGTGTTCCCATCGCTGGACAGGGCCACGGAATCGCCGAAATATTCGCCGGCCGCCCCATCCGACGGGGTCAGCTTCTGCTGTTGCAGAAACGGATCTCTGGGGGACGCGAATGCATGGGCCTTCACCAGGTTGGACTGCCCCAGCAGCATCGAGCTGCCCAGAATTACGAGACCGAAGTGGAAACGGAGAGAGAGGAAAGTGGGCATGGCAGCCCTCCGGATTTGGGCAGAGAACAGTGGCCACTTAAGGCTAATCTCCGGCCGGACACGGGCATGTGACAGAAAGATGAATACTCTGTGAAAAACAGCTCCCGCCCCTCGCCAAAGGCGGCTGTCTCCTAAGAATGCGCTGCTGTTGCCGATATAATGGGCGGCACAATGCTAAAAGAACTCTGGTTCCCAGCCACGCTAGCGATTGTCGGCCTGATTCCAGCTGGCCTTGCCATGGCCGGCGATGGAAATGCCCGCCGGTTGTGGTTCACGGCCATGGGCCTTGTGTGGTTAGTCGCGTGGTTATCGTATGTTTGGGGAGATCCGGTCCGCGGCCCTTTCTTCAAGATGACCCATCCCGCTTCAAGCGACACCTTTGCTATTTATGCGGGAGGCAAGGCGAACTTTCCTGTAAAGCAATTGAGTTCTGGCATTGACCTTACCCACGCGATTCGAATCCCGGGAGAGCCAATCCACTTATCTGTCCAGAGACATTGGTGGTCCGGATGGGATTGCGATTTAAGCATGGTCTTTCAAGGTGAACCCCCAGTCGTGCTGATGAAACATAATAAGGTATCGGATCAGCTTCCAACGGGCTGGGACGCAAACTTTGACGATCATGCCATCGAAGTCATAGATCACGAGGGTGTTCCCATTCTTCAGGTGATACAAGATGGGGATTACGATATCTATGTCAACACTGTGACCTCCAACGGCCCCAATGGCGTCGCAATCCTGAAGGGCTCAAAAGTTGGTTTCAAAAGGAGAGATTCGCTGACCCCCCAGGACCTCCCAAAAGCCATGTTCAAATATCCTTCCGTTGGAAATCGTGGAGTCAGGCAGTAATCAGTTCCCCGCGGAGAGAGTTTGCGGGCACTGTCTATGCGATCATGGACTCATGATTCGGCTTCCCGAACTCCAGTCCGGACCTCGCTATGCCGGGTAGCGGATGGCCCCGGATCGCGTCCCGGCTGGCGCGCATGGATCGGCACGAATTTCTCGATCGCGGCCGGCAGGAATTGTCCAAGCGCACCGACGCGTTTCTCTCCCGCCTCGGATTCGATTTTTCCCAAGGCATAGTTAGCTCGGCAAACCTCGGGACTACCCAATTTTTCTTTGCGCCTGCCTCCGTCGAGCCGCTTCTCGAACTACTTCGTCAGCGGCTTCCGCTGCAGGTTGAGCAGATTGTTTTGCAGGCCGACAACATTTGCCGCCACGAGTTCGATCTTCTCGGGTACGAAGGTCTGGACTATGGCGATCCCCTCCAATGGCACCTTGACCTGGTGCACGGTAAACAGGCCCCAAGAAAGTCTTTTCATAAGATCCGTTATCTCGATTTCGACGAGGTCGGGGACAGCAAAGTCACGTGGGAACTGAACCGTCTCCAGCACCTGGTCACCTTGGCCAAGGCTTACCGGCTCACCGGCGACCGGCGCTATGCGGGCGAGATCTTTCAACAATGGCGGCACTGGCACGCGGAAAACCCCTACCCAATCGGGATTAACTGGGCCAGCAGTCTCGAGGTAGCCTTCCGCACCCTCTCCTGGATGTGGATGTATCACTTGCTGGAAGGTACTCCGGCCATGCCGCCAGAGTTTCGCAATGAGTGGCTCCGGGCGCAGGCGTTGAACGGGCGTCATATCGAGCGTTACCTTTCGACCTATTTCTCGCCCAACACTCATTTGCTGGGCGAGGCTGTCGCGCTGTTCTTCCTGGGGACGCTGTGCCCGGAAATCTCCCGGGCCGATCACTGGAAATCTCGCGGCTGGCAAATCGTCCTGCAAGAGGCCCGCCGTCAGGTGCAGGCTGATGGCTTCCACTTCGAGCAGTCAACCTACTATCACGTCTATGCGACCGACTTCTTTCTGCACGCCTCAATCCTGGCTCGCGTCAACGGACTCACTGTCCCGAGTGAATTCGAGACAACGCTGGAGAAAATGCTGGACTCGCTCCTGCTGCTCGGGCGTGTAGGTACGCCGCCACGTCTGGGCGACGACGACGGAGGCCGACTGTTCGCTCCCCGGCGCAATCGAAGCGAACATCTGTTGGATCCTCTTGCCACCGGAGGCGTGCTCTTCCAACGGGGAGATTTCAAGGCCGCAGCCGGCGAGCTTCGCGAGGAGACGATCTGGTTGTTGGGCGAACCGGGCGTTGCCGAATGGGATCGCCTTGAGCCCCGGTCAACCAACATGGCATCCGCCAGTCTGCCGTCCGCAGGGCTGTATGTTCTCGCCGCACCAAGTCCCCCGAGTCAACTGGTGATTGACGCCGGTCCCCAGGGTGCTGGGAGCGGCGGACATGGCCACGCCGATGCCCTCAGCATCTGCCTGCAATCTCAAGGGCACTCGCTCCTAATCGACCCGGGCACGCTCGAGTACGTCGGCAACGACTCACAGCGCGACCTGTTCCGTGGCACGGCCATGCACAACAGCTTGCAGGTAGACGGCATGAGCCAATCGGAACCTGCCGGTCCGTTCGCCTGGAAGCGGTTGACTCACGCGAAAACCGAGCACTGGATCGCGGGAAGAAGCTTCGACCTGTTCGTCGGAAGCCATGACGGTTATTGCCGGCTCGCATCTGCGGCCCAGCACCGGCGTTGGGTCTTTTCGCTGAAATCCGGTCTTTACCTGGTCCGTGATGTCATGGAGGGCGAAGGGAAACACCAACTCGATATCGCTTGGCACCTGGGACCCGAAATGCGCTTGCGCGGTGAACACTTGTTCGAAGTGAAAGGGACGTCAACAGGATTGGCGGTTTTGTCGGCAGACGGACATGGATGGTCCGAGGAAGTGCGACACGACACTTGGTCGCCCGTTTATGGCAAGAAAGAGCCCATTACCGTTCTCAGTTTTGGGACCTTTATCGATTTGCCAGCTGAATTTGTGACCATCCTGGTCCCCTTAGCAAAAGGGCGAGAAATTCCCGGGAAGCTCACGCAGATGAGGGCAGAGGCAGGCCCAGCCGTCAAGGCGTATCTGTACAGCACCCCGTTGGAAGAAGCCTTTTTCTTCTTCGCCGGGACGGGAGAACCATGGCGCCAGGGCAGAATCGCCAGCGATGCCGAGTTCGTTTGCTGGCAAAAGAAGCGCGAAGACAAGGAGGAGTTGCTGATCTTTTGCAACGGTAGCTATGTCGAGATCGACGGACGCCGTGTTCTGGGATTCAAGCGGATCGTCTCACATTGCGAGATGCTCAGCAGCGACGGCAGGAACGAAGTTCGCTCGTCCGAACCGGAAGCGCTGTTATAACAACTGTAGGCAGGCAAGGAACGACTCGCCTGCCCTCGCTCCTCTTCCCCACAGAGCGGTGGAATAGTGCAAGACCAAGACTTACAAATCGTGGTGTTTGATCTGAGTCAGAGCGCGGTACTGGATCCTCCAGTGCCTGCGCTCGCCGGTTCAGCCGTTCATGTCTGGGAGTTCCCCCTCGCCACCTCGGAATCGGCTTTCGCCAACCTGGTGACCCTGCTGTCTCCTGACGAGCGTGCCCGGGCGTCGCGGTTCCACTTCGAAAAGGATGCTCGCCGCTTCACGGTGGCTCGCGCCTCCCTCCGCGCGATTCTGGCCGGATACGCGCTTTCACCCGCTCGCGACCTCCAATTTCCATACTCCCAACAAGGAAAACCGGGACTCGCTGACAATGCCCGAGACATTCGCTTCAACCTTTCGCACTCAGGCGAGCTGGCCCTCCTTGCCGTTGCGCCGGGCCGCGAAGTGGGCGTGGATGTCGAGGCCATCCGCAAAGACGTCGAGACCGACAAACTCGCCGAGCGTTTTTTTTCCGCTCGCGAGCGTGAGTCGCTTCGTGGGCTCGCCCCCGAGAAACGGATCCCAGCTTTTTTTCGCTGCTGGACTTGCAAAGAGGCCTTCCTGAAGGCTCAGGGCGTTGGCCTGTCTGGGGGTCTGGGCTCATTTGATGTGGAGGTGGATCCCGAGCAGCCAGCTCGCCTGGTCTCCACCCGCCCGAACCCCGATGAAGCGCAACGCTGGTGCTTGCACGACATTGACACTCCGCCAGAATATGCTGCCGCGGTCGCCGTCGAAGGCTCGATTACTGAAATCAGGATCTTGCGCTGCCGGACGGCTTAAAGCCTGGCCATGGGAGAAAAATGCTCCTCGCCCTGTGCAACCACTTGCACATCATCGGCGTCGAAACATGCCTGATCTGCACCATTCAGCTCTTTTCCTTTATCCTTATCAAGTTACAGTACAATGGCAACAGCCGGTCTGGCATGGCACTTGCGTGGGGTAAGAAGTCAAATCTCTTTTGAGGTACACTGAAACTAATTTTTGGTCATCAGACCACGGCAAATTGCTCATCCAGTTGGCACATCTCCCCGTCATCATTGATTGCTGATTTCCTGACCGCGAGATATTGACTTACATACGAAAAAACCCGACGAACCTGGAGGTTCACAAGCTTGTCTGCTTCTACGAGTCATCTGATTGCTCCGCATGGCGGCGAACTCATCCAACTCATTGCTCAGCCGGAACGCATTGCCGAACTGAAGTCGCACTCCAAGGAATGGCCCTCGTGGGACCTTACCGCCCGTCAGATTTGCGATCTTGAACTGCTGATGAGCGGCGGCTTTTCGCCCCTGCGCGGCTTCATGACGAAAGCCGATTACGAGGGCGTTTGCCACAACATGCGGCTGGCCAATGGAACCCTGTGGCCCATGCCGATCACGCTCGATGTAACCGAGGAATTTGCCAAAAAGCTCGCGCCCGGCAGCAGCAAAGTTGCGCTGCGCGATGCCGAAGGCGTCATGCTGGCCGTTTTACACGTGGAAGAAGTCTGGCAGCCGGATCGCGCCGCCGAAGCCAAGGCCGTATTTAACAGCACCAGCAAAGCCCATCCCGGCGCCGATTATGCGATGAACAAGGCCAATCCCTGGTATGTCGGCGGCCGCGTGGAAGGCACGCACGAGCCGTCGCATTATGATTTCCGCACTCTGCGCTTCACGCCCGCTGAACTGCGCGCCGAATTTGCCCGTCTCGGATGGCGCCGCGTGGTCGCCTTCCAGACGCGCAATCCCATGCACCGCGCTCACGTGGAGCTCACCTTCCGCGCTGCAAAGAAAGTCGAAGCCAACCTCCTGATTCATCCCGTCGTCGGCATGACCAAGCCCGGCGACGTGGATTACTACACCCGCGTCCGCTGCTACCAGCTGTTGAGTTCGAAATATCCGCAGGGAACCCAGAAGCTGTCGCTGCTTCCCTTGGCCATGCGCATGGGCGGACCCCGCGAGGCCATCTGGCATGCTCTGATTCGCAAGAACCACGGCTGCACCCACCTCATCGTGGGCCGCGACCACGCCGGTCCGGGCAAGGACACTGACGGCAAACCGTTCTACGGTCCCTACGAGGCCCAGGAAGTTTTCAAGAAGCACGAGGCCGACATCGGCGTCACCATGGTGCCCTTCAGCATGATGGTCTACCTCGAGGCCGAAGATCGTTATATTCCCGACGACGAGGTCAAGCCGGGCGACAAAGTCCTGAACATCTCCGGCACCGAACTCCGCGATCGGCTGAACGAAGGCCGCGAGATTCCGGGATGGTTCACTTATCCCGAAGTCGTTCACGAACTGCGCCGCAGTTTCCCGCCGCGGTCCCGGCAGGGCGTGACCATTTTTTTCACCGGACTCTCGGGCTCCGGCAAATCCACCATCGCCAATGTGCTGCTGACCAAGTTCCTGGAGGTTGGCGGACGCCCCGTCACCCTGCTCGACGGCGACCTGGTGCGCAAGCACCTCTCCTCAGAGCTCGGATTCTCCAAGGAACACCGCGACATCAATATCCGGCGCATCGGCTACGTTGCATCCGAAATCACCAAGAACGGCGGGATCGCCATTTGTGCGCCCATTGCCCCCTACGACGCCACCCGCAAACACGTTCGCCAGATGATCGAGCCCTATGGCGGTTTCATTCTGGTGCACGTGGCCACGTCCGTGGAAGTCTGCGAACAGCGCGACCGCAAAGGGCTGTACGCCAAAGCGCGCGCCGGCATTTTGAAGGAATTCACCGGAATTTCCGATCCCTACGAAGCTCCGGCCGACGCCGAAGTCACCATCAACACCGGCGACCTGTCCCCCGAGGAAGCCGCGCAAGAAATCATTCTGCACCTGGAACGCGAAGGCTTCATCGGCGTCAACGGTGCCAGCGCGTAGCCGGACGCAGGGGGCCGATTTATGTCACTGTTGGCAGCCAAAGTTTTCGTGGGCTTTGTCGTTGGGACTCTCATCGGCCTGAGCGGCGTGGGCGGCGGCGTCTTACTGCTTCCCGTTCTCATCTTCGGCCTGCGAGTCCCGGCTATCGTGGCTGTCGGCTCCGACGCCGTCTTCAATTTCTTCACCAAGATTCCTGCCGGCCTGCTCCACTTCAAGAAAGGCACGGTCAGCAGAAAAGTGGTGCTCGCGCTGGCCGCAGGCAGTGTCCCGGGCTCGATTGCCGGGGTCAAGCTGTTGATGCATATCCGCCACCTGTATGGCGACGGCGTCAACAACTTCATCAAGACCGCCATCGGACTGCTGCTGATCGTCATCCCAACCCTGCTGCTGTTTCAAAGGCGGATCGAGGAGAAAATCTCCAACCGTCCTCCCACTTTGCACGGATTTGCCGGCATGGCGCTGATCGGCCTGATCGCCGGCTTTCTGGTGGGCATGACTTCGGTGGGCTCGGGCAGCATCATCATGATGTTGTTGCTGATGTTCTACAGTTTCCCGCCCAAGGTAAATGTCGGAAATGACATCGTGCATGCCGTAATCCTTACCGGAGTCACAGGCTTCCTTCACTTCCGTCTCGGCAACGTGGACCCAACCCTGGTCTTGTCGTTGCTGATCGGGTCCATCCCGGGCGGCCTGGTCGGCTCGCATCTGGCCACGCGGATGTCCATGCTGTGGTTGCGCCGGGTCCTCTGTACCTTGCTGTTAATCACCGGGGCGCGGATGTTAATGGCATGAGTACGCCCGCTCCGCATCAGGACCATATGACTTCTTCTTACGCCGACATCCTGCGGCGCATTCAATCCGCGCTCGATGCTGCCCGCCAGGTCTTCGCCCGCTTCACGCCCGGAGAAATTGAAGCCGAATACAAAGCCGGTCACGATCCCGTGACCGAAGCCGACCGCGCGCTCGACGCCGTCCTCCGCAAGAACCTGCTGCGGGACGGCGAAGGCTGGCTTTCGGAAGAAAGCGTAGACGACACTTCCCGCCTCGACAAAACCCGCGTGTGGGTGGTGGATCCTCTCGATGGCACCCGCGAGTTCGTCGCCGGCATCCCCGAATTCTGCGTCTCCATCGGTTTCGTCGAGAACGGCCGGCCTGTAGCTGGCGGCATCTGCAATCCCGCGACCGACGAAACCATCCTGGGTTCAATGGACTCTGGGGTCTTGTACAACGGCAAGCCCACGCGCCCCAGCGAGAGGACAAGCCTTGAAGGAGCATTGATTCTGGCCAGCCGCAGCGAAGTCAAGCGCGGCGAGTGGCAGCAGTTTCAAGGCGGTAACTTCGAGATTCGCGCCATGGGTTCGGTGGCCTATAAACTGGCTCTGGTTGCCGCCGGGCGCGCCGACGTGACCTTCACCCTGACGCCGAAGAACGAGTGGGATGTCGCCGCCGGCGCCGCCCTGGTGCAGAGCGCCGGAGGTTTTGTCGCCACGCTCGACAACGCCCCCTTACGTTGCAACAACCGCAATCCGCTGCTCTCCGGCCTGCTGGCCAGTGGCCCATTCCTCCGCGACCCGCTCCTCTCCGCTCTCGAAGCCCACCTGCGAGTCGCGGCTTCCACCCCCGCTAGAGGAAAGTGAGACCGCAGCGCAGTTTGCGGAAACCCCGAGGTTGGATGAGGGCGAAAGATATCTGGTTTGGGGTGGCGCAGCGCTTTCAGCGCTGCGATAAAGCCCTTTCTTTTTCTATGAGGGCTTCAGCCCCTGAGGTACTCTTTCGCAAACTGTGCTGTAGCCGGGTGCCCCATTCCTCGCGCGTTCTTGGCGCGAGAAGTGGGGATTTTCGCCAGAGCCTGTCGAAGGGTAGCCCTCGCCGCTCTTCCCAGCGCCGCAACCCCACAACCGCGCGTCACAAGAACGGATTCGCCACGACCACGCCGAAATACTTCTGCCCTGCATTTAAATCTTCCGACCAGATTTTTTCTGAACCCGCGCGCTCGGCTGCCGCCACGATCATGCCGTCGTAGAAATGAATGCCGTAAGCAGCGTGCGCTTCGACTGCGCGCCGCACCATCGCCGCATCCGGTTTGATGAGAGGAATCGGGCTCAGGGAATCCAGGATCTTCGGAACTTCCTGCCCGGTGAGCTTGGACCGGTACTTGTCGAGAAGCGTCGAGGCGAGTTCCGCCAGAACCTGGACGGATACCGTAAATTCTCCAGCCACCGCTCTTTCCACGAGCGGTCTGGCGATTTTGTGCTTGCGTGCGTCTGCCACGTCCAACCCGTAGATCAGAACATTCGTGTCCAGAAAGTCGCGCCCGCTCATCGGGATTTTCTGTCGTACAGATCTTCGCGTCTCCAGGTTCTTTTTCCATAATCCAAACGGGTCTGGAAACGGTCAAACGTCTGGTTGAACAGCTCCACGTCTCTGCGCACGCGGTCGGAATCGCCGTGCTCGGCGTCAACTTGCTCCAGATACGCCCGCACCATGCCAGTCAGCGTGGTATCGCGCTCAACCGCGATCTTTCGGACTCGCTTAACCAAATCGTCGTCGAGAGAAAGAGTGACGTTCATGGACCCATAATAAGGGAAACCCTTAATAAGGGCAACTAATCCTATGCTAACCATTTAACTGTATTTATACGGTTAGCTAATAAACAGCACAACGAACCTAACTGTCACCATCGGCCTTAATGGTTAGTTTCGCTCCACACAACAAAACCCGCCTCCGCGGCGGGTTTTCACAAAGTTACCGGGCCGAACGGAATCCTCAATCGGCGGCGAAGTCCTTGGTGGTCTCCGTCTCGCGGCTCCTCAGGGTCCGATTCGAAGGCAGGCCCGCGTCGCGAATCTTATAGAGCAACGCACGATAGCTGATGCCGAGCGAACGCGCCGTCTGTTTGCGGTTCCAGTGGTGATTCTGCAGCACCTTCAGGATGATCTTCCGCTCCAGTTCGCGCACTGCCTGCCGGGTAATCTTCTTCAGCGAAATCTGGCCGTCAATCGGTAGGTCTGCGTTGAAGAAATCCGGATCCCGCGGCGCCAGATCCGCCAGCAGCACTTCTTCGTTGCCCAAAATCACGTAGCGCTTGATCAGGTTTTCCAGTTCGCGGATGTTCCCCGGCCAGTGGTACCTCCGCAGCACCATCATGATTTCGCTGGAGAGCGGCTTGGCCCGGCAGTTGTACTTGCGGTTGTGATACTCGAGGAAGTAATCCACCAGTTCCGGAATATCGCTTGCCCGCTCCCGCAGCGGCGGCAGGTGCAGGTTCACCACGTTGATGCGGTAGAACAGGTCGGAACGGAACGTGCCGTTCTCGATCTCCTGTTCCAGTTTGCGGTTGGTGGCGCAGACCACTCGCACTTCCACCTTCTTGTCTTCCTGCGCGCCGATCCGGCAGAACTGGCCGTCCTGCAACAGCTGCAGCAATTTCGATTGCAGGGCCAGATCAAGTTCGGAGATCTCGTCGAGGAACAGCGTGCCGCGATGCGCCATTTCCACTCGGCCGGGCTTGACTCCGTAGGCGCCGGTAAAGGCGCCCTTCTCGTAGCCAAACAGTTCGCTTTCCAGCAGCGTCCCAGGAATTGCCGGACAGTTTACTTTCACCCACGGGCCGCTGCGCCACGGCGACGCCATGTGAATCATGCGGGCAACGATGTCTTTCCCCGTCCCGCTCTCGCCCTGAATCAATACCGGAACGTTAGCTCCAGCCAGCTTGGTGAGGCGCTCGCGAACGGCTCGCATCCCCTCAGTTTTCCCAAACACAACGGAGTCCGGCGGCATCTCCCCCAGAGGTTGAACGAGCGTATTCACGCTGCTGCTGGTCATGATGGATTTCGGCAAACTAGGGGGGAACCCTCCAGCTTGCACTCCGACCACCAAAGCTGGAAAGGCTTGGTCCTGCCCAGCTCAATTTAGTCTATATGATTGAGCAGGATCAACTTACGAAAGAGCCATCCGGGCAAACTCCGGTCACCCACCGGCCGAACCCAGGGTAACTTGCTACCGGAAAAGGAAGGAAAAGACTTTCACACTGCGGCAGTAAGTTTCCGTCGCCGGCTCCGGGGCGTTCTGGACCCGTTGAGCAGCGGGCGCGAGAACTTCAGCCCTAGCAAGTAAAAGCCTCCGGCTGGAATGCTTCGCAGGGCCCGGGCGCTCATCTTCCTGGAAACACTCGCCAACAGCGGCGGCGCAGCGAATGGAGCGCTGGGAATTTCCAGCTTCATCTGGCCCGAAATCGGTGGGACGCGGCGACTGGCAAGCAGCATTCCCCCGGCGCTCACGTTCAACGCCGTGGCAAACTCCAGGAAGTCATTGCCTCGCTCGTCGCGGCTCCGGACGAATACAGGAATAGCCAACGGAAGTCTCGTCCATTTCCGCCGTTCACCTGCCGGTCTTGCCACACGCATGCACACCACCCCGGAGACTTTTGCCCCTATAAAGCAAGCACCTCAGTGGCCAAAGGTGGCGCGAAATCAGGGCAACGAACGGAGAAACAGGCCTGAATAGCCTGAAATACCCGCATCAGGGCCGGAGTCCTCCGATGCTGCATTCGCTTTTTGTTCGGCTACAGGAAGTTCACGAGCGGGCTCCGTGCCCCCTCGAAAGTGCAAGCTTTTGCTACACTTGGGTAATTCCGTTGCATTTTTCGTTGACAACCACGGGACCCTGCAATACGATTTTTTTACGGCGCTTGACCGGACTGGCAAGCGCTGTCCCCTCCCCGATTGACCTGTGGTTTCCTCAATGGCTACCGCGCACAAGAACACGGTCGTGTCCGGGGACGCGGCAGTTCCCACCACAGACGCCGTAGCCAAGCCATCGAACCATGACGCTCCCGCTCCAGCAGACTTGCTGCAGGAATACAACGAACTGCGCGAGCGATTCCAGCGCACCACCAACGCCCTCGCCTCCGCCGCCCATGACCTCAAAACTCCGCTGGCGATTCTCAACGGTTACGTCGAGTTGCTGCACAGCGAAAAGCTGGGGCCGCTCAGCGCCCGGCAGCGCGAAGTGCTGCGCGACATGCAGGCCAGCGGAAAGCGCCTGCAGGACTTCATTCAGGATTTTCTGACCTTCAGCGCGCTTGAGACCGGCGGCTTGCGCATGCAGTTTGCCCCCGGCAACATCAACGACTGCCTGTCGGAAGTCTGCCGCTTGTGGTCGAACCGCTTCCAGGAAAAAGGGCTGGCGCTGTATTTTCTGGCCAACGACAAGCTGCCCGTTTTTCCCTTTGACGCGCCCAAGGTGGAGCGTGTCGTCTCCAACCTGCTCGAGAATTCCTTCAAGTTCACGCCGCCGGGCGGAAGCGTCTGGCTGCACCTGGAGCCGCACATGTGGGAGCGCCGGGCCGCCGCTCAACCTTCGGCTGCGGAGCGCCGCCGCCAGAACGTGAGCCATCCCAACTCGGTGCGGGTCAGCGTCTCCGACACCGGCCCGGGGATTCCTCCGGAATTTCACCTGGAAGTTTTCGACGATTTTTTCCGTCTGCCCAGCACCGAAGATCAGGAAGGCACCGGACTCGGGCTGGCCATCGCCCGCCGCCTGGTGCAAGGCATGGGCGGAAAGATCTGGCTGGAGAGCGACCCCGGCGGGGGTTGCAAATTCTCCTTCCTCGTCCCGTACAAGCCTGTCGCCGCCGCCGGCAAGGGAAAGGCCCGATGAAGCAGACCGCCAAGATCCTGCTGGTGGACGACGAACCCGGCATGCTGCGCTACATCAAGACGCTGCTGGAAGTGGACGACTACAAAGTCGAGACTGCCACTACCGGCGAAGAAGCCCTGCAGCGCGTGGAGAAAGGCCTGCAGCCCGATCTGGTGCTGCTCGACGTGCTCATGCCCGGCATTGACGGCCTGCAAACCCTCGAACAGCTTCGCCAGATGCGCCCCGGCGTCAAGGTGGTCATGCTCTCCTGCGTCAATGACACGCGCAAGGTGGTGCAGGCAATGAAGCTGGGCGCGCAGGACTATCTGACCAAGCCTTTTCAGAAGGCCGAACTGGACGCGGTTCTCGATCTGAGCATCGGCCAGGGCAAAGCGGCTTATAGCGGCGAAGTCGAAGAGCTGGCCGATGACGTGTTCTTCATCGCCGCCAGTCCCGCGATGCGCAAGATCCGCTCACAAGCTGCGCTCGTAGCCAACGTAGACATCCCGGTACTCCTGCTCGGCGAAAGCGGCACCGGCAAGGAAGTTCTCGGCCGTCTGATTCACAAGCTCTCGCCGCGCGCCCATCGCACGTTCCTCAAGGTCAATTGCGCGGCTGTCCCCGCGGATCTCTTGGAAAGCGAACTCTTCGGTTACGAGCCCGGAGCCTTCACCGGCGCCACTCACGCCAAGCCGGGCAAGTTCGAACTGTGCAACAAAGGGACGATCCTGCTCGATGAAATCGGCGAAATGCCGCCGCTGCTGCAGGCCAAGCTGCTGCACGTTTTGCAGGACCAGCAGTTCTCGCGCCTGGGCAGCCGCTCCGTCATCAAGGTGGACGTGCGCATTCTGGCCGCGACCAACATCAACATCCCCGAAGCTCTGGCCACCAAGCGGCTACGCGAAGATCTCTACTACCGCCTGAACGCCTTCACCCTGCACTTGCCTCCGCTGCGCGATCGCAAGGAGGAGATTCCCATCCTGCTGAAGCACGCCATGTCGCGGATGGCCGAGCGCTATGCCCGCTCGCCGTTGCCCTTGTCTCCAAGCCTTCTGCAGGCTTGCCAGGAGCACTCCTGGCCCGGCAATCTGCGCGAGTTGAACAACTTCCTGAAGCGCTACCTGATCCTGGGCGACGAGAGTCTGGCCATGACGGAACTGTTGCCCAGAAACGACGGCAACGGCGGCGCGCGCGGAGATTCCCCCGCCAAGGGAGCCGAGCCGGGTGGGTTAAAGTCGCTGGCGCGCAGCGCCAAAGATGAAGCGGAAGCTCAGGCCATCACCCGCGCCCTCGAGCAGACCAACTGGAACCGCAAGCAAGCCGCAGTCATTCTTCAAATCAGCTACAAAGCTCTGCTCTACAAGATCCGCCAATACGGCATCGCCGAAGCCAAAAGCCACCACAAGCTCTCCGCCGGGGCGTGATTAGGGTCAGGCTCAGTGGTTGCAGGCTGCTGAAAAACTCGATTGCGCTGGTCCGATAAGCTCGTTTGACGAACGCGCCGCACAATGAAATCAGGAAAAAACGTACACGCGACCGACGCCGGCCCGCAGCGGAGGAAATTATGTCACGCGGTGAGGTGAACGCAACAAGATCGACGGTCACTCTTCACGTGGTTTCAAGCCTTGACGGCATCATCGCCAAGAAGGACAACACTGTTTCGTGGATGGATAGCTCTGGGGACGTCTACGAAAAAGGGGTTTCTGACGGCAATGCTGACGAAGTCGTTACTTCCATCGACTGCTTTGTGCTCGGTTCTCGCACCTACGAGCATGCACTCCAGCTGGGTTGGCCATATGGCGACACCCCGACCGTCGTGGTTACTAACAGAGAGCTGCCGTCCACAAGAAAGAGCGTTGAGTTTTATTCCGGTGATCTCAGAGAGTTGGTCAATGAGATTCTCGCGCCGCGATACGGAAACATCTGGCTGGTGGGCGGAGCGATGCTGTGCCAGAGTTTTCTCAGGCTCGATCTGGTGGATGAGATCAGATTGGCGATTATGCCGGTCCTGTTGGGTGACGGGTTGCGCCTTTTTGAGAACTCCGGTATCGAAACGAGATGGCATCTGAAGGACGTAATCGCTTACAAGACGGGGATGGTTGAGTTGTTGTATCGCAGCCGTTCGACTAGCTCCCAGCGGTGAAGTTCGTCGTGTTTACTGACGGTGGCCGGATAACGGGCAAACCGGAAGGAAAGCCCGTCCTGAGTTAGCGCGTATCACCCCTGACCCCTGCCTTACGGCACCGTCAGAACGATCGGCGTGGTCTTGCTGTCGCTGCCGGCACTCGCGGTCACAATCAGGTTATAGGTACCGGGTGGAGTCCCCGAAACCGGCGTTTGCGTGGCGGTCTGGCTGCAGGCGGGTTGCAGCACCAGCAGCGCCAACACGAAGCAGAGCAGGACCACTCCGGCAATCCGCCGGCGCCTGCGGTCCCGGCCCACTCCCAGCAAGGCCAATCCCGGAACCAGAAACCATGTCGCGTAAAAGGGCCGGGTGAACAAGCTCGCCCTGGGCGTTGGAATCGGCCGCGCCGTGGTGGCGATTCGCAGTGTGCTGGTGCCCGGGCTGGTGCCTTGCAGGGTTACCGGGCTGTTGCTAAACGAGGGGCTCGCCCCGGTGGGCAGACCTGAAACCGAAAGCCCAATGTTGGTGGCGAACACCGGATGCGGCAGCAGTTGTACCTGGTACGTCGCCGTGTCTCCGGCGGCTTGCAGGGTGACATTGGCCGGACTCACCGAGAGGCTATAGTCCGACATCTGCGCCGAAACTGTTGTCACTGCAGGGGTGATGTTGTTGGCGCTGGTCGCTTTGACATTGCCGCCATTGAACGTTGCCTGTCCGCCGTTGGCATTGGTCACTGGCGTCGGCGTCACCACAATCGTGATAGTTGCCGTCGAGCCGGCCTGCAAGGACGCGATGCTGCAAGAGACGGTGTTCGAGCTGGAACCGCTGCTGCACGTCCCCGAGGTAGTGCTGGCGGAGTTGAACGTCAACGGTACTCCGGTATCGTTCAGAGTATCCGTGACTGTGATGCCCGTCGCCAGATCGGGGCCGTTGTTGATCAAGGTGTAAGTGAACGTTGCCTGACTGCCGGCAGAGATATAGGTCTGGTTGGTGCCGAGGGCAAGAACTCCGGTGAGCTGCAGGCTGGCGGCCGTGCCCAGTTGGGTCACGAACGCGTCGGAACCGCCGTTATAGTTTCCACCGGGGTTCAGTTGCTCCTTCAGCCGCAGGCCCGTGGCATTGGAGTCGCCCGCCACGTAGGTGGTCTGGTCGACGTCGATCGCGACGCTGGTGCCCTCGGTGATGCCGCTGCTGCCGAAGTAGGTTACCCAGGATGCGGTTGAATTCTGCCCGGTCGCTGCCGCGGTGTTGATGCGCGCCATGAACGCGTCCTGCGAGCCTGTGAGAACACACTGGATGTCGCCGCAATTGACGGCGGGAAAGTCGCCGGGACTGGGCGGATTGCTGCCTGTTGTCGGCGACTGCGTCCATCCGGTCAGCAGGGCTCCGCTGGCCGCATCCACGGCGATGGCCAGTCCGTTTTCGTTGTTGGCTCCGCCCAGATACGAAAAATACGTCAAGGACACATTGGTCTGCGTGGTGGTCGTCGAGGGAGTCGGATTGCTCAGGCGCGCCACATAAGCGTCGCTCGGAGCGGGATCGGTTTGCGTCGTACAGGTGACCACGCCGCTGGCCGGAGTTGGCGGCAGATTATTCAGACATCTCTGGAAGGACGCAAACGAGCTGGGTGTGAAGGTCTGCGAGTTCGTCGTCCCCGTGACGTACACATTCGCCGCCCCCGCATCGAGCGCGATCCCGGTCCCCGTATCCGTTTGCGATCCTCCGAGGTAGGTGGACCAGAGCAATTGCGATCCCTGGACCGCGTTGGGGTTGAGCTTGGCGACGAAGGCATCGGAGAAAGCCGAGGCCGTGTTCGTGCACGTCGGAGGATTGGTGATGGTGGTCGGAGGCGCCTGATTGAGACAGGGCTGATATGCATTGAGGATGGGGAAGTCGGTCGTCTGGCAGCCGGCGCAGCCGGTGTAGGTGTAGTTGGTCGTCCCGGTAAAATAGACGTTGCCATTGGAGTCTACGGCGATGCCGCCGCCGATCACCGTCGGCTGCGTCCCCCCGGACGCCGGCGTGAAGTTGGCTCCGCCGAAGTACGTCGAATATGCAATGCTGCCTGTCTTGGGCGCATTGGTGTTGACCTTGGTCACGAAAAACTGCGCCTGGGTCGGCAATTTTGAAGCGTTTTGATACGGCAGGGCCTGCGGAAGATTGCTCGCCGGAAACTGGTCGGTTGCGCTGGTCTCCACTGAAGTCGTCGTGCCGGTCACGTAGATATAGCCGTTGGCGTCAATGGTCATTCCGCTGGCGATGTCCTGGCCGTTGCCCGACAGATAAGACGAATACAGCAACTGCTGCGTCTGGGTCGTGGTCGGCGTGTTGAGTTCGCTCACGAAGACGTGCTGCACACCAGCGGTGCAACTCTCCGGCGCATTCTGGTAAGCGCTGGCCGAGGTCGGGAAGTTGCAGGAAGTGGTGGAACCGGCCACATAGGCGTTGCCGCCGTTATCCACCGCGATGCCCGCCGGGGCATCAACTCCGCTGCCGCCCAGGTAGGTGATGTAGTCCACCACCGCCGGATTCGAGCCCAGGGGCGGCGCAATCTTGGCGATGTAGACGTTGCGAGCCCCTGAGGCGGCATTGAGCGCCGTTTGGTAAACATTGGTGGTCGAACCGTAGGAAGCCAGCAGCCCGCTCGAATTGGTGGACCCGGTCAGATAGATATTGGAACTGCTGTCCACCGCCACCGAAGTGGAGAGTTCGTTGCCGCTGCCGCCAAAGTAGGTCGAGAAGTTCAGCAGCGGATCGATGATCAGTTCCCGGGTGTGATCGTAGTCTCCCAGGGCAAATCCCACGCGATTCCCGCCCCGCAGCACGAAACTGCCCTCGACCGGTGCCTGCCGGCCCGCGACTTCCTGATAAATCCGCGGAGCCTCCAGCCGCATGCTCCTGTCTGCGCCATGCCTGCTGGCGCTATGCAGGACCAGCGCGCCGTCCTTCAATTCCAGCCGGCTTGTGCCGTCCAAGGCAAGCTCCGCCTGCGCCGGATCCGATCCCGGAGCCACCCGGAAGTCGTACTCCAGCTTGCCCTGATTGCCGTAAAAAACCAGGCTGATTCCGGGATAGACGCCCTCGTAGCGCACGCGCGCGAATTGTGGAATGCCGCGCCGCCACTTTGCCGGATCGTTGCCGATGATGTAATTGCTCTGGCCGGGCAGCCGGTCCGTGCCGGCGAGAATCGCGTTTGGGTTGGCTCCGGCCAGCCTCATCCGCAACGACTCTGCACCCTCCGGAGCGTCCAGGTTGAGAATGGCTCCTTCGGAACCGAGAAAAAGGCTGTATCCGGAGCCGCGCGCCACAAATCTGGCGCGGGAGTCGGCAGGATCGAGGCCGGCTTGTCCCTGATTCGGTTCAAACCGGAGTGGCAGACCGGAGAAGATACTCCGCGCCCGAAACTGCGCGCCGGGCTCGGCCGCGGCCGTGCTTTGCAGTGCCGTAAGGGCGCTTGCCGGAACCGGTGTCTGATCGGGAGGAACCTCGGCCAAACCAGTTTTCGCGGACGCGATCGGCCAGGAATGGGAGCCTCCCACGAGCACTACATATGCGGCCGCCAGCAACGCCAGCCCGGCAAGCCAGACCCCGGCTCGTTCCCATGCTCCCCACTTGCGGCGATCTACGTTCACGCGTTCCTCCGATGCATCAACCTGGTTCAGTCCTGATTTCGTTCAGGTCGTTCTTGTTTCAGACCAGTCTCGTTTCCGATCAGCCCTGGCTCAGATCAGCAATGGTTCCCGGTCATTGGTGGTTCGGATCAGTGTGAAACTGGAAACGGCGGTACACTCGTCCGTCGAGCCTCGCGCCGGGCAAGGCACGCCCGCGGCATGCTGATTCCTGGAACCGGCAGAAAAATTAAGTAACTACTTAAACATCTGAAGGATACACAAGTCAAGCGACCCTCCGCCCGGCACTGGGTCGGTGCGAACGTGAAAGGCAAAAAACGAAACCACTAAGGGCACGAAGTATCACAAAGGGATTACGTGGTGTGCGTTTTCCTTCGCAGGACCTCGTGTCCTTGGTGGTTGTCATCTTTTGCCTGGCCCGACACTGCTCCCGCCCCAAAATCCCTGAGATGCGAAGGAGCGGTCGGAAAGATGCCGCCCGATTGTTGATTCGGACCGGATGCCGCCAGTGGCACCAAAGTGGCGTGAACAGAGTTGCGGCCGCAGAGTAGTGTCGCGTTTCTGCAAAATCGGAGATAGATTAACCGAGGCAGTTCCCCCGGCCCGTTTTGGCTATTGCAAACTGCTGATAATACGCTACATTGAGGATGGAAGAGGTCTGTCCCGGCCCTCAAGCTGGAAATGTTGTCTGGGGTTTCGGGAAGCGACTGGCGCAACGGCTCTGGCATGCAGATGGATGCTCAAGAACGGCGAATGATGCGGCGCTTCGATATGCGCCTGCCCGCCACCGTGCGCCTCGAAGGCGCCGACGAGTTTCAGACCGAAACCCAGAACGTCAGCGCCCGCGGCGTTTTCTTCTACCTCGACCATCCTGTCACGGCTGGCACCAAGCTGGAAGTGACTTTGACTTTCCCTCCGCACATCACGCTGACCGACGCCGTGCGCGTGCGTTTCACCGCGCGCGTCATTCGCGTGGATTCTCCGCTGCCTTCGGCCCGCGTCGGCACCGCCGCCATGATCGAGAACTACGAATTTCTCCGCTCCAACGGCAGCCCCGACCTCATGAGCGCTTTGCAGAAGGAATGGAAAGCGTCGAACTGAGAGATTGGCGGGCTTTGCTACAGATTCTGGGAATTTGGCGCGTGCCTCACTCTTTCGCGTTCTTTGCGAAAGGGTGGGAGGCACGGACTCAGAGCGGGGAACGTCCCGTCTGTCCCCAGGTTCCCCAGGGTTCTGTCCCAGGTTTCCACGCTTCATATTGGAGATTGGCAGATGCTTAAATTCAGTAGCACTTTCGAAGCCGCCCTCGCTTCTGTCGTGATTCTCAACGTGGGTTGCTCGGCGGCCCTCGCGCAAACTGCGGCCCCGCGGCCGCTCGGCCCCTGCGAGAAGATCGCCGTCGCCTGCGAGAGCGCGGGCTTCGTTCAGGGCGGAAGCGCCGAGGGAAAGGGCCCGTGGCAGGATTGCGTGGCCCCCCTTATGCGAGACCAGGCACGGCCCGCTTCGGCTAAACCTTTCCCGATCATCGATCCCCAGCTCAAAGCGGCGTGTCTTGCGGCGCAACCACAGCTTGGAAGGCACCCAGATGAGCGACCGACCGAGAGAAAGGACCTTACGTACACGCTGAGTTTGCCGACCGTGTTCATGGCGCAACCGGAGCTCTGGGGTTATGGATTCGTCGCAGGGCCCTCGGACGGTCCTTTTGGCGCAATTCCCCTCGGGCAGGGCCGCTACCGCTTTCTCGGTACCGCATGGGCCGGGGGCAAGTGTCCGCCCGCTGCCCGCAAGGAAGGCGTATTCGGCTTCACCGGCACGCTCGATCGCGTGACAGGTGGCGAGGGCTGCAGGGCTCTGTTTAGCAGGGGCGATGGTCCCCCCGGATGGCTTTTCAACGCCAACTACTCAGGCGGCGGCCAGGTCATTCCCCTGGAGGACCACGGCAAGCGCGCGTGGCTCATGACCTTCCGAGGCGAATATCATTGGAAGAACCCCGCGAGAGCCGACGGATTGTGCGGTGGCGGCGCAAACCCGGCTTTCGCTGGCGGAGTTCCTTGCTATTACTCGACGCTAGGGCTAGCCGTCTCGACCGACGGAGGCAATACCTTCAGGGTCGCGGGCGAGAGCGTCCAACTCACCGATCCGCTGACTGCCTCGAAGGGCACCGACACGAGCCGCAACATCGGTTACGGATCGCTGGTCGTCGCCGACGCAAATGGCCGATCTATGGGTAACCCGTTGCCAGACTCAAAGAAGGCGTACGTCTACCTCTTCTTCGTCAGCTCTGGAAAGGACCTGCCCGGAGCCTGCACCGTCGCGCAATGCGCAGGTGTCGCGCGCGCACGATATGACGACTTGGTTTCGGCCGTGTTCTCGGGAAATCCTTACGCGGTCGCGAAGCTCTTTCGCAAGTACGACTCGTCATCGCCTGACCCATGGAGTCAGCCCGGCACGGGAGTCTCTCCCGATCTGTCGATCGGAGGCGGAACATTCTCCCCTCTTTATCAAGGCCCCGGGATCGGGATCGTCATCTACGATCGAGCCTTCGACGTTTATCTCGGGGCTTCGATAAGCTTCGCGACCGGCCATCCCGCGATCGTGATTCGAACCTCCACGGATTTGATCCACTGGTCGGAGCCCATCGGGCCCCCGATCGACGACGGCAAGCGCGCAGTCTCTTACTTCACGATGCTCGGCGAAACCGAAGAACCGAGTATTGCGGGCTCAGAGCCCAGGATTTATTTCATGAGCACGGCCGAAGGGAAGGTCGGTTTCCAGAACGCCGTCTTCAAGGTCGTCAAGGTGAAGCTTTCGCGCAAGTGATCGCCGTCGCTCCAGCGTGGGCGGCGGACAGTAAAACCGGGGACAGACGGGACGTTCCCCGGTTTTTGGGTACGACAAAATAGGTGAACGTTCCGTCTGTCCCAGGTTTCCCCCGAAGCGGCGCACCACAACGACAGCCCCGACCTGCTCAGCGCTTTGCAGAAGGAATGGAAAGCGTCGAACTGAGGGAGGACGGCACGAACGTGCAGTCACTCGACGTGCTCGGCGAGGAGATCAGTAGAACCGCAGCCACCTGAAACGAATTGGAGCGTCGACAATCTCCAAGTGCCAACTCGGCGTCCCGCTTCCACTCGCAGTGTCCCGCTGCCCTTCGGGCCTTTAAGAGGGATCGTTAGGGTTGCATGTCCCCCACCATCGCTGGATTCCGTGAGTTGCCCCGACACTAGCCAGCCCACGACAACCGGCTGGCCCAGCACGTCTGCAACCTTCGCCGATCCTCGCGCCTGCGCAACGGACGCTTGGTAGACAGACGAAGACTTTATTTGGTGTTCTATAACCACCAGGAGGCCAGCGACAAATACCCCAAACGCGAGAACAGCGATGCATCCGGTCGCCAACCCGCGCGACCACCTGCCTTGGGAATGGGTCGCCGGCGACTGTCCATGGGCTGTCCCCTCAGGCGGGGGCTGTTTTAGCAACCTAGAGATCAGACGAACTACTGTGAGCACGCAAAATCCTGTAGTCGCAAAGACTAGGACGATGCTAAGCACCCACACGATTTCGGACAGGGCACGATTCCAACCCGCGTTGGGGGAACTCAACCACGAGGAAGGCGCCGACGAACAGCAGCGCAAATCCGACAAGCAGAGTGAGCTTAAGTACTTTCATACCAACCACTGGAGCCGAGAGCCCTCACTTCTTCCCCAACTCCTTCAACTGTTCCCTGAGCCGGCTGAAGCGCCGCACCAGACTGCCCAGATAGAAGGAGTGAATCACCCACGTAACGATGTAAGCGGCGAAGAGAAATTTGATCGCGTTCATTTCGAACTCCGGCTCAAGGGAACACTGGCTTTCGCGCCCACTCCATTGCCCGCAAGAGCATCGCCGGCCAGAGATTGCATGGCGTGAGCTTCTTCCACCTCACGATGCAGCAACTCCAGACGAAAGCGCGACCAGCACACCAGAAAGGCAAAGCACAAGAATGCCAGCCAATTGATCAGCAGCACGTGCAGCATGCGCGGATCCATCGAACCGCCGCCGCCGATCACTGGCTGCGGGTGCTGGGTGCGGAAAAACCAGATCGAAAAATAAACCAGTGGGACATCCAGCGCTCCAAATACCGCCAGCGCCGCCGCAAGCATCTGGGTCTGCGCACTCGTCGAAAAGCGCCGCAGGACCAGATAACTCACATAGATCAGCCACATGACAAGCGTCGAGGTCAGCCGGATATCGCCCGGCGCCCACCAGATCCCCCACACCGGCCGCGCCCAGATCGGCCCCGTAATCAGCACGACCGTGCAGAAAACCACGCCCACTTCGGCGCATACCAACGCCACTACGTCTGCTTTCTGGTTGCGCCGGATCAGATACACGATCGAGGCCACGAAATTAATCAGGAACAGCAGAAACGCCGTCCACGCCGAGGGCACGTGGTAGTAGATGATGCGGTACACATCGCCCTGCTGCGCATCCGTCGGCGCCACGACCAGCGCCTGATACAGAGCATAGGCCAACAGAGCGGCCGTCAAGACCGACAAGATGGGGAAAAGCCGTTTCATTTTCGGCTCATTCAGCGTGCAGAATCGTTTCAAACAACAGCAAACAGGCTGTAGTAAATACTACATCATAGGTAAGAAGCAACACGATGTAGAAGTGCGCCGAATTATCTCCGGTGAGCACCGCCGTCGTGCCCGCGACCATGCCGAGCACCGCGGGAATCGAGATCGGAAACAGCAGCAGCGGCAGCATGATTTCGCGGCTGCGGGTGCGCAGCGACATCGCCGCAAAGAAAGTTCCATTGACCACCAGCGCCCACGTCCCCAGGATCGCGATGGGGATCAGCTGCCACGCCGGCCCCAGAACGTGCAGGTTATAAAAGACCACAAACAGCGGCGTCATCAGGGCTTCCAGCACGCTGACGAAGAGGAAATTGCCCAGGGCCTTGGCCAGAAACAGCGCATTCGCCGGAGCGGGAGAGACCCGGTAAGCGTCCAGCACCTGATTGCGCAGTTCGCGCGCCCAGGTCTGATTCAGCGCCACCACGGCTGCAAACAGGAACGCCACCCAGATCAAGCCCCCGGCGATATGCCGCGACTCTTCGGCCAGCGGGTCGAAGGCAAAGGCGAAGATCACCACCACCAGCAGTGAAAAAAACAGCATCGAGTTGAGCGCGTCCTTCGACCGCCATTCGAGGCGAATGTCTTTCCTCAGCGTCGCCAGCGTCAGCGCCCAGAGCGAGGTCATTGCTGCCTCTCGTAAGACGGCATGGTCGCGAGAGTCCCCACTTCTCGCGCCAAGAACGCGCGAGAAATGGGGCACCCGGCGGGGAGCAGGTTCATTGGGCGCCTCCGCGCGACGGATCGGCCGGGCGGACGGTACTGGCCGTCCGGTCCACGATCTGTCCCGCCTGCATCCACACAAATTCGTCGGCCACGCCTTCGAGCAGCAGCGCCTGATGAGTGACCACGAAAATCGTCTTCCCGGCGTCGCGCGTGGACTTGAGCAAGCCGACCATCTCGCGCGCCGAATGAACGTCTACATTGGAGAACGGCTCATCGAGCAGCAGCACTTTCGGATCGTGCAGGATGGCGCGCGCCAGCGATATCCGCTGCCGCATGCCCTGCGAATACTGCCCGACCGGCCGCGTCAATTCCGGATCGAGCCCCACCGCGCGGATCGTCTCGGCGCAGCGCGCGTCGCCCGCAATTCCATAGAGTCCGGCGAAGTAGCGCAGGTTCTCCATGCCGCTCATTTCGTCATACAGCAGCGACGGATGCGCCATGTAGCCGAGATCGCGGCAGGCTTCTCGCGGAGTCTTGCCGAAGATGGAGATTTTTCCCTGCGTCGGCTGCGCCAGCCCGGCCAGCGCGCGCAGCAGCGTGGTCTTCCCTGCCCCGTTATCGCCCAAAATGGCGTGGAACTGTCCTGCGTCGAATTCCGCGGTCACCCCGCGCAGCGCGGCGAAGCGTCCGAACTGCTTGATGACGTTGGTGACGGTGATGATCGCGCGGGCAGGTTCAGTCACAGGTGTTAGCGGAGCGCTCGGAATATCGCTCCAAGCATGAGTGTAACGGAGTTGACTGCAGCGGAGATGAGTCTTCTTTGCGGGCTCCGCACCAGCGACCGGGCCGAACTCAGTTCGAAACTCCGGGGCCCGGGCCCGGCTGCGCCTGTGTCATGCTCTTCGCTGGCTGCGCCGACGGCGTTCCGCTCCCCGGCTGCTGGGGCGCGTACTTCGACGCGCACTTGGCCTGGAGCTGTTTGGCGTGAAACACCCCATCGTGGCCGAAACTGCCGTCGGCCAGCGCCTGCGAATCGTCTTTGAACGTGTCGGGCGGGGCTTCCGCGCCGGTGTAGTCCACCGGCAGGTTCTGGTCCTGCTCCACCAGCACGAACTGCACGTGGGTTCCGCTGCGGTGAATCGAACCCGGCTGGACATTTCCCGCAACTCGCAATCTCTTCGAATACACGCCATTGCCCATGGTGCGCAGTTCTTTGATGGTGACGTAGTAGCTCTTGCTGTCCTGCACGCCGGTGTAGGCGAGGTAAGCCAGCAGCAGCAGAATGACGACCGTCGCACCGCCGAATTTCAGATACGTTTTGGCCTGGCTCGACATGATGATATCCCCACGGAAAATCCCTTCTTTAGACTTTACCTGCCGCCGGGTCGAGAATCAAGAACCAGGGGGCCAGAGGGCTAGGAACTCAAGGGATCAGATCCAGCCGCCCCTCCACCCGAGAAGGAAAGTAACCTCCATGAAGGTTACTCGCGGTGACTTGCGGTTCAGTTTTGGCTAAAGGATGCCCGCTAAGTTGCCGATAGCCAATCCATGGACGTATCCGCAATCGGGCTCCAGGGATTGCAACAGGCCGAGGCCCAGTTGGAAACCGCCGCAGCCAGAATCGCCGCCCCTGACGGCGCTAACCCGGATGTAGTGGATCTGAGCGCGGAAATGGTGGCCATGATGTCGGCGCAGACTCTGTATGAGGCCAACCTCGCCACGCTCAAGACGGCTGCCCAAACGGAAGAACAACTGGTCAATCTGACGGCCTGAACCCGCCAGACATCCCCTCCGCCACGATCGGCCGGGTGCGGGTGCCCCATTTCTCGCGCGTTCTTTGCGCGAGAAAGCCTGCCCTGAGCCTGTCGAAGGGTGGGGAGTTGCCTCACCACACGTGGCAGGCGTTCTCGGCCACCATGGGCTGGCCGGCTTTGCAGCCCCACGCTTTCTGGAACTCCGGCATGTTCTGCACCACGCCGTTCACGCGATAGCGGCCCGGAGAGTGCGGATTCGTGCTGACCTGCATACGCAGGTATTCCGGCCGCTGCTTCTCGCACCAGACGCGCCCGAATCCCAGGAAGAACCTCTGCTCGGGCGTGTAGCCGTCAATACTCTGCCCTTCTTTGCCAGTCTTGTCCTCGGCGATCAAGCGCTCCAGCGCCGCCAGCGCGATGCGCGCGCCGCCGTTGTCGGCCGTGTTTTCCCCGAGGGTGAGGCGGCCGTTCAGCTTCATGTTGTCCACCGCGACGAAGTTCGAATATTCGTCGGCGACGCAGCTCACGCGCTTTTCAAATTCCTTGCCGTCCTGCTCGGTCCACCAGTCGCGCAGGTTTCCATTCGGATCGAACTTTCGGCCCTGATCGTCGAACCCATGCGTCAGCTCGTGCCCGATGACCAGCCCGATGCCGCCGAAGTTGACGGCATCATCGATGGTCTTGTCGAAGAACGGCGGCTGCAGAATGCCGGCGGGAAACACGATCTCGTTGAACGACCCGTTGTAATAGGCGTTCACCGTCGGCGGTGTCATGCCCCATTCCTTGCGGTCGAGCGGCTTGTCAATTCTGGCCACCTGCCGCTTCGCCTCGAACTCGTTGGCGCGCTCTATGTTGCCCATCAAATCGCCGGGCTTGATCACGACCGAACTGTAATCGCGCCACGCGTCGGGATAGCCAATCTTGTTGCGGATCGCCTGCAGCTTGGTTTTTGCCTGCTTCTTGGTCTCGTCGCTCATCCAGGAAAGACTCTGGATGTCGTTGTCGAGCGACTGCTCGAGCACGTCCACCATCTTGAGCATGCGCTGCTTGCCCTCTGCCCCAAACGTGGCCTCGACGTAGCGTTGCCCTAACGCCTCGCCCAGCGATCCATCCACCAGATCCACGCAGCGCTTCCAGCGATCCTGGATCTGCTTCTGTCCGGTCAGGGCCTGGCGCATCTTGAAGTTCGCTGCCACGAACGGCTCGGAAAGCCACGGCGAAGCCGCGCGCAGCACGTGCCAGGTCACATATGTCTTCAGCGATTCCAGGGGAAGCACTTCGAGGGCCCCATTCACCTGCGCAAAGTAGTCAGGATTGCCCACGTTCAGCGACGTGATATTCGGCGCTCCCACGGCGGCGAAATAGCGGTTGAGATAGAAGTTCGGGGCCAGCGCCGCCGCTTCCTCGCGCGACATCTTGTGGTCGCGGTTCTTCGGATCGCGGCGCTTGGTGCGGTCCATGGCGTCAGCCGCCAGCAGGGTCTCGACGGTGAGCACCGCCTGCGCCGAAGCGGCTGCCTGCCGGGCACTCTGCCCAGCCAGCGTGAACAGTTGCGTCGCGTATTCCACCAGATGCTTGCGCATCTCCACTTTGTCCGGATCATCCTTCACGTAGTAGTCGCGGTCCGGCAGCGAAAGCCCGCCCTGATCAATGTAGGCAATGACCTGGTCCGCGTTATGCAAGTCAGAATTGGCGTAGAACGAAAACAGCGACGTGCCTCCCACCAGGCGCAGGTGGGCGATCTCGTCAATCAGAGCGCCTTTGTCTTTCACCGCCGCGATCCGCTCCAGTTCCGGCTTTAGCGGGGCGCTTCCTTTCGCTTCTGCCGCCTTCTCATCCATGCACGATCCATAGAGATCGCCGATCTTCTGGTCAATCGCGTTCCGGCTCGCTCCGCCCGCCGCGGCCTTTTCCAGGATGCCTTTCTCGATCAGCAGATTGCTCTCGTCCAGTTCTGAAAAACTCTGCCAGGCCGGACGGTCGGCGGGAATCTCGGAGTTCTTGATCCAGTTTCCGCAGGCGTACTGGTAGAAATCCACGCACGGATCCACGCTCTTATCAATGTTCTCAATGTTGAATCCCGCGCCCGGCTTCATGCCGGATGACGATTGCGAAAAACCAGCGGCGCCTGTCAACAGCGAAAAAGCCAGCACGAAACGGAACCAACGCATGGAGTAGCCCTCCTCGGGCAGCGTTCGCATTCTAAGCCCGCAAAGTCATCATGTTCAATCGCGGAGTAGCGGCTCAGTCTGGTTCTGAGCTGCCTTCTTTTTGTGTCGGCGTCATCCTGAGCGGAGCCGCTTTTCAGGCGGAGCGAAGGATCTCAGGCTGTACTGCGCCAGGCTTCGGGATGCCCCCTTCAAGAGAGATTGAAATATAATCGAACACAGCAATCCGAGAGGCTGGTCATGACTTCCAATAATGGCAGTAACGGCAGCGGCTACACCGTCCCCAAGCCCCGCGCGGAGTGGATTTCCCGCCGCAAGCAGGCCAACGCTGACGGCAATTTCTCCCAGATGCATTACGCGCGCCAGGGAGTGGTCACAGAGGAGATGGCATACATTGCCCACAAAGAAAAGCTGACGCCCGAGCTGGTGCGCGACGAAGTCGCCCGTGGCCGCATGATCATTCCGGCAAACATCAACCATCCCGAACTCGAGCCCATGGCGATCGGCGTGGCCTCGTTGTGCAAGATCAACGCCAACATCGGCAACTCGGCCGTCACCTCCGAGATCAACGAAGAATTGAAAAAGCTGCACACCGCCGTCCACTACGGCGCCGACACGGTCATGGATCTTTCCACCGGCGGCAACATTCACGAAATTCGCGAAGCCATCCTCCGCCACTCGCCAGTCCCCATCGGCACCGTGCCGATCTACGAAGCCATCGCTCGCGTCAAGCGCGTCGAAGATCTCAACGCCGAAGTCATGCTCGAAGTCATCGAAGAGCAGGCCGCCCAGGGCGTGGACTACATGACCATCCACGCCGGCGTGCTCATTCAGTATCTGCCGCTGGTTTCGAATCGGATTACCGGCATCGTCAGCCGCGGCGGCGCCATCCTCGCCCAGTGGATGGCCTACAACCACAAACAGAATTTCCTCTACGAGCGCTTCGACGACATCGTCAAGATTCTCAAGAAGTACGATGTCAGCTTTTCTTTAGGCGATGGGCTGCGGCCGGGCTGCGTGGCTGATGCGAGCGATGAGGCGCAGTTTGCGGAGTTGAAGACACTCGGCGAGCTCACCAAGAAAGCCTGGGCGGAAGACGTGCAGGTCATGATCGAAGGCCCCGGCCACGTGTCCATGGACAAGATCAAGGAGCAGGTCGAAAAAGAAGTCGAGCTCTGCTACGAGGCCCCGTTCTACACGCTCGGCCCGCTCGTCACCGATATAGCTCCGGGCTATGACCACATTACGTCAGCCATCGGCGCGGCCATGATCGGATGGTACGGCGCGGCCATGCTCTGCTACGTCACGCCGAAGGAGCATCTAGGGTTGCCGAACGAAAAAGACGTGAAAGACGGCATCATCGCCTACAAGATCGCCGCCCACGCGGCCGACATCGCCCGCCAGCGTCCCGGCGCCCGCGACCGCGACGACGCGCTGAGCTATGCTCGCTATAAGTTTGATTGGGAAAAACAGTTCGCGTTGTCTCTAGATCCTGAGACCGCCCGCGCCATGCACGACGAAACCCTCCCCGACGACTTCTACAAAGAAGCCGCCTTCTGCTCCATGTGCGGCCCGAAGTTCTGCTCGATGAACTACTCATCGAAAGTGGACGAATACAACAAGCAGGTGCATGGGATTGAGAAGAAGGATTATTCGGAGCTTGTGGAGAAGCTGGTTACACTGAAGTAGAACACTGCGGGCTACGGATGTAGAATCTGAATCTCGGGCTCCTCACAGTGGCAGAAACGCCGTATGCCAAAAGCGCACGCGAGAGATCTTCTCCTCGTCTCAAAGTCGCACAACAAGACCATCGCCACTTGGAAAGCTGGCACCAGTCTCCAAGAGCGTACCGGCTACCAGATAGACCAGTTGCGGGTAAAAGCAACCTCCGACCGCGTCGAACTTTCTCAAAAGCTCTACCTCGCAGCAAGAGCAGCGACCCGAGGCTCGAATCGCAGTTATCGTTCGGCCACGAGCCGAGCATATTACTCGATATACCACGCCTTTCGTGCAACTGCGTTCTTTGTCCATGAGGGCGATGACCATGAGGAGCACGTCAAATTGCCGTCCGGCATTCCAAGCGACTTCCCTAACAGGGCGGTCTGGGAGAATGACCTAAAGGGTGCTCGGCTGGATCGCAATCGTGCCGATTATGATCCGTACCCGAAAAATGATCTAATGTTTAGGCAAGTGGCTCTTGACTTGATTAGGAAAGCCGATAGCCTGAGGCCAGTGGTACGGTCGTACCTAAGGACGAAGGGGTGCCCGTTATGAGTTCGACTGCCACAGTCCAGCAACTTGTCCTAGATCGCTTTCGGGCGTCGGGCCTGGAACCCATTGCCGTTGAGGTGAAGAGCTTCCCGGGCGAGACCATAGTCGTCGTTGAGGTGGACCGCCAGCACGACCGGGCCCTTGACATCGCTAGAGAGTTGGATGCGGAAATCGAATCCGGCTTCGTCACGGTGCGCCAGTCCCCCCCGCGAAAGACGTCCGAACACCGCGAGCCTCTCCGCAGCGTGCACGACGACCGGATACCTCGTCTCATCGAGCTCATGAATGCAAGAGCCCGGACCTCGGAGGCACAGCCGAGCCTGCGTTATGTCCCCGACGTTGCGGAGCGGAAGTCTCTGGCCGTTTCCCCAAGACACCATCTTGTGTTTGGTCGCAGGGGTGTGGGAAAAACCGCACTGCTGCTGGAGGCAAAAAAGCAATTGGAGAAGGACGGGGCCCTGACGCTCTGGGTGAACATGCACCCGCTGAGGGGGTTCAGTAGGGACGACGCCTTTCTGACTATAGCGCTGCGTCTTTGCGATCTAGGCATAGGGGCTCTGCGGGGCGAGGGAGCAAGCGGGGCATTGAGCGCGCTGAGCACAGTGCGCGCTTCCCTCGAAGAGGCATTGGCCGAACATCCCGGCAATCCTCGCTCCATTTCACTGTTTGTCCCGCAGCTTCAGAATGCGTTAGGCCGCCTCTGCGCGACAACGCGGGAACCGCTGTATATCTTCCTTGATGACATCCACTACATGGACTCCAGCGAGGTCCCTGGTCTCCTTGATCTACTGCACGGCGTCAGCCGCGACAACCCTGTGTGGCTAAAGGTAGCAGGAATTCGTCACCAGACACGGTGGTTCACCCAAGATCCTCCGGTCGGCCTCCAGACTGGCCACGATGCCTCGATAATTAACCTGGACATTACGCTCGAACAGCCCTCGCGGGCAAAGTCCTTCCTCCGGAACATCCTGCTTAGCTATGTTGAGGAAAGCAACACTGAGCCGTTGCGCGGGTTCTTAAGTGCCGGAGCCTTAGACAGACTAGTGCTAGCGTGCGGAGGCGTCCCTCGAGATTTCCTACTGCTGTGCGTTGGAGCCCTCCAGACTGCGCGCCAACGGAAGAACGCGAGTACCGTGGGCGCACAAGACGTTAACCACGCGGCCGGGGATGCCGCTCAAATCAAGCTGCAGGAATTGGAGGATGACGCGGCAGCAGCTCGGGGGCGGTCTCAGGAGTTAGTGTCAGCCCTAAACGCCGTAAAAACTTTCCTGCTGGACGAGAGGCAAATCACTTTTCTGTCGATAGACTTTCTAGATAAGGAGAGACGTCCCAAGGAATACGCACTGATGCAGGGTCTAACGGACTTACGGATGCTCCACCTGATCAATTCGAGCGTTTCCGACGATCACCACGCCGGTCGCCGATCAGAGGTTTACATGCTAGATCTGAGCCAATACTCCGGTGCGCGGCTTAAGAGGAATCTCCGCGTCTTGGACTTCGTCAGGGATCATCTAGTCTTGAAAAGAACCCAAGGTGACGAGCCCCCACGCATCGGTGACACTCCGAAGAAGCTCATTGATATCCTGAGGCGTGGCCCGGCGTTCCCCTTGTCGACCCTCTCCGAAATCACCTCCCCGGCTCGGAACTAATACGGTCCCATGTCCTGCGAGGTGGCCCGTCCTTTTTCGCTGTCCGCGAAAGGGTGGGGGCGGCCGGATCCGTCGAGACGATCCGCTTCACTTCTGTCTCTGAGACCGCTCGATTTCTTCCTGCGTGAGGCCGAGTTCAGCCAAGAACCTGCTCGTGTGGAATTCCACGGTTGTGCTTCGACCATTCGCGCGCTTCGTTGAGCGCTTTCCCGTCGGGCCGTCGTCAGTGGCTCGCCGTCCAGTGGAGCGTTGGCAATCGTATGCGCAACCGGATCCAGTATCGCCTCAAGCACGCCCACCACCGCCGCGACCTGGCTGGGAGCCAGGCGGTCGATTAATTCGTGCGCGTGCGGTTTGTCGGCGGCCATGGCATCATTTTACACAACGTCGGCAAACCCGAACTCACGCCCTGAACTGAAACGGATTGAACGCTACCACCTGAAACACCGGAAGTTTATCTAACTAGTCAGATGACTAGTCAATGGAAACTAAGGAGACATTTGACTTCCCATGGCATGCACCAAGCCGCCCCCGGACTTTTCCACAGGCGCACCTACAAAAATCAGACTTTCTTGTGACGGACAACCTTGACCCTGAACACAGACCGCGCATACTGAGGTCGTGCGCGACCACCCTTCATTTCTGGGAGCTTCATTCCCGAGAGAACGAAACAGGAGAGAACCTCATAACTCGGGCTTAACTCCTTGTTCCGGAATATTTTACGTGCAAGCCTTTTGTTTTCAATATTTTGCCCGGGCAGAGGGGGTATCCAGGACGGCAAACCGAGCAGAATCAAGGACTTGCGGCCCTCGCGCAAAAAAATGTGAGGTATATCTGCTGCCGATCCTCGAAGCAGTCAACGAGTTATAGAATGGCTTGCTGCGGTCACCGAACCGTGATCGGTCAACCATGTCCAAGCACGATACCCTACTGCACGATTTCGCGATCTTCGCCCGTAGCGCCGACTCAACCGAATCCCTCATGCAGCACATCTCCGATCGGCTCCATGAAGAGGTCGGACGTTACAACTGGGTTGGGTTTTACCTGATGGAGAGTTCTGGTTTTCAGGCTCTGGTGGTCGGTCCCTATGCTGGCAGCTTCGACCCGACGCCGCGCATTCCGCTCGATCAGGGACTCTGCGGCGCGGCCGCCACCAGGGGCGAGTCCGTCGTGGTCAACCACGTGGCCACTGATCCTCGCTATCTGGGATCCGACATGGTGAAGTCCAATATGGTGGCGCCCGTCTTCGTTCAAGGACGCGTCGTAGCCGAGATCTGCATCGAGAGCTATTTCACCGATACATTCACGGCAGAAGAACAGAAGTTCGTCGAGTCGTGCGCCGCCCTGGTGGGACGGTATATGGAAACACATCCATAGCCCGAGCCTGCGCCGCGTGCGGAGCCTGCCGAAGGGGCGCCCGCGCGAGACAATCACTTTCCGTCCAGCGTGATGTCCCCGACGCCAACGTGGGCCCGGAGTTCGTACTTTCCTTCGCCGCGATACTTCAGCGTCTTGCCCAGAAAGCCGCTGGTTTCGCCGTAGCCGTCGCCGCTCACGTCGCCGATGCCGGTGCTGGCATGCACCAGCCGATATACGGATGGTCCCTTGGCTACGCGCATGTCGCCCACGCCGAGCGACAGATCTTTGTCGCCCTCGACCTCTTCGACCGTGAGGTCGCCGACCTTCTGATGAACGTCCAGGTTGGTGTTAGCCGGAACTTCCAGTTCGACATCAAACGAGGTATTGCCGCTATAGGGCGAGCGAAACTCGATGCTGGCGTCGTTGCCGCGAATGTCGAAGTCCACGCGCGCTTCCTTAACGTTCCGCTCGCGCCGCGACTTGACGGTGTAGCGCAGGCTGATCTTGGCGGAGTCGCCGCGCCGGATGCGCAGATCGCCCACGCTAAGGTGCACATGCAGCATGCCTCCGGCGGCAAAGGCGCGCGAGTCGGAGTGGGTTTCTTCATAATCCCAGTCGCCGGAATGCGACCCACTGGCGGCACAAAAGGGCACCAGACAGATACAGACCAGAACTGTTTGGCAGAGCCGATTCAAACCGATGGGCATGGAACACCTCGCGGGCGCGAGAACGCCTGTTGGTGGATACGTGTGCGAGGGCTTGGCAGTTCCAGCAGATGTTGAGCCTCATTTTGAGCCGCTGCCGGCAGAGGCGGGCAAACTTGCCCTGAGCGAAGCCCTGGCCCGGCTTGCTGAAAAACTCCCTTGGGCGACCTCAGGGGCTGAATCCCTCGACCTTATCGCAGCGCTGAAAGCGCTGCGCCACCCAAAATCGAGTTTTCAGCAAGCTGCCAGGCAGTCCGGGCGCTACCTGAAGTCGGCCACGCCGTTCCAGACCAGCTGGACGGCAATGGCAAGAATCAGGAAGCCGAAGATCTTGTTGATCGCGCCAACGGCGCTGGGTCCGAGGCGCCGCACCAGCGGCCCGCCCATGCAGAAGAAGAGCGAAACGCTGAGCGCGATCGCCGCGATGCCGATCACCATGCCGAGATACGCCGCCGCGTTATCCACGTGCGCCGCCAGCGCCATGACCACGCCGATCGCGCCCGGCCCCGACATCAGCGGCATGGCCAGCGGAGTCAGCGATATGTCCTCTTTGTCCGCGGCCTCGACGCTTTCCGCCGGCGAGATGCGTGCCGTCGAGGTCACCATGCCCCAGGCGGTATTGGCCACGATCAATCCGCCGGCAATCTTGAGGACAGGCAGCGAAATCCCAAAGAAATACAGCACGAAACGGCCGAAGAACAGGAACGTGACCAGAATCAGGAAGACCCACATTCCGGTCTTGTATGCGGTACGGCGACGGTCGCGGGCCGTCCACGACGAAGTCATGGTGAAGAAGACGGGAATGCCGCCGAAGGGGTCAACGATCGGGAACAGGGCGAGGAACGTCGCCGCCGCCGAAGCCGGCAACGTGCGCAGAAACTGCCCGAGCGCGTGAGCCGCGGTCATGCTTTACCTGTACCCTTCGAGGGTCTTTGCCGCACGTCCCAGGGCCGCAGCCAGAGCGTCCAGCTGCTGGCGCGCCCGTTCGCCGTCTCCTTTGTCGAGCGCCTCGTTCACGCCGGGGATCACCACCGCGGCATAGCCCGTGTATTCCCCCGGAGCATAGATCGCATGACGATACCAGGGACGATGCGGCAATCCCTGAGGAACCAGCAGCGCGCGTTCGGCGCTGCGCAGCGCCTGATTCAATCGGGTCGCATCGCGTGGCGGATTCTTCTGCTTGTTCAGGATCTTCGCTCCGGCGGCTTCGAAGCGCCGGGCGGCGGCGTCCACTTTGCCGAAGTCGAGCCCGTGTTCGCCGAACTTGCTGTCCGCCCGGTGGCGCGCAGCATCGAGGTAGACGGCGACTTCCTTTCCATATTCCTCGTAGTCGTAGGGCAGAATATCGGCGTCGGCCATGCGCACGACTTCGAGGCCGAAGACGCGGGCCATCTGTTGCTCGTAGACGAAGTCGGGATCGGCGAACTTCTTGAACCAGGCAAAGTTGTCGAACGCCGAGTGGTAGACGCCATAGGAACCGCTCGAACTCACGTCGGCCGAGGGCACTCCCGAATGCTGCAGGAAGGCGGTGTAGTCCGAGCCGCTGCCCAAATCGCCGACCGGGACATCGCCCTTGCCCTGCGCCGCCGGAACACGCCGGCTGTCGCCAATCGCTTCGGTGGGCGACTGTGGGCCCGATCCTTCCGGCTGCGAACTCTTCTGCCAGGCTTCGTAAACCGTTCCACCTTTCGGGCTGGACACCGACTTGGTCACGTCGCGGATGAACTGCTTGAGGCTGGGCACCGCCGATGCGCCGAACTTCGGGCCTGAGACTGCGACGTCCATGTTGAAGTAAGCAGGCGCGTTGGACAGGTCGGACTCGTGCTGTTCGACCCACTCGGTCGAACCCATCAGGCCTTCTTCTTCGCCGTCCCAGCTGCCGAAGACCATGGTGCGTTTCGGCTTCCAGCCCGACTTCAGCAGTTCGCCGATGCCATGCACGGCCTCAAGCATGGCCGCGGTGCCGCTGTTGGGATCCACTGCGCCGTAGACCCATGCATCCCGATGATTGCCGGCGACCACCCACTCGTCGGGCCACTGTGTGCCCCGTACGCGGCCGATCACGTCCCATAGCGTACGGAATTGATAGTCCTGCTTGAGATGGATTTTCAACTTCGAGGGACCGGGGCCGACGTGATAGGTGAAGGGCAGCGCCCCTTGCCATTCGCGCGGCGAATCGGGTCCGGCAAGATGCTGCAGCACCGGCCACACATCCTGATAGGAAAGCGGAGTCACGGGAATTTTCGGCATCTGCGCGGATTGCAGCGGAGAAATGCGCTGCGAGTCGGGAAGAGACGGAACCGAAGCAACGCCGGGCGTGGTCGGATCGCCGGGGAACTCGAACATGTATCCGATGGAGCCGCGCTGCACGCCGGAGTCGGGACGCCAGGGGCCGTCTGGATATTTGTCGCCGCGGCGCCAGCCGTCGTCGGCGGGATCGGAATAGATGATCACGCCGGCGGCGCCGTGTTCCTGGGCCACGAACGCCTTTACGCCGCGAAAGTTCTGGCCGTAGCGGACGACCACGATCTTGCCGCGGACGTCCACTTTCAGCTTGTCGAGTTTTTCGAAATCTTCCGGCGTGCCGTAATTGGCGTAGACCACGTCGGCTTCGACGTCGCCGGAGGGAGACATGCCGTTGAAGGGCATGACGACGCGGGGGTCGTCCTGGAAAGGGTCGTTCTCGACATGCTCGCGCGTGGGGCCGTGCATTTCGATGCCGGCGGGCGCGGTCAGGTCCACGCTGATTTCCTGGGGATAGTTGATCCAGACTTTGTACTCGACAATCTCGGTTTCAAGGCCCGCGTCGCGGAACTTCTGTGCGACATAGTCGGCGGTGGCTTTGTCTTCCGGAGTGCCGGCCATGTGCGGAGCTTTGGTCAACGTGCGCAGATGCTCTTCGGCGAGTTTGGCGTCGGGCACGGCCAGGAAGCGCGATTCGGTGGCAGATTCGGCGGCGGAGTCGCGGAAGCCGAAAAGGGATGAGCTCGAGGATGCAGGCAGGGTTCCCGCGCCGGTGGACGTTAACGCGAGCAAAATAGACGGAGCTAGAACTGCGGCTGAGAGAAGTTTCATGGAGACCTTAGTTGAAAGTTAGTAAGGTAGCACAGGAGCAGTCAGGCTTCACGCCAGGGTTTGCAACGTAAATCGAAGGCTCTCAAGATCACGCCGGCAAAGGCTGGCAGCGGAGTGCACGATGTGAGCGTGAATCATGACCATTATTTGGCGGAATTCACGTACGCTCGCAAGATCGCTAGACGGGAAGCTACCTTACCTGCCCCGTCCCGACGATCTCGTACTTCGAAGAGGTCAGTTCCGCCAGGGCGAACGGGCCACGGCAGTGGAGTTTCTGGGTGCTGATGCCCATTTCGGCGCCGAAGCCGAATTCAGCGCCGTCGGTGAAGCGGGTGGAAGCGTTCCAGTAGACGGCGGCCGAATCCACGCCGCGCAGGAATTTTCGGGCGTTCGCTTCATTGCTGGTCACGATGGAATCCGAGTGCTTCGTTGAATATTTGTTGATGTGAGCGATGGCCTCGTCCACGTTGGCGACCACGGCGACCGCCATACAGAGCCGCAAATATTCTTCGTACCAATCTGGTTCGGCGGCGGAGGCAACGTGCAAGCCTGCGGCGAGGCTGCGCGCCTTGCCGTCGCCGCGGACTTCCACCCCGGCTTCGATCAGCTTCTTCACGATACGCGGCACATATTCCGCGGCCACGCGTTCGTGAACCAGCAACTTCTCGGCGGCGTTGCAGACCGAAGGACGCTGCGTCTTGGCATTGATGACGATCCTGTCGGCCATGTCGAAATCGGCAGACTCGTCCACGAAGATGTGGCAGTTGCCGGCTCCGGTCTCGATCACCGGCACAGAAGAGTTTTCCGTGACAAAGCCGATGAGCCCTGCGCCGCCGCGGGGAATGATGACGTCCACCAGGCCGCGGGCTTTGATCAGTTGCTGCACGGAATGGCGCGTGGTCGAATCGAGCAACTCGATTGCGCCTTCGGGCGTGCCGGCGACGGCGGTCATAATCTCAACCAGACGTTGATTGCTGCGGGCGGCCTCCTTGCCGCCGCGCAAAACAATGGCGTTGCCGGTCTTCAGCGCGAGAACGGCCGTGTCTACCGTCACGTTGGGCCGCGACTCGTAGATGATGCCAATCACGCCCAGCGGCACCCGCACTTTGCGAATGCGCAGGCCGTTGGACTTGGTCCATTCCGCCAGGGTCTCGCCAATGGGATCGGGGAGCGCGGCGACTTCGCGCACGCCGCGGGCCATGTCCTTGATTCGCGACGGCGTCAGGAGCAAGCGGTCGCGCATGGCGCCTTCGAGGCCGGAATTCTCCACATCTTGGCTGTTCGCGACCAGGATGCTTTTCTCTTCCGACTCAATTGCCTCGGCAATCTCATGAAGCAGGCGGTTCTTTTCTTCGGTCGAAAGCAGGGCCAGACGGGCCGATGCGGCGCGGGCGCGCAGCAGCTTTTCTTCGGTGGAAGCGGCGCCGGTGAGAGTAGCCATTTTCTGCCCTAGCTTTCTTTCGAAGGCGGGAAGTAGGTTCCGATTTTGCGTTCTATGCCGAGCTTGATCGCCTGGGGATGCCGTCCGTTCACGATGGCCACCTGGACGCCGGCTTCGCTGGCCAGCTTCGCGGCGCGCAGCTTCGAGACCATGCCGCCGCGGCCGAGCGCACTCTTGCCGCTGCACTGCGCTTCAAGCGCGGGAGTCAGCTTGCGGATCACGCGCTGCAGACGAGGTTTCTTGCGGCCGTTGGGAACCATGAAGCCGTCCACGTTGGTGAGCAGCAGCAGCCAGTCGGCTTTTACCGCCGTTGCCAGCAGCGAACTCAGCTCATCGTTGTCGCCGAAAGCGCCTTCCAGTTCGCGCACGGAGACGCTGTCGTTCTCGTTCACAATGGGCACAACGCCGAGCGCGAGCAGTTCCGCGAGCGCGTTTTTGAGATTGCGATAGCGCACCGGTGAAGTAAAGTCGTCGCTGGAGAGCAGCAGTTGGGCCACGACCTTCTTGCCGAAAAACAGGCGCTCGTAGGTGTGCATGAGCTTGCTTTGCCCGACGGCGGCGCAGGCCTGCATGCGCGGAACGTCGCCGGGACGCTTGTGCAGTTGCAGTCCAGACATGCCGGCGGCAATCGCGCCGGATGTGACGATGAGGTATTCGTTCTTCGACAAGTCGAACTGATCCACCATGCCGCGCAGCAGGTTGGTGTCAATCTGCCCGCCGGGAGCGATCAGGCTGGTGCCGACTTTAATGACGATTCGCATACAGGAGCTGGCAGACAACCTTTCTCTTCCGCCGTTAGAATAACTTACTGGCAGGCTCGAAATCCTGCCATGTTACTTCCGTATGCCCGCTTCCAACGCCACCAGCCGCTTCTCCGATCGCGTGGAGAACTACGTTCGCTACCGGCCGGGCTATCCGGCGGAGGTGCTCGATTGTCTGAAGAACGAATGCGGGCTTGAGCCGCGCCATTTGGCCGCCGACATTGCCTCGGGCACGGGCATTTGGACGCGGATGCTGCTCGAGAACGCCAATCGCGTGTTCGGGGTCGAGCCGAACGCTGAGATGCGGCAGGCGGGGGAACGCCTGCTTGCGGATTTTGCCGGCTTCACCAGCGTGGCGGGGACGGCCGAAGCGACAACCCTGCCGGATCAGAGCGTGGATTTCGTCACTGCCGCTCAGGCAGCGCACTGGTTCGATCGCGCGCGGGCGCGGTGGGAGTTTGCGAGAATTCTCAAGCCCGGGGGATGGCTCGTGCTTCTCTGGAACGAGCGCGTCACGGACGGCACTCCGTTTCTGCGCGATTATGAGGAATTGCTGCTGACCTACGGCACCAACTACAAAGAGGTTCGGCATGAGCGGACCACGGCGGCGGTGAATGAGTTCTTTGATCCGGCGCCGTATCGGGAGCGGGTGTTCGACCTGCGACAGGAGTTCGATTATGCAGGGTTGGAAGGAAGGCTTCTGTCATCGTCGTACGCGCCCGGGCCAGAGTATCCCAAGCACGAGCTGATGTTGCACGAACTGCGGCGCATCTTTGACCGACATGCCCGCGCGGAACGCGTGACGTTCGACTACAAGACGCGGTTGTACTATGGACGCTTGCAGCAGGAGTAGCGTCCCGTGACACGCTTCGACATTCTGTTTGAGACGAGTCGTTTCAACGTGTCGGAAGTAAGGGAGCACTTCATCAATCCGTGTTGCTTCGGAGAAGACTTGGCGGAATGGCTGCGGGAGCAACTCTCGGAAAAGGGAGTCCCTGTGGGCGCGCCTTACCAAGAAGACTGGGGTTGGGAGATGCGTGCCCGACAGGGATCTCAGGGCTACTTCCTGGGGGTTGGCGGATACCTCATAGAAGGCGCGATTGATAAGAACGACGGGGAGTGGCGGATCATGGTGGAGAAGAGGCGCTCGATCTGGGAAAAGGTTCGGGGCAGGAACAAAATGAGTGAGAGCGAGCCTATCCTTTCGATAATTGAAGATATTCTTCGCGAACAGGCCGACGTCCGTAACATAAACCGCGAGTTCACTTCGCTCTAACGGTGCTGGAGAGAAATGGCCGACGAAAAATCCTTCCATATGACGCCCGACGAGTTCCGCCGCTACGGTCATGCCGTGGTGGACTGGATCGCCGACTACCATTCCCGCATTGAATCGTTTCCCGTGCTCTCGCAGGTGAAGCCTGGTGAGATTCGGGCAGGGCTTCCCGCGCATCCGCCAGCGCAGGGCGAACCGTTTGACGCGCTTTTGAAAGACGTCGAGCGGGTGATTCTGCCCGGGGTGACGCACTGGCAGTCGCCGAATTTCTTCGCCTACTTTCCGTGCAATGCGTCGGGACCGGGGATTCTTGGCGATCTTCTCTCTGCGGGCCTGGGTGTGCAGGGAATGCTGTGGTCCACCAGCCCGGCGTGCACCGAACTGGAAACCCATGTGCTGGACTGGCTGGTCGGAATGCTTGGACTGCCGGAGAAGTTTTTGTCATCGAAAACTGGCGGCGGAGTGATTCAGGACACAGCTTCAACCGCTGCGCTGGTTGCCTTGCTCGCCGGCCGCGAGCGCGCAACGAGTTACTCCAGCAACAAGAGAGGATGTGACGGACGGCTCATGGTTTACGCCTCGACGCAGACTCATTCATCCGTGGAAAAAGCGGCGATGATAGCCGGGATTGGCGCAGAAAACCTGCGGGCGATCGAAGTAGATGAGAACTTCGCCATGCGGCCGGAGGTGCTGGCGCGGAAGATCGAGGTGGACAAGCGCGCGGGGCTGACGCCTTGTTTCGTGTGCGCGACGGTGGGGACGACTTCTTCGAATGCGATGGACCCGGTGGCGGCGATCGGCGAAATCTGCCGTCGGCACAATCTCTGGTTGCACGTGGATGCGGCGATGTCGGGCACGGCCATGCTGTGCCCTGAGTTTCGCCATCTGCAGAGCGGGGTGGAACTGGCCGACAGCTACAATTTCAATCCGCACAAATGGATGGCGGTCAATTTCGATTGCAGCTGCTTCTGGGTGGCTGACCGCAAGGCGCTGATTCAGACGCTGAGTATTCTGCCGGAATATTTGCGTAACCAGGCGACGGAATCGGGCGCGGTGATTGACTATCGCGACTGGCATATTCAGCTGGGGCGGCGTTTTCGGTCGCTGAAGCTGTGGTTCGTGATCCGGCACTACGGCGTGGAGGGCCTGCAGCATCACGTGCGCGAGCATGTGCGGCTGGCGCAGCAGTTTGCGGAATGGGTGCGGAAGGACGAGCGCTTTGAGGTGGCTGCACCGGCGCCGCTGAACCTAGTTTGCTTCCGCCACAAGGGCGGGGACGCGGCGAATCAGGCGATCATGGAACGACTCAATGGCAGCGGCGTTCTTTATCTGACGCACACCAAGCTGAATGGCAAGCTGACTCTGCGGCTGTGCGTGGGGCAGACCAATAGCAGGGCACGACATGTGGAGCGGGCGTGGGAGAGGATTCGGGAAGAGGCGGGGAAACTGGCGGCCACCGAACGCTAGCGGTGGCCGACATCTCCTGGGCGACTAGGACTGGATGATCTTCTCCAGTGCCGGCAGATTGCGGATGACCAGGGTCGCGCCTTTGAGCTGCACCAACTGCTTCCGGCGGAATTCGGAAAAAATGCGGCTGACGGTCTCGCGCGTAGTGCCGATAATCTCCCCGATCTCTTCGTGAGTCAGCGTGAGCTTCAGCTGCGTGCTTCCGTTTTCGCGCGGTACGGACGAGGACCACGACAGCAGGAGCTTGGCAAATTTTTCGGACGGCGAAGCTGCCAGGCCGAGAGTGCGAATCTCCTCGTAGGCGGCGAAGTAATTGCGGCTCAGTTGCTGGGCCACACGCACGGCTACTTCCGGGAATTCCTTCAGGAAGTGAAGCAGCGGATCGCGCGGGATGAAGTTAGCCTGCCCCGGCTCCAGCATTTCGGCGGTGACTTCATAGGGACGGTTCGAGACGATGGCGTTCAATCCAAGCACGTCGCCAGACTCAGAGATCTTGGTGATGATCGTCTTGCCTTCGCGCGAGGTGGTGGAAAGCTTCACTTTGCCATTGCAAAGTACGAAGACGCCGCGTGGCAACTGGCCCTCGATGAAGAGCATGGCGCCTTTGGGGTAGACCGCGGTAGATTTGATTTCGTTCAGGCGCTGGGCGGCGTGGATGGAAACATTACAGAACAGGTGGTCTTGCCGCCGCGGGCAGGAGACGCAATTGTCGAGAATGGTGAGACCGTAAGGAGCGTGCATGGCCGACCTCCTTCGGGGACCCCGCTGGCGGGCCCCGCGGATACTCAATGAAGGGCACGCGGCCAACCATTCCCGGGTGCGGGTCGGGTCCTCCCGGCAATTGCTCTATGTATATGAAATCAAGCCGGTTGATTGGGATTGACAAATCCCGGTCCGAAACTGGAACGGAGAACGAAGTCGACTATAGGGTTATTTCCCGCACAACGGTGTGTGATCTGAGTCACTGGTTTATATGATCCGGTGCATCTGAGCGATGGCCTTACCACGTCAGTCTGCCGGCATGGGCGAGAAGCGCGGAGCGCGGCGCCGTTCGACGGCGGGGTAGGCTACCTCCAGATTTTCCAGCCATTTGCGGACGGCGGGCAGGGCCTTGCGCATAGCCACTTCCCCAGCGCGAATCAGGTCGTCAGCACGTTTGAAATCATCATAGGCAAAGCCGGCCACGTCGGGCTCGACCACGAGGTCGGACGCGTCCTTCCAAAGGCTAGCCATGGCATCCTGGGCAATAGCGAAGGACTGTCTGATAACTGCAAACAGGTGTCGGGGAGCGCCTTTACCAGCCCAGGTACCTTTCAGGTGCACCGAGATCACGTGGTCCACGCCCATCTCGCGCAGCGGGCGCGCGGGCACAGGGTGGGAAAGCATGCCGTCCACCAGGTAACGCTCGCCAATCTGGACCGGCAGGAACATGCCGGGATAAGCGCAACTGGCGCGCACCGGGTCAATGATCGAACCGGAATGAAAGACCACGCCTTCTCCGGTATTGAAGTCGGTGGCGGTCACGCCGAGCGGGATGCGCATTTCTTCGAAATTGCGGACCTTCAGATGGCGGGTCAGGAAAGCAACCATGCGATCATTGGAGGCGAAGCCGGAACGCGACAGAGTCCAGCGGGCAAAGGAAGTGAAGCGGGTGTTGTGGGCGACGTCTTCCATCTCGGCGATGGAGAGCCCGCCACAATAGCAGGCTCCGATCAGAGCGCCCACGCTAGTGCCGGTCACGGCGCGGACCGGAATGCCTTCCTGTTCGAGAACCTTAAGAACGCCGATGTGGGCGATGCCTCGGGCAAAACCTCCGCCCAATGCGACTCCGATGGCGGGAATACGAGGAGTGGCCAGCAGTGGCTTGCGGGAAAGCTCCCGGCCGAAGGCCTGAACCGAACGGATGATCTTCCCCAGACTCTTCACGGCGAACCCCACATTCCCGGCAACCAGGCAAGCCGGAACTGCTCGAACCTGAACCTCAAACTACTTAATAAGTACGATGCCACAACTGGGCGGAGGGCTGTAGGGCACGAATGTGCCATCTTTCCATTACTTTAGGGGGAACCGAAGGGTGGAACGTGCCGGCTTTCCGCTCGCCTGTAGCTTGCCTGTCATGACGAAACTCCTGTAATCCTGCTAAGTTGCAAGAATCGAGTCAGGAACGAAGATTATGGTGCGGGAGATCTCAGCCGGGGGAGTCGTGGTCCGCCACAGGGAAGGCGCATGGTGGATCGCCGTGATTGAACTGCCCGCCGAAACGGCTGCTCGGACCAGCGGACGCAAAACGCGGTCGAAAACCGGGCCGGTGATCTGTCTGCCCAAAGGCCTGGTGGATCCCGGGGAAAAGGCGCTCGATGCCGCCCTGCGCGAAGTTCGCGAAGAGACCGGAATAACAGCCACGCCGATCACCAAGCTGGCTGATATCAAGTATGCCTACGTGCGATCGTGGGGCGACGGAGAACGTGTATTCAAGATAGTCAGTTTCTATCTGCTGCGGTACGAATCGGGGCGCATTGATAACATCGCGGCAGAGATGCGGGTTGAAGTGGGACGGGCGAAATGGATCCGGCTCGACGAAGCGCCGTCCTTGCTGGCTTACCGGGGTGAGAAGCAGATGGCGCGCAAGGCGCTGGAATTTTTGCAATCTCATGCCGAGCTTTGATGGTCTTTCACTGCTGGGGACCACTCGGAGGACACATGCACGTGCCAAAGATATCTTTCGCCAAGATAGTCGAAGTACTGGCCTGCGCGGTTGTGCTTACAGGAGGCTTGCTGGCCCAGTCCGGCGCAGGTGCGGCGTGCCCGACGACTGGATTCAAGCCGAAGGCCTGGATGGAGGACTTCGGCCAACTCGCGGCGGAGATGGCGGCGCATTACGCCAATCTGGAATACGCGCTTCAAGTCCGGCGCATGGACCTGCCGGGACTTCGCCGGGAGACGGAAGAGAAACTTGGCCGCGCCTGCGACGAACACGAGGCCCGGGGCGTTCTCGAATCGTTTCTGAAGTCGTTCGGGGATGGGCATCTGCGGATTGATTGGCCGCCAGCGGCCGCTTCGGCCGCAGACGCAAAGCCACCCGAGACTCCCTCGCTATGCGCACGACTGGGTTACAAGAAAATGAGATTGAAGCCGGGGCTGGAACTGGCCCAACTGCCGCAGTTCACCGAAATTGGAGGAAACGAGGCAGCCTGGTTTCCCGGCGGCTTGCTCCAGGTCAGTGACACCACGAAGCTAGGTACGATTCGGATCGCGTTGCTCAGCGAACACGCATTCCCGGAAGTCTGCCAGCAGGTGATTCAGGAGTTGCGTTTCGAGGAATCGGCGAAGTGCGACTCTGCGTGCGAAGACAAGATCGAGCGCGAGACCGCCGACCGGCTAACGGCGGCGCTGGTCCGGCGCTATGCCCAGTTGCAGGCGGCGGGCGCGACCGCCATTCTGGTGGACATCACGCGGAACGGCGGCGGGTCCGACTGGGTTGAGGCGACCGCTCGCGTGGTCAGCGCCATACCTTTGCAGGAATCGCGCTTCGCGTTTCTCAAACACGAGCACTGGACCACTCAGCTCAAAGAGCGGTTGGCCGACGTGGAGACTGACCTGAAAAACGGGGCGGGACCGAAAGATGTTCTTACGGAATCGGCAATGCGCCTGCGCTCGGCAATCGCGCGCAGCCAGGAACCGTGCGACCGGAGCCGCGTCTGGAGCGATGGCAAGTTGTCGTGCACGCTGGTCGTCGGCGATGTATTGTTTGCCAGCGGCATGCTGAATTACGCGCCGCCGCTGGCGTTTCCATCCCTTGAGTCTCAAACTACGCTGTTCCATCCCGCGTTTTATGCCTATTCAGAATCTTCGGCGCGGCTGCCACTCTACGTGGTGGTAGACGGGGACACCTGGTCCGCGGCGGAATACTTCGCGGCCATTCTTCAAGACAACCGGGCAGCGACGATTCTCGGCGAGGTGACTGGCGGCGCAGGCTGCGGCTATACCAACGGCGGGATTCCATCCATGCTGAAAAACTCCCACGCCGTGGTGAAGATGCCGGACTGCGTGCGTCTGCGCAAGGACGGGTCCAACGAAGTCAGCGGCATTGTGCCTGACGTTTGGGTGCCGTGGAGTCCTCACGATGATTCCTACATCCGGGCGCAGAAGCTGCTTCAAACGTTGCGCTCGACCATAGGCAACAGGCAGGGTGTGCGCGACACACATCCATGAACCTAGCGAACACACCGCCAGACGCGGCGGACCGGGGCTTGAAAGGGCCGGCTAGAGATGTGATTCCATCCCTGGATAATTTGCCCTCAATGCGATTACCATTGCCAGTTCGCAGGTCCCTTGTCGGGGACCAGGTTCCATGCCAAGTTCGATCGTGACAAATCCGCCACATCTCATCTGCTTGGTCAAAACGGTTTGGTCAATACGGTTTCTGATTGAGGCCTGATTATGAAGCGAATTAATAAAGTCGCCGTCCTGGGCGCCGGAACTATGGGCGCCCGCATCGCCGCACATTTTGCTAATGCCGGCGTCCCCAGCTATCTGTTCGATATTGTTCCTCCCGGGGCCGACGCGGCCGGTCGAAACAAGTTCGCCGCCGCCGGACTCGATGCAGCCAGGAAATCCAAGCCGGCCGCGTTCATGGAACCCTCACTGGCGCGCTTCGTCACGGTGGGCAATTTCGAAGACGACCTGCAGAAGCTCGCCGATGCCGACTGGATCATCGAGGCGGTGGTTGAGAACCTCGACATTAAGCGGGCGCTCTTGCGGAAAGTGGAAGCGATCCGCAAGCCGGGCACCATCGTCACGACGAACACCAGTGGCCTGCCGGTCCACAAAATCGCCGAAGGCTTTTCCGACGAATTCCGTTGGGCCTGGTTCGGCACGCACTTCTTCAACCCGCCGCGCTATATGCGGCTGCTCGAGATTATTCCGACGCCGGAGTCGGACCGCGCTGCCATCGAATCCATCGCTCATTTCTGCGATGTGCGCCTGGGCAAGGGCGTAGTCACGGCCAAAGATACGCCCAATTTTATCGGCAACCGCATCGGCACGTTCTCCGTCCTGAACGTGATCCGCCTGATGCAAGAGATGGACCTGACCATCGAGGAAGTGGATGCGCTGACCGGACAGGCCGTGGGTTGGCCGAAGTCGGCAACGTTCCGCACCATTGATCTGGTCGGCCTGGACATTCTTGGGGCTGTCGTCGGCAACATGACCACCAACGTACACGACGAACGCAGCGACCTGCGCCTGCCCGACTTCTTCCGCAAGATGATCGAAAACAAGTGGCTGGGCGATAAAACCAAGGGCGGCTTCTACAAGAAAGCCAAAGGCGGCGACGGCAAAGAAGACGAACGGCTTGCTTTGAATTGGAAGACGCTTGAGTACCATCCCCGGCAGAAGCCGAAGTTCGCCGCGCTCGATATGGGGAAAAACATTGAAGATACAGGGGCACGGCTGCGCACGCTGCTTGGCCTTGATGGCGCCGGCCCGCAGAAAGGCGATAAGGCAGGGCAATTCCTGTGGGCTGCGCTGTCGGATCTCTGGACCTACTCGGCCAACCGCGTGCCGGAAATCTCCGACTCGATCGTGGAAATTGATCGTGCCATGAAGCTGGGTTTCAACTGGGAACTTGGTCCCTTTGAACTGTGGGATGCTGCCGGCGTGGAAGCCACCGTCTCCCGCATGAAGAACGAAGGCAAGCCGGTGGCCCACAATGTGGAGCGGCTGCTGGGGGCAGGGCGAAAGTCGTGGTACACGGATGATCCGAAATCTCCGGCAGGACGCAAGTATTGGGAACCGGGCACGGAGGATTGGGAAGCGATTCAGGTTCCGGCAGGAGTGTGGTCGGTCACGGTGGCGAAGAAGTCGAATGGGGTGGTGAAGAAAAACTCGGGCGCGTCGCTGGTGGACGTCGGCGATGGCGTGGGCTGCCTGGAATTTCACTCGAAGATGAACTCGCTGGGCGCCGACATCATCAGCCTGATTTTGCAGACGCTGAAGCCGGGCGGCCCGGGCGACAACTTTGACGCGTTCGTCATCACCAATGACGCGGTGAATTTCTCCGTGGGCGCCAACCTCATGCTGCTGCTGATGAGCGTGCAGGAAGAAGAATGGGATGACGTGGATATGGCCATCCGGCAGTTCCAGGGGATGACGCAGGCGATCAAGTTTTCGCCCAAGCCGGTGGTGTCGGCTCCGTTCGGGCTTTGCCTGGGCGGGGGCACGGAAATCTCGCTGCATGCGGCGGCGCGGCAACCGCACGCCGAGCTTTATACCGGGCTGGTCGAAGTCGGAGTCGGATTACTGCCGGGCGGCGGAGGCTGCAAGGAAATGCTGCTGCGCGCCGTGGACAGCGCGGCGGCTTCGCGCGGAAAAGTGTCGGGCGAGGCGCTGGCCGGCTCGGTCGAGATGATGGAAGCCATGAAGAAGGCGTTTGAGACCATCGCCACCGCCAAAATCGCTACCTCGGCGCACGAGGCGCGTGGTCTGGGATTCCTGGCGGACTCCGACCGCATCAGCATGAACCGGGAACGCGTGCTGTCGGATGCGAAGCTGCGCGCGCTTGAACTGGTGCGCGCGGGATATGAACCGCCGGTGCCGCGCACCGACATTCCGGCGCCGGGAGAAAATCTGCTGGCGGCCCTGAAGATGGGCGTTCACATGATGCGGCAAGGGGATTTCGTCACCGACTACGAAGTGAAACTGGGCGGGAAGATCGCGGAAGTCTTGTGCGGCGGGAAACTCACTCCAGGCACGCCGGTGAGCGAACAGTACATCCTCGATCTGGAACGCGAGGGCTTCAAATCGCTGTGTGGCGAGAAGAAGACCCAGGAGCGGATTCAGTACACGCTGAAGACGGGGAAGACACTGAGGAACTGATTATGAGTACACAACTATCATAGTGAGCTATTGACAGTAGCTAAGATAACAGCTAACATTCCTTGGTGGAGGAAAATTGGCATATGTCATACGTTGCCCCCGAGGAAGTCTTGTCTCCCAGAAAGCGGGTTGGCCGCATTATCGAGGTGATTCACGACCCTGGCGAGAATGGAATGAGCGTGGCCCGGATTATTTGGGACGAGGAACCAGTCGTGGCGATTCGCTGGAACGGCAACTCAGAGCAGCCCCTGGGAAATCCGATGTCGCGCCGACAGCCAACGTGGTTTGTTGTGGGGGGATACGCCGCGGCCGGCGTCGAGCAGGCAGCACGCGAAGCTGCCGAGCGGTCGCCAAACAGTCTGGTCTCGAAGTATCGCGAGATGGCCATGGATTCGGAGCGCGAACGGGAAGCCGAAGAGTGGAGCGAAGGACTGGTCGGCGATGCATCCGCGCAGAGGTGAGGTATGGTGGGTTTCGTTCGATCTCTCGGTCGGCGGCGAAATCCAGAAAACGCGCCCGTCGATGGTGATCAGTAACGATTCCGCCAATGCGGCGCTCAACCGAGTGATTGTAATTCCGATTTCGAGTCGGGTGGCAAAGGTCTATCCCGGCGAAGCCCTCATAACCCTCAATGGTGAGCAGCGCAAAGCGATGGCCGACCAGATCATGACCGCCTCGAAGCAACGGCTGAAAAGCAGATTGGGGACCCTCTCCGCTGCCGACGTCGCCGCTGTCGAAGGCGCAGTCCTGCTGCAGTTGGCGATCCGTAGATAGGGGCATGGGCTGGACAATTCGAATGCGTCCGCCGAGCGCGGAGCGAGTGGGCAACCCCCACCAATTTCTCCTGAGCTACAATCGTCGGTATGCGAAGACTTCTGCTCGCTGCGGTAGTTATCGGGCTCGCCATCCTTATTTCCGCAACCTCATTGGCCAAAACTCAAACCAACGCGGATGCTCCACCAAGAGAAGGTGCGCCGGACGTGCCGGATGCGATGGCTGTGCCGGCGGGGCTGGAGCCGGTTCTCTATGCTTATGGCAAGGGGTCACAGATTTACACCTGCCAAGCCAGCGCGGACGGCAAGTTCAACTGGACGCTGAAGGCTCCGGAAGCGGAACTGAGAGACCGGAAAGACAAGTTGATCGGACAGCATTCCGCAGGGCCGACGTGGAAGCTGAACGATGGCAGCGAGGTTACGGGAAAGGCCGCAGCGCACGTGGATTCGCTTGATGATGAATCCGTTCCCTGGCTCCTGATCCACGTTGTCAGCAACTCGGGGAAAGGCATGCTCGCGAACGTAACGGCCATTCAGAGCGTGCACACGCACGGCGGCAAGCCTCCCGCAGACGGCTGCGACGAGGCCGACAAAAACGCGGAAACGAAGAGCAGTTACACCGCCGACTATTACTTCTTTGCGCCGGGGAAGTGAGGGCTGAAGCCGGCGCGAGATGGCGGGCATCGAATGGGTAGCTTGACGATTGTGGAGAAATGTTATGCGTGAAGTCGTGATTGCATCATCTGTTCGTACACCTGTGGGCCGCGCCGCCAAAGGCACGCTGCGCGCGACACGTCCCGACGAACTGGCCGCGGTCGCCATCAAAGGAGCGCTCGAACGCGTGCCGCAACTGGATCCCAAAGAAATTGAAGACGTCATACTCGGCTGCGCCATGCCTGAGGCGGAACAGGGCATGAATGTGGCCCGCATCGCATCTTTGCGAGCCGGGCTGCCGGTCGAAGTCTCGGCGCTCACCATCAACCGTTTTTGTTCTTCCGGATTGCAAGCGATAGCCATGGCCGCCGAGCGCATTATGAGTGGCGGAGCGGAAGTGATCGTCGCTGGAGGAACGGAATCCATGTCCATGATTCCCATGGGCGGGCACAAAATCTCGCCCAATCCCTGGCTGGTGGAAAACTATCCCGATGCCTATCTTTCGATGGGACTTACGGCGGAGCGCGTGGCGCAGCGCGTCGGCATCACACGCGAGGCGGCGGATGAATTCGCTTTGCACAGCCATCGGAAAGCGGTCGCGGCAATCCAAGCCGGGAAGTTCGACGAGGAACTCGTGCCGGTTCCGGTGAGCTTCAGCACGCCGAACGGCTCCAAGCCGAAGCGGCAGGAAATTGTGTTCAAAATGGATGAAGGCCCGCGCGCGGACACTTCACTCGAAGCGCTGCTGGCGCTCAAGCCGGCGTTTCATGCCAAGGGCACCGTGACGGCCGGAAACTCGTCGCAGATGTCGGACGGCGCCGCGGCCGCGGTGGTGATGTCGGCGGAGCGGGCGAAGAAGCTGGGCATCCAGCCCCTGGCTCGCTATGTCACCTTCGCCACAGCGGGGTACAAGCCGGAAGAAATGGGCCTGGGACCCGTGTTTGCGATCCCAAAAGCGCTGAAGCTGGCCGGGCTGAAGCTGTCTGATATTGACGTGATCGAACTGAACGAGGCTTTTGCGGCGCAGTCGCTCGGCGTGATGAAGGAATTAGGGCTGGACCCGGGGAAAGTAAATCCCAACGGCGGCGCGATCGCACTGGGACATCCGCTGGGCTGCACCGGGGCCAAGCTGACGGCGAGCGTGATCCGCGAACTGAAGCGGAGGAAGGCGCGCTATGGCATGGTCACGATGTGCGTCGGCGGAGGCATGGGCGCGGCGGGGATATTCGAAAATCTCTAACCACTAAGGGCACTAAGGTCCACGGAGGGAACCCTTTCCGGTGGGGTCCTTCGTGCAACTTCGTGTCCTTTGTGGTTCCCGTTTTGGTTCGATTTTCTCTTCTTCCCCCCAAATTGTGACGGATGAACGGGACTTACGAGGGCAAAGGCGATACGTCTTGAAGCATGGCCACAGCCCCAGCCCATCGATTGAGTGCGCAAGAAGTCAGCCATGCAGTTATCACTGCTGCCATGAGGGTGCATTCCGAGTTGGGACCTGGGTTGCTGGAGAGCGCCTAACAGGCGTGTCTGCAGCACGAACTGCACCGAGCTGGCTTTCGATCCGCATGCCAAGTCGGGCTTCCCGTCGTCTACCGGGGCGTGAAACTGGAAATCGGGTATCGAATGGATCTGCTGGTCGAGGATCTCGCCATCGTGGAAATCAAATCGGTGGACGCAATCTCGCCGGTCCATCAGGCACAGGTCATCTCCTACCTCAAGCTCAGCGGCAGATCGATCGCGTTGCTTATCAACTTCAATGTGGTCCACCTGAGGGACGGGATTAAACGCTTCGTTAACGGTACTGGGTGGAGGGAAGTGCAAAACCCTTAACCACTAAGGGCACGAAGGTCCACGAAGGAAACCAGGCGAGCATCCTGGTTCCCCACGGGATTTCCACCCTATCATTCACTCCCGCGCCGCATTAGAATTGATGGTGTTCCCGGTTACGTCCTCAGGGACGCAACGTCCTTCTTCATTCGGGGGTTAGACATGGCGACGACCGCAATTCCCAAGACCAGATTCTCCGGCGGCAGTTTTCTGCTGGAATCACGCCGGCCGGAAGAAGTTTTCACGCCGGAAGACTTTTCGGAACAGCACCAGCTCATCGGGCAGACGACGGAAGAGTTTGCCCTCAACGAGATCGTCCCCAATATCGAGAAGATCGAGCACAAGGACTTCTCGGTCACTCGCGATCTGCTGAAGAAAGCGGGCGAGCTGGGACTGAGCGCGGTCGAGACTCCTGAAGCTTATGGCGGGCTGGAGATGGATAAGGTCACCGCCGCGGTGATTGCGGACCGCATCGCCAAGTATGCAGGTTTTGCCACTACCTGGGGCGCGCACACCGGGATCGGCGCGCTGCCCATCGTTTATTTCGGCACCGAAGAGCAGAAGAAGAAATATCTGCCGCGTCTGGCGTCTGGCGAGATCGTAGGCGCCTATGCCCTGTCGGAATCCACGTCCGGATCTGATGCGTTGAATTGCCGCTCGCGGGCGCAACTTTCGGCCGACGGCAAGCAATACATTCTCAACGGCGAGAAGATGTGGATCACCAACGCCGGCTTCGCCGACCTGTTCACGGTGTTTGCGAAAGTGGACGGCGAGAAGTTCTCGGCCTTTCTCATCGAGCGCACGTTCCCCGGATTTTCCGTGGGCGCCGAAGAGCACAAGATGGGGATTCGCGGCTCGTCCACGTGCCCTCTGATTCTGAGCGATTGCAAAGTTCCGGTAGAGAACCTGCTGGGCGAAATCGGCAAGGGCCATCTCATCGCCTTCAACATCCTGAACATCGGACGGTTCAAGTTGGGCGCGATGTGCCTGGGCGGAGGGCGGGTCTCGATCGAGCACGCCATCAAGTACGCCAAGGAGCGCAAGGCGTTTGGCAAGGTGATCGCCGACTTCGGCCTGATCCGCGAAAAGATCGCCAACATGGCGACGCTGCTGTATGTCGGCGAATCCATGGTTTACCGGACGGTGGGGATGATGGATTCGGCCCTGGCCGAAGTGGATAAAGCCGTGCCCGACGCCGCCAAACAAACGTTGAAAGCAATCGAGGAATACGCCGTCGAGTGCTCGATCATCAAAGTGTGGTGCTCGGAAATGATTGACTACATCGTGGACGAGACCATGCAGGTTCACGCCGGCTACGGCTTCGTGGAAGAGTACCCGGCCGAGATGGCTTATCGCGATGCCCGCATCAACCGCATCTTCGAGGGAACCAACGAAATCAACCGGCTGATCATCACCGGCTTCCTGCTGAAGAAGGCCATGAGCGGGCAGTTGCCGCTGATGCCGGCGATCAAGAAGCTGATGGATGAGATGCTGTCAGGTCCGTCGGGAAGCGAAGAACTCGAAGGAAGCATGGCTGCAGAGCGCAAACTGGTGGAGCAAGCCAAGAAGCTCGGGCTGTTTGCGGCGGGAGCAGCCACGCAGAAATACATGCAGGCGATCCAGGACCAGCAGGAGATCATGGGCGCGATCGCCGACATGACGATTGAAACCTACGCCATGGAGGGCGCGGTTTTGCGGGCGCAGAAGATCGCCGAAAGCAAGGGCGAAGCCGCTGCGGCCCTGCCCATCGCGATGGCACGCGTCTATCTCACGCAGGCCATGGAGAAAGTCGAATCCGCGGCCAAGCGGGTGATTGCCGCGGTGGCTGACGGCGATATGCTGCGAACTCAGCTGGCAATTCTGCGGCGACTGGCGAAATACGAGCCGTTCAATACGGTCGAACTCCGCCAGCAGATCGCGCAGAGAATGCTTGAGCGCAGCAAGTACACGCTGGCATAGCGGACATGTGCGCAAGCCGATCCGGAAGGATTCGGTGACCAGCATCAGTTAACTGAAGTAGTAATATGCGAAGTCTAGGAGGGTGCCGTGAAGCGAACTGCGATCGTGGTTCTGATGTCGCTGACCGTCGCCGTACCGGCGTTCAGCAAAACGCATAAAGAGGCTTACAACATGCCTTGCAGCGACCTTTGGCCGGCTGTAAAGGATACGATCAGAAACTCAGGAAAATACGGAATCATCAGCATTGACAACGCGGAGATGACCGCCTCCTACAACATTGGCGGCACACTCACGGGCAAGCGTATAAACTCGGTGGTGCTGAACAACGTGGGGAATACCTGCGAAATGCAGATCCAGACGGCGTTCAGCGGGATCGGAAACAACGACGCCGGCGATTTCAAGAAGCGGGTGGACGAGTCCCTGGCCAAGCTGAAACAATCCGCACCGGCAAAACCGGCGGACGCCAAACCCGCTGAAACTCCGAAATAGGTCACGGGACTTTCTTCAGACCTTCCATGACGCTCTGGATCAGCTCTTTGGCGCCGGTCAGGCTGTTCATGATGATTTGAATATCCATGACCGGCTTGCCCGGCCAGCGCTGGCTCTGGCAGTAGACGCCGTGCTGGCCGACCAGGGCCATGGCATCGGTGATCATGTCGAGGGTGACGGCCAGGCGTCCGCGGGGAACGCCCATCATCGTCTCGAAGTGCTCGAGCTCTTCCTGCTTCTCGTCGAATACCGGCATTTGATGATTGTAACCGGCGGCACGGGTGGGGCATAATGGCGCACTGACAGAATCCCTTCTCAGACGTCAAACGTTCTGGCTGTGCCGGATTTTCAAAGGAGATACCATGCGGAATCGACTCGCTTTCTTTACCTGCCTGATTCTCACCTTCGCCGCCTTCAGCGCCTGCCAAGGCCAGGCCAGCCCGCCAGCTTCGGCGTCGTGCGACCTGGGCGCGGGTAAGACCATCAAGACTGACTATTCCAGCCCGCGCATGAAAGGGCGCAAAATCTACGGCGGGCTCGTGCCCTACGGCGAAGTCTGGCGGACGGGCGCGAACAGCGCTACGACGTTCGTGACCAGCAGCGACACAGTGGTAGGCGGAAAGACTGTTCCCGCGGGCAGCTACACGATTTTCACTGTCCCGACGGCCGACAAGTGGACGCTCATCATCAACAAGAAAACCGGCGAGTGGGGCATCCCCTATAAGTACGAGAGCGACGAACTGGCGCGAGTGGACATGAAGGTCTCGAAGCTGCCCTCGCCGGTTGAGAACTTCACGATCGCCTACGACAAGGCCGGCAGCGGCTGCACGCTGCGGATGGACTGGGAAACGACAAGCGCGACCGTAGGCATTTCGGCCAAGTAGTCAACGCGGATAACGGAATCTACTGAGCAACGCTCCATGAACGATTTTTCGTCCCAGGGGAACCGATGGAAGAAAGCTATCCTGAGGTTCCTCGTGGTTTTTACGATAGTCTTCCTGGTGATCCTGTTCGTCCCCGGTCGTCCCGCGATGTTCTTCGCAAGGTTGCATGCTCCCTCGCGGTGGGAAATTACGGTGGCGACGTTTGGCGGCCTCTGCGCAGGGGCTCTTGCGATCTGGAGTGCGTGGAGCGATCCGCCAAAGTAAAGCAGAAGGGTCCGCAGGACCTACTAGATTCCTTCCCTTCCCGGCAGGCGTACAATTCTGTCAACGGCATTCCCGCGGGAGGTGTCCATGCCCGTTTATGACTATGTTTGCCTCGATTGTCATAAGCCCTTTGAAACCGTCCTGACCCTGAGCGAGCACGACGAGGAAACTCCGAAGTGCCCCCACTGTGGCAGCAAGAACGTGGAGCAGGAGGCCGCCGCGTTTTTCGCGGTGACTTCCCGAAAAAGCTGAAGTAAATCGCCCGGCAAGACTGAAGGCTACGGCTCGCGCTGGCGGAGCGCGGCTGCGGCTTGCTGCGCCTCGGCGAAGTCGGGCGCAAGTTTCAGCGCCTGCTCATAGGCGGCGAAGGCCTCGGCTGGGCGTCCGGCTTGCGAGAGAATGCGCCCCAGTTCAAAGTAACCCTGTGCGAACGGTTGCAGTTCCAGCGAGCGGGAAATGTCGCGGATTGCCTCGTCCGTTTTTCCCTGCTTGCGCGCCAGAAGACCAAGGCCCAGCCACGCATTGAACTGGTTAGGATTGAACCGCCGTGATTGCTCGAAATTCTTCTGCGCCTGCTCGTCTTCCCCGAGAGCGTTGCGAACCAGCCCCAGATTGGCGTAAGTCTGAGAAAGCAGAGCCGGATCAGACGTCAGATCGATCGCGGCTTCATATTGCGTGACCGCTTCGCGCAGCTGGTGGTGCGTCTGACAGTAGGTTCCCAGGTTGCTGCGGCTCATGGCGTCGCGCGGGTTGATGCGGGCTGCCTCTTTGAAGTGCGGATGGGCCTCTTCCTCTTTGCCTTCCAGAATCAACGCCCCGCCCAGATTATCTTCCGCGATGAAATTGTTCTCGGTGACGGCAAGGGTGTGCGACCACAAATCGTAATTGCTCTGCCAATAGCCGATCTGACGGTGCGCGGTCACGGCCAGGGCCACGAGCACGGCTACAGCGGGAACGGCCAGCGGAAGGGGGGCAATTTTCTGTTCCCTCCAGTCGTCAAGCGCGAACGCGATCATCATGAAGATGCCGATGAGCGGGATATACGCGTAGCGGTCGGCCATGGCGGCGTCTCCGACCTGCACCAGGCCAATCACGGGAACAAGGGTTCCGAAGAACCACAGCCAGCCGACCAGCAGGTAGCGACGTGCGCGAAACTTGAGCACGAGGGCAGTAATGACACCCAGAACGAACGCGGCCAGCGCGACCTTCCAACCCGCCAGCGAGTCGCCGGGATGCGGATAGAGCGGCGCCAGCCGGGCGGGCCAGACCATCTTCCACAAGTACATGGCGTAGGCATAGATCGCGGTGGTAACGCGCACTCCGAAGGAGAACTCCGAGGCCGTGCGCACTGCCCCTCCGGCCTGCTGCGCTTTCATCGTGATGACCGCACTCGCGGCAGAAAGAGCCAGCAAGGGCAACTTTTCCAGCACCAGCCTGGTCCAGGAATACTCCGGAAGGCCTGTGGAATCTCCCCGAGTTCTCCGCAGGGGCCAGTAGTCGAGCAGCAGCAGCACGAACGGTAGCGTGACAACCATCGGCTTGGACGCGAGACCGGCTGCAAACAGGATGAATACGGTCAAATAGCGCGGCCAATCCGGCTTTCGGGCGTACCATCCGTAAGCCCACAAGGTGAGGAAGAAGAAAAGAGTGCAGAGAACATTCTTGCGCTCGGCCACCCATGCGACCGACTCAACATTGAGGGGATGCACGGCAAACAAAGCGGCCACGAATAAGCTCGCCCCGAAGCGTCCAGTCGCCCACATCAGCAGCAGGTAGAGCAGGATGACGTTTGCGGCATGCAGGAGCACGCTGGAGAAGTGATGCCCGGTTGGATTTAGGAGGAAAAGAGAGCAATCCAGGGCGTGCGACATCCAGGTCAAGGGGTGCCAGTTTGCCTGCTCGGTGGAAGTAAGAGCCCAGGTGAAAGTCCCCGCGGTCAGGCCCTGCCGGACATGCGGATTTTCGGTGACGTAGCGGTCGTCGTCATAATTAACGAACGGATGCCGGGTGACCGGGTTGTAGAGCACGAGCGTGACGACGGCAAGAAGGAGGCAAACGACCGGATTGCGTTTTTCAGGAGACGCGAACAGGCTGGATTGGCGCTTGGGGGGCAACATCTGGATTTAACCACAGAGGACGCAGAGGAACACAGGGGAGGAAACAGAGAAGGTAACGGGGATTTCAGATTCCTGATTTCTGATTGTTGATTGCAGACTCAAAACCCCAGTATCCGGCATTTCAATCTGCAATCTGAAATCGAAAATCATCAATCAGACTGACGGCTTCCAGCGCAGCACCGGTTTTCTGGCAGCCGCGGTCTCGTCCAGGCGCGACACGCGCGTCGAATGCGGAGCCTCGAGCACGGTCTGCGGATCTTCCTCGACCTCTTCGGCAATGGATTTCATGGCCTCGATGAACAGGTCCATCTCTTCCTTCGATTCGCTTTCGGTCGGCTCGATCATCAGGGCGCCAGGCACAATCAGCGGGAACGCCGTGGTGTAGGGATGGAAGCCGTAGTCAATCAGGCGCTTGGCGATGTCCATGGTGCGCACGCCTTTTTTCGCCTGGATCTTGTCGCTGAAGACGACTTCATGCATGGTGGGCGTGGAATAGGGCAGATCGTAGACGCCGTCAAGACCCTTGCGAATGTAGTTCGCGTTCAGCACGGCGTCTTCTGTTGTCTGACGCAGGCCATCCGGACCGTTTGCCTGAATGTAGGCCAGCGCACGCACGAACATGCCGAAGTTGCCATAGAACGCCCGCACCCGTCCCACGGACTGCGGACGATCGTAGTCGAAAGCCAGCGTCCCGTCGGATTTCGTGACCACCGCCGGAGTCGGGAGGAAGGGGTCGAGCGCTCTCTTGATCGCGACCGGGCCGGACCCTGGACCGCCGCCGCCATGGGGCGTCGAGAAAGTTTTGTGCAGGTTCAAATGCATCACATCCACACCGAAATCGCCGGGACGCGCTTTGCCCACCAGGGCGTTCAAGTTAGCACCGTCCATGTAGAGCAAGCCGCCCTTGGCATGCAGGATGCCGGCGATCTTGTGAATGTCCTGTTCGAACACTCCCAGGGTGTTGGGATTGGTCAGCATCAAGGCGGCAACATCCTGGTTCATCTGCGCTTCGAGCGCCGCGATATCCACCATGCCCCGGGAGTCGGACTTCAGATTCTCGACCGCGTAGTTCACCATTGCGGCGGTCGCCGGGTTCGTGCCGTGAGCCGAGTCGGGAATCAGAATCTTCTTCCGCGCGTTGCCTTTTGACTGGTGATAGGCGCGAACCATGAGCAGGCCGGTCATCTCGCCGTGCGCGCCGGCGGCAGGCTGCAGCGTGATGGCGTCCATGCCCGTAATTTCAATCAGCGCTTCGCTGAGCGTTTGGATGATGCGCAATGCGCCCTGCGAGATTTTCTCCGGCTGATAAGGATGCCCGTTCGCGATGCCCTCCACGCGCGCCACCGCCTCGTTCACGCGCGGGTTGTACTTCATGGTGCAGGAGCCGAGCGGATACATGCCAAGATCAATGGCATAGTTCCAGGTGGAAAGCCGCGTAAAGTGGCGAATGATCTCGATCTCGCTCACTTCGGGCATGGCGCCGAGATCTTTTCTTTCCGAGGAGCCGAGAAGCTGAGCGGTATCCACTTCCGGCACGTCGAGCGGAGGAAGTTTCCACGCGGCCTTGCCTGCCGAAGATTTCTCAAAGATGAGGCCTTCATTCTGGTTGACGTGGGTGGTGGCCTTGCGGGTCCTTTGCTTCATCGCGCCACCTCTTCCACTTCTTCTTTCGCTGAACGCACAGATCGCTCGCTCTCGGCGACCAGCCCGACCGCCGTATCAATCGCGCTGCGGGTAGTGAGCTCGGTGCAGCACCACAAGGCTGCGTTGCCAAGTTCGGGGTAAAACTTCTTCAGCGGCAATCCGCCGACCATCTTGTGACCCAGCAGGCGGCTGTTAATAGCGTAGGGATCTTCGCTGGTCTGGACGACGAATTCGTTGAAGCGAGGGGCGCCGCCGAACAGTACTTTGCCGTGCCTGGCAAACTGTCCGGCCGCATAGGCCGTCTTGGCCAGATTCTGCTTCGCCAATTCTTTCAGGCCAACTTTGCCGTACACCGTCATAAAGATGTTAACCATGAGCGCGACCAGCGCCTGGTTCGTGCAGATGTTCGAGGTCGCCTTCTCGCGGCGGATGTGCTGCTCACGGGTAGCGAGCGTAAGCACGAAGCCGCGTTTGCCCTGCTTGTCGGTGGTTTGCCCGACCAGGCGGCCCGGCATCTGACGGACATTCTTCTCGCGTGTCGCAATAACGCCGCAGTAAGGGCCGCCAAATCCCAGCGGCACGCCGAACGATTGCGCTTCCATGGCGATGATGTCGGCCTGGCGCGGTGGTTCGACAATGCCGAGCGACACCGCTTCCGCGATCGAAACCACCAGCATCGCGCCGTGCTTGTGAGCCACTTCCGCAATCGCCTCTACATCTTCAATCGAGCCGAAGAAATTCGGCGACTGCACCAGCACGCAGGCGGTGTCGGACGTGACCGCATTCTCCAATCCTTTCAGATCCAGCCGGCCATCCTCGCCGAACCCGGTCACGGAAAGCGGCATGCCTTGATGCGTGGCGTAGGTCGCCAGAACTTCGCGATACTCCGGATGCAGGCTGCGGGCCACGATCACGGAACGGCGGGCGGTGAGGCGGACGGCCATCATGACGGCCTCAGCGGCCGCGGTCGAACCGTCATACATGGAAGCATTGGCAACTTCCATCCCGGTCAGTTCGCAGATCATAGTCTGAAATTCGAAGATCGATTGCAGCGTGCCCTGCGAAATCTCTGCCTGGTAAGGCGTGTAGGCGGTAAGGAATTCGCCGCGCGAGATCAGCGAATCAATGATGACGGGCCGGTAATGGTAGTAGGCGCCGGCCCCGAGAAAACTGGTATAGCCGTCGCCATTTTCGCGCGAGCGCTGGCGAAAGAAGTCCACTATCTCCGACTCGGCCATTTGGCGGGGGATATTGAGGTCCCTCGTCAAGCGGTATTGGGCGGGAATCGGCGCGAACAGATCATCCACCGAGCGCAAGCCGATCGCCTTCAGCATGGCTTCGCGGTCGGCGGGAGATTTAGGGAGATAACGCATAAGAGGTTATATAGATGTTCCGCAGCCGGCTTTGGATTGCATACATCAGGCTGTGGTTTGAACCATGTTCAAAACGGCGACGCAATTCTTGACTGACGATCGCCAATTTCCGATTGTCCATCACAAATCAGATCAATGTCCCGCCTCTTCGGCCACAAACTTCTCGTAGTCGGCGGCCGAGAGCAGCGCTTCGAGTTCGCCCGGATTCTCCAGCGTCATCTTGACCATCCACGCACCGTGCGCGTCTTTGTTCACTTTTTCAGGCGCCGTGGCCAGTTCGCCATTGGCCTCGGTCACTCTCCCCGACGCCGGGGCAAACAGATCGGACACCGCCTTGACCGACTCGACCGTGCCGAAGGTCTTGCCAGCAACCAGTTCGGTGCCCACCTTGGGTACCTCAACAAACACGATGTCACCCAACGATTCTTGGGCGTAGTGGGTGATGCCGATCGCGGCGGAATTGCCATTCGTCTGAATCCACTCGTGCTCTTTCGTATATTTGCGGTCTGCTGGGTAAGGCATAAAACCTTCTAGCTCCTAGCTGCTGGTTTCTAGCGAAGATCTGCGAACCTCTGTGTCCTTTCTAGTCAAGCTGCTTTCTTCGGCCGCTTGTAAAACGGCGTCGGGACCACGACCGCGCCCGCGCCTTGCCCGCGGATCTCAACCTTCACCGCTGTGCCGATTGCGGCGAACTCCGGCGGTACATAGGCTAGCGCAATATTCTTCCTGAGAAAGGGCGCCGGCGATCCGCTGGTGACGTACCCGATCTCGTTTCCTCCGAGATTGAGCACCTTGTAGCCGTCGCGCGCGATGCCGCGTTCGGTCATCTCGAGACCAACCAGAGTTCGCTTCACGCCGGCGGCCTTCGCTTTTTCCAGCGCCGCCCGGCCGATGAAATCCGGTTTCTCCATTTTGCAGAAGCGGTCCAGCCCCGCCTCCCAAACACTAATCGTATCCGAAATCTCGTGGCCGTAGAGGGGGAGCCTGCCTTCGAGGCGGAGCGTGTTGCGAGCTCCCAGACCGCAGGGGACCACGCCGAACTCCTCGCCCGCCTCCAGAACTTCGTTCCAAACGCAGGCGCTGGTGGCTTCGTCGGAGGGAATGTAGATTTCGAAGCCGTCTTCGGCGGTATAGCCGGTGCGGCCCATCAGAATGTTGGCGAGACCGCACAGCCGGCCGCGCGCGACCCAGTAGAACTTAACCATGGTTAAGTCCGCGTCGGTCAATTTCTGCAGCAGGTGAACGGCCTTCGGTCCCTGAATCGCAATCTGGGTGAAGTCGTCCGAAAGATTTTCGACGGTGCAATCGAATTGGCGAGTATTGTCGCGCACCCAGCCGAAATCCTTCTCGCGGGTGCCTGCATTGATCACGAGCAGGTACTCGTCTTCGCCGAGACGGTGGACGATCACATCGTCGACGAATGTGCCTTCGGGATAGAGCAATGCCGAATATTGGGCCTGGCCAACGGCGAGGCGCGACGCGTCGTTCATGGAAATGCGCTGCACGGCATCGAGCGCCTGCGGCCCGGCTAGGCGAATGTCGCCCATATGGCTGACGTCGAAAATGCCCACGCCGGTGCGGACAGCCATGTGTTCGGCGATGATTCCTCCACCCAGCGATGCGGGATATTCGACCGGCATGTCCCAGCCGTTGAACTCCACCATTTTCGCGCCCATCTGGCGATGGACGGCGTTCAGTGCGGTTTTGCGGATGGCGGGCGTGGCCTCGACCGGCAAAATGGACCTCAATCGCGGGCAGGGGGTGGTCTGCCGCGTCGGTGTGACTGATTACCGTAACACGCGCTTTTTCGGCGGGTCAAACCGGGGAAGGGGCTCAACGCAGAGTACGCAGAGGCCGCAGAGGAACCGGGATTGCCTGAACGGAAAATTGTCTGGAATTTTGTAACCAAAATCCTCAGCGTACCCTGCGTCCTCTGCGTTGGGACTTGCTCTACCGTCCGAACTGCACGGTTACCCGCGAACCGGCGGGAACGTGAGTCCCCGCGGCGGGAGACTGCCGGCGGGCCACGCCGCTGCCGACAGCTTCGAGTTCCAGGCCGGCATCTTGGGCGGCTTCGACGGCGGAACGCACAGTCTTGCCCACGAATGAGGGCACGACGATCCCGCCCTGCTCGACATCGAGGACCACCGTGCCGGTGGAGGGCAGAGTCGCGGGCGCGGTTGCCGCGTCGGGACTCTTCGGCTGAGGCTGAGCGAGTGTCGCCTCACTCGTGGGAATCGGCTCACGCACTGCCGCTTGCACGACAGGGGCAGGGGTTGCGCCGGCAGTCGCGGTTGAGAGCCTGCCCCGAGCTTGCCGAAGCGGTGCCCGCGCCACACTTGGCTTCGCCGCATCGGCTCCATTCACTTCGGCGGTTTCCAGCGGTTCGCCGGGATGGTCCGGAGTTCCTTCCTCCAGATCGTTATCTTTCATTCTCGCCTGGGCCAGCAGCAACTGATGCTTGGGCGCGAGCGGCAGGTCGTGCGGCACATGCAGGTACTCGAGCACCTGCTGCGCAATGCGGTGAAACACGGGCGCGGAAACCTGGCCGCCCTGGTGGAGTCCGACGGCGGAGTCGAGAATCACGGCCACCACGATCTGCGGATCATTGACCGGGGCAAATCCGGCGAACGAGCCGATGTATTTTGTCTTTGAATAAGCGCCGGTCGCGGGGTCTACTTTCTGCGCCGTTCCCGTTTTTCCGGCGGCACTGTAGCCTTCAAGAATCGCCTTGCGGCCGGTGCCTTCGAGCACGACTTTCTGCATCATGGCGCGCATCTGGGCCGCGGTGAACGGGGAAATCACGCGATGCGCCGCTCCCGGATGAAACGCCACCTCCTGCGGAGTGCCTTGCGCCTGTACCGTGCCGGTCACGATGCGGGGCGCAACCCACACGCCGTCGTTGGCAAAAGTCGAAACCAGCCCAGCGAGTTGCAACGGTGAAATGCCGATTTCCTGGCCCATCGAGATAGCGGCAATCGAGACTTTCGACCAGCGGCTCGGAGGCTTGGTCAGCCCGCGAGTTTCGCCAGGGAGTTCAATGCCGCTTGGCTGGCCGAATCCGAAGGCACGAATGTATTTGTAGAAGCGATCTTCGCCCAGACGCAGCGCGATCTTGATCGCGCCCACGTCGCTCGACTCCGCCAGAACGCCCCACACTGGCAGCAAGCCGTGCGGCTTCGAGTCGCGAATGCGCATGCCGTTGTAAACGATCGAGCCCATCTGGCAGTCGAAGACTTCGTCAGGATTCGTGACCTTCTCTTCGAGCGCCGCCGAAATCGTTACCAGCTTGAACGTGGAGCCCGGCTCGTAGACGTAGCTCACGGCGCGGTTGGTCAGCGATTCGGGTGTGATCTGTTTGTGCAGATTGGGATTGAACGTCGGCCAATTGGCGAGAGCGAGAATCTCTCCCGTGTGCGGATTCTCAACAATCACGGTGCCCGCAATCGCGTGGGTATCGGCAATCGCCTGCCCCAGTTCTTTCTCGGCGATGTACTGGATGTTCTTGTCAATCGTGAGGACGAGGTTCTCACCCGGCTCCGGCTGAGTCTCCACGTCGGAGAACCACTGTCTCCGGGCGTCCACCGAAATGAACATCTTCCCCGGACGGCCGCGCAGTTCGTCATCGAATTCATGTTCGATGCCGCTCTGCCCGGAATCTTCCATGCCCACTGAGCCCAGCACCTGCGCCGCCAGATCGCGCGCCGGATAAAAACGCTTCGGCTCCTTCTGGAAATGAATGCCTTGCAGATTGAGCGACTTGATGCGCTCGATAGTCTCGTCGTCGGCCTTGCGGGCAACCCAGCAGAAGGTCTTGTGGGCGCGGCAATCGGCCAGCACGACGTTGTGGTCGTCTCCGGTGATGCGCGTGATGAGCGAGACGGCGGTCGGGAGATCCTTGACCTCGCTGGGCACGGCGAAGGCCGACTCGACCAGCACAGACATTGCCAGCTCGTGGCCCGCACGGTCGTAAATCACGCCGCGCTTCGGAGTGAGAGGTATGGCGCGCTGCTGCTGGTGGGTAGCCTGGGCAACGAATTTCCCATAGCTGAAGATCTGCAGGTAGACCAGGCGCCCGCAAATCGCAAGGCACCAAAGCAGGAGCAGCGCACCCAACAGGTAGAGCCGGGAGTTCTTAGCGAGGGTAGAGTCGGACGAGGCCATGAATTTCTACTCTTTACACTTTGGCATTCCGATCCTTAGATCTTGTCATTCCGACGATGCGCGAAGCGCAGAGGAGGAACCTGCTTTCTTCCGACGCCGGCAAACAGCAGGTTCCTCGTCGCTGCCGCTCCTCGGAATGACAAAAGGAGCTTGTTCAGACAAATATGGCGGCCTACATGCAAACAGGCCGCCGTCGAAATTCAGCCGAGCTGCGCGGGCGAGAGCTTGCTCTGAGCGAAGTCGAAGGGCTCCCGTCCTTTCAAATCGTGCTCCTAGTGGCCTGGAATCACCGCCACCGGTGCGGCGCTGGCCATGACCGGACCTTGCGCATCCGCAGCGGCAGCATCCATGCGGATCACCTGACCCGGTTCCGGTGGCACCAGGCCCATGCGACGCGCCAGCGCGTCAATCCGCTCGGGGTTGCGGAGGGTGGCATCTTCCAGGCGCAGCGCGCGATTCATTTCGGACGCCGTGCTCAAGTCGCGCTTGGCGGCCTCGATCTGGTATCCATACTCAATCGCCCGGAAGTGCTGCCAGGTATAACCGAGCGCGAGCACGAAAAACACCGCCAGGACAATGCAGAATTGTTTCATCTCGCTGCGGCGCCGCGGGTCCTCCACTTTGACCAGCCGTGAATTATCAATGGGTTTGGAGAAGTAGATCTCGGGCGTGCCTGTCCAGAAAGGACGCCGTTCCGCTGCCGGACCCGCATTTCGCACAGCCGCCGCCGCTGCCGCCATGTTATGCCGCCCCCATGAGAATCTGGTCAACCCGCGCCACCGGAATCTGCATGGCGAAGATCGCCAGCAACTCCTGTTCGTCTGCCAGCCTTTGCTGCTTGGCCCGTTGCTCTGCCCGTTCTACGGCGATCATCAAGTCGCTGATCAGTGTGCCCGTGTACATTCCCGCAACCTCAACATGGATTCCTACCACGGAACCCGTCTTGCCCCGCATCACTTTCCCGCCCCAGCGGATCGTCATTCGTATCAGCGATCCGCGCTCTAACCTGAATCTTGAAGGCCCGGCACGCCAGGACAGCGAATGCCGGGAACTCCGGCAGGTTTTCCGGAGCTAAACTTCTTCCTAAACTTTCTCCGCTGCTCTAAGCTTCGCGCTGCGCGCCCGCGGATTGCGATCGCTTTCCTCGTCGCTCGCCGTCACTGGCTTCTTGGTCAGCAACCGGTACAAACCCTGGCTCGCTCCATCACGGAAGGCATCTTTCACGATGCGATCCTCGAGCGAATGAAAACTGATGATCACCACCCGTCCACCTGGCTTCAGAATCCGGGGCGCGGCTTCGAGCAGCGCCCGCAGATCGTCCAGTTCGCGGTTTACGAAGATTCGAAGAGCCTGAAACGTTCTGGTCGCTGGATGAATCCTTCTTTCGGCCTGGTTCATTGGCCGGGCCGCGGCTGATATGACATCCGCAAGATGTGCGGTAGATCGTATCGGCCGCGACCGGCAAATGGCTCTGGCGATTCTCCGCGACCTCCTTTCCTCTCCGAATTCGTAAATCACATCGGCAAGCTGTCGCTCGTCGAGGTGGTTTACCACTTGTTCGGCGGTGCGCTCCGAATGCGGGTCCATCCGCATATCGAGCGGCCCATCCGCCTGAAAACTGAATCCACGCGCCGCGTCGTCGAGTTGCAGGCTGCTGACGCCGATATCGGCAAGCAGACCGTCGACGGTTCCTGGCCGTTGGTCGTTAGCTAATTCTGCGAATGACCGGTGCAACAACGTGATCACTGGCCAATCAGCTTCGCTGACGACTAGCCTCTTGCGCGCGATTTCCAGCGCGGCCGGATCCTTATCGAGCCCAATCAAATGTCCCGGTGCGCCGAGGCGTTTTGCGATTTCGTAACTGTGCCCGCCAAGGCCCACCGTGGCGTCTATATAGGTCCCGCCACGACGCACGGTTAAAAAGTCGATCGCTTCTTTTAAAAGAACCGGAACATGGCTCGCTTCCCTTCCACCACCATGTCCAACCCCCTGAGGGGTATCTGTGAATCCCTCGCCCACTAGATGCCCAGTTCGTTGAGCGTCTTCTCATCGTCAGGCGTAAATTTCTCTTCCCGAATCTTCTTCTTGAACAATTCCATGTTGCGGACTTCCAGATAGATCAGGTTCCCCAGCACGGCAACCTCGCCCTTGAGCTGGCCTGACTCCCGCAGCAACTGGGGAAGCAGCAGCCGGCCCTGGCCATCCATTTCGACCATCTGCCCGTAGTAGTTGGTCCGGTCGAGAAACTTCTTCTTCGTAGGATTGAAATTGGAGAGCCCAGCCAGTCTCTGCTCGATCCGCTCCCACTCCTCGAAGGGATACACTTGAGCAACATCCCCGTCTAAGCTTGTGATGTAGAATTGTTGACCGTATTTCTCGTCGATCACCCGCTTGAACTCGGCCGGGACCTTGAGGCGTCCTTTGTCGTCGACCCGGGTTGGATGATTGCCGCGAAACATTTATGAGGCCCCTACGAAGGCCAATTCCCCTTGCCGGGGCGCTCTTTCGTTTGTTCACTACCAAAGCAATGAGGGAGGTAAAAACCACGAAAAGCTGGGTCAAACTCGGGCGATTCGGGCTGTTTACAGTGCTCTTGGGTCGGATTTCCACCGGCTCCTCGTTTTCAGCTCCTGACTCCCACGAACCCTACTGCCCTGACCACTTCATACCACTTTGTACCACATCTTAACCGTAAGTCTTTTATTGTCAAGAAGAAACTTGAAGCTCGATGTCCCAGTCGTGCACTGATCCGGGAAAATACGAAGTCTTGTGGTCGTTCGATTGGTTAACCACAAGGGATTGGGCTTACGGCATTGGTTCTTTCGCTATTCATTCGCTTAGATTTTGCTTGATCTCAGCCACTGGCGCGGATTTTGTTGTGGAAAAGAGCACAGGCCGACTCAAAATGTGGAGGAAGAGCTTGGCCCTGAGCGGACCCAATGTTAAGAGGGGCAGGCTCCGGAGGCGTCGCAATGCCCAACGGTGCGTCGGATTGCTGAGTTCCGGGAGTTGCGGGCAATGAGCGATCTCAAGGAGTCTCGGTCTTTTCCTCAAAGGCCGCTACCGAGAGACTGGGGCGCACTCGCGCCACCCTCGTAGGTGCAGCGAAACAGGCTATGTCCAAGATCGCCACCGCACATCCGGCCAGCTATGATCCCGCGGGTCCGTTTGAGTCGCGCACACTGCCTTACCATCTCGAATTCGAGCAGTGGGTTGCCTTCCCGCAGCAGCGGGTCTTCGCGTTCTTCTCGAACCCGGAGAACCTGCCGCGAATCATGCCTTCGGCCAGCCAAACAAAATTGATTCGCCTTAACATCAAGCCGGCGCCTCCACCGCCTCCAGGAATTGCGGCCAAAGACGCAGCCGGAGCCGGCTCAACCATCGTCACCTCTTTTCGAGTCTTCCCTTTTCTGCACCTCCGCGCGCAGTGGGTCGCCCGCATCACCGAATTCGAATGGAACCATCACTTCGCCGATGTGCAGGACAAAGGGCCATTCAAGAGCTGGCACCACCGCCACGAATTCGCGGCAGCGGAGCGCGACGGCGTCGGCGGCACACTGGTCCGTGACGTTATTGACTATGAAGTTGGCTTTGGGTGGCTCGGCAAGATCGCCAATGCGCTGTTCGTTCGCCGACAGATGGAGAGCACGTTCGCGCAGCGCCAGCAAAGCCTTCCAAAACTACTTGCCGAAGCACGCTCAGGCTGCGCTACATAAAGACTACTTCGCCGGCTCTACAAAAACCGCCGTCCCGTAGGCCAGCACTTCGGTGACCCCCTGCATCACCTCGGTCGCGTCGTAGCGCGCTCCCACGACGGCGTTGGCGCCCAACTCGGCGGCGTGCTGCAACATCAGGTCAAAAGCTTCCTGGCGGGTCTTCTCGCAGAGGTTGGTAAGCAGCGTGATGTTACCGCCGACCAGCGTCTGCAGTCCGGCGCCGATGGTTCCAAAGATGGATCGCGACCGCACCACAATGCCGCGCACGACGCCGAGCGTGCGCGTGACACGAAATCCGTCGAGTTCAAATTGGGTGGTCACCATGTTGTGTGCGACCATCCTGCCCGCGCTGTAGCCGGTTGCCATGGATTCCTCTCTACCGGGCCCGGTGTGATCCGGTCCTTCCAGAGCTAACTATAACGCGCGCCAGTTGCCGTCACGAGTGACTGGTCGGACTCTGAAGGCCGGGGCCAAGCCGCCCGCTTCCCCTATAATGGCCGGATTGCATTCCAGACCCTGGGAGGGCACATGATCTCGCGACGACGATTCCTGGAAGTGGGCGGTGTTACGGCCGGTGCGGCACTCGCGTCATTACCTTTGGCGGCATCGGCTGCGGCCGACAACGTCTCTCTGCCGCCTTCCATCGCGGAACTGAAGTCGCGCAAGAGCGAGGCCGCGCCCATCAGTGTGGAAGAACGCAGCGAGCGTCAGCAACGCGCCCGCAAACTGATGGCGGAAAACGCGCTCAACGCCATCGTTCTGATGGAGGGAACGTCCCTGCGCTATTTCACAGGGATCCGGTGGTGGGGCGGAGAGCGCACATTCGCGTTGGTGCTGCCGGCCAAGGGCGCGGCGTTTTACGTTTGTCCGGCATTTGAAGAAGGCCGCGCCCGCGAACAGATCGCCAAGTCTCCGGACGGTGCCCAGCCTGACGTGCGTACCTGGCAGGAGGACGAAAGCCCGTACCGGCTGATCGCGCAAGGACTGCAGGATCGCGGCATTGCCACGGGCAAGATCGGGATCGAGGAAACCATCCGGTTCGTCTTTGCCGACGGCATTGCCAAGGCCGCACCGCAGACCACAACAGCCAGCGCCACCCCGGTAACTGCCGGCTGCCGCATGATCAAGAGCGCCCACGAAGTGGCGCTGATGCGCCTGGCCGCGCATGTGACGCTCGCAGCCTACGAGGCGGCGTACCTTGCCCTGCAAGATGGCATGACCCAGCCGCAGGTGGCGGAACTGGTGCAGCGCGCGCATGACCAACTCGGATTCCCCGGCGGGGCCGATGTACAGGTCGGCGAGTTCTCCGCCTTTCCGCACGGTTCAGTCACGCCGCAAGTCGTGCACCCCGGCACCATCATTCTGATGGATGGCGGTTGTTCGGTCGAGGGATACGCTTCTGACATCTCGCGCACGTTTGTGCTGGGCAAAGTCCCGGAGAAGACCGGCGACAAAATGAAGAGTGTGTTCGACATCGTGCACAGGGCACAATCGGCAGCGCTGGCTGCGGCGCGCCCTAGTGCGGAGTGCGGCTCGGTGGACGATGCCGCCCGCAAAGTCGTCACCGAAGCAGGTTACGGTCCCGACTACAAATACTTCACGCACCGGCTTGGCCACGGTATGGGCATGGACGGGCACGAGTGGCCTTACCTGGTGCGCGGCAATAAGACGAAGCTGCAGCCGAACATCACGACCAGCAACGAGCCGGGAATCTACATCCGCGGCGAGTTTGGCATACGCCTTGAAGACGACATGCACGTGACCGAAGATGGAGCGGAACTGTTTACCCCGCAGAGCCCATCGCTGGAGAATCCGTTCGGGAAGGCGTGAGCTCTTGGATGCGGCGACTTGCGCACTGCTTCCTCACCTGGCGTTGGCATGACGCCATTTCGCGTGGAGCCAGATAAGAAGACCCAGGCAGCAGACCTCCGCCGGCCCGGGAGGCGACAATTGCAGGTGCCAGACGCTGCCCTGTTGAATAGCCACCACGTAAACCGCCCAGGCGCCGCTGGCCACGGTGATCAGGCCACCGAGGATTTCTTCGCCATGAATGCTGAGCAAATGGTGCTGGCCGCTCTGCTGATTCGGGGGAACGTGAATGGCCGGATAGGCAGGGCGCGGTTGGTCGACGTAACCTTCTCGTTCCTCATCCCAGTCCGTCATGGGAACACCTGTACCTGATTTGGCTATTCTCAGAATAGCAGCAGGCACCGGCCCACCGCACCGTTACCTCAGTAACTCTCGCCCACTTACCACCGCAACTTGCTCAGGTACTCGTAGCTGGTTTTGATGCTCTCCAGCGGCTGCTTGGGATGGTCGTGCTCCACGATGTAGTGCTTGATGCCGGCCTTTTCCGACTGGGCAAAGATCCTCTTCCAGTCCACTACGCCACTGCCGACTTCGGTCAGATCCACCGTGTCGCCGAAGTTCTGCGCGCCCGCGCTGCTCACCTTCGGAAGAGTCTTCACGTCTTTGACGTGAACCAGCGGGAAGCGTCCGGGATAACGGTCGAAGTACTTGAGCGGGTCAGCGCCGGCAGTGGTAATCCAGCACAGGTCCATTTCCATCTTCACCAGATTGGCGTCGCACTCCTTGAGAAGTTCATCGTAGGGAAGCTTGCCATCGGTGGGAATAAATTCGAACCAGTGGTTGTGATAGCCGAACTGCATGCCGGCTTTCCTGGTCATTTCGCCCGCCCGGTTGAACTTCTCCGCGGCCTGTTTCCAAATGTCCGGGGACTTCCGCAGTTCTTCGGGAATCCAGGGACAGATGATGTAGTCGAGGCCAATCTCCTTCGAGGTTTCGATCACCGAGGGGAATTTCTTGTCGAGTTCGTCGTACTGGACGTGAGTGGAAGGCGCCTTGAGGCCGTTCTTTTCGATGATGGCGCGGACCTGCTTGCCGGTGCGGCCGAAATAGCCGGCGAACTCCACTTCCTGGTAGCCAAATTGCGCCACCTTGGCGATGGTGCCTTCGAAATCATCCTTCATCAGGTCGCGCACGGTATAGAGCTGCACTCCGACTTTTCCGATTTTGTGTTCGCCGACAGCCCAACCCAGACGGCTGGTCAGCAGAGTCGCAGCGGTTACGGTGGTGGCAGTCTCAAGAAAGGTGCGGCGGTTCATGGCACGAAAATTCATAAGAGCGTTCCTCCAACTTTTCCGTGGTAGCGGAATCCGCAAGCATTATACGCACGGAGAGAGTGTGCCGCGGAAGCGAAGTTTCAGGGATCGCTGAGAGCACGGCCGCAGTAAGCGAACGACGCTGCGGCGCGGGTGTGCCGGCGGAGGATCCGCATCTTTCATGTGGCCCTGACTTACGGCTTCACCACCTGCAGGTTGTTTTTCACAGAAAACGTGCCGGAGACTCCATTGGCCCGAATTCCGGCCAAGTTCTTGTCGCCTTCGTTGTCTACCACTCCTTCCAGCGTCACATTGCCGTTCTTCACGATGATGCGGATGGGTTTCTGCACCCCGAGCGCATATTTCTCCAGCGGACCGTAGTTGTAGATCGCATGGAACAGCGCAAGGCGAAGCCGGTCATCCATCGGTGACGGAGGCAAAACTTCAATCTGATTGTCCACTCTCTCCACGCCTTCGATGCGCTTCACGACGTTTCCGGCGTCCGACTTGAGCGTCGGCCGCACGACCTGGCCGAGCAGGGTGACGTTGTAACCGTCCACCCGGTAAGCGATGTAGTCGAAGACGCCGAAGTAAGGCAGCATCAGCAATTCGTGGCGCACTTCCCGCGTGATGCGCTCCTGCGCGCGGGCGGAAGGCTCCCGCTGAGCGTCCTGAGCAGAAACGATCACGCACACCGAGAGTAAGCCGACAAGAGTGCTCAGCAGCTTCGATTTCATGGATGTCTCCTTGCAGTTGAATTCCCCGGTCCGACACAGTTTACTCCCGGAAGGCGGCAAGGCAGCAAAGTCAGGCGCAATTTGCCGGCCATTTTCGCTGCTCGGACGTCGGCACAGTTGTTCAGAATCCAGTCGGCGCCAGCCTCGCGCAACACGGGTTCCTGGGCCGTCGTACGGAAGGCGATCACCTTGGCACCGGCGTCTTTGCCCGACCGGATTCCTGCCGGAACATCCTCAAAGACCACGCAATCTGCCGCGGGAAAGCCCAGCATCGAGGCAGCTTTCAGATACGGCTCAGCATGCGGCTTGCCTTGCCGGATGTCGTTTGAAGTTATCAATCTCTCCGGCAACGGCAGCCTTGCCGCCTTTATGCGTACTTCCGCCAAAGGCCGGGTGCAGGAAGTCACAATCGTCCATCGATCCGGCGGAAGACCCGCCAGCAGATCGAGCGCGCCGGGAAGAGGGTCAACACCTTCGAGGTCTTCGATTTCGCGGCGCTCCACCTCTCGGTTTTCCACTTCGTGATCCGAATTGGGAAGATATTCCCGCACCGTTGTAAGGCTGGGACGTCCATGAGCCCGTGCCACGACTTCTTCAGGATTGAATCCGTGCTCCACCGCCCAGCGCCGCCACACGCGGGTAACCGCCGGAGTGGAGTTAATCAGCACTCCATCCAGATCAAAAAGCAGTGCGGCACAAGAGAATTGAACCATGCTAGCAAGCGCTTTCTGGGGAACCAGCCAGGCAGCCCGCCGGTCCGTTCATTGTAAATGGTGAAAAGACTGAAGCTCTGAGCCTCAGATACCGATAGGCATGTTTGGGGAACATTTACTGGACAGTAACCCCAATGACACGTCTGAATTCGCAACTCGACAGCAGTTCCATCGCCGAGCGCCTGCAGAAAGCCACCGCCGAGCTCAGAACGCTGGAGCAACTCATCGTCGCCGGCGATTTTTCGCCCCGCATCCTGAGCGACTTCCGGGGCGCTGTGGACAGTATGCGGCAGACGGCGCGCGTGGTTCAGACTTGGATCGGGCTGAAGCAACAGCAGCGCGATCCCTACTCCGCCATGAGCATTCTTTCGGAGGACCGGGTCCGTCGCACGACGCAGATGGCAAAAGAACTGACTCTTGACCTGCAATCGCTGGAAGTGGATTTCAGCACGGGCGGGCTGGCGGAGCTGTTCCAGGCTATTACTGCTCTGCATGAGCGTCTGTCTCTGCTGTTCAGGGTCAGCGACAGTGTCCCAGGCATACGCGAATAATCTGCCGCCGTGATCCGGCCCGCCTTACTACCGTGCTTCCCTCCGTGATGATCGTCACCCGCTGAAGTATCTGCCATCACCTCTTTTCCGGGTGGACTTGGCATACTATGCCGGCAGGCCGGGAGCAGGAGGATGCCATCGTCTCCAAGTGCGCCAATCCCGCCTGTTCGCAAGCGTTCCGGTATCTGCGTCAGGGGAAGATCTTCCACCTGTCTCCGACTCCGGCGATGCAGGCCTCGACCAGGGCCGTGAAGCCGTCCCTGCACGAGCGCTTTTGGCTGTGCGACGAGTGCGCCAAAGAAATGACCGTGGTGTGGAGCGGTGGCGAGGCGAAGCTGGTGCATCTAGACGGACAATCTGGAGCAAAAGGTTCATCACCGCCTACCAGCAGCTTGGCGTGAATTACAGTCCAGCTCGGCGCAAAGGCATTTGGATTGCCAGCATGGACGACAGGGAGGGGTAGGGGTAGCGGAATCGTCGAGACCGATAACTACACCACTCCCTGCTCCGCGGCGGAGTAGTGTGCCTCGCGAAATCAGGACTGGACAATCTTTTCCAGCGCTGTCCGGTTGCGGATCAACAGGGTTGAACCCTTAAGCTGCAGCAGCTGTTTCTTTTTGAATTCAGAGAACAGCCGGCTTACCGTCTCGCGGGTCGTGCCAATGATTTCCGCAATTTCCTCGTGGGTGAGCGTGAGCTTAACCTGCGAGGAACCGTCGTTTTGTGGCGTCTTGGTCGACCAGGACAGCAGAAGCTTGGCAAATTTCTCCGACGGCGAGGTGGCCAGACCCAAGGTCCGGATCTCCTCGTAGGCGGTGTAGTAATTGCGGCTTAGCTGTTCGGCGACGCGCAAGGCAACTTCTCCGTACTCTTTCAGAAACTGCAGAAAGGAGTCACGCGGCAAGAAGTTAGCCTGCCCGGGTTCCATCATCTCCGCCGTCACTTCATACGGGCGATTCGAGATGACTGCGTTCAGTCCCAGAACGTCTCCCCCTTCGGAAAGCTTGGTAATAATTGTCTTTCCTTCCCGCGAAGAGGTGGAGAGTTTGGCTTTACCCGTGCATAGAAGAAAAACGCCCCGGGGTTGCTGCCCCTCAATAAAGAGCATTGCCCCCTTGGGATAAACGGCGGTGGATTTGATTTCGTTTAAGCGCTGCCCAGCGTGAACTGAGAGGTTGCAAAATAAGTGTTCTTCCCGCACCGGGCAGGTAAGGCAATTATCAAGAATATTTAGACCATAAGGGGCGCGCATTTAGCACCCTCCCTTGGTCCTCATTGTAACACCGTGTTCATCCGTGTGATTGTCATCACGCACCCTCGTGATTATGGTGCTATTCCAATCACGGCGCTGGGCACAAGACTATGGCAGAGTGGGTTTTTTTGGCCATCCGACCTTCCAACACGCCCAGCTAAACTTATGAAAAAATAAGACGATATTGCGGTAGCGGGGGAACCTCTGTGAGCCAAGTATCAAATCTCGTACCATCCCTCCCGAACATCTCCAAGCCGTTGGCCAGGCCGCCCCGGGCGAGTCTGGAATCACTGTTTCTCCCGCGCTCGATTGCTGTGATCGGAGCCACCGAGCGGGCCGGCACCGTTGGCCGCAACGTGCTCTCCAACCTCAAGGAGACCAAGTTTGCGGTCAAGCTCTATGCCGTCAACCCCAGTCATCCGGAAGTTCTCGGGATTAAGGCCTACAAACAGATTGGCGACATTGCGGGCGGCGTAGACCTGGCGCTGGTGGTGACTCCGGCCCAGACGGTCCCCCAGATCATTGGCGAATGCGTGGATGCCGGAGTCAAGGCAGCGGTCGTGATCTCGGCTGGGTTTCGGGAACAAGGACCGGCCGGCACAGCCCTGGAAAACGAAATCCAGAAGCACCTGCAACGCGGGCAGATGCGGTTGATTGGGCCCAACTGCATGGGCTTCATGAATCCGACCTTTGGACTGAATGCAACCTTCCTGAAGACTATGCCCCAGAAAGGCAGCGTTGCCTTTCTGAGCCAGAGCGGCGCGTTGCAGTCGGCGATTCTGGACTGGAGCCAGCGGGAGAACGTCGGCTTCAGCGCCATCGTTTCGACCGGTTCGATGCTGGACATCGGCTGGGGCGACCTCATCTATTACTTCGGCGACGATCCCCACACCAAGAGCATTCTGGTGTACATGGAGTCGGTGGGCGACGCGCGCTCGTTCTTATCGGCGGCCCGCGAAATCGCGCTGGGCAAGCCCATCATCGTGATCAAAGCGGGACGCTCGGAAGCCGCGTCACGCGCCGCCGCCTCGCATACCGGAGCACTGACGGGAAGCGATGAGGTTCTCGAAGCTGCTTTCCGGCGTTGCGGCGTGCTGCGAGTCCAGAACATTGCCGACCTCTTCAACATGGCTGAGGTGTTAAGCAAGCAGCCGCGGCCGCGCGGCCCTCGCCTCACGATGGTGACCAACGCCGGAGGTCCCGCGGTGCTGGCGACCGACACGCTTATCGCCACCGGGGGCCAACTCCCCGAATTGTCGCCGGAAACCCTGCATGAGCTGGACGGATTTCTCTCGCCCTATTGGAGTCACGGCAATCCTGTGGACGTGCTCGCCGATGCCGACGCCGAACATTATGTACGAGCGCTTGAGGTCGCGTTGAAAGACCCCGGCGGCGATGCTCTTCTGGCCATCATTGCACCCCAGGGCGGCGCCGATCCCACCGAAGTGGCGCAACGGATGAAGCCGTTTGCGCACAGTTCGGGCAAGCCCATCCTGGCCGCCTGGATGGGCGGCGGCGGAGTGGCCGAAGGAATCGCCATTCTCAACGCCGCCGGCATCCCTACGTTTTCCTACTCCGATACTGCCGCGCGCGCCTTCAGTTACATGTGGCGCTACACCTATAACCTCCGCGGGCTTTATGAGACTCCGGCCCTGGTCGAAGGGCCGGAAGCCGCGGCCGATGCTCGCCGCAAAGTCGCCGACTTCGTGCAAAGCGTCCGCTTGAGCGGCCGCACTATGCTCAACGAATTCGAGGCCAAGAGCCTGCTCGGCCGATACGGCATCCCAGTGGTGGAGACGCGCGTGGGCGAGAATGAAGACCAGGCCGTCGCCTGCGCCGCCGAGATCGGCTATCCGGTGGTTTTGAAGCTTCTTTCCAACACCATTGCCCATAAGACCGATGTGGATGGCGTTCGTCTGCGGTTGCTCAACGCCGAGCAGGTGCGCGGCGCTTACCGTTCCATACAGGCTTCGGTCGAGGCAAAAGTCGGCGCGCACCATTTTGCGGGCGTCACGGTGCAACCAATGGTGCGGCGCGACGGCTATGAACTGATTCTCGGCAGCAGCGTGGACCCGCAGTTTGGGCCGGTCATTCTGTTTGGCTCCGGCGGCGTGATGGTCGAGGTCTACCGTGACAGTTCGCTGGCTCTGCCCCCGCTGAACACCACCCTAGCGCAGCGACTCATGGAGCGCACCAAAATCTACACCGCCTTGCAGGGTGTGCGCGGGCGGAAGCCCGTGAACCTTGTCGCCCTCGAAGAACTGCTTGTTCGCTTCGGCCAACTGGTCATTGAGCAGCCCTGGATCAAGGAGATTGACATCAATCCATTACTGGCCACGCCGGAGCACCTGCTTGCGCTCGACGCGCGCGTGGTCGTCCACGATTCCACGGTGCCGTTCGAAAAACTGCCTCGCCCCGCCATCCGTCCCTATCCATCGCAGTATGTCTGGGATTGGAAGCTCAAGGACGGAACTCCGGTCACCATCCGCCCCATCCGTCCGGAGGATGAACCGCTCATGGTGCAGTTCCACACTACCCTTTCCGAGCGCAGTGTTTATCTGCGGTATTTCTGCTCTCTGAGCCTGAGCACGCGGGTGGAGCACGAACGGCTGGTGCGAATCTGCTTTGGCAGTTACGACCGCGGATTTGCTCTGGTCGCCGAGCACGCCAACCCCGATACTGGACAACGCGAAGTCCTGGGGGTTGGGCGCTTCAGCGCCATCAATCGCACCGAGGCCGAAGCTGCCGTGCTCGTCTCCGATCACTGGCAGGGACGCGGGCTGGGCACCGAACTGCTAGCCGGCGTGGCCCGGGTGGCGCGTCAGGAGAAGTTCCTTAAACTGTCAGGAGAGATCCTGCGCGACAATCTGCCCACGCAGGCGATCTTCAAGAAGGTGGGCTTCAAGCTCCAGGCGATGGAGGATCCATCGTCGGTGTCGGCCTTGCTCGTGCTTTAGGCGGACATCAGGCGGGCGCGAGGTATCCCTCAAGAAATACTGACCTGCTTGCTAATCTCGAGCTGAGGCTCGAACTTCAGCGTCGTTCCGATGGCCCTCGAAACCAGGCACAGTTTCTCGGCCCGGTTCAGCAGTTCCAACGCCCGCTCGCGCTCATCCGCCGACGTGATCTTCAGGTTGGGACGCACCACGATCTGGGTAAAACTCCAGCCCGCCTCAGTCTTGCGCACCGTTCCGCTGGCTTCCACCTGAAGGTCGGTGAAATTGAACTGTGCCGTGCCCGCAATGGCCCGCAGGGTCGTCGTATAACAGCCGGCGAGGGCAGCAAGCAGGAGTTCTTCGGGCGTCCACCGGCCCTCCAGGCCGCCAAACTCCGTAGGAGCGGTGAAATGAATCGCGTTAGGCGCGGAATCCGATTTCGCCAGGCCGGTGCGGCCGGAAGTCCACCATGCTGCCACTCGATAAGCGTGCTCGTCTGCCATGACTCTAACTCCCCCTCCTGGAACTTGTTGGGATATGGCGGCCTAGGCCGCTCCCTGTTCTTTCGTCAGGCCGCGTTCCTGTTCCATCCGCCGAATCTGGGCCCGCAGCCAATGGGCTAACGCTTCTTCCAATTCGATCTGACTTCCCGTCCGATACAGATCCTCCACCGTTTGTCCTGCTTCCGTGAGTTGGATGAAACGGCAGGGCACCTTCTCCGAGCGCTGGTCTTGCGGGACGAACTGCTCCAGTCGGCAGGTCTCGCAGGGGTGGGGCCGGGTTGAGTCACAGAAGTTGGGACAGATGGGTGAATCCTCAAAGATCGCGGGAGCACGCCACGATGCATGCGGCGAACGCCCGTACCCGCCGTCTTCGAGAAAGCGCAATTCAAACTTGAGTAGGTCCAGGATGTCACGATCCTCTGGAGTCATAGGGCACCTCAGTTTGCCAGCCAGCATGCCAGAGGCCGCCTGGGGAACTCCGTGTACTTCGTCACGGGCGGACGTGATCAACGTCACAGAACGGTCGTGCCGATCACGATTCAACCCACCCAATTACTTTGATTGTGGAGGAATAGCGAAACTGGTCTTGTGACCTGAATCACGATGATGAGTGAGCCGAATCACAAAAGAGTCACGATCTTGTCGTTGTAGCGATCGAACTACAGGGCGCGCTGGTCGGCTTATTTCTGTTGCGACACTTCGAGATCGAGCTTGCGGCTCAAGTAGAACGGATAGTGCGTCGGTGGGGCCAGAATGTCGGCGCCCATCTTCAGGTTGTCCATGTTGCGCTTTGAGAGCGCGCAGTTCGGGGTCTTTGATTTCAGCCGGCAACACCTGAGCCCATGCGCTCGGAAGTAAGAAAACACAGGCACAGACACGCCAGACTAATTCTTCGCATAGACGGGCCCAGCGTCACGCGAGGGCGGATCAGAAACGGCACGAATATAGGATATAAGCGCCTGGATGTCCGCCTTGCTGAGCGTATTTCCCCATGCCGGCATGAGGGCCGACTTGCCGAGCGCCGGCCCGCCGTGGCTGATGGCCGCGGTGAGATCGGCATCACTGATCTTGTTGTAGGTATCGCCTTCGGTGAACGGATGCGGCTTCACGTCCAGATTGTCGTAGTTCGAAACGCGCTCCACCGTGGACTCGGGATTGTGACAGCGCTGGCAGTACTGATCCGCCAGATGGTGCCCCAGAGTCTGCTGATAGCCAAGCGCAACCTCTTCCACCTTGAGTTCGACTCTCTTGCCCGCCTTGTCGAACGTGAAAGCGGCGATCTGGTAGCGGCCGGCCATGCCTCCCAGTGAAACGTTCGCCGTCACCTGCCCGCTGGAATCGGTCAGCGCACTCGGCGGATCAAAGGTAACGCCGGATGCGGCGGCAAGCTGCACCAATGCTCCGGTCACGGCGTTACCCTGCTCATCATTTACCTGCACCACCAGCGGCTGCGGCAGCAGCGACCCCGTTTGTGCGGTCTGCTTTCCGCCGCTTGATTCGACGATCGCCGCACCGACGCCGGTGGGCTTGGGGACAATCAGCGTTACCCCCACGGTGCGCGTGCAAGATGTGGCCAGCCCAGCCACAACCAGCAATAGAATGGCTGAAGAATGGCGGGTCATTTCTTTGCGGCCTCCTTGCCCTTCTGCGACATCAGAAACGCGGTCAGAGCACGAGCGTCCTCGTCGCTCATGGCACGATTGGGTTCGTTGGTCCCGGGCCGCAACGACTGCGGATTCTTCATCCACTGGTAGACCCAGGCGGCGGTCAGGCGTGAGCCGACATGCGTCAGCGTTGGCCCGATATAGCCTTTATCGGCCTTGGTGTCCACGATATGGCAGCCCTGGCAGGAGTACTTGCCATAGAAGAGCTGCTTGCCCAGTTCCACCTGGCCCTGCGAATACCCGCTCAACGGCATGGAATCGCGATCCACCGTGGGGCTCTGATAGACCGTCATGATGTAATCGGTCAGTTCGTTGACTTCGCCATCGGTCAGATTGAACCGCGGCATACGGCGGATCAGCGCCGGGCGCAGCGTTCCCGGATCCTTGAAGAACTGCACCAGCCAATCGCGCTGCACCGAGCTACCTTCCCAGGTAAGGTCCGGCGCCATGTCGCCGCCATGCCCGTTGATGCGATGGCAACTGAAGCAGGCGAGATCGGCCATCAGCTTTCCGGCCTTGCCGGCAGGCTGGTAATCCGATTCGGGCATTGCCGGCACCGCAAGCGACGGCGGCAGCGAAGCTGCTCGATCATTAAGTGCCAGCAGTGCTGTCGTGAGCGAATCAATCTGCGCCGGCGCGAATGTGTACTGCGGCATCTTCAGCCCCGGCGAAAACGCACGCGGATTCCTGATCTTTCCTGCGATGTAGTCCGGCAGCGTGTGCGCCATTCCGGGCAGGAAGATGAGCTGCGTAATCGGCTTGCTGCCGATGCGGCTCAGTTCGGGAGCGAAGTTCTCGGGCTTCTTGATCCCGGCAACTTCATGGCACGACGCGCAGCCGTAGTCAGAAACCAGCCGCTTGCCGTGCGCGATCTGCTCAGGAGTTGCGGGATCGAGCTTTACGTTGGCCAGCAGATCGGAATCTGCCTTGGCCTCGAGGAAACCCGCCAGCGTCACCACCTGACCATCGTTGAAGCGATAGTGAGGCATAGCGGTTCCGGCATCGTAAGTCCGCGGATTCCGCAACCAGGCCTGCAGCCACTCCGGCTTCACTTTGCTGCCGACGCGGGTCAACTCCGGCCCTAGATTTCCGCCCACCGTGTTTCCGGCCGCGTTCTGCACGGCGTGGCAGGAGGCGCAGAACGATTCTCCGTACAGGCTGGCACCGGCAGCCGGATCGGACGACGGCTTTGCCGACAGTGCGACGGTATCTCCCGCGACCGGCGTGCTGTTCGCAATCAGAAACGCCGACACATCGCGCGCGTCATCATCCGACAGCTTGAAGTTCGGCATCGTCGCCGTAGAGGCATAAGCCTGCGGATCTTTCAGCCAGGCATAGATCCATTCCCGCGTAGTCTTGTCGGCGATGTGCTCCAGCGACGGGGGATCGTCGGTCGGCTTCATCACGCTGCCGTCGGGCAGCTTCACCAGGTGGCAGTGCACGCAGCCGTAGCGGGAAAGCAGGTTGCGTCCCTGATTCAGAACGGGCGTCCCGTTGAGCGGGCCGCGATGGCACTGCCCGCACGACGACTCGATGTACTTCGCCGGCAGGATCGGCTGCTCCCATGCCAGCGTGCTGTTGTGCGCCTCGGCCACCGTGGTCGCCAGGCCCTGCCCGCGGTGGCACACCGTGCATCCGAACTGATCGATCTGGTGCGGAATCGCCGGATGCTTGCGGAAGGGCTGGGTCGCGACATCGGTCAGGCTCGCTTCTTTCAGACCCACGTGGCAACTCGTGCAGCGATCCACCACGCCGAGGTCGGGCAGCCAGACCTGCTGGATGCCTCCCTGAAAATGCCGCTGAAGCGTGTTGGCCTCGCTGCGGTTGCGGATCATCTTCAAATAGCCGTGCTGATAATGACGCCACTCGCTGAAATAATTCTTGGCCGGGGCGATCGCCAGCGATGCCAGGAAAACCAGGCTGACCACGCCGAAGGCGCGCACGCTGTCCCCGAACAGTTTTTGCCAGAGCGACGTAGGTTTCTCGTTCATGAGCGCCGCATCCTTCTACGCATCGTTCTACGCATGGTTATCAAAGCTGCCACGGCCAGACAAACGACCAGCCCGGCCCGCGGAAAAATGTGCCGATGGCGGTAAGTACCACCAGTTCGAACAAGAACCAGGTCATCACCCAATACGAAAGCGGCCTGGCTGCCAGATATCGCCGGAACGCCGAGGGAGATTGGAGAGAACTCCTCGACGCCAGAATCATCATCCCGGCAATGATCAGAGTCGGGACGAGGGCGGCATACAGCGGTTCCGCCTCTCCCTTAATCCCGAGCACATAGTTGTACAAGCGCGACTTGAACAAGAGCAGAAACAGAGACAGGCCGCCGGCAACCGCATAGAAAATCCGTAGCCTCTTTTCTCGGTCCTTCAGGAAAAGCCCGTCGGCTTCAACATTGACTTTGAAATACGGGATCACGATGAGCGCCATCACCACGAGTCCCGGCACGAGAACGCCCGCCACCACCGGCGGAAAGTAGTGCAGCAATTCCTGCAAACCCAGGAAGTACCAGGGCGCCTTGGCCGGATTGGGCGTGTGCGAAGGATCTGCCAGACCCTCGAGCGGGGCATTGAACAGCAGCGAGATCCACACCAGCACGACGGCCAGAGTCATGATCGCCACGGCCGCGCGGAACAACACCTCCGGAAACGTCTGGGTCTGATCCTCGGTCTCCGCCTTCACCTGAGCCGAGGTCCGCCGCGTGATGAAGACAATACGGCGCGGAGATCTCTTCGCGTTCGAGTCCACTCCGGCGACGAAATCTTTGGAGTCGGCCATGACTATTGCCCCTCCTTCTCAGTAGCGGCGTTGGCCCGCAATACGGCAGGCTCGCTCGAATGCGCATATAACCCGCCGTCTTTCCGGATCCGCCAGAAGTGAATGGCCACAAAGAACATCGCGGTCAGCGGCAGAATCATGCAATGCAGCACATAGAACCGCAGCAACGCATTGGCGTTGACGGCATTGCCGCCAAGCAGCAGGAAATGAATCTTGTCGCCAATCACCGGAACCGCCGAGGCAATGTTCGACCCCACCGTGATCGCCCAGTACGCCAGTTGATCCCAGGGCAGCAGGTAGCCCGTATAGCTCAGCAGCAGCGTGATCAGCAGCAGGATCACCCCGATCACCCAGTTGAACTCACGCGGCGTACGATAGGCTCCGCGATAAAACACCTTGAACATGTGCGCGAAAACCAGAAACACCATGGCATGCGCCGACCAGCGGTGCAGGTTGCGCAGGAACAATCCCGAAGAAACCACAAACTGCAGGTCCTTGGTGTCGGTGTAAGCCTGCGGCGCCGACGGGTGGTAGTACAGCATCAGCGGGATCCCCGTCGCCACCAACAGCAGAAACGTTCCCAGGGTCAGCGTCCCCAGGTACCAGGTCGCGCTGAAACTCAACATGCGCGTGCGCACCTTGGTCGAGAAAAGGTGCAGGAACACGTTTTGCTGAATGGCCAGCGCCCGCTTCAGGGTGCTCGATCCGGTGCCGCTGCGGAAGATCGAGCGCCACACCCGCGTGCCCTGCAAGTCTTCGAAATATTGCTCCACAGTCTTCGCCATGCCGATTTCCTCGTCTAGACCCTCACGAACGAATCCCGCGCCAGCGGCGGGACGTCGGTCGAGCGATCCACCAGAAGGTCGCCGTCGTCATTGATCCAGATCCGCTTCCAGGGCAGCGGCCTGGGCGCGGGGCCTTCGATCTTCTTCCCGCTCTGTTCGAACTTGCTGCCGTGGCACGGACAGGCAATTTGATTCAGTTCCGGCTTCCAGGCCGTCAGGCAGCCCAGATGCGTGCACACCGCGCTCAGCGAGAAATATCCCTCTTGTGAGTGGACGATGTATATCCCGTTGTTCACATCGAGCGTGACCGAATCGAGCGGATATCGGTCGGGCTTGCCCGCGTTGACCACGGGCGACGGCTCGTACAGCACGTTGGGCTCAAGAAACTGGTAGGAAAACGCCGCCGTGCCAGCCGCGGCAATGCCCAGCGAGCCCAGCCCCAGCCGCATGAAAAATTCCCGCCGGTTGACGTCGTCGTTCTTCTTTGTCTCGTCCGCCATGTTCACCCTCGGGTGCCCCATCCTAACGTCGCGCCTTTTGCGAGGTCAGGGTGGGGATTTTCCGTCCAGCTACTTCTGCAACCCCGCGCCGATCGCCGCCACCGAGATCAGGCCTGTCGGTTCCGCGGGAATTAAGTTATACGACTCCATGGTGATCGTGCCCACCGGACAGCGCATGGCGCACAAACCGCAACGGATACAGCGCGTTTCGTCCTTCAGCATGGCCGCTCCAGTGACCACGCCCAGTTCGTCGGCTGCGACCTCGTCAAATTCCACGCCGAAGCATTCCTGGTTGTCACGGATGTGCTGCACCGTCCCTGGTTCGAATGCAATGCGGTCGAGCGATACCAGCTCCAGGCATTTCTCCGGACAAACATCCACACACCCGCCGCACAGGATGCACATGCTGCCATCTTCGGGCGTGCCTTCAAAGATGGTATTGACCCAGCAGTGGAGACATCGCTGCGCCTCAGCCACGGCTTCCGCTGCGTCATAGCCGATCTCGACTTCCGTCACGCCGGTCCGTCGCTCCAGCGGCAGCATCGGCACATGCTGGCGCTGAATATCGAGGTACCCCAGCGTCATCGCATGCCGCTTGAGGACCTCGACTTCAATGACCGGCTCCGGATGTTTTCCACCGCGCAGATATTCGTCAATACCTACGGCCGCGCGCTTGCCGTCGCCGACGCTGTCAATGATCAGACGCGGTCCGAACACGCAGTCGCCGCCCGCGAAAATCCCCGGCGCGGAAGTCATCAAAGTCTGCGGGTTCACCGCAATCAAGCCGCGCGGGGAGAGTTCCACTTTGTCCTCAGGCTTGAAGAAGTCGAGCCGCGGCGCCTGTCCGATCGCCATGATGATGGTGTCGCATTCGATCTGGCTTTCGCTGTTGTCGTAAAACGCAGGATTGAAGCGTTTGTTCTGGTCAAATACCCACTTGGTTTTGAGCGTTTCGAGGGCGGAGACCTTGCCGTCCTTGCCCAGAATCCGCTTGGGGCCGAGCCCGGGGTGCATAATGATGCCTTCTTCTTCCGCCTCGACGATCTCTTCCAGCGCCGCCGGCATCTCCTCGCGGCGCTCCAGGCAGACCAGGTTCACCTCGCGCGCTCCCATGCGCAGAGCGGAAAGCGAGATGTCCACCATTTCTTTGGTGGCCACGGCCGAAACATTTTCATCCGACGGCTCCAGATCCTCCACGCCGGCCGCGTGCTGCTTGACGACTTCGCGAGCCGCCGAACGCGCCACATCCATCGCGACATTGCCCCCGCCGATCACAATGACTTTCCTGCCGATCGTGAACTTATAGCCGAGGTTCACGTTGAGCAGAAAATCAATGCCCTTGTAGACGCCGTCCAGATCCACGCCCGGGATGCTCAGATCGCGGCTGCGGTGCGCGCCCACCGCGATGAGCACCGCGTCGAATCCCTGATGGCGCAGATCGGAGATGCTGAAGTCGCGTCCGGCAGCGTGGTTCAGCTTGAGCGTGATGTCTCCAGTCTCCAGAATTTCGCGCACCTGCGCCTCGACCACATCGCGCGGCAACCGGTATTCGGGAATGCCGAGGTAGAGCATGCCGCCGGCCACCGGAGCCGCCTCGAAGATCGTGACCGCGTAGCCCATCAGGGCGAGATCGTGCGCCGCCGAGAGTCCCACCGGTCCGCCGCCAACCACGGCTACTTTATAAGGAAGCTTTTTCTGCCCCCGTCCTTCATTGACGTTGATGGGACGTTTCGATTCCGGCCCGTACTGCTCGGTCAGAAACCGCTTCAGCGCCCGGATCGAAATCGGCCGGTCCACTTCACCCCGGCGGCACGCCGTCTCGCAGGGATGTGCGCAGACGCGCCCGCAAATGCTGGCCAACGGATTCGGATCACGGGCCAACCGGTACGCCTCTTCAAACCGGCCCTCGGCAATGAGGCCGACATAGCGTCCGGCATTGGTGTGCGCCGGACAGGCCATCATGCACGGAAAGTTTGTGTGCAGCCAGTCCGCGTCAACCTTCTTGTCTTTGAATCGCTTCAGCATGTCGGCAATAGACGGCTCAATACTACTGCTGAACTAGTTTCTTGGGTGGACCTGGGAAGTGCTCAAGCAGGGAGCGCTTGCGACTGGGCGTGGCAGCGCTCCCCGCGGTTGTTTTCATACTCCTACTTCGTCAAGGTGAAATCCGCTTTAGCTCCGCCGGAAACGGTAACGGGCTTCGATTGGTTCTTCGCGCCCTCGTGCCATACAACCAGCGTGTAACTGCCGTCGGGAACATCTTTAATTTTGTAGCTGCCGCTGTCGTCGGTTTCGGCGAAATACGGGGTCGGACTGACGATGATGTATCCCGCCATGTCTGGATGGACATTGCAGAACAGCGGCACGGCACCGGCTTTGTCGAACGTAAAGGGGCGCTTCTCCCCTTTCGGCCAGGTTCCGAGATTATGTCCGGCTTTCTTATCGCCACCGACCGCGGTCCAGAAGACGTTGTGCGCTACATTGTCGCTATTGAGAAACTCCACGGTTGTGCCCTGCAGCACCGCGAGGATGTGTGGCACAAACAGAAGCCCCTTTTGATCCACCACCGGGTGCTCCTTGGGAGCGGGGAACGTTTTGCCTGCGATAGCGTCAATGTAGACAACCGAGTGCCCCTTCATGCCAGTCACTTTGCCTTCGATGTCGCCCGCCCAGGCAGCGCTGCACAGGCCGACTGTGAGTACGATCAATACGAGTATCTTGCTCCTCATTGCGTTCTCTCCTTTGGAGTTAACCATGGTTAATGTATGCGTCAGAAAAGGAACTTGATGTCCAGATAGATTGTATTGTTTGCGCTGGCGTTGCGACCGGCGCCGTCATAGTTGGTCGAGCCGCCATTGAAGCGCGTGTACCCGGTGTATTGTCCTGCAAGCTGAATGTTCTGCCAAGGCCAATACGAGAAGTTCGCGATGTAGCCGGCGCTTCTCGGATCGCCGTTCAGATTACCGCTTACCGGCGCCTGGGGGTACAAACCTGTGTCTGAGGTTCCGGTCGTGTTAAACCAACCAAAGGTCCCCGAGTACTTGTTGCCGAAGTGATATTCGGCGTTGGCCTGGATAATGTTGAGACGATGCGGGGCCCGCGCAGCCGCCCCTACTACATTGGCAGTGTTCAGTAGATCATTATTCTCCCGGAGATACGAACCCCGGAAGGAAAGCACGTCCTTTCTAAACAGTGTCTGATCAATCTGAGTGTCCACTCCCCAGTCGGTGTAGGAATCCGTAAGAAGCCTGGCTCCACCAGGTCCAGTGATCGCACCGTTGGTTGAGCGCATGTGCATCCCGTATGTGCCGATCTCAAACTGCGTCTTCGCTGACAGTTGCTGCCAGGCCAGCCGCCAGTACGGCGCAACTCCGCGAATGTTGTACTGAGCATTGGTTCCCGGATTCGGCTGCGCGCCCCCGACATGCACGGACCGATAAAGCGTTGCGTCAAAATACAAATGGTCGTTCCACATTGCGTAGGCGCCGACTCCACCGACATCCTCTGCCAGCGTACCATTGATGATGGCTGCCGCATTGGGACCTGGGGCCACATCGCTGGCCACCCAGGGGTAACTCCAAGCCGGAGTGCTGTTCCAGAGGTCTTCCACGGTCGGATTGTTGTTCATGTCCAGACCATAGACGAATTCCTTGCCGCCCCATTTGGTCTTATTGGCATAGCGGATGTCGGTATTGTCCATACTGAATTTGTCAGCCTGGAGGCTGTAGGTAGCCTGAAAGAAGCTCCCTACGTGACTGGACCACGCACCGGCAAGAAACAGCGAGAAGTCCTGGGGAAACTCGAAGTTGCCATTCTGCGTCAGCGGCAGCGGAGTCGAAGGACTGGCCAAGTCCGGCTCTGGCGTTTTAATTGCCGTAAACGAAACGTCCATCATTACCGACAACGGGAGCGCACCCAGCAGATCCAGTGGGGATCCCTTCTTGCTCCCCTCCGCCTTTATAACCTTAGTCTCATCCGCTCTATCCACATAGCCGGTCAGCTTGAATTTGCGTCCGGCCGGGTTCAGTTCCGGCGGATTGTAGTGACAGCCGCTGCAAGCGAGGCCCGTCTGCCGCGCGTAGCTTGGGACCGCCTGGACACTGGGCGGATTCACCGCGGTAAAGAACAGCAGGCCCACGCAAGGAACCACCATAAGCAAAAAGATCGCCACTCTTTTCATCTGGATTCTCCTTCTTGGCAGCTGGGAGTACAGGACGTCCCGTCCTGGCCTGAAAAAGCGGGGATGGCAAAGCTGCTGGCGGTCAGGAAGAAGAACGCGAGCAGCATGACGCTAAGCGCAAACATGGGGCCGCGGGAGCGCATCGAATCGCCTCCTAAGTTATGAGTTCGAGAGGTGTTGGCCTCTAGCCTTGCAACGAGATGAGGGCATACTAACGAGCGGACGGATCAGTCTGCCGGGTAATGAATCACATGTCTCTGTGATTTGAATCACATTTTTGATGTTACCCCAAAAGGGTGCTCGACGCACCGTCTTGCGGCGCACGGCGTGGGCAATTCGACTCTCGCGTCCGGAAAAACAGACGGCAGATTACGGCCTTCACTCGGCCGATTCCCGGACGTCTGGATGGAGGCTACTGGGGCTCGTAGGCGCAGCAGGGATCCTCGGCGAACAGGTCGCCAGTCATGGCGTAGGCGCGGGCGCGGGATCCGCCGCAGACGTTGCGGGCCGGGCAGCGGCCGCACTTCCCTTTCAGTTTCGAACTGTCGCGCAGCGACACGAACAAAGAGGATTCGCCGTACACCTGCGACAGCGCTTGCGTCGTAATATTGCCGGCCGACAAAGGCAGGAACCGGCTGGGGTAGACGTCGCCGGTCGGGTCCACAAACACGAACCCCTTGCCGTCGTTGATTCCTTTCGGTGGGCAGGTAATGCTTTCCGTCTCGGTCATGCGTCCCCGCGATTCACGCGCCCGCTGCTGCAGCAGGTAACGCTGGTAGTGCTGGCCCTCGGTGGTTTTGATCTGGAAGCGAACTTTGCCGGAAGCGGCGTACAGCTTGGCAAAGACCTGCTCATGCTCTTCCGCGCTCAGCAGTTCTCCGGCCTGCTCGGGGCTCGCCGGGACAAAGAAGAAAATATTCCACAAAGCCACGTCCAGCCGCGCCAGCAGCTCGATCATCGGTTCGACGTCGTGGAAGTTGCGCCGGGACAAAACCGTGTTGATCTGCACCGGCAGGTGCGCATCGTGGCAGGAGCCAACCGCTTCCAGCGTGCGCTGATGGCAACCGGGCACACCCCAGCGACCGTCGTCCGAGGCTGCCGTGGAACCATGCATCCAGAACGCCAGGCGCATCAGGCCCCGCGTTTTCAGTTCGGCAACAATTTCCGCGTCCATCAGCGGGGTCGGCAGCAGCGCCAGCGAGGTGCGTACGGAGTGCTTGGCTGCGAAATCCACGATGGGAAACAAGTCCGGCCGGAGCAGCGGATCCCCCCCGGTCAACACCAGCAGGGGCACATGCATGTCGGCGACTTCTTCAATCAAATGAAACGCTTCTGCGGTTGAGAATTCGCGCCTGTCCCGTGGCCTGCGCGAAGGCGCCCGGTTGGCTGACGCTTTCCAATCGCAGGCCTTCGTCATTTCCCAAGTCACCTGCAGCGGACGCAACCGGAAACCGGAGATGCTCAGCTTGTGGCCAGCCTGGGCGGCAGACTGCCCTGAATTCCATGCCGATGCGGCGCGTTCTGACAGTGGCGAAGGCGAAGTAGTGGACATGTTGCCATGCTAGTTTTCCGGGCTGACCGCCGCCGTGCGGAATCGCACGTCAGCCCGTGATACTTGTCACAATCAGCCGCTAATTTATCTGTGACCACCATCACAGGGACGGGTGACTTCTGACATAGGGCCGGCCCAGCGGGCGTGCGAACCTAACGCTTGTGTTGAAAAAACTCTCAGGAGGAAGCAACTTGAAACTCTTCATTCGGTTAAGCCTGATCACCCTGCTGGTAGTCGGCGTCGTTGCTCTCTGCAGCCCATCGGCCTCGGCCCAGGATGCTGCGGCAACCTACAAAGCAAAATGTTCCATGTGCCATGGAGCCGACGGCAAGGGATCGCCCACCGGCCTGAAGATGGGTGCGCACGACTTCACTTCGGCCGACGTTCAGAAGCAGACCGACGCCCAGCTGACCGAGGCTATCACCAAGGGAAAGAACAAAATGCCGGCCTACGACGGCAAGCTGAAAGACACCGAGATTAAAGACCTCGTCGGCTACATTCGCAGTCTGGCCAAGAAGTAGTTGCCGTGTAAGCAAGGCGGCCCCATGCGGCCGCTCGATGATCGGATCGTCCCGAAGAACTGGCGGGTGAGAGCATGCCGACGCAGCCAATCCGGAGGATTTTTGCGCTTGGATTCGCCCTCACCCTGCTTTTGATCACCGGAACGCTCTGTTCCGCCGCCGCATCCCCGCAAAACCCCAGCACCGATGACTGCCTCGCCTGCCATAGCGACAAGAACCTGACCATCAAGCGCGGGGTTCGCACCATCTCCCTTTTCGTAGACGGCAAGAAGTTTTCTTCCTCGGTGCATGGGTCTTTCGCCTGCGTTTCGTGCCACGCCGATCTTGACGGCAAAGACCTGCCTCATGCCACGCCGCTGGCCCGGGTCGATTGCGGCACCTGCCATAGCGACGAGCAGAAGCAGCACTCGCGCTCGCTGCATGGCAGGGCCATCGCCCGCGGCGATACTCTTGCGCCCCATTGCGTGGATTGCCACGGCAACCACGACATCGTCCCCGTCAAAGACCCGCGATCGGCCGTGGCGCCATTGAAAGTTCCTTTCGTCTGCGGAAGATGCCACCAGGAAGGCACCCCCGTCCAGGTCAGCCGGCAGATTGACCAGCACAACATTCTGGAGAACTACTCCGAGAGCATCCACGGCGAAGCGCTGCTCAAGAAGGGGCTGGTGGTAGCGGCCAACTGCGTTTCCTGCCACACCCCGCACAACATCCTCCCTCACACTGACCCAAATTCCTCGATCAATCGCCGCAACATCGCCGCCACCTGCACCAAGTGCCATGCCGAGATCGAAGAAGTTCATCGCAAAACCATCCGCGGTGAACTCTGGGAAAAGGAAGCGCACGTTCTGCCCGCCTGCGTAGACTGCCACCAGCCGCACAAGGTACGCAATGTCTATTATGCCCAGGGAATGGCCGACGCGGACTGCATGCGCTGCCATGCCAATGAACACCTGAAGGCGAAAGATGGCCGCAGCATGTTCGTCTCAGCCGCGGAGATCGCCGGTTCGCGCCACGCGCACCCGCGGACCCAGGCCGTCCCGGTTTCCTGCAGCCAGTGCCACTCCGAGGTCAATGTCTCGCGCATCCGCCCGTGTGAGACCATCACTCACCCGGTGGATTGCGCCAAGTGCCACGAAGACCAGGGCCAGCAGTATCAGCGCAGCAAACACGGTCAGCTGCTCGCGGCCAACGACCCGAACGCGCCCAACTGCAAAGAATGTCACGGCACGCATCACATTCTCGACAAGCGCGATCCCGATTCCAGAACTTTCGCCACGAACGTGCCGAACCTTTGCGGTAGCTGCCATCGCGAGGGCCAGAAAGCCGCGGTGCGTTACGTCGGCACCCAGCACCAGATCATTCAGCACTATCAGGAGAGCATTCACGGCAAAGGACTGCTGCAGAGCGGACTCACCGTAACCGCGACCTGCACCAACTGCCACACCGCTCACCTCGTCCTGCCGAAGTCAGATCCGCAGTCCACCGTCAATCCCAAGAACGTTCCCACCACCTGCGGGGCCTGCCATCACGGCATCGAAGAGCAGTTCGAGCAGAGCGTGCATTCGCGTCTGATCACCAAGACCGACAAGGAACTCCCCGTCTGCAACGATTGCCACAGCGCCCACACCATCCGCCGCACCGACGAAACCGGCTTCATGCTCGACATCATGGACAAGTGCGGGCGCTGCCACGAAGAGATTGCCAAGACCTATTTCGACACGTATCACGGCAAAGTCTCGCGACTGGGATATACCAAAACCGCGAAGTGCTACGACTGCCACGGCGCGCACGATATCCTGCGGGTTGCCGACCCGCGCTCGCACCTGAGCCGGGCTAATGTAGTAGCGACCTGCCAAAAGTGCCATTCCACCGCGACCCGCCGCTTTGCCGGCTACCTGACCCACGCCACGCACCACGATCCCAAGCGCTACCCGTTCCTGTACTGGACGTTCTGGGGCATGACCACGCTGCTGGTTTCGACCTTCGTCATCAGCGGAATGCACACGCTGCTCTGGCTGCCGCGCGCGCTCGAGATGCGCCGCGACCTGAAGGCGGAGGAAGCACGCGAAGAGGCCGCTCGCCTGAATGGCGCCAACGGCAAGTCTGCTGCAGAGGAGAATCATCATGCCGGTTGATCTCGCACTCCAGAGTTCCGACCTGCGGAGCACCGGTCAGCCGGCCGAGCACGGCCGCAAGCATGCGGAGCCCGAGTTCGTCCGCTTCACCCGCCTGCAGCGCGCGCTTCATGCGTGCATGATCGTCAGTTTCCTGAGCCTGGCCACCACCGGATTGACGCTGAAGTTTTCCTACACGAAATGGGCCGCCATGGTCTCGCGGTTTCTGGGAGGATTCCAGGTCGCCGGCTTCATCCATCGCACCGCCGCCATATTGATGTTCGGCGTCTTCTTCGTTCATCTATACAACCTGGTGCAGGTGAAGCGGCGCGAGTACAAGTCCTGGCGCGACCTGTTGCTGGGCCCCCACACCATGCTGCCCATGCCACAGGACGCGCGGCAGTTCGTCGCCACCATGAAGTGGTTCGTCGGCGCCGGCCCTCGTCCACAGTATGGCTGCTGGACCTACTGGGAAAAATTCGACTATTTCGCTGTGTTTTGGGGCATTGCGGTCATCGGATCAACCGGGCTAACGCTCTGGTTCCCGATTTTCTTCACGCGCTTCCTGCCGGGATCGTTCATCAACATCGCCACGGTGATCCACAGTGACGAAGCTCTGCTGGCCACCGGGTTCATTTTCACCGTGCACTTCTTCAATACGCACCTGCGGCCGGAAAAATTCCCCATGGACACGACCATCTTCACCGGCCACATGCCGCTGACGGAGCTGAAGCGCGACAAGCCGTTGGAATACGAAGCGCTGGCCGCTTCCGGCCACCTGGAAGAGCACTTGGAGGAACCGCAGCCGGAAATCGTGGTGCGAACCATTCGCGTGTTCGCCTGGATTGCTTTGAGTATTGGTTTCAGCATCGTGGTCTGGATCATTTACGCGATGCTTTTTGCATACAAGTAGCCGCTGGTTTACGAGGAATTTCCGATGCTGGCACGGAAACATCGCCGTGGGATGTGGATGGTCTGGCTGATCTTGCTGTTCGGCTTTGGGGTGCTGCGCGCGCTCGCCTCCGATCAGGATTGTCTGGCTTGTCACGGTGATCCGACCATGAAGTCCGATTCGGGCCGCAGCCTGCATGTGGACTCCGCCAAGTTCAAAGACAGCATGCATGCCGTCCTGGGCTGCACGGATTGCCACGTCGGCGTGAAAGAGTATCCGCATCCCAAACCGATGCGCATGCCCCGCTGCTCCACCTGCCACGAGGAACCCGCGGCGCACTTGCCGGCCAGCGTCCACTCCATTTTGGGCAAAGACGCCTGCGTAAGCTGTCACGGCAGCGCTCATACCGTACAGGCCGCTGAAAAAATACTTCCCCAGCAATGCTCGGCCTGTCACGAAGACGCCGTCCACGGCTACCAGCTCGGCGTTCACGCCATTGCCCGCAAAGATGGGGACGGTCAGGCTCCGACCTGCACCGCCTGCCACGGCGGTCCACACCAGATTTTGGCGGCGAGCGATCCTCAATCGCCGGTGAACCACATTCGCATTCCCATGACCTGCGCCAAGTGTCACGGACAGAAATTTGTCATGGAGCGCGCCGGGTTCAGCACGCAGCAGGTCTTTTCCTACGAAGAGAGCGTTCACGGCAGGGCGGTCGCCGCCGGATCAACCAAGGCGGCGGTGTGCACGGACTGCCACGGCGTGCACGAAATCCGCAAAGCCAGCGACGATCAGTCCTCCATCTTCAAGTTCAACGTTCCCGGAACCTGCGCCAAATGCCATGCCAACGTGGAGCAGGAGTTCATGCAGAGCATTCACGGCCAGGCCATCCGCAAGGGCAATTCGCAGGCGCCGGTCTGCACCGACTGCCACGGCATTCACTCCATCAAATCGCACATTGATCCCAATTCTTCGGTGGCGGCCCAGAACCTCGCCCGAACGACCTGCGCCAAATGCCACGAAGGCGTGCGCCTCTCGCAGGAACTGGGCGTCGAGGGCCGCCGTTCCACGACCTATCTGGCCAGCTATCACGGGCTGGCAGCGCGTGGCGGATCGCAAGTCGTCGCCAACTGCGCCAGTTGCCACGGCGTGCACAATATTCTTCCTTCCAATGATCCCCGCTCCACCATCAACCACGCCAACCTTGCGCACACTTGCGGACAGTGCCATCCCGGCGTGACCGAAAAGTTTGCCTCATCCAAGGTTCACGTGGACGCGCCGCTCTCGGCCGACATCGGCAGCAAGGCCGTGCGCTGGATTCGCAGTTTGTACTTGAGCATGATCTTCGCCGTCATCGGCGGCATGCTGGCACACAATTTCATCATTTGGCGGGCGAAACTCATTGCCCGGCGCAAAACTGAGCACGATTTCGTCGAGCGCATGCCGCTGCGCTTCCGCCTGCAGCACGTGGCCCTGCTGACCAGCTTCATCCTGCTGGTGCTGACCGGATTCGCGCTGAAGTTCCCCGACTCGTGGTTTTCTTCGATGCTGTCGCTCGGTGAGCATATGCGTCACCTGCTGCATCGCGTCGCCGCCGTCGTCCTGATCGGCGTGAGCCTCTACCACCTGTTCGACGTCATCGTGACCCGCGAAGGACGCAAGCTGCTGCGCGATCTCTTCCCGACATTGGACGACGCGCGCGGCGCCCGGCAGAACCTTTCCTATTATCTCGGCCTGACCCCGAGCAAACCTGAGTTCCGCCGCTTCAACTATGCGGAAAAAGCCGAGTACTGGGCTCTGGTGTGGGGCATGATCGTGATGGCGGTGACGGGAATCATGCTCTGGGCCAAGGTATCGGTGGGGAACCACCTGCCGCGCTGGTGGCTCGACGTCGCGACCGCGATTCATTTCTACGAAGCGGTGCTCGCGACCCTGGCCATCGTGGTCTGGCACTTCTATCAGGTCTTCCTCGATCCCGACGTCTACCCTATGAACTGGGCGTGGTGGGACGGTAAAATGACCGTTCATCACTATCGGGAAGAGCACGGTCTCGATGAAGCGGCGCTGACGGCCACTCCCGACGTCAGCCTGGCAACGGAGGCGCGGGAGCATTCCGAACCGTTCGAAGTAAAACGAGGCTGAACATGGACACCGAGAAAACTCCACCGCTTCCGGTGGAGCCCTGGCATCGCTCGCGCATGTTGCTCCGTAACCCGGTCAGTCTGGCCGGAGTGGCGCTGGCGATCGTCGCCCTGGCCAATATCTTTCTTTTCGTCTTGATCGATGTGATCGCCGTCAAGCCCAGCCCTTATATCGGCATTCTCGCCTATATGGTGTCCCCTGCCTTCCTGATTCTGGGCTTGCTGATTATCGCGGCCGGCATGTTCCTGGAACGGCGCAAGCACGTCGCCCCTTCGGCCTTTTATCCCCGGATTGACCTCAACGATCCCACGCAACGCGGAGCGGTCGTTTCCTTCGTCACTTTTCTGTTGGTGTTCGCTGTGGTCAGCGCTGGCGGCAGCTACAAAGCGTACGAGTTCACCGAATCCACTTCGTTCTGCGGGCAGTTGTGCCACACAGTGATGATTCCCGAGTACACCGCCTACCAGCTCTCTCCGCACGCCCGCGTGGCCTGCGCCGAATGCCATGTGGGATCGGGGGCAACGTGGTTCGTGAAGTCTAAACTCTCGGGTAGCCGCCAGGTGTTTGCCACCATCTTCAACACGTTTCCACGACCGATTCCCACCCCGGTGCACAATTTGCGCCCGGCTCAGGAAACCTGCGAGCAGTGCCACTGGCCGAAGAAGTTCTACGGCGGCCAGCTCAAGGTCTTCTCTCACTACTCCAGCGATGAAAAGAACACGCTGCGCCAGGTCCGGATGCTGATTCTGACCGGCGGCGGCGATCCCGCCACCGGCGCTCCCTCCGGGATCCACTGGCACATGAACATCGGCAACCGGATTGACTACCTTGCCGCCGACGAGAAGCGCCAGACCATTCCTTACATCCGCGTGCAAGACCTGCAGGGGCGCGTCACCGAGTATTACGCGAAGGACTCAAAACTCACCCCCGAGCAGATCAAGGCCCAAGTTAAAGAGACGACCGCGAAATCCGGCCTGCATCACATGGATTGCGTAGACTGCCACAATCGCCCCACGCATATCTACGTGCCGCCCGATCTCTCAGTGGATCAGGCTCTGCTGGCGCGCCGCATGGATGTTTCCCTGCCGTTCGTCAAGCAGCAGGCCGTCACCGTGCTCACGGCAGACTACAAAACCAGCGACGAGGCCATGCGCGGCATCGCCGGGCTGCAGAGCTTCTACGAAACCAAGTACCCCGACGTGGCCAAGACCAAGCAGCTCGAAATCCGTACCGCGGTCACCGAACTCCAACAGATCTACAGCCGGACGTTCTTCCCCGACATGAAGCTGAACTGGCAGACCCATCCCAACAATCTCGGCCACTATTACTATCCCGGCTGCTTCCGCTGCCACGACGGCCAGCACGTGAGCGCCGACGGGCGGGTGATCACGCGCGACTGCAATCAGTGCCACACGATGATGTCGGAAACCGAAGGCGTGGCCAGCGCGAGTGCTCCGCCCGCGCCAACATTCCAGCATCCGGTGGACTTGGGAGATCTTACTCAGGTGAACTGCGCCGACTGCCACACCGGCGGCGTCGGGCCATAAATCTTGTTCCGGTTTCAAATGCCGCCCCGTTGCGGAAGGGTGGGCTTTGATTTTTGATTGCGCCGGGTCCCTCTTCCCAAAAACAGACTGAATTTCAGTGCATGCAACCCATTGAACCCAGGCAGTTTCCTGCCGTAACGTGACTGTAATCACATCGGTGTGTGAACCCACGTCCCGACACACCCCGCCTCAATCCTGCATCCTGAATCTATCGCGGTGGCCACGCCAGCGGCCGCTGCCGACAATTTGAGTGGGGGATGTCATGAAGCGCAAATTCAAGACCATGGACGCCAATGAGGCGGTGGCGCATGTTGCCTACCGCGTAAGCGAAGTGATCGCCATTTACCCGATCACCCCTTCTTCGCCGATGGGCGAGTGGGCCGACCAGTGGGCGTCAGAGGGCGTGCCGAACGCCTGGAGCACCGTACCCCATGTGATTGAAATGCAGAGTGAAGGAGGCGCTGCCGGGGCCGTGCACGGGGCCCTGCAGACCGGAGCGCTATCGACGACGTTCACGGCCTCGCAAGGCCTGCTGCTCATGATCCCGAATATGAACAAGATCGCGGGCGAGTTGACCCCGGCGGCTTTTCATGTTTCGGCGCGCACCGTGGCCACGCACGCACTCTCGATTTTCGGCGACCACTCCGACGTCATGTCCTGCCGCACGACGGGATGGGCCATGCTCTGCTCCAACTCCGTGCAGGAGGCGATGGACCTGGCCCTGATCGCGCACGCCGCCTCGCTCGAGACTCGTATTCCCTTCCTGCATTTCTTCGACGGATTCCGCACCTCGCACGAGGTCAACAAGATCGAGATGCTCAGCGAAGACGACATGCGGGCCATGATCAACCTGGACCGCGTCATCGAGCACCGCCAGCGCGCGCTCTCGCCCGATCATCCGGTGCTGCGGGGCACGGCGCAAAATCCCGATGTGTTCTTCCAGATCCGCGAAACAGCCAACAAGTACTACGACGCCGCTCCGGCCAAGGTACAAGCCGTGATGGATAGGTTCGCTGAAGTGGCCGGCCGCAAGTATCACCTGTTCGATTACGTCGGCGCTCCGGACGCCGATCGGGTCATCGTCATGATGGGCTCAGGGGCGGAGGTAGCGCACGAAACCGTCGAGCACCTGAACGCCCGCGGAGGAAAAGTCGGCCTGCTGAAAGTACGCTTGTATCGGCCCTTCTGCGTGAAGTCGTTCCTCGAGGCCTTGCCGGCGAGCGTGAAGCAAATTGCCGTGCTTGATCGCACCAAAGAATCGGGGGCCATCGGGGAGCCTCTGTACCTCGACGTAATCAACGCGCTGCACGAGGGATTGAAGCTGGGGTACGGAAAATTGAAGGCCGCTCCCGCCGTGGTTGGCGGGCGCTACGGGCTCTCGTCGAAGGAGTTCACTCCTGCGATGGTTAAGGCTGTGTATGAGAACATCAGCAAGCCCCAGCCCAAAGATCACTTCACCATCGGCATCAACGACGATGTTACCCACACCAGCCTCGATTACGACGCATCGTTCTCGACCGAGCCCGACAGCGTGATCCGCGCCATGTTCTACGGCCTGGGCGCAGACGGCACGGTAGGTGCTAACAAGAACTCCATCAAGATTATCGGCGAGAACACCGACAATTACGCGCAGGGATACTTCGTCTACGACTCTAAGAAATCCGGTGCGATGACCGTCTCGCACCTGCGCTTCGGACCGCGGCCGATTCGCTCCAGTTATCTTGTTTCGAAGGCGAACTTCGTTGCCTGCCACCAGTGGATCTTCCTCGAGCGCTACGACATGCTCAGCGCGCTGGTTCCGGGCGGCGTCTTCCTGCTCAACAGCCCCTTCGGCCCCAACGAAGTCTGGGATCAGTTGCCGCGGGAAGTGCAGCAGCATCTGGTCGCCAAAAAAGCTAAGTTCTATGTGATCGACGCCTACCAGGTCGCGCGCGACGCTGGCATGGGCTCACGCATGAACGTCATCATGCAGGTCTGCTTCTTCGCCATCTCGCAGGTTCTGCCGCGCGACGAGGCCATCGAAGCCATTCGAGAGTCCATCCGCGACACCTACGGCAAGAAGGGCGAAGAAGTCGTAAATAAGAACATGGTGGCCGTAGACGAAACCCTGGCCCACCTGTTTGAAGTCAAAGTTCCGGAAACTGTCACCAGCAAGACCGAACTGCCCGACGTTTTCCCTGGGTCCCCAAAGTTCGACCGCAACGTACTCGGCACGATCTATGCGGGCCGTGGCGACGAACTTCCCGTCAGCGCTTTTTCCTGCGACGGCACCTTCCCCACCGGCACGGCCCGCTGGGAGAAGCGCAACCTGGCGCTCGAAATCCCCGCCTGGGACCAGAAGATCTGTATCCAGTGCGGCAAGTGCGCCATGGTTTGCCCGCATGCGGTGATCCGCATCAAGGTTTACGACAGCAAACATCTGGAAGGAGCGCCTGCGACATTCAAAGCGGTCGAGGCACGAGACAAGGAATGGGCCGGCATGAAATACACCATCCAGGTCGCCCCGGAAGACTGCACCGGATGCGGCGTGTGCGTGGACATCTGCCCGGTCAAGAACAAGAGCGAAGCGCGGCTGAAAGCCATCAACATGGTGCCGCAGCCGCCGCTACGGGCTCCGGAAAAAGAGAACTGGGAATTTTTCCTGAACCTCCCCGAACTCGACCGCAGAAAAATCAAAGTTGGCAATATCCGCCAGCAGCAGGTGCAGGAACCGCTGTTCGAGTTTTCGGGCGCGTGCTCGGGGTGCGGCGAGACTCCATATATCAAGCTGGTCACGCAGTTGTTCGGCGACCGGACCGTCATCGCGAACGCCACCGGGTGCTCTTCTATCTACGGCGGCAACCTGCCGACCACGCCCTACACCAAGAATGCCGAGGGCCGCGGCCCAGCGTGGTCGAACTCGCTGTTCGAAGACAACGCCGAGTTTGGCCTGGGATTCCGCATCTCGATTGACAAGCAGGCAGAGTACGCGCGTGAACTGGTACGCACCCTGGCCGGCCAAATTGGCGAAGACCTGGCCAAGGCGATCATCGAAGCTAAGCAAAAAGACGAAGCCGACATCTTCGAGCAGCGCCAGCGCGTGGATCTCCTCAAGGAGAAACTGGCCAAACTGAACTCGTCCGAGGCGAAGCAACTTCTCGCCGTCGCCGACATGCTGGTGAAAAAGAGCGTCTGGATCGTGGGCGGCGACGGTTGGGCCTACGACATCGGCTACGGCGGCCTCGATCACGTGCTGGCCAGCGGGCGCAACGTGAACCTGCTCGTGCTCGACACCGAGGTTTACTCGAACACCGGCGGGCAGGCGTCGAAGTCTACTCCGCGTGCGGCCGTGGCCAAGTTTGCCGCCGGCGGCAAGCCCGGTCCGAAGAAGGATCTCGGGCTTATGGCTATGAGCTACGGCAACGTCTATGTGGCCAGCGTGGCCCTTGGCGCCAAGGACGAGCACACGCTCAAGGCTTTCCTCGAAGCCGAAGCCTACGACGGACCGAGCATCATCATTGCTTACTCGTCCTGCATCGCTCACGGAATTGACATGACCAAGTCCATAAGCGACCAGAAAGTCCTGGTTGACTCCGGCGAATGGCTGCTTTATCGCTACAACCCCGAGCGGGACGCAACCGGCGAGAATCCGCTGCAACTCGATTCTCGCGCTCCCACCCGCAAGTTGCAGGATTATCTGTTGCAGGAAACGCGCTTCAAGATGCTCACCAAAAGCAAGCCGGAAGACGCGGAGCGCCTGTGGAAACTGGCGCAGCAGGATGTGGATCATCGTTACCGCATGTACGAATACATGGCCCACAGAACCGAAGCGACCGGTGCGACGAAGGACGCCGAGAAGCCGGCGGCAGAAAAACCAGCTCCCTCGGGAGCCACGAAATAGAGTAAAGAGGTAAGGAGACACCGATGATCGATCTCAGCACGAACTACCTGGGTCTCAAGCTGCGCTCACCGCTGGTCGTTTCCGCTTCGCCTCTCTCCCGCGACGTGAACGGCATCTGCCGCCTGGAAGAAGCCGGCGCGTCGGCGATCGTGCTCTACTCGCTCTTCGAGGAGCAGTTGCGCCAGGAAGAGGCGGATCTGGAATTTCACCTCGCCGCCGGCACCGAGAGCTTCGCGGAATCGCTAACCTATTTCCCGAAAGCCAGCGAGTTCCATACCGGGCCCGAGGGTTACCTCAATCACATTCGTAAAGCCAAGTCTTCGGCCAGCGTTCCCATCATTGCCAGCCTCAACGGCTCGACGCTGGGCGGATGGACAAGATTTGCCGCGGAGATACAGCGTGCCGGCGCCGATGCCATCGAGTGCAACATCTACTACATTCCCACCGATCCCAAGCTGACCGCCGCGGACGTAGAAAAGACCTACGTGGACATTCTGCAGGCGGTGAAAGCGGCAGTGACAATGCCGGTGGCCGTAAAGCTCAGCCCGTTCTTCAGCAACATGGCCAACATGGCCCAGCGTCTCGATGCCGCCGGAGCCGATGCCCTGGTTCTGTTCAACCGGTTTTACCAGCCGGACATTGATCTGGAAGAATTGGAGATCCGTCCCAACGTACTGCTGAGCGGCCCTCAGGCGCTGCGCCTGCCGCTCACCTGGATCGGCATTCTCCACGGTCGCATCAAGGCGCAATTGGCGGCCACCAGCGGAGTCCACGGCGCTGAGGACGTCATCAAGCTGCTCATGGTGGGCGCCAACGTCACCATGCTGTGCTCATCCCTGATGCGGCACGGTGTGAACCACCTGCGCCACGTCGAGCGCAGCTTGCGTGACTGGATGGAAGCGCACGAGTACGAATCGGTAACGCAGATGCAGGGCAGCATGAGCCAGATCCGTTGCCCCGAGCCTGGAGCCTTCGAGCGCGCCCAGTACATGCGCGCCGTCAAGGGCATGCAGCACATCCATATGGCAGGCTGGCACTGATGGCCGCGAACACCCGGCCAGAGCCGGCGTTGGTGCAGCCGTCCTCGAGCGTTCTGAACGAAACCCCGGCGGCTTATCGCGGGGCAACTTCCGAGATAGCAGCCATCGAGAAAGGCCACCGCGAACGTCGCCGCGCCCTCATCCTTCCCCGCGAGCACGGCGCCTGGGGCCTGCTGCTGGTGCCGATGGTCACGGCCGCGGGCGTCGCTTTCCGCGAGAACACCCACGTCATTCCGATCCTCCTGCTGCTGACGGCTGCGCTGTCGCTGTTCTGGCTGCGAACGCCGGTCGAGAGCCTGCTTGGCACCTCCGCCATGCGCGCGCAGACGCAGGACGAACGCAAAGCCGTGTCGGTTGTGATCGTCGGACTCGGAGCCGTCACCGCAGTGGTTCTTGGCGCGCTCCTGTGGGCGGGAAGAAATCCCTATCTCTGGCTCATCGGCGGCGCTGCTGGCGTAGCATTCCTTGGCCAGGCGCTGCTGAAGAAGTTAGGCCGCAGCGCGCGCATGGTCTCTGAGATGGTCGGCACTATCGGCCTGACCTCGTCCGCGCCGGCGTCCTACTACGTCATCAGCGGGAGATTCGGCGCGACGGCGTGGATGCTCTGGGTCGCCAACCTGATTTTCGCCGGCAATCAAATTCACTATGTACAACTGCGCATTCACACGGCAAAGGTCGAGGGCGCGGCGGCGAAGTTCGCCAAAGGGTGGACGTTCGCTCTGGGGCAGGTCGTGATGGTCGCGGTGCTGGGATTTGTCTGCTGGCGCGGGTTGATGCCCTGGATCGCGCTGATTGCTTTCGCGCCGATCCTTTTGCGCGGATGGATTTACTTCTTCCAGGGGCCTCGTCCGCTACTGGTGCGGCAACTGGGCTGGAACGAACTGAAGCAGGCAATCGCATTCTGCGTGCTGTTCATTGCAGCGTTCGCGCTGGGCCGCTGAGCCTCTCCTGCGGATTCGACCTTCCAGCCGTTGCCCCTTCCGGCGGAATTCAGGTCAATAAGTGCTATGGCGATGTCACGCCAACTACACTCAAGCGAATAGCGTAACCTTGTCGCCGTCAATGTGTTGTGGCCAATTCACAGGTGGGGTCGGGAGAAAACGTTTGTACATGATCAGGGCTCAACCACCGAACGCTTACCTGAGGTCCCATCCGAACACGAAATCGGAACGTACAGGTCTGGCCTTGCCGGGACAGAATCCATGAAGACATAGCTTCGCCTGTGCCGAATTCTGCTGCGACAGATAACCGATATTGCCCATCCGCATATTCTGAAACAAGCAGTGCATAATCGCCCTGCACGGCTTCACAGATTTCTGCCGCAACTACTCTGCTAATTGCTGCGTGTCCCGGCATCTCAATCACTTTGCCCGCCTGAGACTTTGGAATTTCCTTATGTTTGCTGTCGCTACTTACGGACCCTCCTTCTGGGTCAAGCAGCCGAAGCTGGACATCGGGAAAGCTGTCACGGTGTTGCGTGGAGACAGAAACACTCAGAAAAGGCTTGTCGGAGCAAGAGTAGCGAAGTGACACCGCAGCCTTTACATCCTTGGCTAGAGCTCTCCCTGTAGCTAGAGCGATGATCAGAACAACGAAGCACCTTGGCATGACGATGATTTTAGGCCTTTAGGAAAGATAATTGATGAAATCAGGCGATTACACTCATTGACCTCGCTTGGTCAGGGGCCCACCTTATCGGACCTCAACTAGCCCATCGAAGTAAACTACGGGACGATGACCGCCGCGCCATCTACCGCGTCATTCTTCACCGCCATCAACGCCTCGTTGGCCTGATCGAGAGAGAACACGGTCACTTTCGGCTTGAGGCCGATCTGGGCGGCCAGCGTCAGGAAGTCGCGGGCGTCGGCGCGGGTCATGTTGGCGACGCTGCGCAACTGGCGCTCGCCCCAGAGCAGGCGGTCGTAGTCGAACTGAGGCATGCGGTCGAGATGAATCGCATTGATCGCAACCACGCCGCCCTTGCGCAAGCTGGCGAGTGCAGCCACTACCACGTCGCCACTAGGGGCGAAGGTCACCGCGCGGTCGAGCTCCACCGGCGGTTTTTCGGTCTCTGCTCCCACCCACGTAGCGCCGAGCGAGGCGGCCAGCTTGCGATGCGAGTCCCCGCGCGTGGAAACGTATACCTCGCACTTCCACGCCTGCAAGACTGCGATGGCCAGATGCGCCGACGCGCCGAAGCCAAATAATCCCACGCGCTCGCCCGGTTCCACGCCGGCGACGCGCAGGCTGCGGAAGCCGATGATGCCCGCGCACAACAGTGGCGCCGCGTGCAGATCGTCAAGCGCATCCGGCAGCGGGAACACAAAGTCAGCGCGAGCCAGAGCGTATTCGGCGTACCCGCCCGGTACGGAATAGCCGGTGAAGGTCGGGGCGTCGCAGAGATTCTCCAAGCCGCGCCGGCAGTATGGACACGTGCCGTCCGTGCCGCCGAGCCAGGAAACGCCAACGCGGGCACCAAGAGGCACATCGGCAGTCGCGCCGCCGATGACCCTACCCACGATCTGATGTCCCGGAATCATTCCCGGCTGCCAGGGCGGCAACTCTCCTTCTACAATGTGCAGATCCGTGCGGCACACGCCGCAGGCGAGGATGCGCAGCAGCACGAGGCCAGGCTTGGCTTGCGGATCGGGTAGGTCACAGATTCGCAGTGGACGCTGCGCCACCGGCTGCGGCGAAGTAAGGACGGCGGCTTTCATATGAAAAGAATTCCTGCGGATATAATGCACCGTCTCTGACGACTCGCGCAAAAAGCAGGCCTGAAGTGGCCACTCGCTGCCGGACGAACGCCCGCCTGGACAGCCGAGGCGGCTGTCCCCACATGAACTTCCTATCGCGACGGCATCAACTCCAGCGTCAACACCTGAAATGGCCGCAGGTGAAACGTGTATGGCTCTTTCGAGGGGATTGCTTGGGCCGGACTGTTGCCGTCCCTGTTCCACGGGCTGCGCGCCGAGAAGCGGCTCGGGCTCCCAGCGGGCAGCTCGAGCAGTCCTTGCAGGGTTGCGGTGAAATCCTGTGGCTTGTCACTCGGATTACGCAGCGTCACGATTCCCTTCCCCGGCGACCACGCGGCCCAGCCGTACACTTCCAGCCGCGCAGGATCGCCACCGATCCAGTGTGAGTCCTTCAGAGTTTCCGCATTCTCGCGCGACCACTTCGCGGTCTCGGCCAGCACATCCCAATCCTGCGGTGCCAGCAGTGACGGCGTAATGTACATCTCTTGCAGCTGGGTGCCGGTACCGAAGTAGGAATGCACTTCGTCGGCGAAATCGTGACCCGGATCGCTGTCCAGCCGTTGTGCATGGCGCGCGAAGATCAGGCCGTGCAGCATCAGCGAATTCAGCGGGAACAGCGGTCCATCCTCGACCACCCAGCGGTAGGACTGCGAATCGCGATAGGTGATCCAGCGTTGGCGATTCGATCCCACGCCGGCAAAGCTGTGGTCATCGCCGCCGCGCCAAATAGAATCGGCATAGAGCAGCCAGAACGGCGAGGGATAAGTGCCCGTAGTAAGGTTCACATAGAGACCCGGCTTGTTAGCGCGCAGCTCGCCGATCAGGTGAATTGCGGCATCGAAGTCGCTGTCGAACTCGCTGCCTTTGATCACCTCATTTGCATTACCCGTGCCGTCAAACTTGAACTGGTTGATGCCGTATTTTTCGATCAGGTCCAGGCAGGTGTCACGGAAATAGCGGTAGTATTTCGGCCCGGAGAGGGCGAAGCCGCCTTCGTTGGTTTCGAATCCTTGCAAGCGGGCCGAGGCCAGACGCTGCTCCTTCGGTTTGTCGTAGCCTCCCCACGGCGAGAGCCAGATTCCTGGCGCTGCGCCGTAGGCGGCCGCCGCCTGCGCCACTTTCGTCAGTCCGCTTGGAAATCCGGGATTGAATTTCCACAGCGTGGTGGGATCGTCCCACCCATCGTCGAAGAGAAAGCTGTCGAGCTTGACGCCGCGCTGCTTTGTGAGCTGCTCGCCGAAGGACTGCACAACGGCGAGCGCGCCAGCCTCGCTATAGCGGTCGAAATATCCCAAGTCATACCACGAGTTGTAATGAAGAAATGGTCTATACGGGTGGGCGCGTTCCAGTTCCACATAGTTCAGAAAGTCGCGACGCAGCTGGCCAGCATGCGCCACACCAAACACGGACGAATAAATGACGCTCTGTCCGGCCTGCAGCGGGAGTTCGCGCGACAGCCAACAAGCAGCCTGACCGTCGCGAACCCGACATTCCGACAAGGGATGCCCGAAAGCGAAGAACCAGTTCCCGGCAGTCACGGGAGATCCCTTCACGTGACCCGTTACGACAGCGCCGGGCGCCGAGATGTTGACCAGTCCAATCTCGGTCAGCGCGAAAGATTGCGAACCGGCGTGAATGGTCACTGCCTGAGGAAGGTAGTTCGCTCCTTGGCGGAGCGTTGCTGTCCAAACGATGCGCACTTTTGTCGCGGGATCTTCCAGTTCGACGCGAACCTGCTTGCCCGGAAAACGATCCGCGGCGCGGGGCGAATTCACCGAGGAGGCGACGTCTTCGAACACCGCCGTGGCGATAATCCTCAGATCTGCCGAACGCAGGACTGCGCCCTCTCTAGGCACCAACTCGAAGACGCTGCCGTTGAGTTGCAAGGATTCGTTGGCGAAGTGATTGGACAGACTATGCCAGCGCAGGGAGCCTCCGCTGATCGTCCAGACAGCGGTGATCGCCTCATTGGAGAGGATGAGTTTGTCGCCGTCGCGCACCGCCTGCACGACTGGAAGCGGAGCGACTCCTGCGGCCAGCGCACAGCCAAGAATCAGCAGCAAAAGACAGCCAAAGGGGCGACGTGACATGGCGAGCGTTCCTTGGGCGAAAATTGAATTCGACAGCCCCACAGACTACGGGACAAATACCTACGAAACAAGAAGAAGCTGTCCCTTCCACGCCTGCGATTTGACTTGACTTCAGGCAGCAAACGAAAGTAATAGTATATAGTCGTAATAATATGAAAGTCTCGCCGGAGGGTTCCATGCGTGTCTTCGGTCGCGGCAACGGTTACATTCCAGTCCTCTTATTAGTCGCTTGCACGCTGGCAGTGCCGGCGGCCTCAGCGCAAGCCTCCTACCAGGCTCAAATTCGCGGGACTCTGACCGACCAGAGCGGGGCATTGGTCGTCGGGGCTACCGTCACAATCGCCAACGACGCCACTGGCATCATGCAGGCCACCCATAGCGACGATCATGGCCAGTATTTTCTGGCAGGCCTGCGACCCGCTGTCTACATGATCAAAGCCGAGGCAAAGGGCTTCCGCATTGTCGAAAAGAAAAACATCGTACTGCAAGTGGATCAGCAGACGAGCGTTGATTTTGTGCTGCACCCGCTCGCCATCAGCGAGACTATGGAGGTCACGGAAACGCCTCCCCTGCTGGATACCGACAGCGCGACGCTGGGAACGGAGATCACCAACGAATATGTGCGGGAGATCCCGCTGCTGAACCGGAGCTTTTTCGGTCTGACCTTCCTGGCTGGAGGCGTATCCGAAGCCGCCGGCTCGGGAACCAGCGACAACTATCCCACTGGGACCAATTTCGTTTCCAACGGGCAGCGGAACGCGACCGCTGAGGTGCGCCTGGACGGGGCCTTGATCAGCGCGCCCGAACAGGGCGAGGGAGGAAACTCGAACATCTATTACGAACCGCTGGTCGAGAGCGTGCAGGAATTCAAGGTTCAGAACAACAGCTTCTCGGCGGAATTTGGCAACAACGGCGGCACGGTAGTGAATATGGTGCTCAAGGGTGGCACCAACGCTTTTCACGGCAGCGGCTGGTATTACCTGCAGCGTCCACAGATGGACGCTCGCGATTTCTTCAATCCAAGGCCGTACCCCAAGCCGAACAGCCGTCGCGATCAGGGAGGGTTTTCGTTCGGCGGACCGATCAGGAAGAACAAAACTTTCTTCTTCGTAGATTATGAAAAAGTGCGCTACGACAAGGCCTTCAACGATGTCGCGACCGTACCGACGATGGCGGAGCGGCAGCTAAACCCGGACTTCTCTTCCACCTCGACCACCATCTACGATCCGACACAACCTCTTCAGGCCTGTTCGAGCGGTCAGTGCCGGCAAGCGGTGCCGGGCAACATCATTCCATCGGGTGAAGTGGATCCCATCGGGCGGGCGATTCTGAATCTCTATCCGAAACCAAACGTGCCGGGAGATCCCGAGTTTAACAATTTCCTGTTCAGTGGCGTGGCCCACAACCCGGACTACCAGTTCGATATCAAACTGGACCACCAGATCAACGACCGACAGCGCATCAGCGGCCGCTACAGCCGGGAAACCTCCGACTATTACACGCCAATGATTCTCGGCGACGGCTTTGACAACAGCGGGACTGGAGACGGAATCGCAGGTACTCCCACCCGGGCACAGAATGCCTCGCTCGAATACACCTGGACGCTGAACCCGCGCATCATCTGGACCAGCCGCGTGGCCTTGGACCGCGTGCATGAAGTCGAATCGACCAATATTCCCAACATTTCGAGCTTCAACGCCATGCAACAACAAAATGGAGCTCCGCCCCTGCCGGCTGTGTTTGAGCAGGCCAACGGCATTGATCGAATGCCGGCATTTTATTTGTCGGGGGCGGCATTTCAATCAAATGCTTCCACTTCGGCTGACCTGTTCGATCAGAGCGCCGTCAATACCACCTTTGCGCACACTCTCGTGAGTTATTCTTCACAGCTCATCATTTCCAAAGGTGCCCACCTGATTAAGTTCGGCGGAGAGCAGCGGCTTCTCTACAACAATTTCTTTCAGCCGCCGGACCCGACCGGTGTATTCAACTTTACGGACTACGTGACCTCGCAGACGCCGAACAGCGAAACCGACGTCAATGGCAATCTCAACGGGAACCCTTTTGCCAGCCTGCTCTTTGGTTATGGCGACAACGTTAACCCGTATGCCGCGGAGCCCACTTCGCTGATTGTCTATCCGTCCGTGGCCAACAGATCGAAAGAGACGGGCTTCTACATCCAGGACGATTGGAAAGTGAATGCCAAGCTCACGGTGAATCTGGGGCTGCGCTACGAATGGAGCACGCCTTACAACGAGCGCTACAACCGGATCCAATTCAGCAACTTTACCGCCGATACGGGCGTGAGTCTTGACTTGAGCAGCGCCCAGGCGGCCTTGTCCCCTCTCGGGATAACTTTTCCCTCGTCAAAAGAGTTGCTGGGGACAACTCAGTTCGCCAGTTCCAGCATGCGGAGTGTACCTGCCTACCGCAAAGATTTTGGGCCAAGACTCGGCTTTGCATACGCCATCAACGCCAAGACGGTCGCGCGCGGCGGGGCGGGGATTTATTTTGGCATGAGTCCGGCGACGAACTTCCAATATCCGGGAACGGCATTCCGCAAGACGGCCACTATCTTTTTTACGACCACCAATTTCGCCAACACGAAGCCGTACGCCAGCCTGGAAAATCCGTTCCCCACGGGCTTTACCGGACCGCAGGGCACACAGTATGGGAAGCTGGCGAATTGGGGCTACTCGAACAACAACGATCTGGGTACAACCGCGGCGCGGGACGCCGACATCTACCAATGGAATATTGGAATCCAGCGGTCGCTGCCCAGCGATACCGTGATCGGGTTGGACTACGTGGCCAACCGCAGCACTCATCTGCCGTGGTCGGGCACGAACAACCGCGACTTCATTCCGTCGGCGATGCTGGCGCAGATTTCCCATGCCGTGCACGCCAGCTATGACGCGGCGAATGGCGTCGGCGCTTGCGACAACGCCAACTGCGTGACCGGATTTCTGCAGACGTTAGTGAACAACCCGTTCTTTCCCATGTTCAATCCGCCGTGCGCGTCCGGGCCGTGCTTCAATGAGCCCGATTCGCTCTACTTCACCAGCGGCAGCCAGATTCAGCTGGGATATTTGCTCAATCCTTACCCACAATTTACAGGCGACTTCGAAGGCCTGATGCTGGAGGAGGCCAGTTCCTGGTACAACGCGTTGCAGATCCGCTTTCAGAAGCGCGCCACGCACCACATCAGTTTCGAGGGTAACTACACGATCTCGAAATCTACGGATGATTCGTCGGCCGGCCGAAACAATTTCATCGGCACGTTATCGGCCGGTATGCCCCAACAGCTGGATCACCTGAATGTGGAGCATGCGATCAGCGCCAGCGATGCGCCGCAGCGCCTGGCAGCGGCGGTGGTTGTCGATCTGCCCCTGGGCCGCAAGCGCTGGATTGGCGGCGACATGAATCGAGCGCTGGATGCTGTGGTAGGAGGCTGGTCCGTCGCGACGACAATCACGGAGCAGTCCGGTCAGCCCATGGCGATCTCCGACACTTTCGCGCGGCTGGCCAATGGAAGCCAGCGGCCGAATGTGATTTGCTCCCAGCTCAAGAGCGGGCTCAGCATGCGCACCGTGGCCATGAGCGGGCAGTCTTTTTTCAACGGGACCTGCTTCAGCGACCCGGGCGATCAGAATCCCGGCAATGCCCCGCGTTATTTTTCCAGCCTGCGCACGATGGGCATTCACGATGTGGATCTGAATCTCTACAAGTCATTTGTGCCCAAGGAAGGCATGAAAGTGGATGTGCGGGCCGAAATCTTCAACCTGGCGAATCATCCGCGCTTCGCGGCTCCGAATACGGCCTTTGGCGACCCTTCATTCGGAACGATTACCTCGACCGCCAACGGATACCTGCCGCGGTACTTCCAGTTCGGGGTGAGGTTCGAGTTCTGAAGAGCGCGTGAACGCGAGCACCGATCTTTCTATGAAGCAAAGAGGCGCACTGGTCGCCTTACTGGCTCTGATGGGCTGCGCACTGTTGCTGGCGCGGCCTTCTCCCCGGAGTCAAACATCGGCGAGTCAATTCCCTTCCAATCAGGACTGGACGAATTACGTTCGCATTGGAGCGTATGGACTGAAAGGCGGCGATGCCGCCCGGATCGTGCGTGACGCCCAAGCCAGCGGCGTGTTCGGCATCGAAGTGGACAACGACATTCCGGGGCGCTACGAGAGCTTCCTCCGACCCGAAGAAAAACTGAAAGCGATTCGCGAAGTGGTAGAAGCGGCGCATCGCGCTGGAAATTACGCGTTTGTGTACATCGCCGGAACCGAGTGCATCACCGCACATGCTGATCAGACGCCGCACACGATGGCAAAAGATCATCCCGACTGGCTGCAGCGGAACATTGCGGGCCAGCCCGCGGTCTTCGGCGGCGGAACCGCTTTCTGGATCGCGCCCGGCGATGAAGATGTTTGGGTAAGTCCGTACGCGGCCGAATGGCGCAAGATTTATATGGAGCGCGTGCAGCAGATTGCGGCAACCGGCATTGACGGCATTTATGTGGACATTCCCTACTGGATGACCCATTTCGACGGCTGGGAAAACAGCTGGGCCAGTTTCGATGACTTTACGGTCGCGGCTTTCAAGCAGCAGACCGGACTCGATGCGAAGCGTGATGTGAAGCTGAGGGACTCCTCCGATCCCGCGTTCCGCAAGTGGGTGGAGTTCCGCATCCAAACGATTACGGATTTTCTGCACGGGATTGACGCGACCGCGAAGGCCGTCAACCCGAAGATCAAGACGATTCCTGAGATTTATCCCGGGATTGAGGAGGAAGCGGTAAGGGTTGGGGCGGATGTTTACAGCCTGTATCCCGTCGTGGATGCGATCGCCCATGAATACGAGTTCGGCGGCGGCGACCACATGGCCTCTTCACGCACGCCACTCGACTGGTTCCGTTATCAGGTAGGCATGTATTCGTTTCGCGCGTTCGCGCAGGGGAAGGCGACGTGGATTCTGAACTATTCCTGGGATGGCGACAAGAATGTGGAAGCGCGCGAGGCGATGATGAATCTGGCCATGTCCGAGGTCATGGCGGGAGCGAACTTCTGGGATGCGCCGGGACACTCCATGGCCGGGTCGAATGATCTGCCGACGCGGAAGAAGATCTTTGGGTGGATTCAGGCGCATGAGAAAACGTTCTACTCACCGCGATTGCCGATTGATCCGGTTGGCGTGTACTTTTCACCCGAAACCCGGAACTTCTATGCCGACGAATTCATTGCTTCCTATCGTGGCATTTTGATTCTGCTGATGCAGAAGCATCTCGAATTTCAGATTGTGACGCCGCGGACGCTGGGGGAATTTTCCGGAGAGACACTGGTTTTGCCGGACGTGCGCCTTCTGGGAGACGGCGAACGAAACTGGCTAAAGACCTTTGTGGCACAAGGAAAAAGGCTTGTGATCGTCGGAGCCGATGTCAGCGGAAGCGGCGAGGCGCCGAACGTAGTTCGTATGCCGAGGTGCCCAGGGAAGGCTTACAACGCTGCGATGGAAAAAGATTTCGATCATACGACGCCGGATGTGGAGCGGGAATTCTTCGAGAGACTGCGAGGCGGGGATGCGGTGCAGATTAAAGCGGCGCCGGGCGTGGCGACGTCGATCTCGCGCTCATCCTCCGGTTACATCCAGGCCTTCTTCGCCAACTTTGCCGGCCTGCGCGGAGGATCGAATCCGCTTCAGACTCTGCAGAGCGGCGTGGAAGTGAGCATCCGATCCAAGTCCGAGGGTAAGGGATTCTTCCTTCCCTTTCTTGGGGAGACGCAGAGCATCAAAGGAGTTCGCCACGGGGAGGTGATGATTTTCGAACTGCCTCCGATCAACAAGGGCGTCGTGTTCTCGTACGAACCCTAGGCTAGCGGCTTTCGGACGAACCTTGCTCCCAGTTTTTGGATCGCGCCACAGCTTCATTCCAACGCGCGCGCAACGACCCAGCTTTCGACGCCGGCATCTGCGGCTCGAAACGGCGGTCTCTTCCGCCGACCGTGGCGCCGACTCCGCCCTCCCAGAATCCGACAGCCAGGCCGGCCAGATATGCCGCCCCCAGCGCCGTCGTCTCAGTAACGGCGGGACGGACGACGGGCACGCCGAGTATGTCGGCCTGAAATTGCATGAGGCTGTCGTTGGCGGCGGCGCCGCCGTCCACGCGAAGTTCCTGCACGGCGTCACCGGAATCCCGCCGCATGGCATCGAGCAAATCGGCAACCTGATAGGCGATGCTCTCGACTGCGGCGCGCGCGACGTGGCCGGCGGTCGTTCCACGGGTGAGTCCGAAAATGGAGCCGCGCGCGTAAGAGTCCCAGTGCGGCGCGCCGAGTCCCACAAATGCTGGGACGAAATACACTCCGCCGTTATCGGGAACGGACTGGGCCAACGCCTCGACATCGACGGAAGAGCGAATCACTCCCAGGCCGTCACGCAGCCATTGCACCACTGCGCCGCCGACGAACACGCTGCCCTCGAGCGCGTATTCGATGGCGTCGCCGAGTTTCCAGGCGACGGTTGTAACCAGCCGGTTGGACGACGGAACGGCACGCCGGCCCGTGTTCTGCAACATGAAGCAGCCGGTGCCGTAGGTATTCTTGGTCAGGCCGGGCTTAGTACAACGCTGTCCGAACAGGGCGGCCTGCTGATCTCCGGCAATGCCGGCGATTGGAATTTTCTCGAGTCCTCGCACGCTCGCTTCGCCGTATGGCTCGCTCGAAGACCGCACCGCAGGCATCATCGAAGCTGGAACGCGGAACAGTTCGAGGAGTTCGTGGTCCCATGCCCCAGTGTGAATGTTGAATAGCATAGTGCGCGAGGCATTGCTGGCGTCGGTCGCGTGCACGTTTCCGCCGGTCAGCTTCCAGACCAGCCAGCAATCCACGGTGCCAAAAGCCAGCTTGCCCGCCTCGGCGAGAGAGCGAGCACCCGGGACGTTATCCAGAATCCAGGTAATCTTGCTGGCCGAAAAATACGAATCAATCAGCAGGCCGGTGCGTTGCTGAATCAGCGGACCGTGGCCGACGGATCGCAAATGTGCGCAGACATCGGCGGTGCGGCGATCCTGCCAGACGATCGCGTTGTGAATCGGTTCGCCGGTCTCGCGATTCCAGACGACGGTAGTCTCGCGCTGGTTCGCGATGCCGATGGCGGCAATCTCTTTGGGGTTCGCGCCGGCCTTGGCCAGAGCGTCCAGGGCAACTGCAATCTGCGACGAAGCAATCTGCTCCGGATTGTGTTCGACCCAGCCAGGATGCAGAAATATCTGATCAAATTCCCTCTGGGCGACCGCGCAGACCGCTGCCTCTCGATCAAACAGCAAAGCCCGCGAACTGGTCGTGCCCTGATCCAATGCCAGAACGTATCGCACAATTCTCCTCAGTTTCTTCTTGCGTCTACTCCGACGATCGCAGGAATCGCCGGATGCCGAAGTCATATACAGCACCGCCAGCGAGACCGCCGATCAGCGGCGCGAGTACCGGAACCCACCACACGCGGGATCCATCCGTCAGCCCGTTGTTGCGAAATCCGGCGAACGCAGTGAAGAGCCGCGGCCCAAAATCGCGCGCTGGGTTGATGGGGTAACCGTGAATTCCTCCAAGACTCATGCCAATGACCACCACCACCAGCCCGATCAGCACCGGCGCGAGATTCGCCCCCGGCGGGGAGTTGAATTCATCGGTGATGGCAAACACGAGGAGAACCAGCAGCCCGGTGCCGATGATCTGGTCGAGAAGCCCGGCTTGCGGCAACGCGGGAAACGCAGGAAAGGTCGTGAATACTCCCGCCGTATGATCGAGTTGCGGGTCCACCTGGTGAAATGCCGGCAGATAGTTCCAGAAGACCAGCGCCGCCGCGGCGAAGGCCGCCGCAGTCTGGGCGATGAAATAGGGCAGCACCTTCCCCCAGGAGAATCCGCGAAAGACCGCCAGCGCCAGGGTGACTGCCGGGTTGAGGTGCGCGCCCGAAATTCTGCCCGCGACGTAAATGCCCATGGTCACGGCCAAACCCCATGCCAGCGTGATGTTGGTGTAGCCGCCGTGAATGGTTTCCCCGGGATTCTTGCCCGGAAACAACACCACCATGGCCACCACGCCGAGGCCTAACACCATCAGCACCAACGTTCCCAGGAACTCCGCGAGCAACTCCGCCGGCAGGCTGAACTTCGGGGTCATCTCGTTCTCCGAACTTGGACGTGCGTTTCTGGATCGGCGAGTAGTGTACCAAGGCAGGCGTCACTCATTCGAGGCTATGGTTCGTGAAGCGACCACGTGCGCGGCACTTCAACATAGGACCGGTCCAGCGCTGACACGGAAGCGCAGCCGAGCAGTCGAAGGGTGCGTTCGACGTCGGATCGGAGAATGTCGAGCGCCCGACGGACGCCGGGTTGGCCCGCCGCGCCAAGTCCGTAGGCGTAGGCCCGGCCGATGAGAACGGCGCGGGCTCCCAGACAGAGAGCTTTCACGATGTCGCCGCCGCGGCGAATGCCGCCATCCATCAGCACTTCGATCTGTCCCTTCACTGCGGCCACCACTTCAGGAAGCGCCCGCAAGGTAGGCGAAACCGAGTCCAGCTGCCGGCCTCCGTGATTCGATACCACTACGGCCGCAGCTCCTTCATCCACGGCACGCCGGGCATCGTCGCCAATCAGCAGGCCTTTTACCACAATCGGTCCCGGCCATTGCTGCCGGATCCAGCGTAGGTCCTCCCATTTGACCGTCGCCTGCGCCAACGCCGCGGAGACGTCAATTAACTCCATTGGACCCTGGCCCGGGATGACGATGTTCTCGAGTTTCGGCACGCCGCCATCGAGAAGAAACGAGGCCAGCCAACCGGGGTGGGCCACGAAGTTCAGGACGTACGGAATTTTGGCGAAGAGCGAACTGCCGAGCAGTTCCTTCATGCCGTTGCGCGGATCGCGCTCGCGCATGCCGGCCACGGGCGTGTCCACCGTAATCACCAGCGCGGAATACCCGGCGCGCCGCGCGCGGTCAAGGGCGCCTTCGGCGGCTTCACGTCCGCCGAGCAGATACAACTGGTACCAGACCGGACCTTGGGTCGCCGCCCTCACGTTCTCCAGTTTGTGCCCGGAGATCGTCGAGAGGATATATCCCGTGCCGGCCTCGCCCGCCGCCGCGGCCGCAGCCACTTCGCCACCAGGATGCATGAGCCGGCTGTAGCCCACGGGAGCGAGCATCGCCGGAAATGCCAGCTCGTGTCCGAGAACCCGAGTCTTCAAGTCGCACTCGCCGACCGCGACCGCGCCGCGCGGACGAAAGGTAACATCGCGAAACGCGCGGCAGTTTTCCGTCAGCGTCAGCTCATCCTCGGCGCCGCCATCCAGATAATCGAACACCGGCTTGGGCAGCCGACGGCGCGCGAGGTGGCGCAGATCCTCGATATTGACCACTCTTGACGAACTCAGCGCAGGAGCCATTTAGCCACCATTGTTCGTTGTCACCGCACAGCTTCATGCGTCCAGGACGTTCTTTCGACTGCTTTCCAGACGCTGCACAACTTTTGCGGCATTTTCGGGCTTGACCCCCACTTCTTCCAAGGCTGCGCCAAAGTGCTTGAGGAACAAGTCAAAGTGCTCCTGGTTCAAACCATAACTTCTGACCCCGTTGTGGGCGTCATGAATATCCTTGCCGGTATACACTCGTCCGCCGAGGAGCATCGAAATGAACATGACCTGCCGGGAGCGGAGGTGCGCCATGTCAGTTCGGTGAAAGAAGGGGCGGAGGTTATCATCCTCCAGAACTCTCTCGTAGAATCGTTCCGTGGCGGCAGCGATAGTGCGTTGTCCCCCAATCAGGTCATACAAATTGTCAATCATGATGTTCTCCCTGCAGCCGCACGCGTGAGGCAAATCCTGCTCTGTAACGATTCGAGGCCCTCATTCTAATTTTCTGGGAGCCAGAGTCAACTCCAGCCCTAGCACCGCAGCCCTGCGGCGGACGACTTGGACCCAACTTGGTACCAATGGCTCGTCCCTTGAAAACCGAATACGTGTGCGATGGCAAGAGTCTGGGCATAAGAAATCTAGCGAATCGCGACCAGCCGGGCTGCCGTTCTCAAGAGGCCAGAGAACTGGCGGGAGTGAGATTCCAACCCAGAGCCGCCGAACAAAGAAACAAACTCTAGGAGGCGCGAATGGCACACGAAACCACAATTCAGCGAAAGCATGCAACTCCACGTTCTATTGGACGCTCAATGGGCGTTGATTTCTTGGGGGGATTTTTCTATTTCTCGTTGCATGTGAGTCGAGCGTCGTTGACCTGACCGGCCTTTTGTACCAAGTGGAATGTCAGTGTAACGTACCCTTTGACCTTTGTCCGTAGTCGTCGTCGGGGACATGGAGACATGGAAAACGCGGAGCATTTTTCATATCTCCATGATCCCAGTTGTTTCGGCAAGATGGCTTGCGGCGCCAGGGGCCTAAGCGCATTCTTACGGTTGGTACATGTCGTTCGCCAGCAACTGCGAACTCGTGCCGTCATCCGTGCTGGAGCAGTCTCATGCGGATTTCCTGAATGCCTCCTGGGACGATTGCGCCCCGATTGCGAGCACGACCCGCCCGTTGACCTTCCCAGTCTTGAGGCGCTGGAAAACGTCGTTGATCGATTCAAGCGGCTGCGTTTCGATGATTGCCTTCACCTTGCCTTCAGCGGCAAAGCTCAAAGCCTCTTCTAAATCGAGCCGCGTGCCTACAATCGAGCCCCGGATGGTATAGCCGTTCAGCACTAGATCGAAAATCGAGACCGGGAATTCTCCCGGAGGCAAACCGTTGAGCACACAGGTGCCGCCGCGGCGCAGCATGCCGATCGCCTGCTTGAAAGCTATCGTCGACACTGCCGTTACCAGAACACCGTGCGCCCCGCCAATTTGTTTCTGAATTTCGGTGGGCGGATCTTGTATCTTGGCATCGATCGCAATCTCAGCTCCGAGCTTTCGTGCCAATGCCGCTTTTTCCGGCCCCAAGTCCACGGCCGCCACATGTAACCCCATTGCCTTGGCATACTGGATGGCAACGTGGCCTAACCCGCCGCCCGCTCCTGAGATCACCACCCACTCGCCCGGCCGCGTATTGGTTTCTTTCAGCCCCTTGTAGGTCGTGACACCAGCACAGAGAATCGGTGCCGCATCAACAAAAGGCAGGTTCTTTGGGATTCGCCCCACGTAGTCGGCCTGTGCCAGTGCATACTGCGCAAAGCTGCCATTCACCGAATAGCCTGAGTTTTTCTGTTCCAGACACAGGGTTTCCCAGCCTGAGAGGCAAGAATCACAATGACCGCACGCGCTATGCAACCACGCGATACCAACCCGGTCGCCTTCCTTCAAGTGTGTAACACCCGGGCCGAGCGCGACAACGATCCCAGCTCCCTCATGTCCGGGCGTGAGGGGAAGACTTGGCTTCACCGGCCAATCGCCGTCCGCCGCATGCAAGTCAGTGTGGCAGACTCCCGTCGCGATGATTTCCACCAAGGCTTGCCCCGGCCCAGGCGCAGGCACCGGAAGCTCTCGCATCACGAGAGGCTCGCGGAACCTTTCAACGACTGCTGCTTTCATAATTTTCGGGATTGTCATACTCCATCCTCCTTAGACCTATTAACGTTCCTACCGTCAACACCGGCCTTGCCTCCGTCCTTAGCACCTCTGATGCAGCTCGAAGATCGTCAGATCCACGTTCGGCAGCCTATGGCGCTGGCCTTGCCGAGAGAGTCACCACGGTATAGTGCTGGATCCGCCTCAGGGTAAACTCGCAGACGTTACCGTGCAGAGAGAGGTCAGCGAACTGAGGCTGGGCCGCGTCCGGCGAAAGGACTCTCACCTCCCAGCGGCTCAGGTCCAATCCGCTCAGACTCAGCCGGACTTTTACGTTCTCTGCCGGGGCTAGATGATCGTAGTTGAGCAAGTGGAGAATGAAAGTCCGACCGTCGGGTTTGCGAGTTAACTGGCCTAGCACGTAACGGCGCGGCTCCAAGCTGAGGCGAGGCCCTTCAGCCGCGGCTTCGGCGCGCGCCACGATTCCCGACATGGACTTTCCGGGCCTGATGATCACACCCCCACCGGCGGTGAACGCGTTCAACCGGGCCTTTTGCCCGGCGCTGAGCTTGGGCAGGTCAGCCGGCATCACCAGCACCTTGAACCGGTCCAGGGGGACTCCCTTGTCCAGGTGCGCGAGCACCTTGGTCTCGAAGAAGACGCTCTGCTTGAGGAATTCGTTGGCCAGAGGGTTGTGCGGGTCCGCAAAGATCAAGGCGATCCGCGCTGCCGGCTCCGCCTGATGATACAGCTCCTGATGCTCGACCAGAAAATGGTTGTATTGAGCGATAGCCGTCCAGGCCTTCAGAGCCTCCGGCTCGCCGTTGATCAGCGCGGAGAGGAATCGGCCCTCGATGTTGCGCGAGGTGGCCGCTCCGAACGCGTAGGCCTCGGCGATAGAGAGCTTCTCCTCGGCCGGGCTGGGGATGCAGCGCTCGCGGGGGCCACAGTGGTAAAGGTCATTCTCATACTTCAGAGGCTGCCAAAGCTGCTTCTCGCCGCTCAGGAATTTGATCTTGCGCGCGTTGCCCA